>JBEKCS010000008.1:0-77276 GCA_050014755.1 Acidimicrobiales bacterium
CTCCGGACGACCGCCATCCGGGACGGCGACGAGTACGTGGTCAACGGCCAGAAGATCTGGATCTCCACGGCCCACCTGGCCAAGTGGGGCCTGTTCCTCCTCCGTACCGACCCCACCGCCATCGAGCGGGGTGCCAAGCACGAGGGCATCACCGCGTTCATCCTGGACCTCGAGGCGCCGGGCATCGAGCGGCGGCCCATCCGGGACATGGCCGGCGAGGAGATGTTCAACGAGGTCTTCTTCACCGACGTCCGCGTGCCGGTCGGCTACCGCCTCGGCGGCGAGGGCGAGGGCTGGATGGTGGCCATGGGCACCCTCGGCCACGAGCGGGTGGGGATCGCCAGCCAGCTGGCCATCCTGGCCGCCGACCTGCGGGCCATGGTCACGGCGGCCCGATCGGTCAACCCCGACGCGCTCGACGACCCGGCCCTTCGCGACCGGGTCGCCCGGGCCTGGACCGACATCGAGCTGGCCAGGCTCCTGTCGCTGCGGGCGCTGTCCAAGATCATCAAGGGCGAGAAGAACTGGCCGGAGGTCCCCTTCGCCAAGCTCAGCTGGTCCGCCCTGGCCCAGACCCTGGCCGCCCTGTCCGTCGACCTGCTCGGACCGGCAGGGGTGCTGGCCCGGGGCGGCCCCGACGCGGTCGACCGCGGCAAGTGGACCCGCCTGTACTCGTTCCAGCGGTACAGCACGATCGGCGGCGGCTCCACCGAAGTGCAGAAGAACATCATCGCCGATCGGGCGATCGCACTCCCTCGGCGATCCAGCCCGTCCTGACGTGCCGGTCGACCCGCGCTCTCCCTGCATCATCGGCGCGGCCCGCCGGACCTGGCGCGACCGACCGGCGCCGGAGCCCCTCGACCTGTGGGAGGAGGTGGCCCGTGCCGCCGCCGACGATGCGGGCTGCCCGTCGGCGCTCGCCGATCTCCAGTGCCTGCAGGTCGTCTACTGCCAGTCGTGGCAGTACGACGACCCCTGCGAGCGGCTGGCAGAGCGCCTGGGCGCTACGCCCGCGCACCGGCGCTACTCCGGGCTCGGCGGGTCGGTCCCGCTCCGACTGACGGCCGACGTCGCCTCGTCCATGGCCGGTGGCGGGGCCGATCTGGCCCTGGTGGTCGGCGGCGAGGCGCTGGCCACGTTGCGCCACCATCCCGACCCCTCCTGGTCCTTTCCCCCGGCCGAGGCGCGCCCGTTCCCGATCACCCTCGACCGTCTCGAGGCGGCCCACGGCATCTACCAGGCCTACCTCACCTTCGCCCTGTTGGACACGGCGCGGCGCATCCATCGGGGACAGGGGATCGACGCCTACCGGACCGAGCTCGGCGAGCTGCTCGCCGCCTTGTCGTCGGTGGCGGCCGCCCAACCCGAGCACGCCTGGTTCCCGGTGGCCCACAGCCCGGAGGAGATCATCGCCCCCACGACCGCCAACCGCATGGTGGCCACGCCGTACACCAAGCTGATGACCGCGGTCATGGACGTCGACATGGCGGCCGGCATCCTGGTGGCCACCGAGGCCCGGGCCGACAGTCTGGGCGTCCCCGCCGACCGGAGGGTGTACCTGTGGGGCACGGGCACGGCCGAGGAGCCCCCGGCCATGGCCGCCCGCTCGGACCTGTGGCGCTCCCCGGCGATGGCGAAGGCCACCGCGCAGGCACTCGGGGCGCTCACCGTCGACGACGTGGCCCATCTCGACCTCTACTCGTGCTTCGGCGCCTCCCTCCAGTTCGCCCGGGATGCGCTCGGCATCGACGACGACCGCACGCTCACCGTCACCGGGGGGCTCCCCTACCACGGTGGCCCGGGCAGCAACTACGCCACCCATGCACTGGCGGCCATGGTCGAGGCCCTGCGCGGGGATCCCGGTTCCCGGGGCCTGGTCACCGGGGTCGGGATGCACATGACCAGCCATGCGGCCACGGTCTGGTCGACCACCCCGCCACCGTCGATGCCCTCCGGGCAGCCCGGTCCGCTCCCGGTGGCCGACGGCGTCCCGGTCACCGCCGGAGCCGAGGGACCGGCCACCGTGGCCACGTTCTCCACGACCTACGGGCGCGAGGGGCCCGAGTGGACGGCGCTGATCTGCGACCTTCCCGACGGTTCCCGTTGCTACGCCCGACTCGACGAGGCGGCCGACGCCGGGGACGATCTCGCCGGGGAGTCGGTGACCCTCGACGCCGGCGGACGGGGGGTCTCCACCGCCCACCGGTGAGCCGTCGGACCGGAACGCACCACTCGCACCACCACCGCCCCACCGAGCCCAAGGAGAGCCATGCCGATCCACTACGTCCGCGGTGACGACCACATCGCCCTCGTCACCATCGACCGTCCCGAGGCACGAAACGCCATGGACATGGAGCACTTCGCCCAGCTCCGTGGCGCCTGGGAGCGCTTCGGCGAGGACGACGACGCCTGGGTGGCCGTGGTGACCGGTGTGGGCGAGGACTTCTGCGTCGGGGCCGATCTCAAGACCTACATCCCCGAGATCACCCGGCTCCAGTCGCGCATGCAGAACGAGGGCCTCACCGAGATCGACGGCTACCGGATCGACGACGGGGTGAAGGCGGTGCTGCGGAACGTGAATCTCTACAAGCCCATCGTGGCCGCGGTCAACGGCACCTGTGTGGCCGGCGGAATGGAGATGCTGGGCGGCTGCGACATCCGGGTCGCCGCCGACACCGCCACATTCGGCGTCCTCGAGCCCAAACGGGGCCTGTTCGCCGGCGGCGGGACCACCGTCCGGCTGCCCCGCCAGATCCCCTACCCGGCCGCCATGGAGCTCCTGTTGTGCGCCGACCGGATCTCGGCCCCGCGGGTCCTGGCCATGGGCCTGCTGAACGAGGTCTGCACCCCGGGCGAGCTGATGGACCGGGCCTACGACTATGCCCGGCGCATCACGGCCAACGGGCCCTTCGCCGTCCGAAAGACCAAGGAGTCCGTGCAGCGGGGCCTGTTGGTCGATATGAAGGAGGCGTACCGCATCGAGTCGTCCATCGCCTCCGAGGTGTTCTCGAGCGAGGACGCCGTCGAGGGTCCCCGGGCCTTCGCCGAGAAGCGGGCCCCCGTGTGGAGGAACCGGTGACCGGGACCCAGCTGTTCAGGGGGTCACGGGTGCTGGTGACCGGCGCGTCGTCGGGGATCGGCGCGGGGTTGGCCGAGGCGTTGGCCGTCCACGGGGCGACCGTGGGGATCGTGGCCCGCCGACGCGACCGGTTGTCCGAGGTACTCGACCGCTGCCGCTCGCACTCCCCGGACTCTCGGATGTGGGTCGCCGACCTGGCCGACACCGACGTGGTCGACCGCCTGGCCCGTGACGCGGTCGAGGAGCTGGGCGGCGTCGACATCCTGGTCAACAACGCGGGCATCCCCAAGCGACGGCACGTGACCGCACTGGACATCGCCACCGTCGAGTCGGTCATGGCCATCAATTTCCTGTCCCCGGCCCGCCTGACCCTGGCGCTGCTCCCCCACATGCTCGAACGGGGCTCGGGCCGCATCGTCAACGTGTCCTCGGTGGCCGCTCCGCTCAGCTCGCCCGGCGAGGCTGCCTACGACGCATCCAAAGCCGCGCTGGCCGTGTTCTCCGAGGCGATGGCCGTCGACCTGTGGGAGTCCGGCATCCGGGTCACCGTGGTCTATCCCGGTGTGGTCGACACCGAACTGTTCACCCTGCCCGACAACGACCCCTTCGCCGGCGGCGTGGACGCCATCACCGTCGACGAGGCGGTGGCCACCATCCTCGACGGGATCGTCTCGGGGTCCCACGCCGTCTACGTCCCCGAGTACTTCGCCCAGTTCGCCCTGGCCCGCGCCCAGGACGTCGACGGGTTCCTGGCCGGTTCGGCCGCCTACGTGCGCATGCAGGCCGGAGAGGCCGGGCCCGCCCCCGACGACGACGTGAGCTGACCCGGCCCGGCAGGACACTCCGGACATGGACCGTCCTGCCGCCATTCTGCTTGCCCGCCGGCCGACACGTGCGTGGCCACCGAACAGTGTTTCCGACTACTCGGTAAAGACGTCGAAGAAGCTCAGAGTGGCGTTGTTCTCACCGTTGACGTCCACGGTCTGGCTCGAAGATGCCGGTTCGTAGCCATCGGGAGCACCGGTCTGGACGACGGAGAAGGAACCAGGTGTGAGGCCACCGATGCTGCAGCGTCCTGTGAGATCGGTGGTGCAGGTGCCCACCGGTGCCCCGGAGCCATCACTGGCCTGGAAGGTCGCGCCGACGAGGCCGATACCTGTTGCCGGATCAACCGCCGTCAGGACCACCGTCCCGGTGGTGGGCGTCGGGCCGCTGGTGGTGATGATCTCCTTGTACGAGGGAACGCACAGTTCGGAGAGCGCCAGATCGGACACGGAGCCCAGACCGAACTGGTTCTGGTCGGTGACGGGAACCGGAGTGACCCCCTTTGCCGCGACGGGGAAGCACACGAGATGGGCCCTCGGATTGGCCAGTGGGGTAGGAGCGATCCCCGGCACGACCGTCTTCTCCGTCGGCACGCACACCAGATTCGGAGGCTTCAGTGCCGCCGACGCCGGGCTCGTCATGAACTCGTCCTGAAGCTGCAGTGCAGACGGAAGGGTGAACGTGGGAAGTACCGCCCCCGCCGCCTTCGTATAGGTGGCGGTGTAGCAGACATAGTGATCGGGCTCTGGCGGCTGGACCTGGGCCTGGGGCAGCGACACGCACCCGGAGCAGGTGGTGATCGGGTTGGCCGGGGTCCCCTCTTCCTTCCACGACGGGACGCACAAGCTCGTCGGCTTACTCGTGGTCATATCGGCAATCCCGAACTGATTCGTGACCTGCACGTTGTAGGTCGGCTGGGTCGGCGCCTTCAGGATGCTGAAGCAAAGCAGATGGGCAACCGGGTTCACGATCGGTGTCACCGTCTGGTTGGTCGCGGTGCCCACGGTCTTCTGCACCGGGTTGCAGTGGTAGGTGACCGTCCCGAGTGCGGCGGAGAAGCCGTTCGGTGCGAACTGATTGGCAAGGATGACCGGGGATACGTTGAACCCGGACTGTGCGGTGCTCGCCTTGGGCTTGTAGCACGTGAAGTGACTGATCGAACCCGGCCCCGTGTAGGTTCCGGAGATCACGCCACCATTGGCGCTCCCGCCAATGGCTCCAGCATTCACGGCGACGCCGAACAGCGAACCCGTGATCACCAGAACGGCCGAACCGACGAGCAGAAACCGCCGGTTCATCGAAGTACCGACATCGCGCATAGCGTGGCCCTCCTCGGTTCTTCCGCCCTTCGCCGGCCACCGTGCACCGGCGAACTCGAAAATTGTCCTCGGCCTGATGGCTGACGAAGTCAACGACAAATTCCACCGCCACGATTGGCGTCACCGAAGATTCATCTTCCCGGGGCCCGACCGCCCCGGTCCCGGGCAGCGGTACCGGTCGTCCATAGGCGAGTCCGTCGCGTGGGCGCTTGCGACCCGGGCCCAGAGGGGACTGCGGCGCGGGCACGATCCGGCCGCCGAGCCACTGCGGGACGTCTTCCCGGAGCCGCCCGACGACGGACAACCGCTTCGCCGCGACGGAGCCATCGTCGACCACAGCGCACGAATGGCAGGGCGCGCTCCCCGGACAGTTCGGCCCAACCATGACCACGTCGAAGACCGGGGACGGCCCTTCCACGCGTTCGGTGGATCAGGAGGCAGCTCCACCTGACAGATCGCTCGTGATTGCCCGTCGAGCCGCGTCCCCGACTTCCACGTGTGCCAACATTCGGTGCACATCGAGTCACGGACGACGAACGGGACCAATGCGCCTGCTGTACCTCGACATCGACACGCTGCGTTCCGACCACCTCGGCTGTTACGGCTACCACCGCGCAACGACGCCGAACATCGACTCCCTGGCCGCCGAGGGGGTGCGGTTTGCCAACACGTACGCCTCCGACGTGCCGTGCCTCCCGAGCCGGGCAGCACTCATGTCCGGCACGTTCGGCATTCGCAACGGCGTCGTGGACCACGGCGGAAGCGGCGCCGAGCTCCGAGACGAGGGAGCCGGCCGTGGATTCATGAGCCGCTACGGGCTCGAGTCATGGGCAGGCACGTTCTATTGGAACGGATGGCAGACCGCCTCGATCTCGAGCTTCCCGTTCCGACACTCGGCCACCTGGTGGAACCACGGGTTCATGGAGGCGATGAACCTGATGCGGGGCTTGGGCGCCGAGCGAGCCGACCATGTCCTGCCCGGTGCGCTCGACTGGCTGGACCGTCGGGGCAGGGCCGACAACTGGTTCTTCCACGTCCATCTCTGGGACCCGCACACGCCCTACAACACACCGGACGAATTCGGGAACCCGTTTGCCGACGACGACGTGCCCGCCTGGCACACCGAAGCGGTGCGGGCCCACAACTGGGAGCTGGCGGGACCCCATTCGGCCCAGGAGCCCTGGGGTTTCGCTCCCGACGAGTGGGGTCAGCCTCCGCCACGTCAACCGTGGGACGCGGACTCCATGGAAGCGGTCAAGGCCATCTTCGACGGGTACGACGTCGGTATCCGGTACGCCGACGACGCCCTCGGCTCACTACTGAACAAGCTCGACGACCTCGGTGTGCTCGACGAGACGGCGGTACTGGTCGGCAGCGACCACGGCGAGGCGTTCGGTGAGCTCGGCGTGTACGCCGACCATCAGGCGGCCGACGAGGCCACCTGCCACATCCCAGCCGTCCTGCGCTGGCCCGGTGTCGCGCCACGCGTCCACGAGGGGTTGCAGTACCACCTCGATATCGCGGCCACCGTGCTCGACCTCGCCGGCCTCCGGGTCCCGCGCACGTGGGACGGTGAGCCCGTCGATCTCGACACCGGCACGGGACGGGACCACCTCGTGCTGTCACAGGGAGCCTGGTCGTGCCAGCGCAGCGTCCGTTACGGCGACCACCTCTACCTCCGGACGTGGCACGACGGATACCACGGGCACTGGGGCGACGAGATGCTGTTCGACATCACCCACGATCCGCACGAGACCCGTGACCTCTGGGATGCGGACGACGCGACATCCCGGATCGGCGCATCCTTGCTGGACGGGTGGACCTCGGCACAACTCGACCGGACCGGACTCGACGACCCCCTGGACACGGTCCGGACCGAAGGGGGCCCGTTCCACGTACGAGGGCATCTGCGGCCCTATGTCGAGCGGCTGCTCGTCACGGGGCGCGACCACTGGGCCCGGCTCCTCCTCGAACGCCACCCCGACGAGTTCTAAGGCGGTTGCGGCACGCCCGAACGGTCGGGCACCCTGACCACCAGGCGCTACATTTCGGGCCATGTCCGACCCGCCTGTCGACTTCGTCCTGTTCGACCTCGGGGGCGTTCTGATCGAACTGGGCGGGATCGGAATGCTGCAGGAATTGGCCGGGATCGCCAGCGACGACGAAGTGTGGCACCGCTGGTTGGCGTGCCCCTGGGTTCGCACGTTCGAGAAGGGTGAGTGCTCACCGATCGAGTTCTCCGTCGGTGTCGTTTCCGAATGGCAGCTGGACATCACGCCGGAACGATTTCTGAAGGTGTTCCAGGACTGGCCGATCGGACCCTTCCCGGGGGCGCACGAGCTCTTGGAGGAGGTTCAGCGATTCGTGCCCATCGGCTGCCTGAGCAATACGAACTCGCTGCACTGGGACCACCAGTTCGCCGAGTGGCCCATGCTCGGATTGTTCGACCTGCGGTTCCTGTCGTTCGAACTGGGCCTGGTGAAGCCCGATACCGACATCTTTCAGGCAGTCGCCGATCAGCTTCCGGTGGACCGCCGGAACGTGCTGTACCTGGACGACGTTGCCCTCAATGCCGAGGCCGCCCGGACCTTCGGGTTCCGGTCCGAACAGGTTCGCGGGCCTGGCGAGTGCCGGCGGGCACTCGCACGGATCGGACTGCTCCCCGACTGAGCCCGTGGTCCGACGTATCGCCGCCCGCCACCGAACCGGTCTTCGGCTGGCCCTATCGGTGCTCGGGAGAGCAATCAGAACCGCAGCCACTAGGTCGGACGATCCATCAATGACAGTCCTCCACTCGCGTAATAGGCTCCTAGCTCGTTGAGCGGTGGATGCCCTGCGAGACACGTCGCAGGACGAAATCATGGGGAGGGCCGGATGAGCGATCGTTCTGGGACGCTGTCGTCAGACGAGGAACGGCTGGCCGAACTCGGCTACAAGCAGGAGCTCAACCGGGGTTGGAGCGGGTTCTCCAATTTCGCGATCTCCCTCACGATCATCTGCATCCTCAGTGGCTGCTTCACGACCTACGGACAGGCGTGGAACGACGGCGGCCCGGTCGCGGTCTCGATCGGCTGGCCGGTCATCAGCCTCCTCGTCCTCCTCGTCGGGCTCTCGATGGCCGAGCTCGCCTCGAAATACCCGACCGCGGGCGGCATCTACTACTGGGCGTACAGCCTTGGCGGCGTCCGATGGGCATGGTTCACCGGTTGGTTCAACCTGCTCGGCCTGATCGCGATCACCGCTGCCGTCGACTACGGCGCCGCGTCGTTCCTGAACTCGGTACTCGCCCTGTACGGACTCCACTTCATTCTCAATTTCACGACCACCGACAACTCGACGATTCTGCACAATACGTTCATCCTGTTCTTCATCATCCTCGCCGCTCACAGCCTGATCAACGTCTTCTCCTCGCACCTGGTGGCACTGCTGAACCGGATCTCGGCCTGGTGGATGTTCGGTGGGGTGATCGTGATCGTGGGCGTGCTGATCTTTGGTCCTTCGACGCACCAGAGCTTCTCCTGGGTGTTCTCACATCGGATCAACAACAGTGGATTCTCCGGCCACTTCTACTGGTTCTTCGTCCTGCCGCTCGGATTCCTGCTCACCATGTACACGTTCACCGGCTACGACGCCTCAGCGCACTTGTCGGAGGAGACCCACGAGGCCGAACGCGCCGCTCCCCGCGGGTTGTGGACGTCCATCGCCTACTCGGCCGTCGGCGGCTGGGCGCTCCTGCTGGCGATCACGTTCGCGGCAACCCACATCGCCGCGATCAACAAGGGCGGTGGTGGGGCCGTTCCCATCATCGAGAGCGCACTCAGCACCGGCCTCGCGAAGCTGGTCCTCGACATCTCCACCATCGGCCAACTGTTCTGCGGGATGGGCTGTGTCGCGGCCGCCTCGCGGATGGTCTTCGCGTTCTCGCGGGACGGCGCCGTACCGGGCCACTCGCTCTGGCGACGCCTGAATCAGCACAGGACGCCGACCTGGGCGGTTCTGTTCGTGGTCGTCTTCGCTCTCCTCATCACGATCCCGGCACTGTTCGGCAACAGCGCCGGCCTGCCGGTGGCGTTCTTCGCGGTCACGTCGATCACGACGATCGGGCTGTACATCGCCTACATCCTGCCGGTCTTCCTCCGGTGGCGAATGGGGAGTCGCTTCGAGCCGGGGGTGTGGAACCTCGGTAAGCACTTCCGATGGATCAACGCCATCGCCATCGTGTGGGTGGTGATCTGCGTGGTCATCTTCTGCCTGCCGACCTCACCCGAGGCGGTGCCGTGGAACACGGGCTTCAGCTGGAGTGACTTCAACTACGCGCCGCTCGTCACCATCGTTCTGGCGCTCGGGGTGTGGATCGCCTGGGTGGCCGGCGCCAGGCGAACGTTCAAGGGCCCGGTGAGGACGATCGACGATCCCAACGTCGGCACGTCGGAGGATCCGGCGTTGATGCCTGTGGATTGAGATCTGAAGGGGACCGGGCAGCGTGAGACGCCTCGAAGGCAAGTCCTGCCTTGTCACCGGTACCGCGTCAGGGATCGGCGCTGCGATTGCCGAGCGATTCGCCCGTGAAGGTGGCCGTCTGGTCTGCGTGGACCGCGATGCGGAGGGGCTCACGGCTCACGTCGACGGCATCACGTCCGACGGTGGAGAGGCGATCGCGGTCGTCGCCGACGTCAGCGATCGCCGTCACGTCGAAGCGGCAGTAGACCGTTGCGTCGAAGCCTTCGGCACGATCGACGTTCTCGTGAACAACGCTGGTGTCAACCTGCCGGGGGTCTTCCACCAAGCTGACGACGCGACCATCGACCGCACCCTGAACGTCAACCTGAAGGGCCCGATCTACGCGTGTCAAGCGGCCATTCCACACATGCTGGAGCACGGTGGCGGCAGCATCGTGAACATCTCGTCGGTCAACGGCGTCGTCGCCGAGCCGCTCCTCACGATCTACGCGGCCTCCAAAGGGAGTGTCGTCATGCTCTCGCGTGGCATCGCGCTGGACTACGCGAAGAAGGGCATCCGCTGCAACGTGATCTGCCCCGGATGGGTCGATACGCCCATCAACTATGCACATGCCGAGCTGTTGGGAGGGATCGAATCGGTCTACGCCACGATCGACAGCTTCCAGCCGATCGGCCGCCCAGGCCGACCGGAGGAGATCGCCAACCTCGCACTCTTCCTCGCCTCCGACGAGGCAAGTTTCATGACCGGCTCGGTGGTGCTCGCAGACGGTGGGATGACCGCCCAATGAACGTCACCCCCGTCGTGGGCTCGCCGATCAGCCGCTTCCGCGGCGGCCCGTCCGAACCTTCAGCGGGGCACGGCGGACAGGTCGGTCAGGCAGACCGGAACGTCGACGACACGGCGAGCTGACCCACTCCCGCAGGGGTTGCCGGGCAATCCAGGACCCACAGCGACGTCGGCGAGGCGCTGGGGCAGCTCGGGAACCCTACCGCCGGTCAGCCGGTCAACCCAGGCGCTCGAGCACCATGGCGTTGGCCTGACCGCCGCCCTCACACATCGTCTGGAACCCGTACCGACCGCCGGTCGCTTCGAGGTTGTTGAGCAGCGTGCCGGCCAGGCGCACGCCACTCGCACCCAGTGGGTGCCCCATGGCGATGGCACCGCCCCACGGGTTGAGGATCCCGGGATCGACCGGGAACGCCCGGTGCCACATCAGCGCGATGGCGGCGAAGGCCTCGTTGCACTCGACCGCATCGAACTGGTCGATGGTCATGCCCGACCGGTCGAGCAGTCGCTGGGTGGCCGGCACCGGGGCGGAGAGCACGATAGCCGCGTCGTCGGCGGCCACCGTGGCGTGGGCGAATCGGGCCCGCACCGGCAGCCCGAGGCGCTCGGCCACCGAACGCTCGGCGATCAGCATGGCCGCGGCCCCGTCGGTCATCTGGGACGAGTTCCCTGCGGTGATGTCCGGCGCCGTCTCGGGCTCCCACCCCTGGGCCGGCGGGAGCCCGGCGAGCACCTCCATGCTGCCGTTGCGCCGGATCCCCTCGTCGATCTCGAGGAACCCCCCGGTGAGGGAGCCCTCATCGTCCTTCAGCGGCACCGCCACCGTCTCCGACGCGAAGTGACCGGCATCCCACGCCGCAGCGGCCCGACGATGGCTCTCGAGTGCGAAGGCGTCCATCTCCTCCCGGGTGATCCCCCACCGGTCGGCCAGCACCTGGGCCACCCGGAACTGCGCCCACAGGCGCCCGTCGATCTGCTCGAGGAACGACGGTGGAAACGGCCCGGTGCCGCCGCGTGCGTTCGACGCCAGTGGCACGCGGCTCATCGACTCGACGCCGCAGGCCACCACCAGGTCGTAGTGCCCGGCGTTCACTCCGGCCGCCGCGAAGTGCATCGCCTGCTGGGAGGACCCGCACTGGCGGTCCACCGTGGTGGCCGGCACGTGCTGGGGCAGGCCGGCCGAGACCCAGGCGTTGCGGGCCACGTTGGTGCTCTGCTCCCCCACCTGGCTCACGCACCCGCCGATCACGTCATCGACCAGTCCGGGGTCGACGCCGGTACGCTCGACGACTGTCCGCAGGGCCAGTCCGAGGAGGTCGGCCGGGTGCCACTGGGCCAGCGCACCCCCCCGCTTGCCCAGTGTGGTCCGGACCACGTCCACCACGACCGCATCGCGTACACCGTTGCTCATGTCCTGCCCTCTTCCTCTGGTCCCCCTGATGATCCCGCCGGACCGGCCCGCTCGGGCCACGAACCCGGCACGGGTGCCGGCCCGTCGTCGCCCGCCACCGCCTCGGCCCGCTCGCGGGCGACGAGGAGTCCTTCGACGGCAGCCAAGGCCCCGGCCGACGGTCCACGGTAGGCCACCGAGCCGTGCTCGAGCACCACGGCGGTCTGGGCGATCTCGAGGACCCGGTCGACCTGTTGTTCGACGATGAGGAGCGCCGTGCCCACCTGGTTGATCCGGCGGAGTCCGTCGTAGACGACATCGGTCATCAGGGGCGCCAGGCCGAGCGAGATCTCGTCGGCCACCAGCACCCGGGGCGGCACGACCAGCACCTTGGCCAGGGAGAGGATCCGCTGCTCCCCGCCGGACAGCGTGCCACCGTGCTGGTTCCTCCTGCTGCCGAGGAGGGGGAACACCTCGTAGGCCCGGGCCAGCGAGTCCGGGACGCCCTTTCGGCCACCACGCTGGCGGAAGGCCAGTTTCAGGTTCTCCTCCACCGTCAGGCTGGCGAACACACCCCGCCCCTCGGGCACGTGGGCCATGCCCGCACGGGCCAGCTTGTAGGCCGGCCAGCCGGTCACGTCCCGGCCGTCGAGCAGCAGGGTGCCCGACGACGAGGCCAGCAGCCCCGACACCACCCGGGAGACCGTGGACTTGCCCGCCCCGTTGGAGCCGATCAGCGCGGTGATCCCACCGGCGGGCACCTGGAAGCTGACGTCGAACAGTGCACGGTAGGGACCGTACGCGGCGCTGACCCCGACCACCTCGAGGGCGGGCCCGATCGTCGACCCGGCCACGGCGGCGGTCACCCGTTCAATCCCAGGTACGCCTGGCGCACGACGGGGTCGGCCATCACCGAGTGGAAGTCGCCCTCGGCGATGACCTCACCCAGGTTCATCACCACCGTCCGGTCGACGACCTCGGCCACCATGGCCAGGTCGTGCTCCACCAGCACCATGGCCATCCCCTGGTCGCGCTGGACCTGACGGAGAACGACGCCCAGCTCGTGGGTCTCGCGGACGTCGAGACCCGACGAGGGCTCGTCGGCCATCAGCAGAACCGGGTCGGCGACGAGGGCCCGGGCCAACTCGACCAGGCGGCACGAGCCGAGCCCGAGCGTCGATACCGGATGGTCGGCCCGGTCGCTCAGCCCGACCATCCCGAGCACGGCGTCGACCTTCGCCGACTCCTCCCTCGACGGCTTCGAGAGGTTGCACAGATCTCGCCACAGACGACCGCTCCGCCACCGGGCCCGTACGGCCACGACCAGGTGGTCCCTCACCGTCATGTCCGGGAAGACCTCGACCCGCTGGTAGGTGCGGCCGATCCCCAGCCGGGCCCGCTCGAACGTCGGCATCCCGACGAGGGGCCTCCCGTCCAGCTCGATGGTCCCGCGCTCGGGTCGCAGCTGGCCGCACACGCAGTTGAAGAGGGTCGTCTTGCCGGCGCCGTTGGGCCCGACCAGTCCGACGCTCTCGCCCCGGACGACCCGCATCGACACCCCGCCCACCGCGGCGATCCCGCCGAAGGTCTTGGAGACGTCGCGCA
Organism: Acidimicrobiales bacterium; assembly: GCA_050014755.1. Classification (GTDB taxonomy): domain Bacteria; phylum Actinomycetota; class Acidimicrobiia; order Acidimicrobiales; family RAAP-2; genus Bog-756. Next base: position 13,466 of record JBEKCS010000008.1, read on the forward strand.
ACTCCAGCAGGACGTTTCCGTCGGGCTCGTCGACCACGTCAGCCGCCCACCGCCGGGTCGGGGTCGGCCGGCGCCCACGGACGTGGTCCGCCGCCGTCGCCGCGCCCTACCGGTCCACCGCTCGGGCCGGGCGGTGTGGCGGCCGCGGAGCCGCCGCGCAGCAACAGCCGCTCCATGCGCAGCGTCCAACGCCGCTTCTGGAACTCGAGGATCCCTTCGGGATGGGCCACGTAGGTCAGCGAACCGAACGCGAAGAAGATGATGAGCAGGCTGTTCCCCCCGATCCGCTCCGGCACGTAGGTCAAGAGCTGTTGGATCACCACGTAGCCGAAGCCCGCCTGGATGGCCCCCTCCGGAGTCTTCACACCGGTGGTCACGACCACCACCACGAAGACCAGGGAGAAGCTCCAGCTGAAGATCTGCGGATTCACGGACTGTTGGTTGATGGCCAACAAGGTCCCCCCGACCCCGGCCACGGCGCCGGACAGGCCGAACACCAGGACGTGCATCCACGTCAGGTTCACCCCGATGCCCGAAGCCGCCGTACTGCTCCCCTGCATGGCCTCGAGGAACCGGCCGACCGATCCCCTGCGGACCCGGAGGACCAGGACCACGCAGACGGCGAGGACGACCATGGCCAGCAGGAAGAACGCCCGACCGTCGGGATTGAGGAGGCCCAGGCCGACGATATGGGGAGTCACGTTGATCGTCTGGCCGTTGACCGTCGAGACCTCGGCGAAGACCACGTTGTCGAAGACGAGGGCGGCGGCGATGGTCATGAGGGCGAGCCCCAGACCACGGAGGCGCACCGAGGCGAACGCCAGGACCACGGCGACCGCGGCGGCGGCGACCGCGCCGACGAGCCCGCCGACCAGCAGGTTCATGCCGAGGCGGGTGGCCAGCTGCGCCGCGGTGAACGCCCCGACGCCGGCCAAGGTGGCCTGGCAGAGGGAGAGTTGGCCACCCATGCCGGTGATGAGGGTGATGGAGAGGAAGACCACCGAGAAGGCCAGGCCGGCGTTGAACACGTTCTCCCAGATCTTGGGCATCCACGTGAGCATGGACACCGCGAACCCGACCAGCAGCACGTACCAGAGGATCCTGATGACCCGGTCCATCTGGGGGGCGCGCAACGTGGCCGTGGTCGGCGGGACCGGCGGGTCCACCGAGGCCAGCGGGTCGGTGGCCCGGCCGAGCGACCGCAACCCCGGCAGCAGGACCAGGGCACCCACCAGGACGACGAACGGGAGCGACGTCAGCGCGGCCGACGACCAGATGCTGCCCTCGGGGAGGTAGCCCTGGAGCACGGTGACCGTCATCCCCATCAGGACTCCGACCAGCACGGCCACCGGGAGCGAGCGCAGGACGGCCCAGGCGGCGGCGGCGAAGGCGGCGACCATCAGATCGGCGTAGTCGCTGAACTGCAGCTGCCCGTAGATGGGGGCGAGCAGCACGCCGGCCAACCCGGCGATCAGCCCCGAGACGGCCCACGCCGACGCCACCACCCGTCCACCGTTGACCCCGTCCAGTTCGATCAGTCGTCGGCTTTCGACGGCGCCGCGCATCTGCAGGCCCAGGCTGGTCCAGCGGATGAGGACGACCAGCGCTGCCAGGATCACCACCGTGGCCACCACGCAGGTGAGGGAGATCCCGTTGATGGGCGTGCCGGCGATCCGGAAGTAGACGACGTCCGGATTGAACAGGATGCTCGGCGTGTTGTACTGGTTGTTGTTGGTGAAGATGATCGCGAGGATGGCCGGGATGCCCACCAGCATGCTGATCCCGGTGACCAGTTTGGCGATCACGTTGGCCGGTGCGATCTTGCGGAACAGCAGGCGGTCGAAGATCAGGCCGACCAATGGGGCGAGGACGACCACCGACAGCACGAAGCTCAGCCAGATCGGCAGGTGCTCGTTCTGGACCAGGTAGGTGAAGACGAACGCCGACAGGTAGGCCTGGGCGCCGTACGCGAAGTTAAGGACCCCGGTCGCCTGGTAGGTGAGGACGAGCCCGACGGCGACCAGCGCGTAGGTGCATCCATAGGGGATGCCGGGGATGGCGAATCCGAGGAAGTGCTCCACCCTCCGGTCGACTCCTACTCCTGCCCGACTTCGGCCCGGCTCATGCCCCCGGGGTTCCGGCAGGAGCGGTCACGGGCACCGGGTCCTTGGCATTGGGCCCGATGCAGATGAAGACCTGCTTGCCGGGGGCGAAGACGGAGACGAACGACGTGCCCTTCACCTGGACCCAGGCCGTGCAGGCCGGCTCCGTCACCGAGGTGTGGCCGACGACCCAGTTGGTCGGCGCCTGGGTCCCCGCCGCGGTGAAGTTGCTGATCTGGTTGGTCGCCTTGACCACGGCAGCCTGGGTGAGGTCCTTTCCGGCCGCCTTGATCCCGGCCACGATCAGCGCGGCCGACTGCCAGCCCGACAGGGCCGTATTGCTCGTGGTGTAGGCCGGCTCGTACTTGTTCATGGCATCGACGTAGTCCTTCATGCCCGGGTAGACGGAAGGGTCGTCGGCCGCGGCGAACGGCACGTTGCCGGCGTTGGACAGGTACACCCCCTGCATGACGCTGGAGTACTGGTCGAGCAGGGTCTGGTCGTAGCCGTTGAGCCAGAGCTGCTTGATGCTGAGCCCGTACTGCTGGATGTCCCGCGACAAGGTGATGTTGTCGGAGGCCTGCATGCAGCTGATGATGGCGTCCGAGCCCGACTTCTGGAGCCGCTGAACATCCGAGCTGAAGCTCCCCCCGAGCTGGGCCCCCACGTCGACGAAGCTCACGTCGTAGCCGGCGGCCTTGAGGTCGTTGGCCCCCGTGTTGCAGGCACCGTAGGAGGATGCGATGGCCGGTCCATAGCTGATGAAGGCCAGCGACTTGGAGTGGGTGGCCTTGGCGAAGTAGGCCAGCGTGGGTGTGTTGGAGTTGTAGTCCTGCACCGAACCGCCCGCTGCGAACAGGGTCGGGTACGGCGACCAGTTGCCCGACACGTTGTACCCGTAGGTGGGGGTGTCGGTCTCCGCGAAGTAGTTCGGGGTGAACCACGCTGACGCCGCCCCGATGGCGAAGACGTGGTCCTGGTCGACGAGGGTGTGGGACAGCTGGGTGAACTGGCTGGGCGACCCGCCGTCGTCGAGGTTGTAGGTCAGGTTGATCGTCCGGCCGTTGACGCCGCCTTGGGCGTTGACCATGTCGAAGTAGGCGATCATCCCCGGGGCGAACTGTCCGAAGTAGCCGGCCAGCAAGCCCGTCCGGGAGGAGATGGCCCCGATGGTGACCGAGGTGGCGGTGACCCCCGGAGCAGCCGATCCCCCTGTCGATCCCGCCGTGGTCGCCGTGGTCGCCGTGGAGCCCGTTGTCGTGGTCGTCGAGGCGCTCGTCCCCGACGAGCACCCGGCAGCTAGTAGCCCCACCCCCATCGCCAAGGCGATCGGTGCCAACCAATTCCCCCGATGTATCCCCATCAACACACTTCCTTGTGTCTGACCGACCGCACCGGGTCTTGCGACCCGGCTCCCCTGCTTGCGACCGATCGATGGAAACTACTGACGACGGGGACTCTAGCGACAACCGCGGGTGCTCCGCGGGACATGTTTCCCGCAGGCCGGTCGAACGGCCCTCCGGCGGTCGTCAACCGAGCAGGACGTCGACCGCGGTCCCGAGGGCCGACAGGTCCGCGCACTCGTTGTCCTCCCGGTACCGGAGACCCTGGACGTTGAACAGCTCGACCAGGTCCGCGGCGATGGGGAACGGTCCCCAGTGCCAGGTCCCCCGGTGGAGCACCACGGATTGCAACGGCTCCAGAACGAACGCCTCCACCCGATCGGCGTCGGCCGCCCGGTCCATCGCCACCTCGGGCGGAGCCACCCCGATGACGGCCGCGGTATTCAGCGGCATCAGAACCTGGGTATGGGAGATGTGGCGGAACAGCATCTGACAGCGGAGCCCGCCGGCCGTCTCGGGCACCTCGTCACGTCGGTGGCCGATCCGGTTGACGTGGACGTCGCCCCAGGCGAACTCCAGCCGGTGGTCCCCGTCGCCAGGATCGGTGTCGGCCACCGGGAGCCAACCGAAGGGCGCCCAGGAGCCGGCGTCGAGCGGTGACGGCCTGATCTGGCGGACGGCAGTACCCATACCCGCGCACCTCCGAGGTTCGAGCCCCGGGGCGAAGCTACCATCGACCCGACAGCGGCTGGGCGGTGCCGGCACCGGATCGATGCCGGTCGGCCACAGGACAGCCACAGGACAAGTCACCAACGGACAAGTCACCAACGGACAAGTCACCAACGGACAAGTCACCAACGGACAAGTCACCAACGGACAGAGGAGAGCACACGGAGATGGACGTTCGGAACATCGAAGACGTCGCACCCATCGTCGAGCACGCCGGCACCGTCCCGGTGTGGTGGATGGTGGAGTCACAGGAGATGCGGGAGATCACCGACGGAGGCTTCCTCGAGCTGGTGAACGAGTTCGAGGTGGCCGGCGGCGGGTACGTCAACCCCCACTCCCACCCGACCCACGAGTTCTACTACGTGCTCCGCGGCCGGGGCATCATGACCATCGGTGACGAGGAGCGGACCATCGCCCAGGGCGATCTGGTCTACATCCCGCCGGATGTCGTGCACAGCCTGCGCCCGGTGACCGACCACGCACCGATCCACTGCTTCTGCTTCGCCATCGGTGTCAAGGGCGCCGGAACGATCGACTACACCAACAACTGACCCGGGCCGGCCGGCCGTCGGGTCAGGCCGGTGCACCGCCGCCGTCGATGAGCGAGGCGTCCAGCCCGAGGAGCTCGACGGTCGTCGCCCCGCCGCGGAGCGCCGCGAAGTACCCGTCCTCGGCCGCGGCGCGTGACCGACCGGCGGCGACCACGTCGTCGATCCGGTCACCGGGCACCACCACCACGCCGTCGACGTCGCCCACCACCCAGTCGCCCGGGCCCACCGGCACGCCGGCCACCACGGTGACCGAGCCGATCGACCCACGGGCAGCCTTGGTCGCCCCGCGCAGGGCCACCGTCCGCGAGAACACGGGAAAACCCAGTCGCTCGAGCGCGGCCACGTCGCGCACACCGCCGTCGATCACCAGACCGCCCAGGCCCCGTGACTGCGCCCCGGTGGTGAGCACCTCGCCCCAGTACCCCCGGTCGGAGACGTCGCCGACATCGACCACCAGGACCGAGCCGGCCGGGGCCCTCGACACGGCGACGTGGATGGCCAGGTTGTCGCCGGGCGTGCAGCGGACGGGGAAGGCAGGGGCGGCCACGGTCGCCCCCGGCCACACCGGACGCATCCTCGGAGGCATGGCCAGCGCGCCCGACTCGCCCAGGGTGGCCGCTCCCAGCCCGGCCAGCACGGCCGCCGTGTCCACACCGCTCACCCGTTCACTCCTCCGCTCGTCCCGATGGGAGACGGTAGGTGACTCACCGGCGGACTGCCACCGTCAGCTCGATCTCGACGGCGCCGCCCCTCGGCAGCGACGCCACCCCGACGGCCGAGCGGGTATGGCGCCCCGCCTCGCCGAAGACCTGGTGCAGTACGGCGCTGGCCCCGTCGATCACGTCGGGCTGGCGATGGAAGTCGGGGGTGGAGGCGACATAGCCGGTCACGGTCAGGACCCGCTCGATCCGGTCGAGCGAGCCGAGGGCCACCTCGAGGACCGAGAGGGCGTTGAGGGCGCAGACCGCGGCGGCCGTGGCGGCCTCCTCGACGCCGACGTTGTCACCCAGCGTCCCGCAGCAGGTCAATTCGCCGTCGATCCGGGGCAGTTGGCCCGACGTCCGGGCGACGCCGTCGTGGACGACGACCGCGTCGAGCGGGTCGTGCGGTGGATGGGGTCCGTGCAACTGGAGACCGAGTGCGTCCAGGCGGGCCCGCACCCGACCCTCGTGGCCCGGCGTGCCCCCAAGTTCGGGTGCGGAGGGGGTCACGCGTTCTCGCGCATGTACTCGTAGACCCCGGCGAACTTCCGGTCGACCCCCGCGGCCAGGACCGCGATCGGGGCGTTCTCTACCGAACGGGTCATCGGTGGGACCTCCTGTGGTGGCGGCACAAGCCTGTTGGTGGCGGCACAAGCCGTCGGCGGCCGCACGGCCGACCATCGGGTCCGGTCATGCTACCGCCGCGCGCCGTCGACAGCCCGGGCCGCTCCGCCGGTCCAGAACGCGGGGTCGACTCTGACCTAGATTGCTGAGCCATGACCGGTCGCCTCCCATCCGCACCTCCCGGCACACCACTCCGGTAGGGCCGTGGAACCGGGGGAGTTCCAGGGCGTCATCGCCGACGACTTCCACGGCTCGACCCCGTGGTGGCCCCCGCCGCGCCGGCCCGCGCCCGGTGCCCCCAACGTCGTGCTGGTGGTGCTGGACGACGTCGGCTTCGCCCAGCTGGGGTGCTTCGGGTCCGACATCGACACCCCGGTGCTCGACGGGCTGGCCGCCTCGGGCCTGCAGTACACCAACTTCCACACCACCGCCCTGTGTTCGCCGACCCGGGCCTGCCTGCTGACCGGGAGGAACCACCACAGCAACGGCATGGGGCGGATCGTCGAGCTGGCCACCGGGTTCCCCGGCTACGACGCCACCATCCCCCGGGCCAACGGCTTCCTGTCGGAGATGCTCGAGGAGCGGGGATGGGCCACCTTCGCGGTGGGCAAGTGGCACCTGGCTCCCGAGGACGAGGGCCACCTGGCCGCCCCGCGCCGCAACTGGCCGCTCGGGCGCGGCTTCGAGCGCTTCTACGGGTTCATGCAGGGGGAGACCCACCAGTTCGTGCCGGCGCTGGTCTCCGACAACCACCAGGTCCCGCCCCCGGCAACGCCCGAGGAGGGCTACCACCTCACCGAGGATCTGATCGACCACGCCATCGAGTTCGTCGGCGACCTGCGCGCCGTCGACGTCGACAAACCGTTCTTCCTCTACCTGTGCCCGGGGGCCTGCCACTCGCCCCACCAGGCCCCGGCGCCGTGGATCGACCGCTACCAGGGACAATTCGACGGCGGGTGGGACGCGTGGCGATCGGCCACCTACGAGCGCCAGAGGGCCCGGGGTGTCCTCCCCGACGGATGCGAGCTCTCGCCGAGACCCGAGTGGGTGCCGGCCTGGGACTCCCTCTCCCCCGACGAGCAACGCCTCTACGCCCGGTACATGGAGGCATTCGCCGGCTTCCTCTCCCACACCGACCACGAGCTCGGGCGCCTGGTCGAGTTCCTCGACCGCACCGGGGACCTCGACAACACGATCCTGATCGTCCTGTCCGACAACGGGGCGAGCTCCGAGGGCGGGCCCACCGGCTCGGTCAACGATCTCCGGCCCTGGAACATGGCCCCCCGCTCGGTCGCCGAAGGTGTCGCCCGGATCGGGGAGATCGGCGGGCCTCTCTGCCACAACAACTACCCGTGGGGTTGGACGGTGGCCGGAAACACCCCGTTCCGCCGGTGGAAGCGGGAGGTGCACGAAGGAGGGGTCGCCGACCCGATGATCGTGCACTGGCCGGCCGGTACCCGTGGGACCGGGGCCATCCGCCGCCAGTACGTCCATGCCGTCGACCTCCTCCCCACCCTGCTCGACGTTCTCGGGGTCGAGCCGCCCGAGACCCTGGCCGGTGTGGCCCAGTCCCCGCTCCACGGCGTGTCGTTCGCCGACAGCCTGGGCGACCCGGTGGCGCCCGACCACCACCGCGTCCAGTACTACGAGATGTTCGGCTGCCGGGCCCTCTACGAGGACGGGTGGAAGGCGGTCACCTACCATCCGATGCAGGACACGTCCGTCGGGTTCGAGGACGACCGGTGGGAGCTGTACCACGTGGCCGTCGACCCGTCCGAGTGCCACGATCTGGCCGGGTCGGAACCCGAGCACCTCCGCCGCCTGGTCGACCGGTGGTGGGAGGAGGCCCGGCGCTACGGGGTGCTCCCCCTCGACAACCGTCCCTTCTCCGAGCTGGTCTTCGGCCGCCCCGTCCTCGTCCCTCCCCGCCAGCGGTACGTCTACCGGCCCGACGCGGCCATGGTGCCCGAGGTGGTGGCGGTCAACGTCCGCAACCGCGAGCACCGGATACGGACGACGGTGGAGATCCCTGCCCTCGGCACCCGGCACGCGCCGGTCGAGGGCGTGATCCTGGCCCAGGGGTCCGGGCTCGGGGGCTGGAGCCTGTACGTGACCGGAGGGCGGCTCGCCTACGTGCACAACTTCGTCGGCCTGGAGGAGCACGTGGTGGAGAGCCCGGATCCCCTGGAACCGGGCCGGCATGACCTCGGCTTCCACTTCGAGCGGACCGGCGAGCACCGTGGGATCGGCCACCTCCTTGTCGACGGGACCGAGACGGCCCGCCTGGAGATCCCCCGGTTCACCCTCACCCGGTTCTCGCTCACCGGTGCCGGGCTCACCTGCGGCTACAGCAACGGCCTGCCGGTCACCCGGCGCTACGCCGCCCCATTCCGCTTCACCGGAGGGCTCGACGACGTGGTCGTCGACGTCGACGGGCCGCCCTGGGCCGATCCCGAGGCCGAGGCCGACCACGCCCTGGCCGTCCAATGAGGTACCTCCGTCCGATGGGGTCCCGGGCGCTCGGCCGACGAAAGGGTCGCTAGTCGTGGCCGGGCTCCCGTCCGAGCAGCTGCATGCCATGGCCGAGGCCTTCGGCGACGAGACGGCGTACACGGTGGTGGGCAGCGGATCGCTGACCTTCCGCGAGTGGGACACCTCCGCCACCCGTCTGGCCCGCGGCCTGATCGCCGCCGGCGTGGCACCGGGCGACCGGGTCGCCCTCCACATGCAGGCGGCCAACGCCCTGCGGTGGATGGTCGGCTACGCCGCCGTCCACCGGGCGGGCGCGGTGGCCGTGCCGTTCAACCCGCAGCTGACCAGACCGGAGGTGACCCGGATGGTGGCGCACTCGGGAGCCTCGGCCGCACTGGTCGATCGACCGCTCCTCGACCGCTACGAACCGGGCCGACCCGACCTGCTGGTGGCCGTCCCCGCGGCCGGTGACGACGGGTCCGTGCCCGACGACCTGGCGACCGGCGTCGGCGTGCTCGAGTGGTCGGAGGTCCTCGACGACGAGAGCGAGTACCTCCAGGTGCCCCGCGGCCGGGGCGAGCTGGCCGACATCCTCTACACCTCGGGCACGACCGGCCATCCGAAGGCGGTGGCCGTCCGCCACGACAACGCCTCGCTGGTCCCCTTCCGCGAGCCGACCTGGAGCGGCGGATCCTGGCTGCATGCCAGCCCGCCCTACACGTTCGCCGGCATCTCCTTCGTGTACACCCCGATGAAGCTCGGCCTACGGGGCATCTACATGCCCGCCTTCGACGCCGGCGTGTGGCTCGACACCGTGGAGTCCGAGCGCCCGGGATCGGTGTTCCTCGTGCCGGCCATGGCCACCCTCCTCCTCGAGCATCCCCGGTTCGCCGATGCCGATCTTGGATCGGTCCAGCTGTGCACGGTGGGGAGCGCTCCCCTGGCCCCGGCCGTCCTCGAGCGGTTGCAGGAGAAGATGCCCACCGCCCTGGTCTCCAACAACTACGGCATGACCGAGGCCGGTTCGGTCTACTGCCTGATGCCCCCGGGTGAGGCGGTACGTCGCCCCGGGTCGGTGGGCAAGCCGCTGCCCCCGGCCGAGATCCTCTGCACCGATGCCACCGGCACCAGTGTGCCGGCCGGTGACATCGGCGAGGTCCGCATGCGGATCCCCGGCCGGCCACGCGAGTACTTCGGCGACCCCGAGGCGACCGCCCGGACCTGGGTGGACGGCTGGCTCCTGACCGGCGACCTCGGCCGGATCGACGAGGACGGCTACCTGTACATCGTCGGCCGGAGCAAGGACGTCATCATCCGGGGCGGCAACAACATCCATCCGATCGATGTCGAGCACGCCATCGCCCTCCACCCCGCCGTGAGCGAGGTGTCGGTGTTCGGCGTCCCCCACCCGGTGCTGGGCGAGGACGTGGTGGCCTGTGTCGTCCTCCGCTCCGGCCACGAGGCCACCGCCGACGACCTGCGGGCCCACACCCTCGAGCACCTGGCCCGGTCGAAGGTGCCCCGCCGCTGGTACTTCACCGACGCACTGCCCCGGAACGCCACCGGCAAAGTGCTGAAGGACCGGCTCCGTGCCGGGCTGCCCGACGAGGGCGGCGGCGGGTGACCGTCCGTACCCTGCGGCCCACGGTCGTGGTCGGGTCCCACGCCCGGCGCGGCAGCGGACGCCGACGGTAACGTGACCGCCATGCCACCCCTCGTCCCCCGCCCCCGGATCGGCATCGTCGGTGCGGGCAACATCGCCTCGCTCAACGTCGCCGGCTACCTCGACGACCCCCGCTGCGACGTGGTCGCCGTCTGCGACCCGAAGGAGGGGCGGGCCGACGATGCCGCGCTGGCCTGGGGCGCGGACCGCGCCTACACCGACCTCGACGCCATGCTGGCCGACCCGGACATCGACGCCGTCGAGATCCTCACCCCGACCTTCCTCCACCACGACCACGTGCTGGCCGCCGTGGCCGCGGGCAAGCACGTGTCCTGTCAGAAGCCACTGGCCAACACCGTGGCCGAGGCACGGGCCATGGCTGACGCTGCCGACGCCGCCGGGGTGATCCTGCGGGTGAGCGAGTGCTTCCGCCACTACCCGCCGCTCGAACTGGCCAAGCAGCTGGTGCAGGACGGCGCCATCGGCCGTCCGACCCAGATGCGGCTGCGCACCGTGGTGGGCCAGACCGATTCGGCCTTCCAGAGCGGACTCGAGGCCGAGGGCTACATCTGGCGGATGACGGCCACCAGTCCGGGAGGGCATCTCTTCGACGACATGATCCACAAATACGCGGTGGCACTGTGGATGTTCGACCAGGACATCGTCTCCGTGCAGGCGGTGGTGCGTCGTCGCGACCACTACTTCGAGCCGTGCGCTGCCATCTTCGAGTACGAGGACCCCACGATCCTCGGGACCATGGACGTGAGCTACGCCCCGGCCATGTGGCTGCGCAGCTCGTTCTACGGGGCCGACGAGTTCTTCGAGATCCAGGGCGACGAGGGATTCGTGTGGGTGACCCGCTGTACCGGCCAGCTGCTCGACCTCCCCTCGGTGGTCCTCTACGACGGCACCAAGGGCCAGCAGACCACCACGTCGTTCCCCCACGTCGACGACGACTGGGGGTCCGGGTTCTACCGGGCCTCGACCAACTTCATCGACAGCCTGGTCGACGGGAGCCCGCCCGAGATGAGCGCGTCGGACGCCGTAAAGGCGCTGCAGCTGTGCTTCGCCGTCTACCAGGCCGGCAACACCCGGCTGCCCGTCGACCCGAGGACCATCACCGACTCGGTGGTCCCGGACGGGTGGGCCCGGTGATCGTCACCCGCACCCTCCACCACAGTGTCAACGTCGAGGGTCGCCTCGACCAGTGCGTCGAGTTCTACTCGACGCTGCTCCAGCTCCCCGACGAGGCCCGACCGACCATCCCCGGTGTCGGCGGCCACTGGTTCGCCGCCGGCGACGTCCAGCTCCATCTGGTGGACGCCGACGCCGGTAGCGAGGCGATCCAGCCCACCGGACCCCACGTCTGCTTCGCGGTAGCCGATCTGGACGCGGCCATCGCCGAGCTCGAGGTCGGAGGGATCCCCTACGTCCGGGGGGCCCAGGGGCCGGTGGTGCAGATCTGGTTCGTCGACCCCGCGGGAAACACGGTCGAGATCCAACAGGACCCGGGGCACGTCCCCGGTCAGGGGATCCCGCCGTCGACCCGTAGCACCGCCCCCGTCGTGTAGCTCGATGCGTCGGATGCGAAGTAGAGCGCGGCCCCGACCACCTCGTCGGGCTCGCCGCCCCGGCCGAGCGCGTGGCGGCGACGCACCTCGACGTTGAAGGCCTCGAGGTCCCACTCCTTGGTCACGTCGGTGAAGAACGGCCCGGCCATGATGCAGTTGACCCGGACCGTCGGCCCGTAGGCGTGGGCGAACCCGACGGTGAGAGCGTTGAGCCCCGCCTTGGCGGCGTCATAGGGGAGCATGAAGGGAGCGGGCCTGATCGAACCGGTGCTCGACACGTTGATCACCGAGCCCCCGCCGTCGGCGACCATCCGCGGCCCCACCAGCGCGGTCAGGCGGAACGGCCCCTTGAGGTTGAGCCCGACCACCTTGTCCCACATCGATTCGGTGACGTCGGCCAGGTCGCCGTAGAGCAGGGACATCCCCGCGTTGTTGACCAGCACGTCGACCCGCCCGAAGCGCGAGTAGGCCTGCTCGACCAGGCCGTCCAACTCGTCCCAGTTGCTCACGTTGACCGATACGGCGAGGGCACTGCGGCCTCGGGCCTCGACCTCGGCGGCCACCTCACGACAGGCGTCGATCTTGCGGCTGGCCACGATCACGTCGGCCCCGGCGTCGGCGAAGCCCAGCGCCATGGCCCGCCCCAGCCCCCGGCTGCCCCCGGTGACCAGGACCACCCGGTCGGTCATGGCGAAGCGGTCCACGGGCTCAGTCCTCCGGCTCGGGGTCTCGGGGAAGCCCGAGGATGCGCTCGCCGATCACGTTGCGCTGGACCTCGCTCGTCCCCCCGGCGATGGTGAGGCATCGGGTGGCGAGGGTGCCCTGGGACCATCGGCCCGCCCACGCCTCGGTCACCGCGCCCTCGGGACCGGTCATCACCAGCCCCAGCTCCTGGACCCGCTGCTCGTGTTCGGCACCCAGCAGCTTGCGCAGGCTGGCCGCCGGACCGGGATCGGACCCGGCCAGGGCGAGCAGGGCGGACCGGTGGGCCATCAGGCGCAGCGACTGGGCCTCGGCCAGCAGGCTGCCCATCCGCAGCGAGGTACCGACGGGCACGCCCGCAACCTGTCGGGCCGCCATCCGCACCAGCGCCTCCACCCCGGTGCCGAAGGTGGCACCCGACGAGATCGAGACCCGCTCGTTGGCCAGGGTCATCCGGGCGATCCCCCATCCTCGGTTCACCTCGCCGACGACACAGTCGTCCGGCACGAACACCGAGTCGAAGAAGACCTCGTTGAACAGTGCCGCACCGGTCAGCTCGCGCAGCGGGCGTACCTCGAGGCCCGGCGATCGCATGTCCACGACGAAGTAGGTGATGCCGTCGTGCTTGGACGCCCCCGGGTCGGTGCGGGCCAGGCAGATCCCCCAGTCGGACACGTGGGCCATCGACGTCCAGACCTTCTGCCCGGTGAGCTCCCAACCGCCGTGGACCCGTTCGGCCCGCATCGACAGACTGGCCAGGTCCGACCCGGCTCCCGGCTCCGAGAAGAGCTGGCACCACATGATGTCGCCGAGCAGTGTGGGTCCCACCCAACGTTGTTGTTGGTCGGGAGTGGCGCACGAGATCAGCACCGGGAGCACCCACGCGCCCACGCCCAGATGGGGCCGGTCGATTCCGGCGGCGGCCAGTGCCTCGTCGATCACCACCTGCTCGACGGCGCCGGCGTCCCGGCCCCACGGTGCGGGCCAGTGCGGCGCTACGAGGCCGGCCTCGACCAGCTTGCGGCGACGGTCGGTCGGCTCGGCGGCGACCAGCTCGGCCACCACCGGGCCCAGCTCGACACGCCACCGCTCGGCCTCGTCGGGCAGGTCGGCGGAGAGCGCACGGCGCGCCCCGCCCCCGGCGGCCTCGGCCAGCTGCAGGCGGAAGCGGTCGCTCCCCGCCATCAGCTGGCGGTCGGCCAATGCCCGCTTCAGGTGCAGGTGGACATCGTGTTCCCAGGTGAACCCGATGCCCCCGAGGATCTGGATGCAGTCCTCGGCGCACAGCACGTAGCCGTCCAAGGCCAGGACCGCGGCGGTCGAGGTCGCCAGTGCCGTCCCGTCGGCACCGTCATCGGCGGTGTCGGCCGCCAGTGCGGCGTCGACCGCCTGCACGGCGTCCCATGCCACCGCCGCCATCTGCTCCACCCGCACGGCCATGTCGGCCGCCCGGTGCTTGACCGCCTGGAACTGGCCGATCGGCCGTCCGAACTGGACGCGGTCCTTGGCGTACTCGGTAGCCGTCTCGAGACACCACCGGGCACCTCCGGCATGCTCCGCCGCCATCAGCGCGAGCACCACTTCCTCGACCCGTCGCCCGCCGATCCCGGACAGCTGTCGGGTGCGTGGCACCGTCAGTCCGTCGACCTCGAGCTGCCCCACCCGTCGGGTGGCGTCCGTGCTCGCCAGCGCCACCGGCCGGGCCGGGCCGCCGGGAACAACGTCGACGAGGCACCAGGTAAGCGACGCCGGCCCCTCCCCGACCGGCACCAGGGCCAACGATGCCGTCCCGAGGCCGAGGACGGGACGAAGCGTGCCCGACACCGTCAATCCGCCGTCGGAGCTCCGGTCCACAACGTCCAGGGACTGCTCGCCCAGGTAGATGGCGGCAGGCGCCGTACCGTCGGCCAATCCGGGCAGCACCTGGCGAGCCGCGTCGGCCGGCAGGTACCGGGCGACCAGCGCCGAGACGGCCACCGTCGTCAGCAGCGGTCCCGGGGTGGTGGCCCATCCGGTCTCCTCGAGGATCACCGCCGCCTCGAACAGCGCGAATCCCTGGCCGCCGCCGGTCTCGGGAAGGTGGATCCCCAGCCACCCCTCGTCGGCCATCGCCGACCACACCGGCTGGAGCTCCTCCACCTCGGCGTCCAGCAGCGACCGGGCCACCTCCCGACCGCTGTGGACGCCCAACCACTTGGCGACCGAGCTCCGCAGCTCCCGATGTTCGGTGGTCAGTGCGATCGGCACGCCCGCCTACCGATCTCCGGTGGTGGTGGCGTCCGGTGACTCGACGAGCTCGAGGGAGATGGCCCGGGTCGGGCAGCCGTCCACCGCCACCCTGAGCTGCTCCTCGACATCACCCGGCGGGTCGCTCGGCACCGACAGTCCCTCGGCGTCGAGCTCGAACGTGGCCGGCGCCCAGAACACGCAGTTGCCCGACCCGATGCAGCGGTAGCGGTCGACGACGACCCGGAAGGTCGTCACGGGCGTCGTACCCGGTCACCGGCTGATCGGGCTGTCGGGGGTGCGTCCTCCATCGGCGGCGACACTACCGCCGCAGACCGTCCCAGGTGGGATTGCCGGGGTAGCCTCCTCGACGGGCCGGGGGACCCACCCGCCGAGGAGGAGGCCGAGATGACAGCCACGGCGCAGCATGCGGCCCACCCGCACGACCCGCTGACAGTCGACGAGGTTCGCCAGGCCGTCGCTTCGGTCCGCGACAGCGGGAGGGTGCCCGAGGGCGCGCTGTTCGCCACGGTGGCGGTCGACGAGCCCACCCGGGCCGAGGTGACGGCGTTCGCGGCAGGGACACCGGTCGACCGTCGGATCCGGCTGGTCGTGCTCCCCGGCCCGGAAGCATCCGTCGTCGAGGCCGTGGTGCGGGCGGCCGACGGACAGCTCGTCGGGTGGACCGAGCTGGACGACGTCCGCCCGGCCCTGCTCTTCGACGACGCCTACCGCTCGATCCTGGCCCTCAAGGCCGATCCCGACTGGCAGGCGGCCATGGAGCGCCGGGGGATCACCGACTTCGACCGGGTGCAGATCGACCCCTGGCCCACCGGCCACTTCGAGCGGCCCGTCGAGGAGGGCAGACGGATCACCCGGTGCCTCTCCTACTACCGGGAGGAGCCGTCGGACAACGGGTACGCCCGTCCGATCGAGGGCGTGTTGGCCACCGTCGACGCCGCCCGGGGCGAGGTCCTCGAGGTCGTCGACTACGGGGTGGTCCCGCTCGCCCCCGGACGGGGCAGCTACCTGCCCGAGCACAACGAGCCGTTGCGCACCGGCCTGTTGCCCCTCGAGATCGCCCAACCCGAGGGGGTGAGCTTCGCTATCGACGGCAACCGCCTCGCCTGGCAGCACTGGACCATGCGGGTGGCCATGACCCCGCTCGAGGGACTGGTCCTCCACGACGTGGGCTGGATCGACGAGGACACGGGCACGACCAGGACCATCCTCAGCCGGGCCGCCATCAGCGAGATGGTCGTCCCCTACGGCGACCCGGGGCCCATGCACAACTGGAAGAACGCCTTCGACGTCGGTGAGTGGGGCCTCGGACGGATGGCCAACTCGCTGAAGCTGGGCTGTGACTGCCTGGGCGAGATCACCTACCTCGACGCCGTGTTCGCCAGTGAGCACGGCAAGCCGTATGTGCTGGAGCACGCCATCTGCATCCACGAGGAGGACTACGGGATCCTCTGGAAGCACGTCGACCTGGGCACCGACCGCGCCGAGGTGCGCCGGTCACGGCGGTTGGTGGTCTCCTCCATCTCGACCGTGGGCAACTACGAGTACGGCTTCTACTGGTACTTCTACCTCGACGGGACCATCCAACACGAGGTGAAACTCACCGGCATCATGTCGACGAGGGGGATTCCGCCGGGTGCGACCGCCGACCACGCCACCGTGATCGCCCCGGGACTCGCCGCCCCCATCCACCAGCACCTGTTCTGTGCCCGGCTCGACCCCGCCGTCGACGGCGAGATCAACGAGGTCCACGAGGTCTCCTTCGCCGGCGAGGCACCCGGACCGGACAATCCGTTGGGGAACGCCATCGAACGCCGGGTCACCCGGCTCGGCTCCGAGGCCGCCGCACGACGGGACGTCGACGCCGCGGGAAGCCGGCACTGGCGGATCGTGAACCCGGATCGGGCCAACGGACTCGGCCAGCCCGTGGCATACAAGCTGGTCCCCGGATCGACGCCCACCCTGCTCGCCCATCCCGACTCGAGCATCGGGCGGCGGGCCGGCTTCGCCCGGCACAACCTGTGGGTCACCCCCTACCGCCCCGAGGAACGACGGGCGGCCGGCGACTACCCCAATCAGCACGCCGGGGGTGCCGGCCTGCCCGAGTGGACGTCGGCCGACCGTCCGTTGGTGGGGACACCCGTCGTCGTGTGGCACACCTTCGGGGTGACCCACTCGCCCCGTCCCGAGGACTGGCCGGTCATGCCGGTCGAGTACTGCGGGTTCCACCTGGTGGCGGCCGGCTTCTTCGACCGGAACCCGGCGCTGGACCTCCCGCCACCCGACCACTGCCACTGACGGGACGCGGCCGTCGACGGGCGTCCCGGTGGTCGCTCCACCGATACCATGACCCGCATGCCCGACCTGGAGACACTGCTCTACGACGAGTCCGACGGCGTGGCCTGGGTCACCCTCAACCGACCCGAGGCCCTCAACGCCTTCGACCCCACGATGCAGCGGGAGCTGCGCGAGCTGTGGCAGATGCTCCGCACCAACGACGACGTCCGCTGCATCGTCCTCACGGGCGCGGGCGACAAGGCGTTCTGCACCGGCCTCGACCGCGAGGGGATCGGGGCCATCGAGGACCAGCCCCCGGGGAAACTCCCCGGCTACAACACGCCGTGGGACTTCGACGACCCGGGCAAGAGCGTGTGCCCCAAGTCGAACCACCTCTGGAAGCCGGTCATCGCCGCGGTCAACGGCATGGCCTGCGGAGGGGCGTTCTACATCCTCGGCGAGGTCGACTTCATCATCGCCTCCGACCGGGCGACCTTCTTCGACCCCCATGTGACCTACGGCATGCCCGCCGCGTTCGAGCCGATCTTCCTGCTCCACAAGATGCCGTTCCAGGAGGTCATGCGCCTGTCACTGCTCGGTTCCTACGAACGGATGTCGGCCGACCGGGCCCACCAGATCGGTTTCGTCTCCGAGGTGGTCCCGGCCGCCGAGTTGGAGGAGCGGACCCGCTGGGCGGCCCGGGCCATCGCCGACCAGCCCGAGCGGGCCGTCGGCGGGACACTGCGGGCGCTGTGGATGGGACTCGAGATGTCGCGGCGCCAGGCACTCGATCACGCATTCCTGATCACCCACGTGGGAACCGACCCGGCGACACTGGCCGCGGGCCAACAGCAGTTCACCTCGGGCAAGCGGATCGACTGGCGCCTCCGCTGACCTGATGGGCACCACGTGATCTCCGGCACGACACCGCACCGCGTCGTCCTGCAGCGCGACCGGTGGCAGTCTGGGGCCGTGCGCGTTCGAGCGGCGGAGCGACCATGACCGGCAACCGGGACACCGCCGGTCGTCGCCCGGTGGTGCTCGGACCGGGCGAGGGCCGGGCCTACCCGATGGGTAGTGTCACGGCCGTCTTCAAGGCCGACGGCGCCGAGACGGACGACGGCTATTCGATCTCGGAGTGGTGGCTCGACCCGTTCACCAAGGGGCCCGGCGCCCACTCCCACCCGGAGGACGACGTGTTCTACGTCCTCGCCGGCACCATGAGCGTTCTGGTCGGCACCGAATGGATCGTGGCGGGCACCGGATCGTTCGTCCTGGTGCCGGGAGGCGTGGTCCACGATTTCGAAAACCGCGGCCCGGACCGTGCCGGGATGCTCAACGTCTCGGCCCCGGGCAATTTCGAGCAGCACATGCCCGGCATCGCGGAGTGGTTCGCCGCGCGACCCCCGGGGGACACCCGCGCCTGAGGCACGGTCGGGGGGGTCCACCCGGATTCAGCAGACGGCACTCGATCCACCGACCGACTCCCTACGTCGTGAACCCCGTGGGTGGCCGGACACCCCGCCGAGCCCGAAGGCGGTCAGAGCGGAGGGAGGCCGAGTGCCGCCCGCACTCGTCGGCCGGCCGCGGTACCGAGATCGGCTTTCGGGATCACCGGCGCATGGTCGCGACGTGCCTCCGTAGGGTTCGTCTGTCCCGCAAGGTAGGCCTGGGCACGACTGTTCGTGCCCACCAAGGTGCCGATGGCAGATCGGGCCGTCGCCGGCCACGCCTGGCTCTCCAGGGCAGAGTCGAACCCGCCCAAGGCACCATCGAATTGCCGCATTTCCACCATTCGGGTCCGCACCGAATCATCGTTCCACCGACCCATCGCCAGGTAATAGGCGTTGGCCTCATCGTCAAACATGGTGACGTCGGCGAGATACAGCCCGGCGGCACCGGTCGCCGGAACGAGGGAGAACGAGTCGTCGTGGACCGGAGTCGGGACCAAGTCGACCAAGGACACGGACGAGAGGGCCTGGGCATGGGCAAAGGAGAGCTTGGGGATCCGTCCGTTGATCTCGAGGTGATCGAACGTGACGGTCGAGGTCACCGGATACGGCAGGTCGGCCGTGGCCTGGTTGTTGGCTACCGGGTCCTCCTGGATCCACTGGCCCCGGTTGACCGAGCTGCTCGCCCCGAACTGGACGACCAGCTCCGCGCTCTGTCCACCGCTCATCACGAGCTTCCATCCTGACTGGGTCCGTGCGATCTCGGCCGAGATCGTGCTGCCAGGTCGAACCACCCCGAGACTCACTGGGTGGAAGCCCTGTTGCGCGTCGCTCCAGAACGCCTCGTAGAAGGGTCGACACGGTGACTGGATGGCAGGAGACGCCGGGTCGAACCTCTCCGGAAGTGGTCGGCAGTTCTCGGTGGTTCCGAGCTGGACGAAGGCTCCCTGCGCACCGGGACCCTGTACGGCGATCCATGTTGACGCCCATCCCGGTGGCGACGTGCTCTGGATCGTCGGCACCTGCCACTCACCTCGGATGACGGAGACGGTTCCGTACCAGGAATAGCCACCGAATCCGGTAGCCGGTGCCGGCGCCGGCGCCGGAGCCGGAGCCGAAGTCGGAGCAGTGGGCAGCGTCGGTTCGGTCGTGGAAGGACCCCCTGACGTACCGGCGAGGTACCCGACCGTCGCGCCGACTGCCCCGGTCACCAGAATCGCCACCACTGCGCCGACCCGCCGTCCCCGACGCATCCGGCTGTCGGTCGAGCCTCCCGTTCCGCTCCCGGTGACCCTCGCATGACCGACGGCACGATCGTCTCCGTCCAGGACGGCGTCACCTGCGACGTAGGCATCGTCCGTGACCAGGGCACTCCCGAGGATCCGGGCGTCACCCTCCACGACCGCATCGCCACCGACCCGGGCCCGATCTGCCACCACTGCCCGGCCACAGAGCCATGCCGTGTCGACGACTGCTCCTTCGTCGAGGAGACGGGCATGACCGAACACCGCCGCCCGCTCGCCGACAACG
Organism: Acidimicrobiales bacterium; assembly: GCA_050014755.1. Lineage (GTDB taxonomy): Bacteria > Actinomycetota > Acidimicrobiia > Acidimicrobiales > RAAP-2 > Bog-756. The sequence continues at coordinate 33,429 of JBEKCS010000008.1, forward strand.
GCCGACGGAGACACTGCCGCGGTGTCCGCCACCCACCCGCCACCATTGGGGTGGCGGTGCGCGGCCGTCGGCCCGTTTCCGTCGTCGAAGTCGTGGAGCGTCACGGCGCCTCCCTCGTCAGCCGTCGAGTTCCTCCGCCCGTCGCCGCAACGACGGCCGGTCCGGCTTCCCCACCCCCAACACCGGGACCTCGTCGAGGTGGACCACGTACTCCGGTGTCTTGAACCGGGCCACGCCCTGGGCCTCGAACCATCGCCGTGCCTCGGCGACGTCGACGGTGGGGTCGCCGACCACGAAGGCGACCACCCGCTCGCCGAAACGGTCGTCGGGCCGGCCGACGACCACCGCCTGACGGATGCCCTCGTGCTGCTCGAGCACCCGCTCGACCTCGGCCGAGGCGATGTTCTCGCCACCGCGGATGATGAGCTCCTTCAGTCGTCCGCCGATGGTCAGCCACCCCTCGTCGTCGAGGACCCCGAGGTCGCCGGTGGCGAACCATCCCCGGCGCACCGCATCGCGGGTCTGGGATGCATCGCCGTAGCCGACGAACAGCTCGGGGCCCCGTACCTGGACCTCCCCCCTGGTCCCGGCCGGCAGCGTGCGGCCCGTCACCGGGTCCACCACCCGGACGGCAGCCCCGCCCACCGAGTGGCCGTCGGTGTCTCGGGCCTTGTCCGCCGAGTCCCACCACGCGCTGGTGGTCACCGTCGGGGCCTCGGTGGAGCCGTAGGTGCGCTTGACCAGCGCGCCCAGACCCTCGCGGGCGGTGTCGATGAACTCCGGCGTCACCCCCATGGCCCCGCAGGACACGATCCGCAGGTGCTCCACCCGGGTCCGGTAGCCGGGGACATCCATGAGCGAGAGGAAGATGGTGGGCGGTCCGATCATGAAGCTGGCCCGGTGGCGTCCGGCCAGGAGTGCGGCCCGTTCGGGGTCCCACTTCTCCATCAGCACCACCGGCATGCCCGCCGACCCGGGCACCAGGATCGAGTTCAAGAGGCCGGAGACATGGGCCAGTGGCGAGGGCATGAGGGCCACGTCGTCCGGGCCGAGCCCGTGGGCCGTCGCCATGCTGTGCGCCTTGTAGGCCAGACCACGGTGACTGTGCAGCACGGCCTTCGGGTTGCCCGTCGATCCCGAGGTGAACAACACCACGGCCACGTCCGATCCACGGGCGGGGCCGACGGCCGATGGTCGGCCGTCCAGCAACGCCTCGAACCGGGGATCGCCGGTGCGTACGCCGATCACCCCTGTCGGCGTCGTCGCGTCGGCCAGCGGGAGCCCACCGGCGGCCAGGAGCACCTTCGGATCCAGCTCGACCAGGATCCGCTCGACCTCGGCCGACCCCACCTGGTGGTGGATGGGGGTCGCCACCGCGCCGCACCGCCAACAGGCATGGAAGAGGACCACCGCCTCCCACCAATTGGGCAGCTGCCAGGCAACCACGTCCCGGTGGCGCACCCCGAGGGCCCGCAGGCTCCCGGCCACCGACGACGCCAGCCTGTCCAGCGTGGCGTGGTCCAGCACGACATCGCCGTCGACGACCGCCGGGGCCCCCGCCGACCGGGGCGACGAGAGCAGCCGGTCGAGTCCGGGTACGTCCCAGGCTCCGCCCGGGAGGCGGTACTCGTCAGCGCCCGACTGGTGGAACGTGGCGCCGAGCCTCACCTGTCGACCGCGTTCTTCGACGACCGGTGGCCTCCCGACAGCCTCGGCGGCCCCGACGCAACCCTGTTCTCCACGATCCTCCCCCGGACCCGTTCTCCGTCCGTCTCCCGGTGCCGGGGCGGATGCGCCACCACTTTAGACACCGACCCGTGACCATCCCGTTCGAGGCGGAACGCCCGGCGCGGACTGGGCGAATCATCGTAGAGTTCCTCGGTGACGGCCCTGGCGCCGTCACCGGAGCCACCGCCTCATCAGCCAAGGAGCCCCATGGACAGTTCGACGCCGCCGCCCGAAGACCCGTTCGCCGCCATGGACCCCGAGTCGGCCGCCCATCCGCAGCCGATGTTCAAGATGCTGCGCGAATCGATGCCGGTCATCCCGGTCGAGGGACGCGGCGTGGCCCTGACCCGGAAGGTCGACGTCGACGAGGTCTTCCGCCATCCCGAGATCTTCTCGTCCAACGCCGACGCCGTCGATCTCCAGAACGTCCGACCTCTGATCCCGCTCCAGATCGACCCGCCCGACCACAAGAAGTTCCGCAAGCTGCTCGACCCCATCTTCGCTCCCCGAGAGGTGGCCAAGCTCGAGGAGTCGCTCGTCGTCGCCGTCAACGAGCTCATCGACGGGTTCATCGACCGGGGTGAGGTCGACTTCGCCGGAGAGTTCTCGACGCTGTTCCCCACCCGCGTCTTCCTCAACCTCCTCGGGCTGCCGGTCGACGAGCTGCCGCGGTTCCTGGCCATGAAGGACGGCATCATCCGTCCACAGGAGGCCGTCGGCAGCGTCTACGGGAGCCCCGAGACCCTGGCCCACCAGAAGCGGACGGCCGATTCGATCTACGACTACTTCAACGAGGTGCTCGACCAGCGGGAGATCGAGCGCCGCGACGACCTGCTCAGCCGGTTCCTCGACGCCAGCGTGGACGGCCAGCGGCTCACGCGCGAGGACATCCTCGACATCTGCTTCCTCTTCCTGATCGCCGGCCTGGACACGGTGACCGCGTCGCTCGACTGCATGTTCGGCTACCTGGCCGACCATCCCGAGCACCGCCGCCAGATCGTCGACGACCCCTCGCTCATACCTGCGGCCATCGAGGAGCTCCTCCGCTGGGAGACCCCGGTGATGGGCGTGGTCCGGGTGGCCGTCGCCGACACCGAGATCGACAGCTGCCCCGTCAACCAGGGGGACCTGGTCATGGTCATGCTCAGCTCGGTCAACACCGACGAGGCCGAGCTGCCCGACGCCGACATGGTCCGGTTCGACCGCGAGGTCAACCGCCACCTCGCCTTCGGCGGAGGCGTCCACCGCTGCCTCGGATCACACCTGGCCCGCCAGGAACTCCGCATCGCCCTGCGGGAGTGGCACCGGAGGATTCCCGAGTACGCCGTGGCCGAGGGCCACACACTGAGGTACACCTCGGGTATCCGGTCGATCGACCACTTCCCGATGGTCTTCGCCACCGCATGACCTTCGCCCGGTAGCCACCGTCGACCAGGACGGGCGCGGCCGGCTCAGAGGACGGCCCCGGACTCCTTGCAGGCGATGATGGCGTCCCAGTCCAGTCCCAGTTCGAGCAGGATCTCGTCGGTGTGCTGCCCGTGCCCGGGCGCGGCCACGAGCCGGTCGGCCTTCTCGTCCATCTGGACCGGATTGGCCACCAGGTCGTAGGACTGGCCATCGTCGCGATCGACGCGGGCGAGGTAGCCGTTGGCCGCCACCATCGGGTCGTCGACCAGCTCACTGGCCATCTGGACCGGGGCCCACGCTCCCGACAGGTTGGCCAGGATCGCCTTCCACTCCTCGTAGGTCTTGGAGGCGAACAGCTCGTCGAAGGTCCGGATGCACTCCTCGCGGTTGGCGAAGCGGGACCCGCCGTCGGCATAGCGCTCGTCGGTGATGAGGTCGGGACGGCCGACCAGGGTGCAGAACTCCGACCAGTACCGATCGGACTGGAGCATCATGAGGGTGATGAAGCGGTCGTCGCTGGTCCGGTAGCTCCCCACCAACGGGTTGGGTGAGGCGCTCCGCCCGAATTTCGGCATCGGGTCGCCGCCGTAGAGGCCGGACGCGACGATGTCGGGGGACAGCTGCCACATGGCCAGTCCGAGCAGCGACACGTCGACGATCGGCGCCTCGCCCGTCCTGGCCAGCTGGACCAGTCCAGCCGCGATCCCCCCGGCGATGGCCATCCCACCGGCCAGGTCGCCGAAGGCGGCCCGGCCCCCGATGGGGAACTTGGAGTCGGAAGGCGTGAGGGCGTTGGCCACTCCCCCGCGTCCCCAGTAGACGGACCCGTCGTAGCCAGGCCGTTCGCGGTCCTCGCCCAGTGGCCCCTGGCCCGAACCCCTGGCGTAGACGATCCTCGGATTGACGGCCCTGATGTGCTCGACGTCGATCCTGAGTCGCTGGCGGACGGCGGGCAGGAAGCTGGTCAGGAACACGTCGGACGACTCGGCCAACTGGTAGAGGATGTCCAGGCCGGCCTCGGTGCCGATGTCGATGCCGATGCTCCGCTTGCCCCGGTTGGGCTGCTCCATGATGTAGTTGACGGCGTTCGGGCCACCGGGGATCAATCCCATCGACACGAGGCCCCGCTGGGGGTCGCCGGTCTCGGGGTGCTCGACCTTGATGACGTCGGCACCCCAGTCGGCCAGTACCGCTCCGGCCGCCGGGACGAAGGTCCACGCCGCCACTTCGAGGACGCGGACACCGGAGAGTGCTTGGGACATGGGCGGATCCTTTGTTCGGGCGGCACCTCGACCGGGCGGGCGACCGCGTGCGGTGACCGGTCCGGCGTCAGGCCGGGTCCGGCGGACGGAAGAGGACTACCGGTCGGACGTGGCGGCCATCGCCAGGTCGGTGGCCAGCGTGCCGCGCTTGGCCCTCGAGTCACGGGCCTGCGACCGGATGGACACGTCATGGCCGGCGACGCTGGCCCGCAGGCTCCCGACGGTGCACTGCTCCTTGCCGCCCAGCACGGTGAACGGGTCGTAGTGGAAGTGGCGCATGGCGTTGAGATGGGTGATGCGGTCGATGTCGTGGTCACTCACCCCGGCGAGGCTCTCGGCCAACGTCTCGGGCGCGATCGGCCAGGTCGAGTCAGAGTGCGGGTAGTCGCACTCCCACATGACGTTGTCCATCTCGAGGAAGTCACGGCTGGCGATGCCGAACTTGTCGTCGATGAAGCAGGTCAGCACGTTGCGGTTGAACACCTCGCTCGGCAGGTCGTTGCCGTAGTCCTGCCCGGTCCAGAGGTGGTGGCGGTCGTAGTTGTAGTCGATCCGCTCGAGGAAGTACGGAATCCAACCGATGCCGCCCTCCGACAGGGCCACCCGGAGGTCGGGGAACTTGCGGAGCACCGGTGACCACACCAGATCGGTGGCCGCCTTGACGATGTTCATCGGGGTCAGGGTGATGAGGCAGTCCATCGGGGCATCGGGTGAGGTGATGACCAGCTCGGAGGAGGAGCCGATGTGTAGGCACACCACCATCTGCTCGTCGCTGCACGCCTTCCAGAACGGATCCCAGTGGTCACTGTGGACGCTGGGCCACCCGAGCTTGGACGGGTTCTCCGAGAAGGTCACCGCGTGGACCCCCTTCGCCGCGGTGCGGCGCACCTCGGCTGCCATGATCTCGGGATCCCAGATGGCGGGCAGGACGCACGGGATGAACCGGCCCGGCTGGGAGCCGCACCACTCGTCGATGTGCCAGTCGTTGTAGGCCCGGACCATGGCCAACGCCACGTCCTTGTCCTCGGTGCGGGCGAACAGCTGGCCGCAGAACTGGGGGAAGGAGGGGAAGCACAGCGAACCGAGCACCCCGTTGGCATCCATGTCCTTGACCCGCTCGCCGATGTCGTAGCACCCGGGGCGGAGCTGGTCGAAGGAGGTCGGCTCGATGCCGTACTCCTCGCGCGGGCGGCCAGCCACAGCGTTGAGCGCCACGTTGGGGAGGATCTGACCCTCGTAGAGCCACGAGTTGGTCCCATCCTCGTTGGTGATGAACTGCGGGGCCAGGTCGACGTACTTGGCCGGCAGGCGCCCGTCGAACAGTCCGGGCGGCTCGACCACGTGGTCGTCCACACTCACCAGCACCATGTCGTTGATTTCCATCGGACACCCTTCTCTCGCGCCCCCCCCGGGCGTGACAACCGCGAGTCTCCCAGACCTATCCCTCCATGTCACCTACGCCCCCGGCCGGGCGGCGACACCGCTGGTGGACGAACTCCCCGTCGACGACCGTGGCCACCACCCGGGCGGAGGACGGCTCGTCCAGGACCCGGTCGACACCGCGTCGAGGAGGCACAGGCCGGCCATCAGACGGTCCCGACGGTGTCGTCCGCCCCGACCACTTCGGCCGATACATCGGACATCGACGCGTCGATGAGATGGTCGCCTCCACGGGCCAGTGCGGCCATCACCGCGGCGGCAGCGGCCAGGCCGGTCAACGGGTCGGCAACGGCGTCCGCACAGAAGCACGGTCCCCGGTCGTCCCACACCACGAGCCCACCGGCCGCCGCGGCGTCGTCGCCGAACGCCACCCGCTCCCTCGATCCCGGGTCGCTCCCGTACCCGGTGACGGACAGCCAGGCCCGTGGGCGGCCGTCCCGCACCGTCGAGACGGGGTCCAGGCCGAGCTGGTCGAGGGCCCGGGGCCTGGCCGAGGTGATCACGACATCGGACCCGGCGATGATCCGGTCCAGTTCGGTGCGACCGGCCGGGGTCCCCCACGCCAACCGCGTCGACTCCTTGCCGTCGTTGAGCGACGCGAAGTGCTCCGGTCGTCCCCGCCGCGCACCGTCCGGCCGGGTCACGGACTCCACCTTCACCACCCGGGCCCCGCCCCGGACCAACAACGCGCCCACCAGCGGGCCGGCCCACAGGGTCGACAGGTCGGCCACCACCAGGTCCGACAGGGCCACCGGTGGACTCCCCGGACCCAGTGCCGCAACCGACACGCCGGTCCGGTCCGGTCCGCCACCGGGACCACGGCGCTCCCCCACCCGGGCGACCGGCAGCCCGAGCCCGGCCGACCGGGCCACCAGTTCGTCGGCACCGAAGGGGGCCATGGCCGACTCGACCCGCCCCCAGTCACCGTCGCCGACCGGCGCGCGTAGCCCGAGCCACGCCGCCACCAGCTCCCAGTCGCTCGGACGGGCCAGGCTCACGGCCATCCATCCGTCGGCCACCGGGACCAGACGGGACGCTCCACCGACACTGATGCTCCCGCCCCGGACCATCCGGCCGTGCCGTGCCCGGGCCGCCATGAGGGCCAGGGGGTCGACCACCACCGGCCGGCCGAGGGCCGCCGAATCGCGGGCGATCGCCGCCGCCAGGTCCCGCACGCCCCCGACCAGTCCCGGGGGTGGCCCGAGACCGGGTCCGTCCGGACGACCGGTGAGCTCCTGGAGTCCCGACGCCATCCAGGCCCCGTCCTCCGCGGGTGCCACCCCGTCGGCCGTGGTCCCCGGATCCGTACCGACAGCAGTGCGGCCCATGACGGGCACACAGTACCCTCGGCCCATGGTTCCCACGCCGCTCGCCGGGCACGAGTTCGCCGGGGCCCTCGAAACGGGCGACGTCTACGACCGGCTCGGCGGGACCGACGGGCGGGTGGTGCTGGTCGAGGCCGACGGCCTACCCGACCGCCTGGACCCTGCCTCCATGGAACGCCTGGTCACCCTTCCGGCGGTCGTCGTGGCGTTGTGCGACACGCCGTCCCGCCGGCCCGACTGGGCGGACCTGGTCTGCGCCCCCGACGGCCCCGGCCCCGGGTCGGTGGCCGCTGTGGTCGGCGACAACCCGCTGGCCGCCACGGTGCTGGCGGTACTGCTCCGGTCCGGAGGGAGCCGCACCATCCACGAGGGTCTCGTCGCCGAGTCCACCGCCTACGGGCTGCTGCAGGGCGGACCCGAGTTCACCCGGTGGCGGACCGGGCGACCGCCGCGTCGGCGTTCCGTCCCCGTCGGTCCCGCGGTGCGCCTCCAACGCGACCACGACGAGCTCGAGGTGACCCTCGACCGGCCCGAGGTCCGCAATGCCCTCGACTCGGCCATGCGCGACGAGCTGGTGGCCGCCCTGACCGTCGCCGCCCTCGACCCGACGGTCACCGCGGTGCACCTCCGTGGGGCCGGCCCCTCGTTCTGCAGTGGCGGGGACCTCGACGAATTCGGGTCCCGATCGGACCCGGCGACCGCCCACCTCATCCGCCTGCTCGTCAGCCCGGCCCGGGCGCTCGCCGAGGTCGCCGACCGCACCACCGCCCATCTCCAGGGCGACGCGGTGGGTTCGGGCATCGAGCTGGCCGCCTTCGCCCATCGGGTGGTGGCCGAGCCGACGACCCGCATTTCGCTCCCCGAGGTGCGCCTCGGACTCATCCCGGGTGCCGGTGGCACGGTGAGCCTGCCGCGACGCATCGGCAGGCACCGGACCCTCGAACTGGCCCTGTCCACCGCGCCGATCGACGCGGCCACCGCCCTCGACTGGGGGCTGGTCGACCACGTGGGCTCCTGAGCGGCTGACGAGCCGGCCACCGGTGGGCCGAAGGGATGGTCGGTACACTGCCGCCGTGGAGACGAGCCGGCTGACCACCCCCGCGCTCCTCGTCCGACAGGACCTCCTCGACGCCAATCTGGCCATCATGTCGGGCGCCCTGCCCGGCCGTCGCCTGCGCCCCCACGTCAAGGCCACCAAGTGCACGGCGCTCGCCGCCCGCCAGGCGGCTCTGGGCCACACCGCTTTCACGTGCGCCACCGTCGCGGAAATGGAGGGGATGGCCCGTGCCGGACTGGGCGAGGACCTCCTCCTGGCCAACGAGGTGGTCGACACCACCCGACTCGGAGCGCTCGTACGCGACGGCGCCCGGGTCACCGTGGCCGTCGACTCCGAGGAGACCGTCGACGCGGCCGTCCGCGGTGGTGTGCCCGAGGTCGTCGTCGACGTGAACGTCGGGCTGCCCCGGTGCGGCTGCCGACCCGAGGACGCCGGACGGTTGGCCGAGACGGCACGACGGCACGGGCTCGAGGTCCGGGGGGTCATGGGCTACGAAGGTCATGTCGTCGGTCTGGAGGACCGGGCCGAGCGGGCCGACAAGCTGGAGACGTCGATGGCCCGGCTGCTGGCCGCCCACGACCTGGTCGGCGGTGACGTCGTCTCCGCCGGCGGCACGGGGACCTACGACCTCAACCACTGGGCCACCGAGATCCAGGCCGGGTCGTACTCGCTCATGGACACCGCCTACGCCAGGCTCCGCCTGCCCTTCCGCCAGGCCCTCTCGGTACTGTCCACGGTGATCTCGGTGTCGAGCGGGTGGGCCGTCGCCGACTGCGGCCTCAAGGCCCTCGGCATGGACCACGGCAATCCGGACATCGACGGGGCGACCGTGATCTTCTGCTCCGACGAGCACGTGGTCTTCGTCCCCGACGACCCCGTGCGTGTCGGCCAGCGGATCGAGGTCATGCCCGCCCATGTCGATCCGACGGTCGCCTACCACCGGTACCTCCACATCGTCGACGGCGACGAGGTGGTCGACCGCTGGGACGTGGACCTGCGCGGCTGGTAGCGCATCGGGGCGCCGTCGGACATGCTGTGGACCCATGGAGCAGATCGGGATAGTCGAGGCGGCACGCCGGATACGGACCGGCGACCTGTCCGCCGAGACCCTGGTGCGATCGTGCCTCGACTCGGTCGAACGCAGGAACCCGGAGCTCAACGCCTTCGTCCACGTCGACGTCGACGGCGCCCTGGCCGCGGCGGCCGCGGTCGACCGGTCGATCCGAGCCGGTAGAGGCGACGGGCTCGGCCCGTTGGCCGGCGTTCCCTTCGGCGTCAAGGACCTCGAGGACTGCAGGGGCATGCCGACGACACGGGGCTCGCGCTGGTACGCCGATGGTCCGGCCAAGCAGGTCGACTCGATCCACGTGGCCCGGCTACGGGGCGCCGGGGCCATCCCGATCGGAAAGACGGCGACGCCGGAGCTGGGCGCCTGGGCGTACACGGCCAGCCCCCTGCTCGGCGTGACCCGCAGCCCGTGGGACACGAGCCGCACCCCGGGGGGTTCCAGCGGCGGGTCGAGCGCAGCCGTGTCCTCCGGCATGGTCCCCTTCGCCACCGCCAGCGACGGCGGTGGCTCGATCCGCGAGCCGGCGGCGTTCACCGGCCTGGTCGGCCTGCGGGCGTCCTACGGCCGGATCCCGACCTTCGGTGACACCCACCTGGCCCAGAACGCCGTCGTCGGATGCCTGACCACGAGCGTGGCCGACACAGCGCTCCTGCTCGACGTCATGTCCGGTCCCGACGGACGTGACCGGACCTGCCTTCCCAACCCACCCGGCAGCTACCTCGACGCCCTCGACCGGGTCGCCCTCCCGGATGTGCGCGTCGCGTGGTCGGTCGACCTCGGCTTCGCGGTGGTCGACCCGGAGGTGGCCACCATCTGCGAGGAGGCAGCCCGGGCCTTCACCGAAGCGCTGGGTACCCGACTCGTCGACCGGCCGATCACGCTCCAGGACTACACGCGGATCTACATCGGGATCGAGGGCGTCGACCGGTTCGTGACAAACGACCGCAGCCTGTGGGAGGACCGTCTCGACGAGGCGGACCCGCTGTGCGCCCCGGCATGGACCTACCTCAGTCACCGGACCCTCCCCGAAGCCGCCGCGGTGGAGTCGGCCCGTCGCAAGCTCGTCATCCAGGTGGCGGAAGTCTTCGACGACGTCGATCTCGTCCTGACACCGATGACCTCGGTGGCCCCGTTTGCCGCCGAGGGGCCGATGCCCACCGAGATCGCCGGGGTCGAGGTGCACGCCGGCATGTCCGTGGCCCTCGCGTTCCTGGCCAGCGTGGTGAACCTCCCGGCGGTGAGCATCCCCGCCGGCATCACCGGGGAAGGGCTCCCGATCGGGCTGCAGGTGATCGGGCCCCGGTTCCGCGAGGACCTGGTGCTGGCGGCTGCGGCCCGCTACGAGGCCGCCCGACCGTGGCCGCTCCACTGTCCGGACCCGTCGCGGTGACCGAGGAGTCACCGGGGCCGCGCCAGCGGGTCAGGTAGGGGGAGCGGCCCGGGGCGCCGGCACGGGGATCGGAAAGCGGAGCGCGACGGCGAAAACGGCCATGCAGGCGAAGGTCAGGCCTGCAGCCACGTACGACACGACGTGGAGACCGAAGTGCGCTACGGCGAGCGACTCGGACCCCGGACCGAGGATGCCTCCGACCATGCCGGCGAAGACCAGCCAGGCCACTGCGTTGTGGTCGTCCGGGATGAGCTCGGTAAACCAGTGGAACCCGAGGGGAAACACCAGGGCCAACGTCAGGCCCACCAGCGGGTACGCCACCGGTGCCAACCAGCGCACCCCCGATCCCATCAAGAACGTGATGGCCAGGCCGAGGCCGACCAGCACCAGCTGGTGACCGGCGAGGAGGCGCAGCATCGGCGTCGACACGAGTCGTCCGATGGCCAGACCCGCCCAGAACCCGGCGGTGACGAGCGACCCGACCGCGGCCGGATACCCCCAACCATGGAGCTGTGCGGCCAGCCATCCCGAGACGGCCGCCTCCACCGCCACGTAGCTGCCGAATGCCGACAGGAAGGTCCAGAGCACGACGCGGCGGTTGCCTGGACGCCGTTCGTCCATCGCCTGGCGCACCTCCGCGTGGACCGGTGGCGCATTCACACCCAGGACGAAGGGGACGAGGACCAGTCCGACCGCCGAGGCGATTCCGAAGAAGACGGCGAAGTGTTGCGGTCGGACGGCGACCACCAGGAGCGGGCCGGCGATGGCCCCGAATGCCCAGCCGGACCCCGACACGCTGAGCCGGGCGGCCCGGCCCTCGTGCGCCGTCCGCGAGGTGAGGTTCAACACGCCGAAATCGATGGCACCGAAGCCGACGCCGCTGAGGGCGACCCCGCCGAGGAACGCCGGCCACGTCGGGGCGAGCGCGGCGACGGACATTCCGACGGAGAAGACCACGAGCGCCGCGGCCAGCACGGGCCCCCCGGCCGACCGGCCGAGGACGAACCAGCACAGTGCCACCCCGACGAGTGCGCCGGCGAAGCTGACGCTGAGGGTGAGACCGGCCGACGCCAGCGCCAGGCCGAAGTGGCGCGCGATACCCACGAGCAACGTGCCGTAGGCGGCGTTGGTGCCTCCGATGAGGCCGAGGGCCACGGTCACACCGGCGAACGGGACCCTGTCGAAGACGACGCCCTCCGCACCGGGGTCATCTCCTCGTCGTGCCCGACCGTTCACGACACCCGCTCCTCCTTGCGTCCTCCCCACACCGCTCACGAGCGACCGGGGGCATGCAGACCCTAGTGAAGCCCTAGCGGGGGCCGGACGGAACGTCCGGCGGAGGCGCCAGCTGCTCCATGAACTCGAGCCGGATACCCCCCGGCGCGTCCACGAAGGCGATGCGACGGGTCCCGAAGGCGCCCTCGACGATGGCGGGGCCCCACACCACCGCGTGTCCCTCGAGCTCGGCGTCCAGGTCGTCGGTGAACAGGGCCGGATGCAGGAACCCTTCGGCCGGCAGTTCGACCGCGTCCTCGTAGATGGCCCGGGTGAACAATGTGATCATCACCGGGCCGAGGTAGACGTCGGCCCGCTCCCCTCCTCCCCACGCCATCCGGTCGCGGACCTCGGCACCGGCCTCCTCATAGAAGCGGACGGCACCGTCCAGGTCGGCCACTTTGACGGCCAGATTGGCCAGTCCGGTCACGGCCACGGGGCCTCCTCGTCGTCACGCCGTCCCGCCCGCTGCGTCGGCTCCGGAAGTGTACCGACGACCAGCGGCAGTGGGCCCGGCACTGCACCGGCGGACCGGGCATACTCGCCCCATGGAGGTAGGCCCATGACCATCGTGACCCGCACCGACACCCTGCTGCCGGACCCGGCACCCCGGCCCGTGCGGGCAACGGTCATCTCGGTCGACGATCACCTGGTCGAGCCGCCGGACATGTTCGAGGGACGCCTGCCCGCCCGGTTCGCCGATCGGGCCCCCCGGGTAGTCGAGACCTCCCGCGGTCACCAGCTGTGGGAGTTCGACGGGCAGCGCTACTCACAGGTGGGGATGAACGCCGTGGCCGGCCGGCGCCCCGAGCACGTCACGTTGGAGCCCACCCGGTTCGAGGACATGCGGCGCGGCTGCTGGGACATCGATGCACGCATCGCCGACATGGACGTCAACGGGGTGTGGGCGTCACTCAACTTCCCGTCCCAGATCACCGGGTTCTCGGGCAGCGTGTTCTCGCGGGCGAGCGACCCCGATCTCGGGCTGGCCGTCACCCGGGCCTGGAACGACTGGCTCTACGAGGCGTGGTGGCAGCCCTACCCGGACCGCATCATCCCCTGCGGCATCACCTTCCTCGCCGATCCCGTGCTGGCAGCCGAGGAGATCAGGCGGAACGCCGACCGCGGCTTCCGGTCGGTGACCCTCCCCGAACGCCCGCAGAAGATCGGACTGCCCAGCGTGTTCAGCGGCCACTGGGACCCGGTCATGGCCGCCTGTCAGGAGACGGACACCGTCATCTCGCTCCACGTCGGTTCCTCGGGCATGCCCGACCTGCCCCCGGACGGACCGCTCGTGGCCCTCGGTGCCACCCTGTTCGGCCAGATGTCGCTGACCGCGTGCGCCGAGTGGCTGTGGTCCGGGCTGCCGGTGCGCTTCCCCGACCTGCACATCGCCATGAGCGAGGGAGGGATCGGCTGGGTGGCCATGCTGCTGGACCGCCTGGACAACATCGTCGACCGGTCCGGATACGGGCGAGGGTACGACGAGTCGGGCCTGCGGCCCGCCGACGTGCTGCAGCGCAACTTCTGGTTCTGCACCATCGACGACCCGTCCACCATCGACACCCGCCACCGGATCGGCATCGACCACGTGATGGTGGAGGTCGACTATCCCCACGGCGACTCGACCTGGCCCGACACCCAGGACGTCATCGAACGGTTCTGGGGCCATCTGCCCGTCGAGGAGCTCCGCAAGCTGACCCACGAGAACGCCGCCCACCTCTACCGCTGGCCGCTTCCCGACAACGTCCTGCCGTGACCGAGGCACCATTCTCCCCCACCCGGGACCAACTCCTGCCGCCGCTCACGCCCCGCCAGGAGTTGGTCCTGCTGGCCCGGACCCTGTGGCGCGAGGGCTACGACGACCACCTGGCCGGGCACATCACCTACCGCCAGTCCGACGGGACGCTGCTGTGCAACCCGTGGCTCCTCCTGTGGGACGAGCTCCGCCCGGACGACGTGCTGCGGATCGACGTCGACGGCCACGTGCTGGACGGCGAGTGGCCGGTTCCACCGGGGATCCCCCTCCACCTCGAACTGCACCGTCAACGCCACGACGTGGTGGTCGCCGTGCACAGCCATCCCCGCTACGCCACCGTATGGGCGGACCTCGGACGGATCCCCGGCTGCTTCGACCAGAGCTCGGCGCTCGGGGGCGGCGAACCGGTCCTGGTCGACGAGTACGAAGGACCGGTCGACTCGCGCGAGGCGGCGGCCCGGGCCGTCACGTCGATGGGCCCGGCCGCCTCGGCGCTGCTGGCCAATCACGGGGTACTGGTCACCGCGGGCAGCATCCGGGCCGCCCACCAGCGTTCGGTCGCGCTCGAGTACCGGAGCCGGCGAGCCTGGCAGGTCGAAGCGATCGGCGAGGGCCGCGAGCTCCCCGAGCCGGCCCGCTCCTTCTTCCGGGCGTCCGACGGCGACGGGTTCGTGGGCTTCTTCGAGGCCATGGCCCGCCAGGAGCTCCGCCTCGACCCCGGCTGCCTGGAGCCGCGCCGGTCGTGATCCCCAGAAGTTCCGGTCACACAGAAGGGTGAACCCGAGATGAGTGCAGTGACCTCCGTTGCAACAGGGGAAGAACTCCTCGACGCCCTCCGGTCCGGAGCCACGACCGTCGAGATCCAGGGGTCCATCTCCGGCACGCCGATGGTGACCCTGGACCCCGGCGTCACGGTACGGGGAGGGACCATCCGATTCGGGGCCAAGGGCATCCGGATGACCAGCGACAACACCATCGACGGCGTCACCGTCGTGACCGCCGAGGACGAGGTCGCCATCCTCAACGACACCAGCGTCTCCGATCTCGGAACGCTGACAGTCAGGGGTGTCCGGGCCACCGGACAGGTGCACCTGCTGGCACAGGATACGGTCCGTTCGGGGCACGTCCACGTCGAGGGGATGACGATCGACAGGGCCGATGGACGGGGGAGGGTGGAGCGTCCGCACGGTTTCGGCGTCGAAGCTCTCCAAGGTGCCTTCACGCTCTGGAATCGGCAGGAGGACGGTGCTGGCGTCCTCACTGCCGAACTGCTCGACATCGGCGTCGGAACGGCCGACTCACCGGTACAGGGCAGTGGGGTGTCCGTCGGTGGTCACGGGGATTGGCAGGGTGGAGCCGATGGGGGCACCGTCCGGGTTTCGACGTTGCGCACGGGGGAGGTCCATACCGACGGGGGGATTCCAGCCGGCACGCCTGACCTGATCAGCGGGGGCGTGTTCGTCATCACCGGAGCCGACGTCGCTCACGTGGTCAACGCCGGACCGGTGACGACCAATGGACCAAGCGACGTGGTGCTCGACAATTGGGGACGGATGGACGGGTGGACGGCTGAGTCAGCCGTGACATCGAATGGCCCCGGCGGCAGCGTCGGTTCGGTACACATCGGCGGGCGGGTGGCCACGCGTGGCGACAACGTCGTCACCGTGGAGATCGAAGGGGAGGTGGGAGCGATCGACGTGGCAGGCGGGATCGTCCTCGAGGGAGAGGGTTCGGACGCGGTCCATGTCCACGGCACGGTCGGAGGCCTGAGCGAGGTGGACATCAGAGCAGACCATGGACGACGGGTCGTCCACTCCGACTGACCGACCGCCCCGGTCGCCCACCGTTCCGCGTCGTCTGTCCGGTGGCCCCCGCGGTGCCGACGCCCGCAGCGCTGTCCCATCCCGCCGATCACTGGTGAGCGCAGGGGGCCGGACTCCCCTGCTCATGCGAAGATGGCCACTACGTACGGAGGGAGGCATCCGCGATGGCGACTGACCCGGTGGACATGGAGCAGGTCGCCGGACAGATTCGCACTGCCCTCCAGTCGGCCGATCTCGACGGCTATCGGGAGCTCCTCGATCCCGACGTCACCTGGGGTGCTCCGGACGATCACAATTCAGGGTGCCGCAACCGGGACCAGGTCCTCACCTGGTATCGCCGAGGCCGGGCGAAGGGGATCCGAGCGGACGTCACCGAAGCGGGCGTATACGGCGACAAGATCCTCGTGGGTCTGGACGTGGTCGACGATCGCTCATCGTCCGAGACTCGTGATGCGACGCAGCGCTGGCAGGTTCTCACCATCAGGAATGGACTCGTCGCCGACATCCGGGGATTCGAGGACCGGGCCACAGCAGTTTCTCGCCTGAGTTGAGCCTCCCTCCCGGTGGTCGGGCAGACACCTGAAGATCGGCGTCGATGCTTCCCCTACCGAATCAGGCACATGTGGGCGTGGGGACAGACCAGGACACACTCCTGGCGGCCCTCGCTCGAGCGGATGCAGCGGCCGATCCGGTTGACGCCAGTCGCCCTCGGGAGTGCGGAGCCGACTCACGCCGAGACTTCCGAGGAAGAGACAGAGGATCGAACAGATCACGGCGCCCACGTCACTGCCAGCGATGCCGAGCGCGAGGCCCAAGACGATCGCCTATCCGGCAAGACCGTTCACCGCAATTACCAAGTGGAGGAGCAGCCACTGTCACCCAACGGGAGCGGGACCGCCTCCCACTACTGGGATACTGCGTCGATGTCGACCATCAAGAAGTGGTGTGGCCGCCGTGACAACAGTGAGGCCGACCCCCTCCACGCCGAGACACGGGGCCCGAGCTGCGAATCGTGTCATGGATGATCTCGAACTGTCGTGCGGGCTTCCCCCGGGACCGGACTTTGCCGACCTGGCTGTGCTGGCCGAGACACTCGGCTACACGCGGGTGTGGATCTTCGACTCCGCTCCACTGTGGGAGGACCCTTTCATCCATCTTGCTCGTGCCGCCGAGTGGACCGAGCGCATCGGCCTCGCCACCGCCGTCCTGATCCCGACTCAGCGGTCCGTGGTGGCCATGGCCTCGGCACTGGCCACGGTGGCCCGGATTTCGGGGGGACGCCTCCGGGCGTGCTTCGGTACCGGATTCACCGCCCGCCTGGCCATAGGTCAGCAGCCGATGACCCTCGACGCCCTGATCGAGTACGTGACCACTCTGCGGCAGCTTCTGGCCGGGGAGATCGCCTTGGTTGACGGAGTTCCCGCCCGGATGCTCCACGCACCCGGACTGGCCGAGGCCAGGCCCCTCGCCGTCCCACTCTGGCTCAGCGTCTTCGGGCCCCGGGGACGTGCACTCGCTGGCGACGTGGCCGATGGAATCATCGGTTCACCCCACCCGACCCTGCCGGCAGCCATGATCGTGTCCGGCACCGTGCTCGAGCCAGGCGAGGACCCAGGATCAGACCGGGTCCGGAATTCCATCGGACCATGGCGAGTTCTCGCCTGGCACGATGCCTACGCCAACGGGGGAGCAGAGGCGGTCGACGATCTGCCCGGTGGACGGGCCTGGCGTGAAGCACTCGAGGCCCTGGCGCCGCCGGACCAGCGTCACCTGTTGACGTTCGAAGGCCATGTCACCCATCTCCCCGATCGGGACCGCCAACTCCTCCCGCACATCGACATCACGTCGATGGTCGGGGAGCCCGATCGAATTGCGGGGCAGCTGGACCGTCTGGGTGATGCAGGCTTTACCGAGATCATCTATACGCCGACCGGCCCCGACGTCGCTCGAGAGCTTCGGATGATGGCATCCGTTCACCGCTCTCCATGGAGCCAGAGCTGACGGTGGGGGTGTTCCCCATCACCGGGTGGGTGGGACACCCGACCCAGGTCAGGCGGCCGGAGCGTCGGCATCGTTCGCGACTCTCCCAAGCTCACACTTTGCTGGCCGAACCCGATCCTGATGGCGCAACCCCGTTCCGGCCACGGTCCCCAGAGCCCTTCGGCGCCTTCCGCGGGCGCCCCTCCCAGCGCAACCCGCCAATTCCAAAGCCTCCCAGGGAATTGCGCACCTGGGCATACAACGTCTCGTACTGCTTGCGAGTCGGATTCCTGCCAGTCACGTGTGCGATTTCCTGAGCAAACTGATTCGACAGTTCCTCCGACTTCTCCAGCCCGTCGTCCCAGAACGAGGTGACGACCACCTCGGATCGCGGACCAAGGTCGTTCCTTACGACGGTCACTCCCTGGAAGTGCGGAAACGACTCGTAACTCGGGATGACGCGATCCCTGACCGCCTCCATCATCGGTACAAGATCTGAGTTCTCAACAAAGAATGTCACTTGCCGACACTTCATCCGACACCTCCGCTTATTTGTTCACGCGAAGTACTGTATCGCTGTACAGGATCCGCCGCCGACTTGGTGCCCCTAGTCACCGGGAGAAGGACTCACCGCGGCACGCCCGGGCGTATGGATACGTCCGGGCGTGGAGTTACGTCGTTGGTGGTCCGACTGACTCAGCTGTCGGGCGTGACCGCATCCAATCGGTGCCGAACCTCTGACGTGTTCACCTCGAGAGCGCCCAGCAGCACCGCCGCAGGATCTGGCGGTCGGAGGGTGAGGATCTCAGCCAGTACCTGCCGGGCCGTTACGGAGAGCCTCCGACGGTTGGGCTTGGACGCGTTCTCGAGCACGTTCTTTGCCGCGGGCGTCATGCGGAGGCGATCTCGTTGCGCAACGTCTCTGATCCTCGGCTTTTTCGGCACGGCGCGCATCGCCAGTGCGGGAACCTCGGCGCCGGACCCCAGGCCCAGGGCGGCCAGGGCTTCGTCATCGAGCGACTCAAGGGCCTGGCGAGCTTGCTGCAGGCTCACGCCCAACACGACTTCGATCGAGGGATCCTCCAACAAGGCGAGCACGAGGTGATCGGTGCCCGTTCGGCGATCGCCTCGGCGGCGAGCCTCCTCACCGGCCCGCAAATAGAGGGCCCAGCCGTGAAGCATCTCTGGCACAACGGATTCGGTAGTCATGATGACACCTTGTTGTATTTGGTGTGCACGGATTGGCGGGTAACGCCCAAGGCGTCGCCGATCTGCTGCCACGACCAACCCTTTTCCCGGGCCGCCGCGACGTGGTTGGCCTCGACCCGCTCAGCCAGCCGATGGAGCGCCAACGAAGCGCGTAGCCCAATGGACGGATCATCCGAAGAGAGATTCGCGCCGAGTGTCTCGATGTCCATGCTTGTAAGTTTAGACTGACACCTTGATATGTCAATCTACACTGACACCGCAGATCGCCTCACCGGAGGGCCCCGGATCAACGGTCAGCATCGCATGTCCTTCGTTCGGTCGAGATGCCCCAACGGCAGGGTCTGAGCATGTGCGGTTCGATCCCACGCTGACTCTCGGTCTCCTCGTGATGGGTCGTGCCTTCCTGCGATGCTGCGTCGCCCCCCGGGGGGGCGCCGTGGACGACGTCAGCCGCGGGTCTACCCGTGCAGCTCCACCGTCACCGTGTCGGTACCCGAGCGCAGGACCGACCCCGGCATCGCCCCGGTGAGTTGGCCGTCGGTGACCACCGACGTTCCGTTGACCACAACGTGCCCGACCCCGTCAGCCCCGGCGTAGAGGCGGTCGGCCCCGCCGGGGAGGTCGTTCCGGGTGCGCAGCGGCCCGGGTCCGACCGTCTCCGGGTCGAAGACGACTAGGTCGGCCCACCACCCCTCGGTCAGACGGCCCCGGTCGATCAGCCCGTAGAGGCGGGCCGGGACATCGGTCAGCAGGTGCACGGCCTCCTCGAACCCGAGCAGCTCGCGCTGGCGCACGCCGTAGCCGAGCAACGAGGTCGAGTACACCGCTCCGCACATGGTGTCGAGGTGCGCACCGGCGTCCGAGCCTCCCACCACGGCCCGCGGGTCGCGCCAGACCTCGGCGCGGGCCACCCAGTCGGCATCCGACTCGGGAATGGGTACCGAGAACCCGGTGCGCAGGCGGTCGGCGACCACGATCTCGCAGATGGCGTCCCATGCGGACAGGCCTCGTTCGGCGGCCACCGAGGCGACCGGCCGGCCTTCGAGGGCCCGGTTGGCCGGCTCGAACGTCTCCGCTACGACCAGCCGGCCCCAGTCGGCGAGGAAGCGGAGGATGCCGGCCTCGTCGGACTGGGCCCGGTCGTCCATGGCCCGCCGTGCCGCCGGGTCGCGTAGGACGGTGATGCGGTCGTCGATCGACGCGGCGAAGAACTCGCGCCACCCGGGCAGTCCGTCGAGGATGGCCCCGTGCTCGAAGGACAGGCGGAGGGCCATCGTGTGGGGCAGGGTCAGCGCCACCACCCGGGCTCCGGCCGCAGCCGCCCGTGTCGACGCCTCGAGCTGGTGGGCGGTGCCCTCGGGGTTCCCGGCGGTGACGGCCAGCACGTTCCAGTTGACCGGGCGCTGTGCGGCCAACGAGATCCGGGCCAGCAGGTCCATCTCGTCGTCGGAGAACCCGTTCAGGCAGCCGGGCACGATCATCTCGATGGTCGTCCCGGCAAAGCCGGCCACCACCGCAGCCAGCCGCTCGAGTTCGCCGGGGCCGGCCGAACGCGACGGTACGGGCTGTCCGTCACCGTCGTTGTGGGTGTGGGCCGTCGACGTGGAGAAGCCCATGGCCCCCTCCGACAGCGCCCGGTGCAGTTCGGCCTCGAGGCGGACCAGCTGTGCCTCGGTAGCCGTCTGGCCGACGGCGTCGTCGCCCATGACCGCCCGGCGCAGGGTGGAGTGACCGACCAGGAACCCGGCATTCACCCCGACTGCTCCGTCCAGGCGGGACAGCCACCTACCGAAGGAGTCCCACTCCCAATCGAGCCCGGACTGCAGGGCCGCCAGCGGCATCCCCTCCACACGGGCCATCATCCGGGCCAGGTACTCGGCGTGGTCCGGTCCGGCCGGGGCCAGCGAGAACCCGCAGTTCCCCCCGAACACGGTGGTCACGCCGTGCAGCGGGGACGGGCTGGCGGTGGGGTCCCAGAAGAGCTGGGCGTCGTAGTGGGTGTGCAGGTCGACGAAGCCCGGGGCCACCATGGCGCCTTCGGCGTCGATGACCCGGGTGGCCGTGTCCTCGACCTTCCCGATGGCCACGATCCGGCCGTCGTCGATGCCCACGTCGGCCCGCCGGGCCGGACGGCCCGTTCCGTCGACCACCAGGCCGCCCCGCACGACGAGGTCGATCATCGCCGCCACCCCCCACGCACCGGGCGACGGGCCGCCCCCGTCGTCAGCGTTGTCACCGTCGTGCTCACAGCCATGGTCCGTCCCCCCGGGGTCGTCGACGCCATTCAACGGTACCCTCGTCTTCCGTGACAAGCACTCTGCTGCCCGATCCGGAGCCCCGCCCGATCGTGGTGCCGGTGATCTCGGTCGACGACCACCTGATCGAACCGCCCGACCTCTTCGACGGGCGGATGCCCGCCGCCCTCGCCGACCGGGCCCCACGCATCCACGAGGCCGACGACGGGCACCAGTTCTGGCGGTTCGAGGACAACGAGTATCCGAACGTCGGGCTCAACGCCGTGGTGGGCCGGCCCCGCGACGAGTGGAGCATGGAGCCGGCCCGGTTCGACGAGATGCGGCCGGGCTGCTTCGACATCGACGCCCGGGTGGCCGACATGGACGTGGCCGGGATCTGGGCCTCCCTCTGCTTCCCGTCCCTGGTGGCCGGATTCTGCGGGTCGGTGTTCTCCCGGGCCGGCGACAAGGAGTTGGGCCTGGCCTGCACCCGCGCCTGGAACCGGTGGCACCACGAGGTGTGGGCGGGCACCCATCCCGACCGCATCGTCGCCCTGCAGATCCCGTGGTTGGACGACGTGGACATCGCGGCCGCCGAAGTCCGGGCCAACGCCGAACTCGGCTTCCGGGCCGTGAGCTTTCCCGAATTCCCCTCCCAGCTCGGCTACCCATCCATCTTCACCGACCACTGGGATCCATTCTTCGCCGCCTGTCAGGACACCGATACCGTGGTCTGCCTCCACACCGGGGCGTCGGCGTGGGCCCCGCTCCCCTCCCCCGGGCCACCGTTCGAACTGCTGCCCACCGTCTTTCCGGTCAACGCCCTGCTGGCCGCGGGCGAGTGGCTGTGGTCGGGGGTGCCCCTCCGGTTCCCGTCCCTCCAGGTGGCCCTCTCGGAGGGCGGGATCGGCTGGGTGCCCATGCTGATGGACCGGGCGGACTACGTCCTCGACCATTCGGCCTCGGGGACCGAGAGCGCCACCTGGTACGGCGACCTACGCCCGAGCGACGTCCTCGGACGCAACTTCTGGTTCTGTACCATCGACGACCCTTCGATGGTGCCGCTGCTGGGCCGGATCGGGCTCGACCACGTGATGGTGGAGAGTGACTACCCGCACGCCGACTCGAGCTGGCCCGACACCCAGGCCGTGGTCGACCGGGCGTTCGGGCGCCTACCCGAGGCCGACTTCCGCAAGGTGGCGGGTGGGAACGCCGCCCGGCTCTTCCACCACCCGCTGCCGCTCCGCGACGACTGGCGGGTCCCGGAGCAAGGATCCCGAGCGGCAGCTAGCCGATGACCGGCAGGATGCGGTCGCGCAGGAAGGTGAGGACGGCGTCGGAGAAGGCGTCGTTGCGGTCGCCGGCGATCATGTGCGCGGCCCCGGCGACGTCGACCACGGTCGCCCCGGGTACCGATGCCAGTAGGTGGTCGACACCCTCTTGGGTCACGATGTCGCTGAGCATCCCCCGCACCAGCATGGTGGGGACCCGGATGTTGTGGATGGCCGTGTCGAGGAGCTCGACGAGCACGTCGGGGACGGCCGCCTCCTTCCGGCCCTGACTGATGAAGGCGGGGTCCCAGTGCCAGTACCAACGGCCGTTCCGCTCCCGCAGCACCTTGCGCAGGCCCTCGGGGTTGACGGCCCGGTTGCGCTCGGGCGTGTACGCGGCGATGGCCAGGGCGGCGTCGTCCAGCGAGGCGAATCCGTCCAGGCCCGACTCCATGAACGTCTTGATGCGTTGGATCCCTTCCACGTTGGTCTTGAGGGTGATGTCGACGAGCACCAGCCCCGAGGACACCACCCGGTCACTGGTCCCCTCGGCGTACAGCGCGGACAGGCCACCGAGCGATGCCCCGACGAGCACCGGCGGGTGGCCGAGCTGGTCGGCTACCGACACCACGTCGCTGCCGAACGCCGTGAACGAGTAGTCGGCCCGCGGCGCCCAGTCGCTCTCGCCGTGACCCCGCAGGTCGAGCGAGACCGTCCGCCAACCTTCGTCGGCGATGCGCTCCGCTGCCGAACCCCAGGCATGGCGGGTCTGTCCACCCCCGTGGAGCAGCAGCACCGGCCAGCCGTCGGGGTCGCCCCGGACGTCCGCGACCAGCTGCACGCCCTCGAATCCGGTGAAGACCACCCGTTCTGTGTCCACGCCCCATCGTTGCACGCCCCGGCGGCCGTGCCGTCGCCGGCCGGCTCCGCGGGTCAGGCCGGGCGGTGGACCGGCACCCGGGAGAAGCCGGCCACGTTGGACATCCGTACCCGGGCACAGCCGTCCTCGTCCACCAGGTAGTGCGGCCAGCGGCGGGCCAGCGCCGCGATGGCCACCCGGCTCTCCATGCGGGCCAACGCCGCACCCAGGCAGGTGTGGATCCCGAAGCCGAACCCGAGGGCCTGGCTCGGCGTCCGCTCGATGTCGAACTCGTCGGCCCGGTCGAAGAACCGCTCGTCCCGGGTGGCCGACCCGGTGACCAGGATGGTCGGATGGCCGGCCGGGATGGTCACCCCTCCGTACACCGAGTCGCGGACCGAGAACCGGCCCTGGTACTGCGACGGGGGCAGGAACCGCAGGACCTCCTCGACGGCCGACGGGACCGTTCCCGGATCGGCGACCACCTTGGCCCACTGGTCGGGATGGCGGTGGAACAGCACCACGGCGTTGGCCACCAGCTTGGTCACCGTCTCGGCTCCGGCCCCGCCCAGCAGGCTGACGAAGCCGGCGATCTCCCCGTCGTCGAGGCGGGTCGTCTGGCCGTCCCCGCGCTCGATCTCCGCCTGGGTCAGCTCGGTGATCATGTCGTCACCCGGCCGGCGGCGCTTCTCCCTGGCCAGCTCGTTGAAGTAGGACCACATGGCGATCGAGGCCTCGATGCCCTCGGGCGTGGGGTCCATGTCCCCCGGCCGGCGCTCCAGGCCGAGGTCGATCCAGTGCCGGATCTGCTGGCGCTCCCCTTCGGGGACACCGAGCATGCGGCAGATGATCTCGACGGGGAACGGTCCGCAGAAGTCGGCCACCGCGTCGAACGAGCCGGCTCCGTCGATGGCGTCCAGGTACGACTCGATGACCTCGGTGACCATCGGCTCGAGTGACTGGACGGCACGGGGGGTGAACACCCGGCCGACCAGGGCCCGGGCCCGCTCGTGCTCCGGCGGGTCCATCATGATCATCATCCCGTACATCCGGACGACCTCGGGGTCGGTGGCCAGCGTCGACAGGTCGACCCCGTGGGTACTGGTGAACGTCTGCCAGTCCAGGTGGGCGGCGCGGACATCCTCGTAGCGGAACAGCGCCCAGAACCCGTAGCGCTCGTTGAACGAGACCGGCGCATGGTCGCGCATGGTGCGGTAGACGTCGTAGGGATCGTCGAAGTACTCGTCCGAGAACGGGTCGAACACGGGCGGCGATCCGCCCACGACCGCATCGGCCATCATCTGCTCCCACTCCGGTGCGCGGGCCCCGGTCAGCGGCGATCGTACCGCCGCCCGGTCGTCAGCCGGCGAACGCCGCGACGACTCTGCTGCCGAAGGACCGGATGGTGGCCGTCGGGGCGAAGTCGGCGAACCACACGTAACAGCGGTCCACGCCCCTGCGGTGGTAGTCGGCGAACCGGGCGACGAGCTGGTCCGCATCGCCGATCACCAGCTCCGTGGACATGCCGCCGAACCGCCGCTGTGCGGTGGCGGTGACCCCGGGTCGTTCCGACTCCTCGGCCACGTAGGCCACCAGGTGCTGCGTCGATACCCGCGCTCCGCCCACCAGAGGCCGCAGTTCGTCCAGGCGGTCCAGGTGGTGGGTGGGCAGGTTCCACCAGTCGGCATGGCGCCGGACCAGGTCGAGCGCCCTCGCCGACGACCCGCCGACCACGATCGGGATCCGGTCGAGCGGTGTGGGCTGTTGTCCCGGGCAGTCGACCCGGAAATGGTGGCCCTGGTGGACGACGGGTTCGCCCGTCCACAGCGCCCCGATCAGCTCGAGGGTCTCCCCCAGCCGATCGGTCCGCGCCCTCTGTCCTTCCGTGGTCACCCCGTAGGAGACCAGCTCGGCCGACATCGACCCCGATCCGAGACCAAGTTCGAACCGACCGCCCGACGCATGGTCGAGGGTCACACACTGGCGGGCCAGCACCGCCGGGTGTCGCACCGCGTCGCACAGCACCAGGTGCCCGACACGCAGGTCGGTGGTGCGGGCGGCCACCCAGGTGGCCACCGTCATGGCCTCGAACATGGGTGCCCGCTCCATGAGCGGGGGCGCCAGGTGGTCCATGAAGGCGATCCCGCGGAACCCCGAGGACTCGGCGGCCACCGCCCGCTCGGCGATTGCGTCGATGTCCATGCGCATCTGGGGCAGATAGAGGAAGAATTCCGGCCCCTTCACGCCCGTCCGCACCCGTTCGTCGTTGCACGTGTCATCGTCAGGGTCACCGTCGCCATCCAGTCGGGGTGCCCGTCGACATCGTGTGCCCGACCGCCCAACCGGCGGCACCGTCCCGGTCGGCGTTACGCTCGGTCATGCTAACCATCGGCTCGTTCGACGACCTGACCCCGCTGATCGGCCAACACCTCGGCTACAGCGACTTCCACCAGATCACCCAGGACCGGGTGAATCTCTTCGCGGAGGCCACCGGCGACCACCAGTGGATCCACGTCGACCCCGAACGGGCCAAAGCGGGTCCGTTCGGAGGGACCATCGCTCATGGCTATCTCACGCTGTCGATCGGTCCCGTCCTGATCCACGACATCGTGACGTGGCAGAACATCCGGATGGGCGTCAACTACGGTCTGAACAAGGTCCGGTTCCCGAGCCCGGTGCCGGTCGGGTCCTCGGTTCGCCTCGGCGCCGTCCTCGCCGCGGCCGAGTCCCTCGACGGCGGCGGTGTGCAGATCACGCTCGACCTGAGTTTCGAGGTCGAGGGCTCGCCCAAGCCGGCATGCGTGGCCGAGCTCCTCCTGCGCTACTACTTCGACCAGTAGCGATCAACGGCCGAATGTTCGCCGACCGAGGCTCCTGTCAGGGGAAGGGCCGACCTCACTCGACCCGGACGGGCGTCAGCGCCCGTCACGCTCCCCCGACAAATCCGCCGAGATCATCATGGAACTGCAGCCACTAGTCGGTGGCGAGGTACCCCTCGCAGTCTGCCGCGGAAAGTGGCCGCGAAAACAGGTAGCCCTGCCCGTAGTCGCAGCCGATTCCACGCAGCGCATCTACTTGTTCCTGGCGCTCGATTCCTTCGGCGATGCTGGTCATCCCCATCGATCTTGCCAGATGGCAGATCTCCTCGACCAACAGCATCGAACGTGTCGACTCCGGCAACTCCAACGTGAACGAGCGGTCGATCTTCAGATGATCGAAGGGGAATCGGAGGACGTAGGAGAGCGACGAGAAGGCGGTGCCGAAGTCGTCGAGCGCCAGTTCCGTCCCGAGGTCTTTGAGTTGGGTGATGAAGTCCGTGGTGCGCTCGCTGTCGTCCAGAAGTACCGATTCAGTGATCTCGAACACCAGTCTTCCCGCATCGAAACCGGAGCCTCTGACGATGTCCGCGATTCCGTGGAGTAGTTCCGGATCCGAAAGATCGCTCGCCGAGACGTTGACGCACATGCGGATGCTCGAAGTCCGGGGATACTTCTGCTGCCAATCCCTCAGTTGGGACACGGCCCGTTCCCAGATCCACCGGTCGATCTCCACGATGAAGCCGGTCGCCTCGGCGATCGGCAGGAATTCGTCAGGGTAGAGGAGTCCCCGCGTCGGGTGCTGCCAACGCACCAATGCCTCAAGCGCGACGACTCGCATAGTGGCAAGATCGACCACCGGCTGATAGTGCACCACGAGTTGGTCGAGCGCCGGCAGCGCCTCCATCTCTTCGCTCGCGACCGGGAGGCCCGCGGCCACCCGCAGTACCGCTTCGCGCAACTCCTGAATAGCTCGGGTCTTCGTCACCCATGCGGAGCTGCCCGCTCGCACCGATGCCAAGAGGGCACCGGGACGCTCTGCGCCGGACAGAGTGATGATCTTCACCTCAGGACACGTCTCACGGAGCGTCCTGATCACATCCGGAGCATCCATGTCCGGAAGCGAATAGTCGACGATTACGACGTCCGGACCCTCTCGCCGGACTACCTGGATCCCACGCTGGGCATCCAGCGCTGTACCGACGACCACGATCCGTGGATCGTCTCGAAGAAGACGCTCGAGGCTCTGAAGAATCATCTCGTGATCGTCGATCACCACCACGCGGATGACAGGATCCCTACTCATCGCGCTCCAGTATCATTCGCACGTTCTCCAGAAGCATCGTCTGGTCGAAGGGCTTCTCCACGAGCAGAAAGTCCGTTCCGAGCACTGACTCAGCTTCAAGGACAGGTAGGGCATGTCCGGACATGAAGAGCACGCGCACATTTGGACGGAGCTTTCCCACTTCGATTGCGACTGTCGGACCTTGCATCGTGGGCATGATCACATCAGTCAGCAAGAGATCGATGGGATTGGCGTACGAGGCGGCGATCTCTATCGCCTCGGCACCGTCTGACGCAGTGAGAACGGTATAGCCGTTGCGAGTCAATATCCGTCGTGTCACTTCGCGAAGCGCCTCCTCGTCATCGACGACAAGGATCGTGTCGTGTCCGGTCAATGCGTTGAGGGTCACTGCGGGTTCGCCGGGATCGTCGGGAGCCGCACTCTCCACGGCAGCAGGCAGAAGGATGGTGATCGACGTGCCGATTCCCTCATCGGAGTAGATCTTCGTGTAGCCACCTGACTGTGAAACGATTCCGTACACCGTGGCCAGACCGAGGCCCGAGCCTTCGCCCGCAGACTTGGTCGTGAAGAACGGCTCGTAGGCGCGGTCGCGAACCTCCACGGGCATCCCGATTCCGTTGTCGCCGACGCGGCAACATACGTAGTCCCCCGGTGGAGCCTCGGTTCCCGAGACTTCGTCCCCTGTGATCGTCCTCAGCGACGTATCGATCGACAGGGTTCCCCCGTCCGGCATCGCATCGCGGGCGTTGATGGCCAGGTTGAGGACAATCTGCTCGATTTGGCCAGGGTCAGCTACCACCATCGGCAAGCCGCTTGCGAGGCTGATGACGAGCTCAATCTGCTCGCCGATTGTCCGACGCAGGATCTGCTCCATGCGTGTGATTGCGCTGTTGAGGCTCAGCGGACGTGCCTGAACCACCTCACGGCGGGAGAACGCGAGTAGTTGGTGGGTCAGGACACTGGCGCGTTCAGCGGCCAGTTGAATCTGTTCAACGTCCTTGAGCGGCCCATTCCACTGCGTGCCTGTCGGAACTGAAGCGGCGTCCGACAACTCTTCCGCCACGAACGACGCGTAGTTCAAGATCACGGCCAGCAGATTGTTGAAGTCGTGAGCAACGCCTCCGGCGAGTTGACCCAGGCTCTCCAGACGTTGGGACTGATGCAATTGCGCCTCGAGCCGTTTGCGGTCGGCCTCTGCCTCGATCCGCACGCGTTCGGCATCTCTCTTCTCCACCTCGGCCTTGATGCGTTCGCCCTCGGCCGTCACGCGGTCGACCTCGGCTTCGAGGCGCACGCGTTCGGCTTCCCGCTTCTCGTCCTCGGCCGTGACGCGGTCGACCTCGGCTTCGAGACGCACGCGTTCGGCTTCCCGCTTCTCGTCCTCGGCCGTGACGCGGTCGACCTCGGCTTCGAGGCGCACGCGCTCGGCTACCCGCTTCTCGCCCTCGGCCGTGACGCGATCAGCCTCGGCTTCGAGACGCACGCGTTCGGCCACCTTCTTCTCGTCCTCGGCCCTGAGCCGCTCGGCCTCGGCCTCGACCCGCACGCCCTCCGCCTCGGCCTCGACCTCAATACGTTCACTCACATCCCGTACTGTCGCCGAGATCAGGAGCCCACGATCCGTCGAGAGCGTGGAGAAGGAGATCGCCGCGGAGAACTCACTGCCATCGCGTCGTCGACCCGGAACCTCCAAGCCGACCGCGGAAGGTAGGAATTTCGGCTCCGCAATGCCGACGAGTGAGACGAGAGTCTCGACGGAAGTTCCGATGAGCTCGTCGTGGCCGAATCCGAACAGTCGTTCGGCTTCGGCATTCACGTATTCGATCAGGCCGGCATCGTTCATCACCAGCAATGCGATCGGTGTCGAATGGAGAATTTCGGCAAGCGTCATGTCGGTGAGCCGGATTGCGCCCACCCCCTTTGAGATCGAGCGACTCCCAAGCACTCCGGTCGTCTCGTCGCGCAACCAGCCGCACCTGAATCGCCACTATGACACCAAGTCTCCCACGTGGTGATCCGGAAAGTCGCCGGTGGAGGAAGTCCCGCCCGAAGCGAAACCCGGCCCCGAGTTCTCACCCTCGATCCGGCGTCGTCGCCAGCGCGGCCGGAACCGAGTGCTGCCACCACGTTCAACCGTGGTGCCCCGCTCCGCCGGGCCCGTCCAGGCCGCTAGTGCTGGTGCTTCACCACGGAAGCGTCAGGTCCCGGGAAGAAGAGATCCTCCTGGCCGGTATCAGCCCAACGCACCACGTAGGGAGGCTCCCCGTTCTCGTGGTGAAGCTCCAGCACTTCACAGTCACGGTCCGCCTCACCGACATGGTGGCCCTTGATGACGATTCGGTCCCCGACGTTCGCTTGCATGTGCGCTCCTTTAGGCGGGTGATTACCCACGGTCATCGTCACCCCAGGGGCGATCCAGCACCAGAGTCCGAGGTCACTGATCCCCCACCTCTGCCGGGCCGAAAGGCCGGAACGGCGGTTCGGAGGGGGCACGACGGTCGGCTCAGGCCGTGCCCGGCTCCACCAGCCAGGTCGTCGTCTCGTTGTCCACCCGCATCACCGACATCTCCACTCCCGGCGAGAACCTCCGGATGGTGTCCGACAGAGGCTCGTGAAAGCTGGTCATCGTCCGGTCCCCCCGAGGCTCCTGCTCGTAACCGGAGATCAGCACGGCCCGGCGGCCCGACAGCAGCAGACGTCGGACGAGGTCCCGGTAGGTGGCCTCGTCCGACTGGTGGATCAGCACGTCCATGCAGATGGTCAGGTCCGCCTCGAGCGGATGGTCGATCAAGGTGCCACGGTAGAAGGTGTCCTCCGGACGGGCGGTGCGGGCGAGTCGAATCGCCCCGTCGGACAGGTCGATTCCCTGATAGTTCGGAATGGCCAGGCCGCGGGTCGCCTCACCGTCGCCGCAGCCGACGTCCAGTGTCGACGTCGGCCGGACCCGGTCGAGGACGCTGACGAGCATCCGGCGCTTCTCGTCGAGGCTTGTGCCGCGACTCCCGACGCCCGAGCCGAGCTCCGGATTCGACCGGTAGCGCCACTCCCAGAACGTCCGGTTGGGGAAGGACTCGTCCCACAGTCGGACGATGGCCTCGTTGCAGAGGTCGATGCGCCTGTCGATCGCCCCGAAACCCGACGCGGCCAGGAGCCCGGTGGGGGTCACGGCGCCGTGGTAGTGCATGACGGCGGGCGTCCCCACGTCGTCGGGGATCCAATCACGGATGTGGATCGGCGTGTTCCACCGGGGTTCGAGCCTCTGGATCGGGATCCCTTCGGCCCGGAGCGCGAGGGCCATCGCCATCTGATCCACGAACATGGCGAACGATCCGAGCAGTTCCTGACGATCGAGGAGCCACCGGGCCCAGCGGTCCCACGCCCCGGTGACCTGGTCGAGCAGGGGCCCCGGCACCAGATAGAGCCCGCCGTTGGCGTTGCCGTCGATGGTCTCCTCGTCGGGATCGAAGTCGAGGGCCACGATGGGGGGCAGCTCCACTCCGGCCTGCTCGAAGACGGACCGCACGATGTCGAGCGGTGGATTGGGAGCATCGACGAGCTTGACGGCGACAGCACCAGGATCCAGAGGCAGAGCTCTCGGGTCCTCGCAGATGACCACGTCGGCGTCGGTGAGGACCGCGAGACCCTCGACCCCGGTCGCGGCCAGGCTCAGCGCGCCGGCGATCTTGTTGCAGTGTGCCGATCGGGCATCGAACGGCTGGATCGAACGAACGGTGACGCCCTTTCCCTCGAGAATGTCGAGGACGTCACTGGCGGTCGACCCGACCACGTGCACGGTGAGGTCGGACGGTCTGGCTCCCGCTACCGCGGTGATCGATGCGAACCAACGGAGCGCCTCGAGGTGGAAGCGGGGATCGTCATCGACGACGCACGAAAATGTCCCGATCGCCGATGACGTCATGGAGTCGACCCGGTGTCGGCACCTCGGTTCGGACTCACCGGACGAGCCTACCCAAGCGCTCCGGGCACCCCGGCCCCATCGTGTCCGTGCCGGTGCCCCGGGCCGATCCGTCGACCGGCGAACCCGACCGGACTCACAGGTCCCAGAACCGTTCGCGTCCGTACTCGGCCATCCGGCGGTGCAGCTCGTCCGCCTCCGCCGGACCGAAGGGCCGGAACGCCGGCTCACCCCGGAGCCGGATCCACAGGTCGTCGCCCCCGGTGAGGTCGGGACGGTACTTCTGGTGGACGAGAGTGCGGGTCAGCACCTTGTTGGTCGGTGACGTCGGCATGGACGATGTCACCCGTACGTGGGTCGGCCGCCACTTGGGGCTCATGTCGTCCTGTTCGTCGATCCACGTGGCGAAGGCCACCGGGTCGAACCTGGCTCCGGCTCGCAGCACCACGGCGACCATGACCCGGTCGCCGGCCTCGGGGTCGGGCACGCCGTAGGCCGCGCAGGACAGCACGTCGGGGTGGCGGGCCACCACGGTCTCGATCGGGACGACCGGGAAGTTCTCGCCGTCCACCCGGATCCAGTCGGCGTTGCGACCGGCGAAGTACAGGAACCCCTGCTCGTCCACGTACCCGAGGTCCCCGCTCCAGTACCAGCCGTTGCGGGTGGCCCGCTCGTTGGCCTCGTCGTTGTTGTAGTAGCCCTCGAAGACCCCCACACCCGACGTGTTGACGATCTCGCCCACACAGGCCACCGGATCGACGAGGGTGCCGGTCGCGTCGAACGTGGCCCGGGGGAGCTCCTCCCCGTCCTCGGAGACGATCCGCAGCTCCGGCCCCGCCCGGCCGACCGAGCCGGCCGGGGCGTCGTCCGCCCGGGTCACGGCCAGGCCGCCTTCGGTGGCGCCGAAGCCGTCGATCACCCGGACACCGAACCGCTCCGCGAAGGCCTCGACGATCTGCGGTGCACCCTCGTTCCCGTAGGCGACCCGAAGCGTGTTGTCGGCATCGTCCGGTCGCTCGGGCTGGGCCAGGATGTAGGCCAGGGGCTTGCCCGTGTAGTTGAAGTAGGTGGCACCGAACCGGCGGACGTCGGGAAGCCAGCCCGACGCGGAAAACCGGCGGGCCAGTCCCACCGACGCCCCGACGACCACCGACGGGGCCCATCCCACCATCACCGAGTTGGAGTGGAACAGCGGCATCGACACGTAGCCGATGTCGTCCGGCCCGACCCCCATCATCTGGGCCATCCGGTTGCCGGTCACCAGGATCCGGCGCTGCGAGCAGATGACCGCCTTGGGGGCGGCGGCCGTCCCGCTGGTGAAGATGAGGGCCCACGGCCGGTCCAGGTCGGACTCGGCGTGGGGATCGTCGTCGGGCACGCCGGCCAGCGCCCCGTCGAGGGACTCCCCCACCACCAGTACGTCGTCCAGCCGTTCGAGCACCGGGGCGATCAGGTCGCGGTGCCGGGGCTCGTAGACGACGAGACCGCAGTCGGTGTGGCTGACGTCGTGGAGGAGGTGGTCGCCGCTGCGGGTGTGGTTGACGCCGACCACCGTGGCCCCGGACAGGGCCGCACCGCCGAAGGCGAAGAGGTACTCGGGGATGTTGTCGAGGAGGATCCCGACATGGAGCGGGCGGTCGGGGCGGGCCGACCGGAGGAACAGGTTGGCCCACCGGCACGACTCCCGGTAGTACTCGGCGTGGGTGATGACCCGGTCCTCGAAGCGGATGGCGGCACGCCCGCCGATGTCGGGATCGGCGGCATTGCCCCGCAGGAGTGCCGCCGCACTCTCCGCCGGCAGCGCGGCCTGTCCGAGTGCCGGTGCGTCGCCCACGGAAGGGGTGGTCATCGTCGGGTGCCTCGCCTCGTCACATCACGTCGATCCCGGCCACGACCGACTCGCGCAGGCCGGAAGCGAGGGCGCTCCGGTGGAACGCGGCGTCGCCGAAGTCGAGTTGGGAGAACTGTGCCCGCTTGATGAACAGGTGCAGGTCGTGCTCCCACGTGAAGCCGATCCCACCGTGGACCTGCAGACCCGATGCCATCACCCGCTTGGACGCGTCCGCGCACCACACCTTGGCGGTGGAAGCGGCCAGCTCCCACCCCGGCTCGCCGGTCGACGCCGCCCATGCCGCGTACCAGGTGGCCGATCGCATGCCTTCGACGTCGACCAGCATGTCCGCGCAACGGTGCTTGACCGCCTGGAAGCTGCCGATGGGGGCACCGAACTGGACCCGGTCCTTGGCGTAGGCGGTGGCCAGCTCGAGTACCCGCCCGGCACCGCCGAGGAGCTCGGCGGACGTCGCGAGCGCCCCGAGCGCCCCGAGGCGGGCCGACTCGAACGGCCCACCCAGCCGGGTCGCCGGAGTGTCCTCCAACGTGAGCCACGACAGCGTCCGGGTGACGTCCATGGCCGGCTCGGGCCGGGGACGACCGACGGCGACCAGATCGACCAGGAAGACGCCGTCGGGCACGACCACCACGGCGACATCGGCGACGGCCCCACCCTCGACCGGCCCGAGCCGGCCGGTCAGGGCCACCCGGGCTCCGTCGTCACGGGTCGCCACGGCACCGGGGCGTCCCGACCACGCCACCACGGCGGTGCCCGAGCCCTCGATGAGGGAAGCGGCCTCCGCGAGGTGCTCGTCGCGGTGGGCCAGCGCGTCGAGTGCCAGCAACTGCGGTGCGAACGGCACCGGGGAGGTGTGTCGGCCGATCTCCTCCAGCAGTACCACCGCCTCGACCCAACCGAGTCCGAGACCGCCCCGGTCCTCGGCGACGGCCACCGCCGGCCATCCCTGGTCGACCATCGCCGTCCAGAGCGCGACGTCGTACGGGGCTCCGGACGCGAGATGGGCACGCACCTGCGTAGGACCCGACCGACGGTCGAGCAACTGACGGGCAGCGTCCTGGAGAGCAACCTGGTCGACCGAGAGATCGAAGTCCATAGCCGGATAGTATGACCGCGATGTCGACGTCCGAGTGGGGCCAGTGGACCTGAGTCCGAGCGCCGCCGAGACGGCGCTCCGATCCGACATCCGCTCGTGGCTGCAGGAACATCTCCCCTGGGAGTACGGCAAGGGGCTGCCCCCGCGCTTCGACGACCTGGCCGACGAGGTGGCGTTCGGCCGTCGGTGGCAGGCCCAGCTGGCCGCCGACCGGTGGGTGGGCGTGACCTGGCCCGAGGCCTACGGCGGACGGGGAGCGGGACCGACCGAGCACTTCATCGTGCAAGAGGAGCTGGCCCGGGCCCGGGCCCCGGAGCTGGTCGGTCGGATCGGGATCAACCTGGCCGGGCCCACGCTCCTCGCCCACGGCACCGAGGACCAGCGGGCGCGCTGGCTGCCGGGGATCCTCGACGCCCGCGAGATGTGGTGCCAACTGTTCAGCGAACCCGGGGCCGGCAGCGACCTGGCCTCGGTCTCGACACGGGCCACACCGGTGTCCGGGGGTTGGGTGCTGGACGGTCAGAAGGTATGGACCTCCTATGCCCAGTTCGCCGACTGGGGCGTGTGCCTGGCCCGCTCCGACCCCGACGCCCCCAAGCACCAGGGGCTGTCCTACCTGGTGGTGGACATGCACGATCCGGGTGTCGACGTGCGACCACTCGTCCAGTTGACCGGCGAGGCCGAGTTCAACGAGGTCTTCCTCGACGGGGTCTTCGTGCCGACCGATCGACTCATCGGACCGGTCCACCACGGATGGACCGTGGCCAACGCCACGCTCTCCCACGAGCGGGGTACCAATCCGCGCCAGCTGGTGATCCACATGCAGCTCCTGGAGGAGCTCCTCACCCTGGCCGCGTCGAACGGCGCCTTCGACGACGTGCGGCTCCGCCAACGGCTGGCCCAGGCCTACGTCGAGGTCCGCCTGTTCCGACTCCACAACTTGCGGAGCATCAGCCGGCTGGCCAAGGGCCTCGAGCCCGGGCCCGAGGGCAGCGCCCTCAAGCTCTACTGGAGCGAGATGAGCAAGCGCCTGCACGACACGGCCATGGCCGTGCTCGGCGACGCCGCGCCCTTGTGGAAGGGCGCCGAGCACACTCCCGGGGACGGGGAGTGGCAGCGCTCCTGGCTCTACTACCAGGCCTCGTCGGTATGGGCCGGGACGAACGAGATCCAGCGGACCATACTGGGCGAACGGGTGCTCGGACTGCCCCGGCCGGCCAAGGAGCGGACCGAACGCTCCGCCGGACGTGACGACGATCGGACGAAAGGAAGTGTGGCAACCCGTGGATGAACCGGTGGTGCTGTACGAAACGCGTGGGCACGTCGCCACGATCACCATGAACCGGCCGACGTTGGCCAACGCACAGGACACCGCGCTCATCGACGGCATCGACGCCTGCTTCGACCGGGCCGACGCCGACGACGACGTCAGGGTGGTCGTGCTGGCCGGGAACGGAAAGCACTTCTCGTCCGGCCACGACCTGAAGGCACTGGTGGGGGACACCGAACCCGACGAGTGGCGCCTGATGCGCGACACCCCCGAGGGGAAGTTCCGCCACGAGCAGATCATGTACGTCGACCGCTGCCAGCGGATCTACCACTTCCGCAAGCCGACCATCGCCGCCGTCCAGGGGGCGTGCGTCGCCGCCGGGCTCATGCTGGCCTGCATGTGCGACCTGATCGTGGCCAGCGACGACGCCACGTTCCAGAATCCGGTCCTCCGGATGACCGGCGCCGGGGTCGAGCTGCTGGTCGAACCCTGGGAGCTCGGGATCCGCAAGGCCAAGGAGTTCATGTGGACCGGCGAGAAGCTCGACGCCCAGGAGGCCTGGCGCCTCGGGCTCGTCAACCGGGTCGTCCCCCGTGACGAGCTCACCCGACGGGTGAACGAGTTGGCGGACCGGGTGGCCCTCGTGCCGCCGGCGACCGCCCAGGTCGTCAAGGACTCGCTCAACCACACGGCCACCCTGATGGGCAAGGAATCCTCCTGGAAGTACCACTTCATGGCCCACCAGTGGATGCACAACTCCGCGACGGCCGCGTCGGCCCTGGCGGCGCGCAAGGAGAAGACGTCGATGTCCGAGGTCTTCGCCGAGCACCGTGAGTGACCCGGCCGACCGGCCGCCACTCCAGGGCATCCGGGTCGTCGACGTCGGTACCCGGATCAGCGCGCCGTTCTGCGCCGGCGTGCTCGGTGACATGGGGGCCGACGTAATCAAGATCGAGGACCCCGAGGGTGGCGACTTCATGCGCACCATCGGTCCCTTCGCCCCGACCGACGACGAGGGGCCGGGGTACTCGATGTGGTGGGCCGTCGAGGGTCGGGGCAGACGGGGCATCACCCTCGACCTGCGCCGCCCCGAGGGCCAGGCGCTCTTCCGGCGCCTGGCGGCCACCGCCGACGTCGTCTGCGAAAACTTCCGGCCCGGCGCCATGGAGCGCTGGCACATCGGGCCCGACGACTGCGACCCCCGGCTGGTCTGGGCCCGCATCAGCGTGTTCGGCCAGGACGGACCGTACTCAGGACGTACCGGACTCGACCGGATGGGGATCGCGTACGGGGGCCTGCTCCACCTGACCGGCTATCCCGACCGGCCACCGGTGCGCCCCGGGCTGTCGATCTCGGACTACCTGACCGGCACCTTCGCCGCCTCCGCCGTGGCCGCCGCCCTCTACCGGCGGGACGGACCGGACGGGACCGGACGGGGCGGCGTGGTGGACGCCCCGCTCTACGGGTCCATCCTCCGCATCCTCGAGTGGACGGTCGCCGCCCGGGACCGACTGGGCCTGACCCGCCAGCGCGAGGGCAATCGGATGGCCAACTCGGCCCCCCTGGACAACTACCCGACCGCCGACGGCACCTACGTCTGCATCGTGGCCGGCTCGGACACCAACTTCAGGCGCCTGTGCGCAGCCATGGGCCGCCCCGGATTGGCCGACGAGCCCGAGTGGGCCACGTTGGCACAGCGGGCGGCCCGCAGCGACGAGATCAACGACCTGGTGGCTGCGTGGACGTCCGGACTGGCGGCGGCCGACGTGGAGGCGGCGTGCATCGCCCACGAGGTTCCGGTGGCTACCGCGTACACCGCCGCCGACATCCTGGGCGACCCCCACGTGGCCGCCCGGGGCGACCTGGTCACCGTGGACGACCCGGTCGCCGGCCCCCATCGCCAACAGGCGCCCTTCCCCCGGTTGGACGGGCATCGCCCCGTGGCGCCCCGCCCCGCGCCCCTGCTCGGCGAGCACAACGACGAGGTGTGGTGCGGACTGGTCGGCCTGTCCGCCGACCAACTCGAGGGCTACCGTGCCGACGGTGTCATCTGAGCGACGGGCACGGACCGCAGGCGATCAGGCGATTCGGGAACGGCGGCGCATGACCACTGCCCCGATCACGACGGCACCGGCGCCCAATACGCCAAGTCCCACGATGTCGGCACCGGTGAAGGGCAGGGCCGACGAGCCGTTGGGCACGCTGGTGACCGATGTTCCCTTCGACGGTTGGCCCGAGGTCGTGGTGGGCGTCACCGCCGTGCCGCTCACGGTCGAGGGAGTACAGCCGGTGTAGCAGCCAGCCGCGCCGGCCGTCGCCGGAAGGACCACGAACGACATCGCGGCGAATCCGACGGCGATCATGAACTTCGGGAACCTGTGCATCTCGTGCCTCCTCCGCAGCGACGAACCTGACCGCGCCGCCCCCATTCCGGGGCGCGCCTTGCTGCGCCTGCACTTCCAGTATCGGTCCGGCGCTCCGTCATTCGCCAGGGTCGAACGACACATTCGGTCGATTCCTGCACGACGCCGACCCAACGGGCAGGCTGTAGGCATGACGGCGGTCCATCCATGACGGCGGTCCCCGACACCCGTCACGTGGTCGTGCTCGCGCCCTTGCCGCTCGAATTCGACGCCGTCGTGACGGCATTCGCACTCCGACCGCCAGACGACGGTGTCGAGGCGCCCGTGACGGGCCGCATCGGCGGCTCCCGTGTGTCCGTCGTCCGGCTGGGGATGGGGATGCACTCGGCCAGGGCCGTGACGTCCGGCCTCGTCGACAGGTCGGCGTCGGAGCACCAGCCCGTGGATCACGTGATGGTGGTCGGCATCTGCGGAGGGTTCGATCCCGACGTCGACGTCGGCACCCTGGTGATACCCGAGGTCGTCGTCGACCTGGCCAGTGGCGCCACGTTCCGCCAGGCGCCGATCGGTTCCGAGCCCCGCTCGGGCAAGCTGGCGACCACGGACGGGCCGCTGTTCGACGCCGGCACCAGCCGGAGGCTGTGCGCGGACGGGTTCCTGGGCGTGGACATGGAGACCTCGGCCGTCGCCGACGTGTGCGAGGACCGGGGGGTCCCTTGGTCGGTCTACCGGTGCATCAGCGACCGCTGGGTCGACGGCCTGCTCGATCAACGCATCGTCGACCTCACCGCCGCCGACGGTTCGAGCGATCTGGCGGCCCTCGGTCGCCTCCTCGCCTCGGACCCCGAGCTGGCGGCCCGGCTCGAGCGCCTGGGCCGTGACGCCACCCTCGCCGCCCGACGGGCCGCCGAGGCCGCGCTGGGCGGTTGCCTCGCCCTCGACCAAGCGGGCATCCACTGAGCGTCGGTCGGGCCCGCCGCCGATTCTCAGCAGGTCGATGCGTCGGTCAGGGCGAAGCTGTCGAGGATCGCCGTCGCCAGCCCGTGTTCGTCGCTCGGCAGCCAGAGATCGACCCGGTAGTACCCGTTCGGCGCACCACCGGCGTCGATGGCCACGATCAGACCGTTGTCGGGATAGGAGTCGGCCGGCACCGTATCGGCGGTGTCGTCACCCGGGAAGTCCGCCACGTAGGCCTCTTTGCAGGTACTGAGCACCGTCGAGGACGTCACGCCGGGGGGAAGTGCCCCGGCCGGCTCGATCCGGTTGTCGCCCGTGGCGGGGTCGGAGACACAGCCCACGCATCCGCTGTCGACGACTTCGACCCGCGAGAGCTGGTCCGTCGGATCGCTCCACAGGTAGGTGGTGTGATCCGACGGATAGCTCTCGTCGTGGTAGATCCAGGCCCCGGGTACCCGGATGGTGAACCCTCCCCCGGCGGACACCGTCGTCAGCGACGGCAAGGCCGCCGACCCGGTCGTCGACGTCGTCGAGGTCCGGCTGGTGGTCGTCGAGGTCCGGCTGGTGGTCGAGGTCCGGCTGGTGGTGGTCGAGCTGTGGCCGGCCAGGTGGCCGCCGCTGCCGCACGCCGACACGACGACCGCCAACAGGACGGCAGGGACCACCCGGACGGATCGTGACCGCGCCGAGGTCCGCATGCGGTCAGCTTGCCACCGTCAGGGCCGTCCAGGTGGGCCGACGGGATGCGGCGATCGCGAACAGTGGGCCACCTGCAGCGGAGGACCGCGCCGGTGGCCCGACAGGTCAGCCCTCGGGTGGCTTGGTGGAGCCGGCGAAGTCGGGGACCCGGCGCTCGGCGAAGGCGGCCATGCCCTCGGCCATCTCCGGTGACACCGTTCCGAGCGCCTGGAAGTGCGCTTCGCGATCGAGCGAGGCCGGCAACGCCGTCTCGAAACTGGCGTTGAGCAGCTGCTTGGACAGGCCGAGCGACCGGGTGGGCCCTTGGGCCAGCCGAACCGCCAGCTCGTCGGCCGCCGCCGTCAGCTCCTCCACCGTCGGGAGGCACCGGTAGGCCAGGCCCAGGTCGACGGCCTCGGCACCGATCACCTCCTCCCCCAGCAGCACCATGGCCTTGGCCCGCGGCAGGCCGACCAGGCGGGGCAGCAGGTACGCCCCGCCGGCGTCGACCACCAGGCCCCACCGGGCGAACGACCAGATGAACCGGGTGGTGGCCTGGGTCAGGACGAAGTCGCAGGCCAGTGCCAGGTGGGCGCCGGGACCCACCGCGGTGCCGTTGACGGCGGCCACGGTGGGCTTGTCCAGCTCCCACAGCTCGCGGATGAAGGTTTGCACCCCCTTGCGCAGCGCCTCGCTGGTGGAGCGGGGATCGAAGCCGTCCGCTCCGGCCCGACTGACCGTCGAGGCCCGCAGGTCCATACCCGAGCAGAACGAGTCGCCGGTCCCGGTCACCAGGAGCGACCGGACCCGGCCGTCGTCGCGGGCCGACCGCACCGCGTCGACCAGGTCGTCGCGCATCTCCACCGTGAGCGCGTTGCGGGCCTCCGGGCGGTCGAGGGTGATGCGCCCCACATGGTCAGGGCCGACTTCGTAGCGGATCATCCCGGGATGCTATCCGTCCACCCCGTCCACTAGCTTGCCCGTCATGACCAGCCCCGACCTCGACCGACCCGGACCGGGCGGCACCATCGCGGACAAGGTCTGCTCACTCGACGACGCCGTCGGACACGTCCGGGCGGGCGACGCCGTCCACGTCGTCACCAACCACACCCGGTGGACGGCCGCGGCCCGGCACCTGGTCCGGCACTGGTGGGGACAGGAGCCCGGCTTCACCCTGGTGATGCTCAGCCTCTCCAGCCTCGGGGCGCTGTTCTTCCGTGGTGGCCTCGTCGACAAGGTGGTCACCGGTTACTCGGGGGACGTCTTCCCCTCCTTCTCCCCAAATCCGCGGGTCGCGGAGGCGTACCTGCGGGGGGAGGTGGAGGTCGAGCATTGGTCGTTCCTGACCTTCCTGCAACGGCTCGAGGCCGCAGCCCGAGGACTGCCCGCCGTCGCCACCGGATCGCTGGCCGGGTCGTCGATGGCCGACAACCCGGGCTACGCCCAGGTGGACACCCCCTTCGGCCGGGTGGGCCTGGTCGAGGCCTATGCCCCCGACATCACCCTCCTCCACGCCCCTCTGGCCGACCGCCAGGGCAACCTCGCGTTCCAGGCTCCCGGACTCGAGGGCGTCTGGGGGGCGCTCGCCGCCAAGCGGGGCGTCGTCGCCACCGCCGACCGGGTGGTCGACGACATCCGACCGTGGTCGCACCTGGTCCAGGTGCCCGCCCACCGGGTCCTGGCCGTCGCCGAGACGCCGATGGGGGCCCATCCGGGGGGACTGTTCTCCCGCGATCTCCCCGTCGACCCCTACGGCGAGGACCTCGAGTTCTGGTCCGAGGCCCGCGCGGCCAGCCACGGTGAGGAGTTCGACCGGTGGATCGAGGAGTGGGTGCTCGGGCCCGCCACCCAGCAGGAGTACCTGGCCCGCCTGGGCGACCGCCGGATAGCCGGCCTGCGGCGTCGGGCCGAGCCCGACTCGTGGCGCGACGACGAGGCGGCCCATCCGCCCGACCTCGGGGCCGCCCCCGTCTCGTGGGAGATCGCCGCCGTCCACGGCGCCCGGTACCTGGCCGACCGGGTGATGGATCGTGACGCCGACGCCGTACTGGCCGGTGCCGGGGTCGCCAACCTGGCCGCCTGGCTGGCCGTCGAACTGGCCCACGACCGGGGTTCGCCGGTCGTGCTCGCGGCCGAGCTGGGCCTGTGGGGCTACCGACCCACGCCGGCCGACCCGTTCATCTTCAACCACCGCAGCTTTCCTTCGGCCACCATGCTGGGCGATGCCGAGCAGGTCCTCGGTGCCCTGGTCTGCGGACCCGGCACCACGCTGCTGGCCTGCCTCGGCGCGGCCCAGATCGACCGGCACGGCAACATCAACTCGACGGTGATCGGCGACTCGGTGTTCCTCGTCGGCTCCGGCGGCGGCAACGACGTGGCCACGACGGCCGACGAGGTCGTCGTCATGTCGACGCTCACCCGACGGCGGGCCGTGGCCGACGTGCCCTATGTCACCTCGCCGGGGGTGCGGGTGCGGGCGTTCGTGACCGACCTCGCCCTCTTCGAGCGCGACGGCGACGGCGAGCTCGCCCTCACCGCGGTGGCGCCCGGCCCCGGGTCGGTCGCCGAACGGATCGCCCACGTGCGGGGCCTCTGCCCGTGGGATCTCCACGTCGCCGACGACGTGGCCGAACTGGACCCGCCCGACCCGGCCCACATCGAACGACTGCGCCGGTGGGATCCGGAGGGACGGTTTCTCCGGCCCGGTGCCTGAGGACAGGCTCGCGACTATCCGCCCAGCGGGTCCATCCAGCCGGGCGACACCGTCGTGCGGCCGGCCACGGCCGAGGAGCCGATGAAGTTGCGCTGGGCCTCCACGGTCCCGGCCCCGAAACACAGTCCCCGGATGTCCCGGTAGGCCCGCTCCACCGGGTACTCGTGGCTGTAGCCGTAGCCGCCGTGGATCTGCATGGCTTCGTCGCAGACCAGCTTGGCGGCGAGGTTGGCCGCCGTCTTGGCCAGCGCCGTCTCCAGCGGAGGCGGGGTGCCCCCGGGGCCGGCCAGGTGGACCGCCCGGGTGAGCAGCAGCCGGGCGCCCTCCAGCTGGACGGCCATGTCGGCGAGCTTCCAGCGCAGGCCCTGCAGGTCGCCGATGGGACGGCCGCCCAGCTGGCGCTCGTTCATGTAGCGAACCGCGTGCTCGAAGGCACCCTGTGCCGCACCCACGCACATGGCGGCGTTGCCGCACCGCTCGTGGTTGAGATGGCCGAGCAGGACCTTGAACGCGTCGGTGGTGGACGGCTCGCCGGCGATGAGCACGTCGTCCTCGGTCACGACCACACCGTCGAACGCCACCTCGGCCTCGGTGGCCGCGTGGATTCCCATCCCCCAGTGTCGACCGGTGAGCTCGACCCCGTCGCGGTCCATCGGCACGACCACGGCACCGATGCCCCTGGCCCCCTCGCCCCCCGGCCAGCGGCACCACACCAGGATCCCCGACGCCCGGTGGCCGAGTGTCGAGTAGTTCTTGTAGCCCGACAGCCGCCACCGGCCCGGTCCGTCGGCCACCAGGGCACTGCGCATGTCCTGGACGGCCGAGCCGGCATCGGGCTCGGTGATGCCGATGCTCACGATGGCCTCGCCGTCGGCCACCAGCGGTAGCCACCGGTCCTTGAGGGCCTGGCCGCCCAGGTGCTCGATCCCGCGCGACGGGCCGTTGAAGGCGAGCTGGCAGCAGATGGCGGTCGACACGTCGTGTCGGGCGATCTCCTCCAGCACGATGGCCGCCTCGACGTCGCCCAGGCCGAGCCCGCCCCACTCCTCCCCGATGGTGACGCGGAACAAGTCGGCGGCGGCCAGGGCGGCCAGGGCGTCGGACGACAGCTCGCCGGACAGGTCGGCGTCACGGGCCGCCGGTGCCACCGAACGGGACCCGACCCCCCGGGCCAGGTCCCGCAGCGCCTGCTGGTCCTCCGTCTCGGCAAACGGGTCGGTACCTCGGGAGGTGGCCACGGTGAACCGGCTTTCTGACGGGGTTGCGGACAGCTGACGACAGCGGGGCCGGCACCTGGCCGGTCCGAAGGCCTTGTCATAGTATTCCGGCGCTGGTGGCGTCCAACTC
Source organism: Acidimicrobiales bacterium (assembly GCA_050014755.1). Classification (GTDB taxonomy): domain Bacteria; phylum Actinomycetota; class Acidimicrobiia; order Acidimicrobiales; family RAAP-2; genus Bog-756. The sequence goes on from JBEKCS010000008.1 coordinate 76,831, forward strand.
CCCGATCCGGGGACCGATGCCGGAGGACGAAGGAGTCGAGGAGACCGATGCTGCTAGAAGACCGGGTGGCGGTAGTGACCGGAGCGGGTCGAGGCATCGGGCGCCAGTTCGCCCTCGAGCTGGCGGGCCAGGGCGCCGCCGTCGTCGTCAACGACCTGGGCGTGAGCCTGCGGGGCGACGCCGACGGCGAGGATGCGGCCGCCTCGGTGTGCCGGGAGATCGGGGAGCGGGGCGGGCGGGCCGTCCCCTCGTACGAGTCGGTCACCGACTTCTCCGCGGCCGAGCGGATCGTGGCCACCGCCGTCGACGCCTTCGGCCGCGTCGACATCCTGGTCAACAACGCCGGCATCGTCCGGGACCGCACGCTGGTCAAGATGAGCGAGGACGACTTCGACGCGGTGATCGCCACCCATCTGAAGGGCGCGTTCAACTGCACCCGCCACGCC
>JBEKCS010000009.1:0-72335 GCA_050014755.1 Acidimicrobiales bacterium
GAGCGCCAGACCCTCCCTCGGACTGAGGCGACGCGGACGGGCGAGCGTCGTGCCCACCCGGGTGGACACCGATTCGTCGGTGACCACGATCTCGAGCAGCTGGTCCGGCGTGTAGGGCGGCACCCCACAGCACGCGGCCATCTCGAGCTCGGCCACCAGTGCGCCGGGTGCGAGATCGAACCGGGCCGCCACCTCGTCGATGGGCGCCTCACCCTCCTGGGCCAGCCAGGTGAGGATGGCCAGGAGGCGGCGGAGGCGGGACGCGGTGTCGAGGCTCGCGCTCATCGGGCCGCTCCCCCGTCGACGAAGGCGGCCAGCCTGGTCACCACGGCGTCCCTGACCTCGGGCGGGCGGAGCACCTCGGCATGGTCGAGCAGGTCCAGGACCCAGGAGACGAGTGCGTCGACGTCGGTGACCACCAGCCGGACCACGACCGCACCGTCGCCGTCGCGCTCGACCACCGCGTCGGGACCGAGAGCGGTCACCACCCGGGACGCCTCGGCCGCGTCCACCGCCACATCGACCTCCACCGCGTCGCCGGTGGCGAAGTTCCACGGTTCCCGGGCGAAGGCCTCGTCCGCGTCGAACCCGTCCGGGATGGCCGCCGAGCCCGCCTCCCCCGGCACCGGCAACCCGTCGATGCGGTCGACCCGGAACGTCCGGGCCCCGTGCCGGTCGCGATCCCACCCGACCACGTACCAGTTGCCTCCGCGGAAGCGGATGCCGGCCACGTCGACCGAACGCGGGTCGCCCCGGTAGGTGAAGGCGACGACCGCTCCTTTGCGCACGGCGTCGAAGAGGATGGGAAGGGCCGGGAGCCCGTCGACCAGGGGCAGGTCGACCAAGGGCAGCGGGGCTCCGCGACGGGGCCACTGCCCGCCCATTCCCAACTTCGACAGCGCCTCCCTGCCGATAGGCTCGCCGAGGTGGACACCGGCCACCGCGAGGTTCAAGGCGGCCTGCTCGTCGGGCTCGAGCCCCAGATCGGGGAGGTAGTAGTCGTCGGGGTCGACCCGGTAGCCGACCTGGTCCTCGGTCTCCACCGGCTCCGCCACTACCGGTACGCCCTCGTCCCGGAGCAGCTTCTTGTCCCGTTCGAAGGCCTGGCGACGGGCGTCGTGGCCCTCGGGATAGCCGGGGACCCTCACGGCGATCTCGCGCAGGCTGAGCGGGCGGGTGGTGTCGAGCAGGACCAGCAGGAGGTCGGTGACGCGTTCGAGTCGGTCGGGATGGGCCATTCACGACAATCTACGGCCAGCACGGGGGGATTCCCACAGTGAGCGGGGCGGGACCGTGGGCGTGGCAGCCCCACCCCGTGCTGTGGGCCGCGGTGATCGCCGTCGGCGTCGCCGTCCCGCTCCTCCACCGTCGCCTGCAAGGGACGGGCGGCCCCCCGACCCCGTGGGCCAGGGTCCGGATCACCCGCTTCATCGGCGCTCTGGTCGTGACCGTCGTCGCCCTCGGATGGCCGCTCGGTGACCTGGCCGCACACTGGTCGCTGATGGCCCTGGTGCTGCAGCGGTGCATGCTCGTCCTGGCCGTGGCTCCGCTGGTGCTGTCCGGACTGCCCGATGACATCCTCGTGTGGTCGACCCGACCGGCCCCGATCGACGGTGTGCTGGTACGGATCACCCGGCCCCCGGCGGCGGTGATCTGCGTGACCGTGCTCCTCGTCGGGTCCATGGCCCCCGCGCTGGTGTCTGCCCAATCGCACTCGCCACTGGCCCGCGGGGCGCTCGCACTGGTCGTGCTCGCCGCCGGAGTGGTCCTGTGGCTCCCGATCATCGGGCGTCTACCGGGCATCGCCAGGCCCCGGCCCATGATCCGGGCCGTCTACCTGGTGGCCCAGGCGGTGATCCCCGTCTTCTTGTCCTTCGTCTTCATCCTCGCCACCAGGCCGCTCTATCCGGAGTTCGCCCGTTCCAAGGAGGTGATCGGGCTCCGGCCCCTCAACGACCAGCAGGTGTCGGGATTCGAGTCCAAGCTCGCCTTCCTCATCACCCTCCTGATCGTGGCCGGGGTCATCCTGGCCCGGGCGCCCGACTCCGACGACGACCTCGGGCCCGAGGACCCGCTGGTGTGGGCCGACATCGAGCGGCACTTCGAGCGGATCGACCGTCGGGGTCGTCCGGTCACCGACACCGGGGCGTTGCCGGCATCGGGACCGGCGCCGGCACCGGGACAACCGCCGGGCGCCGGTGACCTGGCCGCCCGCCCGCCGGGCGACGGCGAAGGGGGCCCCGACGAGGACTCACCCACCGAGTAGCGCCAACCGGCCGCCGGGTCCGTCCGGGGTCGGATCGACCAGATGGTCCCCGTACCCCCCTGCGGTCCCTACCATGGGCGCATGACCCTGGACGTTCCGGCCGCGCCGATGATCCGGCGCCTCGTCCCCGGGACCATCCAGGCCGGTGTCGAGGAGATGGGCGGACGCCCGGCCATGGTGGTCCGGTCCTCCTCCGACGTCCGCAAGGGAGCGCTGTCCATCGATGACGGCGACACGATGGCCCAGGCCGCCGCCTCGGCCCGGACCCTCGGGATCCCACTGGTGCTGGTGCTGGCGTCGAGCGGCGCCGACGTGTCCGGTGGGGTCACTTCGCTGCACGGATGGGGTCGGGCCGCGCGGGCCATCGCCTTCTGCTCGGGCGTGGTCCCCGTCGTCGTGATCGTGACCGGTCCCGCGCTCTCCGGTCCGGCGCTCCTGCTCGGTCTGGCCGATGTGGTGGTGATGACCGGTGACGCCTTCGCCTTCGTGTCGGGTCCGGCCATGGTCGAAGAGTTCACCGGGATCCGCATCGGCGTCCACCAGCTGGGCGGTTCGGCCATCCATGCCAGGACGAGTGGCCTGTGCGCCATCGAGGCCACCTCCGTCGAGCAGGCGCTCGAGCACGTGGCCCACCTGCTCGGCCTGCTGCCGGCCCACGGCGACGAGCTCCCCCCACGGGGCGCAGGACGGATCGTCGCCCACGACGACACCGACCTCCGGTCGATCGTCCCCGACCGGGCCACCAGCTCTTACGACGTACGCCGGGTGGCGAGCGCACTGTCCGACGACGGCGAGGTCACCGAGCTGTGGCCCCGCTGGGCCCCCCAGCTGGTGACCGGGCTCGGCCGGATCGACGGACGCACCGTCGGGTTCGTCGCCAACCAGTCCCAGGCGTTGGCCGGGACCCTCGACATCGCCGCGTCGCAGAAGGGCGCCCGATTCGTGCGCTTCTGCGATGCGTTCAACGTCCCGCTGGTGACCCTGGTCGATACGCCGGGCTTCCTACCCGGCAAGGACCTCGAGTGGCGGGGCATGATCCGCCACGGGGCCGAGCTGGCCTTCGCCTACGCCGAGGCCACCGTGCCCCGCATCTGCGTGATCCTCCGCAAGGCGTTCGGCGGCGCCTACATCGTCATGGACTCGAAGGGCATCGGAAACGACCTGTGCCTGGCCTGGCCCGGTGCCGAGATCGCCGTCATGGGGGCGGAGGGTGCGGCCCAGATCCTCTTCCGGAGGTCGACGCCCGAGGAACGGATCGAGCTGCAGACCGAGTACGCCGAGGCGTTCCTCACCCCCTACCAGGCCGCCGAGCGGGGCTTCGTCGACGAGGTCATCGACCCGGCCGACACCCGTGCCGTGGTGGCCGACGCCCTCGAGCTGTTGTCGACCCGGCGCGAGTCGCTACCGGGCCGCAAGCACACCGTCGGGCCGCTGTAGGCGACGGCGGGTCGGGGGTCCTCGGGAACGGCAGAGCGCCCCCTCCCGAGGGAGGGGGCGCTCTCGCCGACCTTCAACTTCACGCCCGATTACTTAGCCAGGCGTTAGGCAACTACGAGGATCAGCTAACAACCGCCGCCGCAGTGAAGTTCGACGACCAGGTCGTATTTGTAACAAGGGCGGGTGCGAGACCCGCGTCACAACCGATCACGCCGACGCCCGAGGCGTTGCTCGTACCCTTGCCGTAGTAGGTCCCGGCCGTAGTCGGGACCGCTGTGGAACTCCCAGCGGCAGTCGCGCTGTAAGGAGCCGAGGTCTGAGCGACAGCCTGCAGATTGTCGGCGATGATCCAGCAGGTGTTGTTGTTCTTCGAGAATCCGGTCACCACGACACCATTGCCGTCCGACGACACGTAGAAACTCACTGTATTCGACGGGCTGGAGTTGAGTGCCGGAGCCGAAACGGCCGCCCCGCCGGTCTGGGCTGCCGTAGCCGTCTGGAACCAGTTGAGGGAGGGCTCGTTGCCCTTCATCGTGGCAGCAGTGATGTAGGCGGTGGCCGCCCCGTACGACTGGCCGGACTGCGTGGCCTGCGTCTTCAGGGACGTGATAGCCGTGTTCAGGTTGGACTGCGCGGCGCGGTCGTTGGCACCACCGGTCACGCCCAGGAAGGTCGGGATGGCGATGGCGAGCAAGATGGCCAGGATGAGCAGCACGACCATCAGTTCGATGAGGGTGAAGCCGGCGTCCTCGCCGAGCTCGACCGCAGCATCGCGCCTGTCATGCAGGCGCTTGATAACGGATGACATCATTTGTTTTCTCCCTTGTCGGTATGTGTCGCATCAATGAGCGGAGGTCACGAGTGACGTCCGGTATCTACATCGACCCGCTTTGAGGAGAACTTGAGTCATTTGTTTGAACTTTCCGCGGGTCTCCTCCGGCCAGCTCCTCGAGAAGTGATCCACGGTTGTCCGCCCATCTGCCTGGAGACCAGCGCGTTGTCCGCTTCAAGGGCTTTGACCAGGCACCTTGATCGTCACCCGCAATCCGGGGGAATTGGCACAAATGAGAATACGAACAGTTGCAAATTGGGTGCAGCATGAACTTGCCCATTTCACCCGTCGTCAGTCATCGATGAAGGACCACGAACGGGTCTGCGCCTGTTCTGCAGCCACGGTCCTCTCGCACCGGTCCAGGGAGCCGGTTCGGTCGAACTGTGATCGGCTGCCCGACCTCGCCACGATGGCTCGCATCGTCGGTAGCCCATAGGGAAACGGTGTCGACGGCCTGGCTCCGGTGACGGCCCGTGGGACCAGTGCCGGTGGCGCTGCCCGCCAACCACCGGGGCCCGACCACGGAAGGACATGGGCGGTGTGACGATTACCGAGCTCATCATGCGCTGACGTGCCGCAGATCGGTTCCAGGGTGTTCGCCGGGGAGGTCGCCGGTTCGTCATACCTCATGGTCTTCGATCGACCGAATCGTCAGTTGGCTTGAGCTCGCCGAGGCACGGATGGTGCAGGTGTCCTTTGTTGCCCAGCGCTGTTCCGTGGTCACCCGGAGACGATCACGCGATCCGGTCAGCCGCTCGGCACAAGCTTGATGTAGTCGAACATCGGGAGGTACAGCGAGATGACCATCGCACCGACTCCGGCCCCCATCACGACGGTGAGCAACGGTTCGAGCAGTGAGGTCAGGTTGTTGACGGTGGACTCCACTTCCTGGTCGTAGAAGACGGCGACCTTCTTGAGCATCCCGTCGAGCACACCGGTCTGCTCACCGACCTCGATCATCTGGACCATGAGCACCGGAATGATGTTCTCGTGCTCACGCAGGGTGTCGGCGAGGGGACGGCCTTCCCGCACGCCGGCCTTGGCCTGGCGCAGGACATCGCCAATGGTCACGTTGCCAGCGGTCTCGGCACTGATTTCCAGCGCCTCGAGGATCGGCACGCCGGAGCTGATGAGCGAGCCCAGGGTGTTGGTGACACGGGCCAGTGCGACTTTGTGGAACAGCTGACCGAATACCGGTGGCTTCAGCATCCAGCGGTCCCAGATCCGGCGCCCGCCTTCGGTGGCGATCCACTTTCGGATACCGACGACGATGCCGATGATCACTGCAATCACGACAATCGCCCACAGACTCGTCATCACCTTGGAGACGCTGATGAGGATCCGCGTCGGAAGCGGCAACTTGCCTCCGAGACCATTGAACAGCTTCTGAAATACCGGGACGATGAAGATGATCATGGCCGAGAAGATGACCGCCATCACCGACAGCACCACTGCCGGGTACGTCATGGCCGACCGGATCTCCCGATTGAGGTTGGCCTGCTTCTCGATGGTGTCGGATAGGTCATTCAGTACCTCGTCCAGGTTTCCGCCGACCTCGCCGGCCTGGATGAGCGTGCAGTAGAGCTTGGAAAACGCCTTCGGATGCTTTCCACAGGCAACCGAAAGCGACGATCCGTGCTCGAGGTCGAGCCGGACCTCGGTGATGATCCGGGCCAGCTCGGGGTTCTCGACCTGTGCACTCAGAATCCCGAGTGATCGGACGACGGACAGTCCCGAGTCGACCATTGTCGCCAGCTGACGGGTCATCACCGCGATCTCGCGGAGCTTGATCCGACCAGTGATACCTGGGATCTTGATCTCGGTCTTGAGGTTCACCGCCGACTTGGGGGTGACCGAGATCGGCATGTAGCCCATCTCGCGCAGCCGCCGGACGACCACGGCCATGTTGTCGCCGTCGAGTTGTCCCTCGACGAGATCGCCGGTCTTGTCCCGGACCTTGTAGTCGAATGTCAGTGCCATGGTTCCCCGCTTGGTTGTTCGGAAGTGCGGTCGGTTCCCATCAGCTGTGCAGGTGGTTTCGCAGGTCCTCCTCATTGGAAGACCTGTCGTAGGCGATGGACTCGGAGATGACTCCCTGCTTGACCAGATTGGCAAGGCCCTGATCCATGGTCTGCATCCCGAAGGAGCTACCGACCTGCATCAGCGAGTAGATCTGGTGGGTCTTCGACATCCGGATGAGATTGCGTACGGCCGACGTGCACACCAGGACTTCGGCGCACGGAGCCCGCCCGGTGCCGTCGGCCGTGGGCACCAGCTGCTGAGTGACCACGCCCTCGAGCGTCGAGGCGAGCATCACCCGGATCTGCTCCTGTTGCTGGGTAGGGAAGACATCGATGATCCGGTCGATGGTCTGCGGCGCGTCCTGGGTATGGAGTGTGCCGAAGACCAGGTGGCCGGTCTCGGCGGCGGTGAGCGCCATCGAGATGGTCTCCAGGTCGCGGAGCTCGCCGACCAGGATGACGTCGGGGTCCTGGCGCAGCACCCGGCGGAGTGCCTCGGAGAAGGAGTTGGTATCTTCGCCGATCTCGCGCTGGGTGATGATCGAGCGCTTGTGATCGTGCAGGAACTCGATCGGATCCTCAACCGTCACGATGTGCAGCGGCTTGGTCCGGTTGATGATGTCGATGAGCGATGCGAGCGTGGTCGACTTGCCGGAACCGGTGGGACCGGTCACCAGGACCAGACCGCGTCGCAGATCGGTGAACTCCTGGATCGAGTCCGGAAGACCGAGGCTGGAGAATACCGGCATCTCGTGGGGAATGGGCCGCAACGCCGCGGTCACCGTGCCCCGCTGGAGGGCGACGTTGACGCGGAACCTGCCCACACCCGGGATGGTGTGCGAGGTGTCCAGCTCGTGCTCGGCTTCGAATCGCTCCCGCTGCGAAGCCGGGAGGATCCCGAAGACCATGTCCCGGATCGCCTCGTTGGTCAGCGGTTGGCAGCCTTCGATGGGGCGCATCGCCCCGTTCAGGCGGATCGTCCCCGGCATCGCCGCGGTCAGGTGGAGGTCCGAGGCGCCGACCGACACCGCGTAGCGGAGGAGGTCGTCGATGTGGAGCGGCACCGCGTCGTCGGCGGACCTCGCCGGCAGACCGTCGGTGAGGAGGTCACCGACAACGGCAGCGTGGTCCTTCGGTGGTGTCGGAGTTTCCGCCGCCGGTGAGGGATTGGCGTCCGTCCGTGCCCCACTGTTTCGGTTCGAGCCGCCGTTGCGCTGCGCGATGAGTACCGGGTCGGCCAGCACCGGGTGGATTCGGTGGCCGACCCGTCCGGCCAGTTCGTCGACGTCGTGCGGGCTCGGTGGCTCGGCGAAGGCGACGGCCAGCGCGCTCCCGTCGAATTGGAGTCCGACCGCGTCGAACTCGCGACCCACCTCGGAAGGAAGTGCGTCGGTCGCCGCCGGATCGGGGGTGAATGCCGCCAGGTCGATGGCCGGCAGCTGGGACAGTTGCGCCAGTGTTCCCACCACTACGCTCGGAAGCGCCAGGTTGCGACTGATCAGCAGGTAGGCGAGGGTCTGATCGGTGGCCAGTGCTTCGGCCAGGAGCGGCCTCACATCGGCGTCGGTCTCGTAGCCAGCCTGCACCATGGCCTGGGCCAGGCGGGTCGACCACGCGCTGCGGATGTCCGACGTGACGGAGGTCATGCGACCACCCGCAGTACTTCCTCGAGCGTGGTCTCTCCGTCGATCGCCTTTCGCAGTCCGGCCTGGCGGAGGGCGACCATCCCCTGGCTGACGGCGAGGCGGTGGATGTCCTCCACCGAACCTCCTTCGATGATCATGCGTTCGACCTCCTCGGTCATGGGCATCAATTCGGCGAGGGCGAGCCGCCCCCGGTAGCCGGTCTGCGAGCATGCGGAGCAGCCGACGGATCGGTAGAACTCGTGCAGTGTCCCCAGTTGCTCCACTTCGGCGATCGTCCAGCCGGCCGCGCTGATGTCGGCCTCGGTAGCGTCGTAGGGCTGCTTGCAGTGCATACACAGTCGGCGGGCCAGACGCTGGGCCACCACACCGGAGAGGGCTGACGTGACCAGGAACGGTTCGATGCCCATCTCGATGAGCCGCATGGGCGTGGCCGATGCGCTGTTGGTGTGCAGAGTGGCGAGCACCATGTGACCGGTGAGTGCGGCCTCGATGGCGATCGAGGCCGTCTCCTTGTCGCGGATCTCCCCCACCAGGACGATGTCGGGGTCGGAGCGCAGGATGGCCCGGAGGGCCCCGGCGAAGGTGAGGCCGGCCTTGACGTTGAGCTGGACCTGGTTGACGCCCTTCAGGGGGACCTCGACCGGGTCCTCGACGGTGATGATGTTCTTCTCGGTCGAGTTGAGGGCCGTCAACGTGGTGTAGAGGGTCGTCGACTTGCCCGATCCGGTCGGGCCGCTGACCAGGATGGTGCCGTAGGGCTTGGTGTACAGATTCTCGTACTTCTCGAGCATTTCGGGATCGAAGCCGAGCTCGGCGAAACCGAGTACCACGCTCGACTTGTCGAGTACCCGCATGACGATCTTCTCGCCGTAGATGGTGGGGAGTGTCGCCATCCGGAGATCGATGCCCTTGGCCCCCACATTGAGGGAGATCCGGCCGTCCTGCGGCACCCGGTGCTCGGCAATGTTCATGTCGGCCATGACCTTGAGGCGGGTGGTCACCGCTCCGGCGATCGTCTTGGGTCCCGTCGAAACGTCGTGGAGCACACCGTCGATGCGATACCGGATCCGGAGGTCCGTAGCCGTCGGCTCGATGTGGATATCGGACGCCCTCTCGTTGAGCGCCTGGAGGATCAGGAGGTTCACGTACCGGACGATCGGGGCCGTCTCGGTGCCCGTCTGGATGTCGTCGACACCATTGTCCTGGGCACCACCCTCGATCCCGAGTGAAGCTTCCATGGCCATGTCGGCCGCGTCGCCACTGCTGAACGCGCGCCCGATGTACGCGCTGATCTGGCTACGCGTGGCCACCACGACGATGAAGTTGCTGCCGAGGATGGTCCGCAGGTCGTCCATGGCGAAGACGTCGGTCGGATTGGAGGACGCCACCACCGGTACGCCGCCGTCCAGTGCGATGACCATCACGTTGTGATGACGCGCCGTCGTCTCGGGGATCACGTCGGACACCGTGAGGTCGACGCCGACCGTGTCGAGGTCGACGAACTGCAGGCCCATCTCCTCGGCCATCCCCCACATCAGGTCGCCTTCGGTCACCAGCTTCTGATTGGTGAGGATCCGGGCGATGCTGGCCCCGGTGAGCCGGTGCTCCTCGAGCGCCAGGTTCATGGCGTCGAGGGAGACCCGGCCACCATCGACCAGAGCCTTCGCCAGGGGCGGAAACCCGCTGGTGTCCGAGTCGGTCGACACCGGGCTGTCCGGGTGCAGGTCGTGGTAAGTAGCGACGGCCTCGGCCACCAGATCGGCTGCGTCGGCGTCGGGGACGTCCAGTCCGGCGAGCGGATCAGCCGTGGCCGTTTCCGCATCCCCCTCGAGGGAAAGCGCCAGGGCGGCGAGGTCGTCGGCGGGTGCCAGAACCGGTGTCCCCGGCTCGCTCGCGACCGGGCGCTCGAGAAGGGGCAGTGCCGGCAGGGTGCCGGTCTGGGTCACCTCCGCCAGGGCCCGGTCGAACGCGTCCACCGTCGCATCGGACCCAGCGCCGCCGCCCGCGGCAGATGCCTCGGTCGGCCACGATGAATCCTTGTCGAACATCAACTGGATGTACTGATCGATCTGCTCGGGGGCGGCGGCGACCGAGATGAAATCCCTGCCCAGCAACGCGCGGATGGAGTCCATGGCGAACAGGTCGTCAGGATCAGCCGTGGCGATGACCGGTGTGCCGAACTTCCGTTTGACGGCGACGACCCGGTGGTGACGTGACAGGTCGGCCGGCAGGATCGCGGCCGCAGCCGGATCGACGCCATAGGCGTCGAGATCCACGAACTCGATCCCGCGCTCGCCCGCCACGTACCTGGGGGTTTCCACGTCGCTCATGCGTGCACCATCGGCAGACTGGAGGCCAAGATTGAATGGGATTCCACATCGGCCCGTCGTGCCAGCTCCGACCAGTAAGGTGGCCCACTCCACGGACCAGGAGGGCCAGGCATCAGGATGCAGTTCCCCGCGACCCTATGCGGCATGAAACCCCTGTTCACAGGGGTCCCTTCCGCACGATCCCGGGGAGGGGCCACCGCCCGGTGGAGGGCCGCCGGCACGGCCGTCGGAAGGGTCCCGCGTCGATGACCACCGGGGCAGGGTCACACGTGGGTCTCGTCATCGCCGTAGCGGCGCTGGTCGGACTGTTCGTCGGCTCCTTCCTGAACGTGGTCGTCTACCGGGCCCCGCTCGGACTCTCGGTATCCACTCCGCGCTCGTTCTGCCCCACCTGCGACCGCCGGCTCGCGTGGTGGGAGAACGTCCCGCTGGTCTCGTGGGCGGCACTTCGGGGGAGGTGCCATACATGCCACGAGCCGATCTCCGTCAGATACCCGTTGGTCGAGGCGACGACGGCTGTGGCCTTCGCCCTGGTCGCCTGGGCCTGGCACGGATCGTCCCTGTCCGCCGGTTACTGCGTCCTGGCCGCCACGGCGATCGCCACCGCCCTCATCGAGGTCGGAGGGACGCGGGCGCCGCTGTCGGTCGCCGCGACCGGTGGGGCCCTAGGGCAGCTGCTGGTGGTGGCAACCGCTGCATGGCTCGAACGGTGGGCCGTCCTCGGCTGGTCGTTGGCCGGCCTGGTCGCCGGTTCCCTCGTGTTCGCTGTCCTCCGGGTCCGCGACCCGGACTGCCGGGACCCGCGGGGTCACGGCCGCACCCTCCTTCCGGTCGCCGGGTGCTGGCTCGGCGGGCTGGGTGCCAGACCCGCGGTGGCCGGCCTGGCCGGTTGGATCCTTGCCGCCTTCGCCTGCCTCGTCGTGCTGTGGATCCTGACCCGGCGACACCGGTCGACCGGCGCCGGTTCGGGTCACGGAGGGTGGATCCGGTCCATCGCGTCGATTCCCCTGGTCACCGGGATCGTCGTGGCCATGGCGGTGTCCCTCACCGTTGCAGGGTGATCCACCTACGATGGTTCCATGGGCCGCGCCACGCCGAGCGATCCATCCCCGATCGGACCACCGGACCCAGGTGACCGGTGACCGGGCCCGGCAAGGACCTCCGGACCGTCATCGTCGACGACCACGAGCTGCTCCGGTCGGGCACGCGGGGGATCCTCGAGGAGGCATCGGGGTTCACCGTCGTCGGCGAGGCCGCTGACGCCGAGTCGGCCCGACAGGTCGTGGCGGAAACCATGCCCGACCTGGTCATCACCGACATCCGCCTACCGACGGTCAACGGGATCGACCTCGCCTCCCAATTGGTGGACGACCACCCCGGACTCGTGGTGGTCATCCTCAGCGCCTACGACGACGACCACTACGTACGTGCAGCGATGGCCGCGGGGGTCGCCGGCTACCTGCTCAAGACCATGCCGAGCCACGAGCTCGTTGTCGCGTTGCGGGACGCCTGCGAAGGACACGGTGGGCTGGGCCTGGGCGGGATGCCGCAGGGCCGGGGGGAGAAGGACCCGACCGGTGCGACCACGGAGACGGACGAGCAGCTGACCGCCCGCGAGGCGGAGGTGGTGGGTCTGGTCGCACGGGGGATGTCGAACAAGGCCATCGCCCGGCAGCTGGGGATCAGTACGCGGACGGTGGAAGGACACCTCAACCACGTCTTCGACAAACTGGGCATCCTGTCGCGGACCGAGTTGGTCCACTTCGCACTGGCCAACCGCCACTTCGCGCGGGATGCGCCGGTTGGCGAGAGTCCCGTCGGCCCGGACGGGACGCAGTGAGCGGGCCCGCTGCAGGCCCCGCCAGCGAGAGCGTCCGGCGAGTCCGTCGGTCGGGAGTCCCCACCGCCCGCAACCCGTGGACCGACTCACGCTTTTGGGTGCTCGAGATCGTGGTTCTCGCCCTTTCGTTGATGCGCCTGGCCCTCACGGTCGCGTTCAACCTCGCTCCCGACCAGCTCGTCCTCGAGGTCTCCACTGTCACCATCTTCGTCGTCCCGGTCGTCGTCGCCTCTCTCGAGTTCGGACTGTCGGGCGCGCTGTTCACCGTGGCCTGGGTCTTCGTGCTCTGCATCCCCCGGCTCACCGAAGCCGCCGCTCGACACGAGACGTCTGCCCTCTGGGTCGAGGTGCTCCAGCTGGCGCTCCTCGCCGTCATCGCCGTGCTGATCGGCCAGCGTGTATCCGCGGCAAGCGTCTCGCGGGAGGCGACCGACGCCGCCCGCGAGGCTCGACTACGAGCCGAACGTCTCTATCAGGAGATGTTCGAGTCCAACCAGTCGCCGATCCTCATCGTCGACTCGGACGGCTACGTGATCGATTCGAACGCGTCGGCCGACCGGGCGTTCGTCACCGGAACAGGCCTCACCGGGCGAACGTCTGTCGACGGTGGGCCTCTGCCCTTCCCTCGCCTCGTCGACGTCATCGGACCGGAGGCGGCTGCGCTCGTCCTGACCAGGCTGGTCTCGGACGTCGACGGGAGCAACGGACCACCGGGGAACTCGGACGGCGCCGTCGGCGACGGCGACGAGCGCGTACCGCCGGTAGCATTCGAGATCGACGGGCAACCGGTCCTCTACCGCCCGACGGCGACCCTGGTCGGCAGACCGGGGTCCGACCGTCGCATGCAGGTGATCTTCGAGGACGTGACCGCCGAGACCCGGCGCCACGATCTGATGGAGGCATACGCCGGCCACGTAGTGCTCGGGCAGGAAGAGGAGCGCCGGCACATCGCCCAGGAGCTCCACGACGGGCCATTGCAGACCCTCATCCACCTGTGCCGCCAGATCGACTCGCTCGACACCGGTCCGGGTCAGACCGCAGAGGCCGCACCGTCGCTCGCATCGATGCGGACCACCGTCGAGGAGACGATCGCCGAGCTCCGGTCGATCGCCCGCGGGCTCCGTCCGTCGGTACTGGACGACCTCGGCCTGGTTGCCTCCATCAACCAGGTGCTCACCGAGGCCAGCGGGCGCCAGGGATTCGATGGCCGGTTCGAGGTGATCGGGACGGTCCGCCGCCTCCCCTCCTCGGCCGAACTGGCCCTCTTCCGTATCGCCCAGGAGGCCATCACCAACGTCGAGAGGCACGCCAGCGCGCACCAGGTGTCCGTGTTGCTCGAATTCGCCGATGGCGGGATCCGGCTTCGGGTCGAGGACGACGGCGAAGGATTCGACCGGGACCGGCAACGACGCGAGGACGAGGGACAGTCCCAGGGCTTGCCGGGGATGGGCGAACGGGCCCGCTTGATCGGTGGGCGCCTCCGGATCACCTCCCAGGTCGGAGCGGGTACCACGGTCGAGGCATCGATCCCCACGAGCGCCCTCGGCACCCGGTGAATCGCGCCTCGGAGGAGATTGCAATACGGGTTGCACGGCTGTTTCCCAGATGAGAGCCGGTCACCGGTCTACAACTGTCACTGAACCGACACAAAAAAGAGGCGGGGTTCCAAGGTTGGCGTGCGATACTGCCGACGTGGAAGAGATCGTCATCGAATCGTGCCACAGCACGTGGATCATCGATCGTGCCAACTCGAGGTTCCGGCGCGTGGTGAAGTCAGCACACCGTACGAGCGCGCCCGTCTCCACCGAGTGGCAGCCGTGCTACGGAGTCGAGATCGACCCGCTCTCGGAGTCGTTCGTCGTCCTGCTCAATCCCGAGGGCACCCGGCTGCTCCGCAGTTGGCGCCACGTGGAGCACTGTTCGCAGTGCGGGGGCGAGGCCACGTCTGAGCTTTCGTTGCGCGACCTGCGCTCCGCCGTCCGCAGCTGACCCGAGCGGTAGGAGCAAACGGTCCGGTCCGCCCGCTCCTACAGGGTCGGCTCCCGCTTCCACTGCCCCGAGGTCCCACCGGTCTTCTCCCACAGCATGAGATGTCCGATGCTCATGGTCCGGTCTGCGGTCTTGCACATGTCGTAGACGGTCAGGGCGGCGATGGCGCACGCGGTCATGGCTTCCATCTCGACGCCCGTCCTGTCGACAGTTTCGACCTTCGCCTCCACCTCGACGTAGTCGTCGCCGATGGTGAAGTCGACCTGGACGGAACCGACCAGCAGCGGGTGGCACATCGGCACCAGATCGGCCGTCCGCTTGGCCGCCTGGATGCCGGCGACCCGTGCCGCGGCGAGCACGTCGCCCTTGGTGATGGCGTTGTTGGCCACCTGTGCCGTGGTCTCCGGCTTCATGGCCACCCGGCAACGGGCCAGCGCCCGCCGCAACGTCGCCTCCTTGGGCGACACGTCGACCATCCGCGCCCCTCCGAACGGATCAAGGTGGCCCAAACTGCGGTCGGTCACTGTGTGCTCCCCTCGTTCACTTGCCCAGTCTACGGGAGCACGTGGTCCGGGTACGGCATTGGCACTCGCTCGGGTAGACTGCCAACTGAACGACGCCCCGGACCGGAAGGAACACCGCGCGTGCCCACCTACGAATATCGCTGCGACCACTGCGCGAAGAACTTCGACGTCGTGCAGTCCTTCCACGACGACCCGTTGGCCGAGTGCCCCACCTGCGGGTCGCCCGTGCGCAAGGTGTTCGGCAGTGTCGGCATCGTGTTCAAGGGCAGCGGCTTCTACAAGACCGACAGCCGTTCCGGGAGCGGATCGGCGAACGGGGGCGCCGATGCCACCACTCCGGCAGCGGCGGCAACTGCCGACAGCGGCTCGAACGGCGCCGATGCCGGCTCGGGTGCCGGCTCGGCGGACAAGACGCCCGCCAAGGCCCCGGACCCGACGCCGGCCAAGGCTCCGGCCACCACCGCTCCGGCGTCCGGGGGCACCGGGGGCTTGTCGACCACGTCCGACTGAGAAACGGCGGGGGCACCACCCGGAGGCACTCCGGCCCTGCCCGATTCGGATGGATGGCGACCACTCTCCGAAGTGCTAGGTCCGCGAAGAGTGGTCATGTACAGTAGTTGCAATGGACATTTCCGATCTCGACCGCCTCCTGACCGAGCTCGGGGAGCTCGACGGTTCCGACCTCCACATCAAGGCCGGTGCGCCACCCCGGATGCGGGTCGCCGGGGCACTGCGCACACTCGTGGACGAGCCGGCGTTCACCGCCGACGAGACGCGGACGATCGCTGAGGCGATGATGACCGAGCCGGTCAAGGAGACCTTCAACACCCGTCACGAAGCCGACTTCGCGTACAGCGTCCGCGGCGTCGGGCGGTTCCGGGTGAACGCCTACTTCCAACGCTCCTCGGCCGCGCTGGCCATCCGGCGCGTGCGGCCGACGGCGGCCACGACAGACGAGCTCAGCCTTCCACCGGTCGTGTCGCAGCTGGCCGACGAGATGCGCGGGCTCGTCCTCGTCACCGGCCCGACCGGTTCCGGCAAGACCACCACGCTCGCCGCCATGATCGACCACATCAACCACAAACGGTCGTGTCACATCGTGACCATCGAGGACCCGGTCGAAGTACTGCACAAGGACGACCTTGCTGCCATCGACCAGCGCGAAGTCGGTTTCGACACCGACTCGTTCTCGTCGGCCATGCGGGTCGTCCTGCGCCAGGACCCCGACGTGATCCTGGTCGGCGAGATGCGCGACCAGGAGACGGTCGCCGCCGCACTGGGTGCCGCCGAAACAGGCCACCTCGTCTTCTCGACGCTCCACACGATCAACGCCACGGAGACGATCAACCGGATCGTGGACTTCTTCCCACCGCACCAGCAGTCCCAGATCAGGCTGAGCCTGGCCGGCTCACTGCAGGGCATCATCTGCCAGCGGCTGATCCCCACCGTCGAGGGCCACGACCGGGTGCCGGTCCTCGAGGTCCTCGTCGTCAACGGGAGGATCCAGCAGGCCATCATCGACCCGCTGCTGACGGGCGACATCGAGTCGATCGTGGCCGACGGCGCCTATTACGGAATGGTCACGTTCGACCAGTCACTCGCCGCACTGCTTGCCGACGGCCGGATCTCGCTCGCCGAGGCGATGGCGACGGCGAGCAACCCGCACGACCTCAAGGTCATGCTCGAGCGCCAGGGGATCCTTCAAACCGGCTCGTTCGTACCCCAGCCCGGCTGAGTTTCCGTCCCGGCACCAGGCCGGCTCAAGGTGGCGCGGCTCCCTTCCGATAGTCCAACTACGGCACCAAAGCCATGAAATGCATTGGTATTCCACCATCGACCGGAGACCACGAATGACAGTTTTGACGTTGCGTCCAGGGGTCGACGTGACTGACGCCGACTTCCAGGCTGATACTGACACCTCCTGCGCCCGCCAGCAGCATGAGGCCTGCGCCACTTCGACCATGGGAGACGAACCATGGCACGCATGACCGTCGGCCTCGATATCGGCACGAGCGCCGTCCGCGCCGCCGAGATCGACACCTCCAAGTCCACACCCGTGCTCATGACGTACGGCCAGGTCGGCCTTCCCCCCGGCGCCCTGGTCGACGGCGAGATCCGCGACGCGTCCTCGGTCGTCGAGGCAATCGAGAAGCTCTGGAAGAACGGCCAGTTCACCGGGTCCTCGGTCATCGTCGGCATCGCCGGTCTGCGGGCCATCACCCGCGAGATCGACCTCCCCTACGTGCCCGACAACGAGGTGGAGAGCGCCGTCCGATTCCAGTCCGAAGAAGTCATTCCCTTTCCCCCCGACCAGACCATCCTGTCCTCCCAGGTGCTGGCCGACTACACCAACGACGACGGAGCCAAGATGCGTCGGGTCCTGGTCGCCGCGGCCCACGCCGATCTGGTGAACGGAGTAATCAGCACGGTCGAGCGGGCCGGCCTCACCGTGGTCGGGGTCGACCTCATCTCGTCGGCTTTGGTCAGGGCGGTGGGCGGCGCCGACGATTCCGACCAGCCCGAGGCGATCGTCTCCATCGGCGCCGGGCTCACCGTGGTCGTCGTCCACCAGTCGGGTCGACCCCAGTTCGTCCGCACCATCGGTTCGGGCGGGAATACCATCACCGCAGCCATCTCCGCCTCCCTCGGCATCCCGATCATCGACGCCGAGGCACTCAAGTACCGATTCGGCGAGGACTCGATCCAGGTGGAGGCGGCCGAACGGATCGCCCAACCGTGCATGCTCGACCTGGTCGACGAGATCAGGAATTCGATCCAGTACTTCGCGTCGCTTCCCGGCAAGCAACCCGTCTCCCAGGTCCTGGTGACCGGGGGTGGGTCCGAACTCTTCGGCCTGATCTCACTACTCGAAGCACATATCCGGATCCCGGTAAAGGCCGGATCGCCACTGGAACGGCTCGACATCTCGAAGCTCGACCTCTCTCCCGAGCAGGCCGCCCAGGTGGACCCGATGCTGGCGTCCCCGATCGGGCTCGCCCTCCCCGAGCCGGACAAGGCGGTCAAGAAGTTCAACCTGCTGCCACCCGAGGTGGCCAAGCGGTCCCGGATGAAGCGGATCCAGCAGCAGACGCTTGTCGGTTCGGTCGTGGTCATCGCGCTGCTGGTCCTGTTCGGCGGATGGAAGTTCCTCCAGGTCCACAACGCCCAGAACAACGTCGACACCCTCCAGTCGTCGATTGCCTCGCTCAACGCCCAGGTCCCGAAGTACGACCTGGTCGTCGCGGCCAACGATGCCTACACGGCCGGACTGGCGCGCCGGGCGTCGGTGGTCGACTCCGCCGTCGACTGGCCACAGGCGCTCAGCAGCCTCATCGCCATCACCCCCGCCAACGCGTCGGTGCTGTCGTTCGACGGCACCGCGTTGTCTGCCGAATCGGCAACCACCGCGACACCCGCTTCGGGCGCAGCCACCGGCACCCAAGCTGCGGCCATCGGGACCATCGGGCTCAGCGTGACCGGCCCGGGTCCGAGCCTCTCGATCTCGGAAGCGTGGATCAACGCCGTGTCCACCTCGCAGTTGTTCGCCAATCCGCTGCAAGGAGCGACCACGGTCAACGCCAACTCCACCATCTCGTTCCCGTTCACCGTCTCGGTGACCCCAGCCGCCAGTCTCAGTAAGAACGCGAGCCTGAAATGAACATCGTCAAGGAGTACCGCAATCCGTTGCTCATCGCCGGCGGTGCAGTCGTCGTCGCCCTCATCCTCTGGGTGGCACTGATCTCCCCGCAGAACTCGAAGCTGGCCAGCCTCCAGAGCCAGAGCACGACCCTCCAGGCCCAGGAGGCGTCCCTCCAGACCCGGCTGGCGTCGCTCCAGTCCGAAGGCCAGAAGCTGTCGGCGAACTGCGCCGACCTCCAGAAGATCAGCACCGAGATCCCCTCGGTCGACAGTCCGACCGACGTCGACGCCGAGGAGTCGAGCTTCGAGAGCCAGTTCAACAACCTGGCCGGATCCTCCGGTGTGAGCCTCGCCCAGTTCAGCGGTTTCGCCCCGGCTTCCAGCACCGCCGGTGCAGCGGCGGCACCGGCCGTCGCCGGAGCGACTCCGGCGGGCGCAGGAGTGACCGCGGTGCCAACCACCTTGACCGTCCTCGGCAACTTCGGGCAGATCACCGCTTTCGTCAACGGACTGGACAGCTTCCCCCGGCTGTTCACGATCCAGACGTTTGTCCTCGCCTACGGGCAGGCGTCCGGCTCCTCCGGCTCGGCGTCCGGTTCCTCCGGCTCGTCGTCCGGTTCCACCGGGAGCTCATCGGGAACCCCGCTGTGGGTGGGCGGCCAGCCGACGCCGGCGAGCGCTGGCCCCTACCACCTCCAGATCACCGGCTCGATCTACTACACCTCGACGCCGAACGCCCTGTCCGCCTGCACCAAGGCCACGGCGGTGGAGTCGTCCCTCAAGTAGGAACCGGGACTCACGTGGGACCCGGGGGCGGTGCCGGTCGGACCGCTAGACCCCGCTGATCTGCATGTCGCCGATGGCCAGCGTCTGCCCGGCGGCGATCCCCGGAAGCCACTCGACGTCGGCGCCCACCGCCTCGAGCGACAGCATCATCCGCTGGAGCGTGGACGCCACCGTGATCCCGCGGACCGGCTCGGCCAGCTGCCCGTCCCGGATCACCAGGCCCTCCGCTCCGACCGAGAAGTCCCCGCTGATCGGATTGACCCCGGAGTGGATCCCGGTCATCGACTGGACGAACAGCCCCTCCCCCACCGCGCCGAGCACGCCGGATTCGTCGTAGCCCTCGGGCCCCGGGGCGAGGGTGAGCGCACGGCAGCCCGGAGCCGGCGTCCCGGCGTAGCCACCGCGGACGGCCGAACCGGTCGAGGCCACACCGGCCCGCGACCCCGACACCGTGTCGTACAGGAATCCGCGGAGCACTCCGGCCTCGATCAGGGCGTTCCGCCGACAGGCCAGGCCCTCGGCGTCGTATGCGGCAGCGCCGTAGGCACGGGGGTCGGTCGGGTCGTCGACGAGGGTCAGACCGTGGTGACCCACCTGTTCGCCGATCCGACCGGCGAAGAAGGATCGTCCCTTGGCGACCGCCTCGCCCGACAACGCCGACGACACGACCGACAGGAGCGCCGTCGCCATACGGCGGTCGAACACCACGGTGGACCGTCCCGACGGCCCCTTGACCGCGCCCAGTAGGCGGACGGCCCGGGACACCGCGTCCTCGGCGGCCCGGTCCGGGTCGAGTCCGTCGAAGCCCCGCCCGACGCTGAATCCGCTGCCGGTCTGGCTGGCGTCGCCGTCACCGGCGATCACGCTCACCGACAGGTAGCCCGACGTCTTGCGGCTCGACGACCGGATGCCCGTGGTCGAGACCAACGCGGACTCGGAGGCCACATCGCCGTAGTCCGCCGAGTCGACCTGACGGATCCTCGGATCGGCCGCCCTGGCCAGGGCCTCGAGCGCCAGCGCCAGTTCGATCTTCCTCGTCGTGGAGACCGCGTCGAGCCCGTCGTCCCACAGGTCGATGGGGACAGCGGCCACACCGTCGGGAACGGCCAGCCGGACGTGCTCGTCCGCGGTGGCGAAGGCGGCGTTGTCCCTCGCCTCGTCGAGGGTCTCCCCCAGCACCGACTCGTCGAGCGAGCCGGCCCAGGCGAAGCCCAACCGGTGGTCGACGACCACCCGGATCCCGATGCCGGCCGAGCTCGCCGACGTGAACGACTCGACCTCGCCGTCGTAGGCGCGGACTTCCGTTTCGGTTCCGCGGGCCACGTAGACCTCGACCTCCTCGCCCGAACGCGCCCAGCCGGCCACCCGCTCGGCCAGGGCCAGCAGCTCCTCCGGCCCGTCCCCCGCCGGGGGTCCGGCCGTCCCCGTCTCCTCGGTGGTGGCGCTCATTCGGCCGTTCCCCCGATGGTCACGCCGGTGAGGCGCATGGTGGCCTGACCGCATCCGACGGGGACGCTCTGGCCGTCCTTGCCGCACGTTCCCGGCGTCATCGAGAAGTCACTCCCCACTGCATCGATGCGCCGGAGGATCTCGGGGCCGTTGCCGATGAGGTTGGCGTCGCGCAGGGGCTCGGTGATCACCCCGTCCTCGATCAGGTACGCCATGGACGTGCCGAACACGAAGTCCCCGGTGGTGGTGTTCACCTGACCGCCGCCGAGCTTGGCCACGTAGACACCCCTCGGGGTCTGGGCCACGATCTCGTCGGCGTCGTCGTTTCCGGAGAGGAGGAACGTGTTGGTCATCCGCACCATGGGAAGGTCACGATAGGACTGGCGCCGTCCGTTTCCCGACGATACCCGCCCCTCCTTCCTCGCCCGCAGGTAGTCCCACAGGTAGTCGGTGAGGATCCCGTCCTGGATCAGCACGTTGCGCTGGGCCGGCCGGCCCTCGTCGTCGACCTGGAACGTCCCCCATTCCGACCCGACGGTCCCGTCGTCGACCAGGGTGACCAGGGTGCTGGCCACCTGCTGGCCGACCTTTCCGGTGTAGACCGAGGCGTTCTTCACGATGTGGTCGGCCTCGAGACCGTGCCCGCAGGCCTCGTGGAACAGGATGCCGCCGCTCCCCCCGGCCAGCACCACCGGGAGCTCCCCCGACGGGGCGGGGCGGGCCGACAGCTTGGCCAGGGCCTGGGCCGCCGCCGTCCGGGCCAGCTCCTCGACCGAGATGTCGTCGAAGAGCTCGAATCCGAGGGTGCGGGCCGCCGTCTCGTAGCCGGTCTGCATCCCGGTGTCCCCCAGGGCCACGCACGACACGGAAAACCGGGTCCTCGCCTGCTCGTCGCCGGCCACCAATCCGTCGGAGTTGGCGATCAACACCCGGCGGGTCGAAGTCCCGAACCCGGCCTGGACCTGGGAGATCCCGTCGCCCGACGACCGAGCGGCGTCGTCGGCCCTCTGCAGCAGTTCGAGAGCGTCCGCCTTCGAACCGGTCCTCGGGACCGGTCGCTCTCCCGGTGGTGGCGCAGCCTGACCCCGTAACGTCCCGACAGCGACGGTCCGGGTGCCCGCTCCCCCTTGTCGGGCCACGGCCGATGCGGCCTCGGCCGCGCGCAACAGACCCCGCTCGGTCAGATCGGCCGTGTGGGCGAAGCCCGTGGTCTCCCCCGAGACGACCCTGATGCCGGCGCCCCGCTCGCGACCCGACGCCAGCTCCTCGACCCGTCCGTCGTCGAGGAGGGCCGACGAATTCGACCGGTCCTCGGCGAACACCTCCGCGAATTCGCCGCCATTGCGCAACGCCTCGGACAGCACCCGTTCCAACACGGGGGTTTCGATCACGGCGGCCTCCTTGCTCCACTGCCCGGGGCCCGTTGGCCGACGTCAGTACCGGTCACGTATCGTACCGGGGTGGCTCCCCGCACCGGTCTGTCCGCCCGCATCGAACTCGTGGTGACCGATGCCGACTCCGCTGAGGCGTTCCGGTCGGGCACCGTGCCCGTGCTGGCCACGCCCCGACTGATCGCCCTGTGCGAGGAGGCGAGCTGCCGGGCCATCGAGGGCCACCTGCCCGAAAACGGCACGTCGGTGGCGAAACGTCTCCAGTTCGACCATCTGGTCCCGGTGGGGATCGGGGCCACCGTGTGGGCCGAGGCCACACTGGACCGGATCGAGGGTCGCCGCCTGGTCTTCACGGTATCGGTGTCCGAAGGCGGAGGCCTGGTCGCCGCGGGCAAGCTGATCCGGGTCATCGTCGACCGGGAGACCTTTCTCTCCAACGTCCGGTAGTGCCCACCGAGGTGGTCCTGACCTGCCGCTTCGGCACCCCCGGTTCGAGCCCTCGGAGGTGGTCCGCGCTGGTAGCCTGACCGCAAAGGCACACACCCTGACATGATCCTCGAACACATCGACAGTCCCGCAGACCTCCGCAGGCTGAACCCCGACGAACTGGCGCTCCTCTCGAAGGAGATCCGCGAGTTCATCGTGGACGCGGTGTCCGTCACCGGTGGGCACCTCGGGTCCAACCTCGGTGTCGTCGAGCTCACCCTCGCACTCCACCGGACGTTCGACTCGCCCCGCGACCTCCTGCTCTGGGACACCGGCCACCAGGCCTACGTGCACAAACTGGTGACCGGCCGGCGCGACTCGTTCACCCACCTCCGCCAGGAGGACGGGCTCTCCGGCTACCCCAGCCGGACCGAGTCCGAGCACGACTGGGTGGAGAACAGCCACGCCTCGACCGTCCTCAGCTACGCCCACGGCATGGCGACGGCCCTCGAGCTCCAGGGCAGCGACCGCCGGGTGGTCGCCGTGGTCGGCGACGGGGCCCTCACCGGTGGCATGGCCTACGAGGCCCTCAACAATCTCGGCCACTCGGGCAAGCGGGTCGTCATCGTCCTCAACGACAACGGCCGCTCCTACGCGCCGACCGTGTCCCAACTGTCGCTCAGCCTCACCCACCTTCGCCTGTCCCCGGCCTACGTCCAGGCCCGCCAGCGCCTGCGCAACATCCTGCGGGAGCTGCCTGCCGTCGGCGAGTTGGCCTACTCCGGCATCCACGGCCTGACCAGTGCCGTCCGCGAGGTGGTCACCCCGCACACGTTCTTCGAGGCCCTCGGGATCCGCTACGTCGGCCCCATCGACGGACACGACATCGCCGGGCTCGAGCAAGCGCTCGCCAATGCGGCCGGGTGGGACGGGCCCATCGTGGTCCACGTCCTGACCCAGAAGGGCCGGGGCTACGCTCCGGCGGAAGAGGACGACATCCAGCGGCTACACGACGTGAAGGTCAAGCAGGCGCCGCCCGGGGCCCCGTCCCTCGACGGTCCCGACGAACCGTCCGGCACGGCCGCGGTGGAGCTGCAGAACGCCTCGCTGTCCATCGGCGGGACCGAGCTCGCCCCCGACCTGCCGGCCACGACCTACACCCATGCGTTCACCAGGGCCCTCCTCATCCACGCCGAGGCCGACCCGAGGATCGTGGCCATCACCGCCGCCATGCCGGGGCCCACCGGACTCCTTCCGTTCGAAGCCCGATTCCCCAACCGCTTCGTCGACGTCGGCATCGCCGAGCAGCACGCGGTGACCGCCGCCGCCGGGATGGCCATGACCGGACTCCGCCCGGTGGTGGCCGTCTACTCCACCTTCTTCTCACGGGCGTTCGACCAGGCCAATCTTGACGTCGGCCTGCACAAGCTCCCGGTGGTCCTCGTCCTCGACCGGGCCGGAATCACCGGCGACGACGGACCCAGCCACCACGGCGTCCTGGACATGGCCTTGTGCCTGTCCATTCCGGGGATGACGGTCTTCGCCCCCTCGTCGGCTCCCGAAGTCGAGGCCATGCTCGCCACCGCCTTGACACTCGACGGGCCGTCGGCCATCCGCTTCCCGAAGACCCCCGCCCCGGCGGTGGCCCCCGGGTCGGAGGGGTCGGGACTCGAGGCCCGCCTGGTGCGCGAGGGCGACGGATCGGTCTGCATCCTGGCCGTGGGCAAGATGCTGGGTCCCGCCGTTGCCGCCGGCCGCCGCCTGGCCGCCGAGGGGATCGACGTGACCGTCTGGGACCCCCGGGTGGTCTCCCACCCGGATCCGGCCATGCTCGGGGACGCGGGGCGCCATGCCATGGTCCTGACCGTCGAGGACGGGATCCGCCAGGGCGGCGCCGGGATGTTCCTGGCCGACGCCTTACGGGCGTCCCTTCCTCTCGGAGCCTGCCCCCCGATCGTCCACCGGGGCGTTCCCCGCGCCTTCCTCGCCCAGGGCCGGCCGGACCGGATCCTGGGAAGGCTCGGCCTCGACGAAGACGGCATCGTCCGCACCGTGCGGGAGAGCCTGGCCGGACTCCAGCACCCGTCGGAGCTTCGCAGCCCGGTGGACCAGCCGGCCGTCGGCGACCTCGGGGCCGATAGCACCGACTGATCCCCTGCCGCGAGCTCGGACCGGCCGCCGGCCGGCCGGCGGTCTCGCCAGCGGGGCCACCGTTCGAACCGGCCGTCGCCGGGACAGAAACCTGTTCTACTATCTGCCCGATGAGCACCTTCAACCTGGCCGACATGTTCGAGGCCTCCGTCGACGCGTACGGAGACCGTGAGTACGTGGTTGCCGCGGGCGAGCGCCGCACCTATGCCCAGATGGAGGAGCGGGCCAACCGACTGGCCCACTACCTCGCCTCCCAGGGCATCGGCCCGGGGGACCACGTGGGGATCTACGCCCTCAACAGCGTCGAGTGGGTCGAGACGGCGTGGGCCGTGTTCAAGCTCCGGGCGATCTGGATCAACATCAACTACCGCTACGTCAAGGACGAGCTCCGCTATCTCTTCACCAATGCCGACCTGGTCGCGCTCGTCCACCAGGCCGAGTTCGCTCCCCAGGTGGCGGACCTACTACCCGAGCTGCCCGACCTGCGCCTGGTGATCGGCATCGACGACGGCTCCGGAGTCCCCCTCGGCAGCACCACGGTGCCCTACGAGGAGGCGCTGGCCGCCGGCTCCCCCGAGCGCGACTTCGCCCCCCGTTCGGGTGACGACTATTACATCCTCTACACCGGCGGCACCACCGGGATGCCCAAGGGCGTGGTCTGGCGTCACGAGGACGTCTTCTACGCACTGGGCGGCGGTGTCGACCCGAGCACCAATACCCGGGTGCGGACGCCCGAGGAGATGGTGGAGAAGGGACGGGGCGGGGCGCTCACCCTGCTGCCCATCGCCCCGCTCATGCACGGCGCCACCCAGTGGTGCATCATGGGCCAGAGCTTCGTGGGCAACCGGACCATCCTCGTCCCCAAGTTCGACCCCCACGAGGTGTGGCGGCTCATCGAGGCCGAGAAGGCCAATTCACTAATGATCACCGGGGACGCCATGGGCAAGCCCCTGATCGAGGCCCTCGACGAACCCGGCGCCTCCTACGACCTGTCCTCGCTGCTGGCCGTCACGTCGTCCGCCGCGTTGTTCTCGGCCCCGGTGAAGGACGAGTTCTTCCGGCACTTCCCGAACCTGGTCATCGTCGACGCCATCGGTTCGTCGGAGTCCGGGAACAACGGCATGGCCACCATGACCAAGGGGGGAACGGCCATGAAGAGCGGCCCCACGGTGAGCGTGCTGGGGGACACCGTCGTGTTCGACGAGGAGCTGGTACCCGTGGTGCCGGGCTCGGGGACCGTCGGGAAGATCGCCCGCTCCGGCGACATCCCCGTCGGCTACTACAACGACCCGGTCAAGACCGCCGAGGTGTTCATCCACGTCGACGGCAAGCGCTACGTGATGCCGGGCGACTTCGCCACCATCGAGGAGGACGGGACGATCACGCTCCTCGGCCGTGGCTCCGTCTCGATCAATTCGGGTGGCGAGAAGATCTTCCCCGAAGAGGTCGAATCGGCCGTGCGCTCCCACCCGGCCGTGCTCGACGCCATCGTGGTCGGCGCCCCGGACGAGCGGTGGGGCCAGCGGGTGGCGGCCATCATCCAGCCCCGTGGGGACCACCATCCCACCCTCGAGGAGATCCAGGTCCACTGCCGGGACGCCATCGCCGGCTACAAGGTCCCCCGCCAGCTCCACGTGGTGGAGACCATCGAGCGGTCACCCAGCGGGAAGCCCGACTACCGGTGGGCCGCCGGGATCGTCGCCGAGGTGCCCAAGGAGACCGACAGCGGGGGCGACCGCACCGCTGCAGGTTCGTGACGGACACGGGGGGCATCTGTGCCGGTTGATCTCGCCGGCGTCGCCGCGCCCGGGCAGACCGCGGTCCTGACCATGGAGATCCAACGAGGGGTCATCGGCGACCTGTCCGCCTTCCCCCAGCTCGCCGAGGCGGCGCAGCGGGTGGGGGTCGTGGCGAACACCGCCCGCGTCCTGCACGCCGCCCGCGCGCTCGGCGTTCCCGTCGTCCACTGCACCGCGGAGTTCCGGGCCGACCGGGCCGGGTCGACGGTGAACTGCCAGCTGATCGCCGCCATGGTCCGCAATCCCGACCACCTCCTGGCCGGCACCCCGGCGACCGAGCTGGTCGACGGGCTCGGACCGGAGCCCGTCGACATGGTCTGCTCCCGGCTGCACGGGGTCTCACCCTTCTCGGGGACCTCGCTCGACACCTGGCTGCGCAGCCTGGGCGTGCGCACCGTGGTGGCCACCGGGGTGTCGGTCAACCTCGGCGTCCTCGGCCTGGCCATCGAGGCATGCAACCTCGGCTACCAGGTGGTGGTCCCCCGGGACGCGGTCGCCGGCATCCCGGCCGACTATGCGGACGCCGTGCTCGACAACACCTTCCCGCTCATCGCCACGCTGACCACGGTGGACGACCTCCTCGACGCCTGGGGCGCGACCGCCCCGTCGTGACGCCTCCAGCACCCTGACCCGTCCGGGCTGACCGGTCGGACGGGGTTGGTGGACCCATCGGAGTTCGGCGGGGTCTGCAGGTGTGACCGCATCCGTGATCGCTCGGGAATTGCCTGCCCCGACCGAATCCTCGGGGATACGGTGAACGCCGTGGATCTCCCAGAGCTACTGGTCGTGGACGCCGGTGAATGGCGAAGGTGGCTGAGCGCCCATCACGCCGATTCACTAGGTGTCTGGCTGGTACTGGCAAAAAAGGGATCGGTCCGTCCGACGACCGTCTCGTACGACGAGGCACTTGACGAGGCGATCTGCTTCGGCTGGATCGACGGCCAATTGGGGCGTCGTGACACCGCGACGTTCAGGCGACGCTTCACGCCTCGAGGAGCTCGCAGCCCGTGGTCTCAACGGAACGCCGCCATCGCTGAACGGCTGATCGCCACTGGCCGAATGCATCGATCCGGTGAAGGGGAGGTGCGGAAGGCGAAGGAGGACGGTCGATGGGAGGCCGCCTATGCCGGGCAAGCCAGCATCGAGGTGCCGGAGGATCTTCTCGCTGCCCTGAGTGCCGATCCTGGCGCGCAGGCGATGTTCGAGATGCTCACCAGAGCGAACCGGTACGCCATCCTCTACCGGATCGGAAACGCCAAGAAACCCGAAACCCGCTCCAGGCGCATCGGCCAGTTTGTCGAGATGTTGTCCCGTGGTGAGACCATCCACCCCCAGGGGCCATGATCACCCGGGGAGAAGAGTCGCTGCTCCCGGAATGTGCCCCGTCGCCGGACGGGTGAGGAACATTCCGGTCGACCTGACTTCGAGCGCTCTCTGTCGCGAACGGCGGACCGGCTGAAATCCAAGACGCCCGATCGTGCCGGTCAGTCGGCGTAGCGCCGCAGACCGGGCTCAGAACGTGCGGGTGCCGTCCAGTTGGATGAGGGCGTTGGTGGGAAGCCCGGGAACCGAGATGTCCGGCACGTCGTATCCGAAGTCGGGGAACTTCCGCTGGGCGGTGGCCCGGTACCGGGTGGTCGAGTGGACCTCGTCCTTGTCGAACTCGGGGATCACCTTGGTGCCGAAGACCTCGAGCATCTCGAGGACCTCGTCGTGCTCCAGCGAATCGCTCGGCAGGCCGAAGACCACCTGGTCGCAGCCGACTTCCTGGTACCGCTCCAGCTGTTCGGCCACCTCTTCGGGGTTGCCGCACAGCAGCCACCCCTCGTCGATCAGCCGGTCGAGCGCGTCGTAGTCGGCCACTCCCGGAATGGTGGCCGGCCAGGTGGGCGCATAGTCGGGCTTCGGCATGGTGTCGTGGTAGAGGCAGACCAGTGAGTACAGGTAGCCCCGGTAGTGACGGAGCGCGATCTTCCGGGCCCGGTCGCGGTCGGACAGGCAGATCACCGAGTTGGTGATCATGACGTTGTCGTTCATGAACTGGCCGATGGGCTCGGTGCAGTTGGCGATGCCCTCCTTGTAGGAGTCGATGCGTCCCTTGAGGGAGAAGACCGGCTCGAAGTTGAAGGCGATGGCGCCGATGCCCATCTGGCCGGCCGTGGTGAAGGTCCCCGGGTTGCCGCAGGCCACCCAGATCGGCGGGTGGCCCTTTCCGTACGGCTTCGGGAGGATGTTGTGCGGGGTCGGCACGGTGAAGCTCTCGCCCTCGAACATGTAGTCACGCTGCTCCCACATGCGGGGGATCTCGCGGACGACCTCGTTCCACTCCGCCTTGGTGGAGTCCTTGTCCATGATGTTGAAGGAGCGCATCTCGTGGCTGCCCGCCCCGCGTCCGGTGCCCCACTCGAACCGGTTCCGGGTCACGTGGTCGAGCATGGCGGCACGCTCGGCATAACGGACCGGGTGCTCCTTGCGGGGGCTCAGGCTGTTGATGCCCGTGCCCAGGTGGATGCGTGAGGTCCGGGCGGCCACGTAGCCCATGACCACCTCGGGGGCGGACATGTGGGAGTACTCCGTGAGGGAGTGGTGCTCGCCGAACCAGGCGTACTTCCAATTGTAGAGGTCCGCCTTGATGCCGAACTCGAGCTCGCGCTCGAGCATGAGGTGCTCGGCATCGGTGTCTCGGGACGCCGCCCCGGGGAGATAGCCGTTGATGAAGACTCCGAACTCCATAAACAGGGCTCCTCTCGGTTGCGCGAATCGGTGATCCGAACGGTAACAGGACCCCTGATAAATTGCAACGTGTTGCAGATTTGTGCCTAGCCTGGCGCCCGGGTGACCCCGTGTTCCCGGAACCGGCGTACTGTCGCCTACGACCCAGGGGGAACCGATGCTCACGATCGACCGAATGATCCGGGACCGCGCCGGCGACGCCCGTGTCGGCCTCGCGTTCTCCGATCGTACATGGACCCACGACCAGGTGGTCCAGGCCCAGGCCGATCGGGCCGCGGTCCTGCTCTCGCTCCGCCGGCCCGGTCCGTTCCACGTGGCGCTGCTGATGGACAACGTGCCGGAATACGTGTTCTGGATGGGCGGGGCCGCGCTGGCCGGAGCCGTGGTCGTCGGGGGCAACCCCACCCATCGCGGCGACGAGCTCGCCCGCGACCTGGCCCACACCGAGTGCCAGCTGCTCGTGACCAACGCGACCTACCGTGGACTGGTCGAGGGCCACGATCTCGGTCCCGCCCTCCCCGTCGACCGCATCCTGGTGGTGGACGATCCGTCGGGCGACATCGGCGGGGCCGGCACCCCGTACGGCGACCTGGTGGGCGCGTTCGCCGGCAGTCCCCTTCCCGACCAGGACGCCGTGGGCGTGACCGAGGAGAGCCTGGGTCTCCTGCTGTTCACCTCCGGTACTTCCGGCGCACCCAAGGCCTGCCTGTGCACCCAGGGCCGCCTCGCCCGCATCGGATCCACCGTGGCCCAGATGTTCAGCCTCACGGCCGACGACGTCTGCTACCTGGCGATGCCGCTCTTCCATTCCAACGCGCTGATGGCGGGTTGGGCGCCCGCCCTCTCCGCCGGCGCCACCGCAGCCCTGCGCGAGCGGTTCAGCGCCTCCCAGTTCCTCGTCGACGTCCGGCGCTACGGCGTCACCTACTTCAACTACGTCGGCAAGCCGCTGTCGTACGTCCTGGCCACCCCGGAGCGCCCCGACGACGCCGACAACCCCCTCCGACGCTGCTTCGGGAACGAGGCGGCCGAGGCCGACGTCGCCCGGTTCGCGGAACGCTTCGACTGCGCCGTGCAGGACGCCTACGGCTCCACCGAGGGCGGTGCCGCCGTGCAACGCACACCGGACACCCCGAGGGGCGCACTGGGCCGGGCGCTCCCCGGCACCGTGATCATCAACCCGGAGACCGGCGAGGAATGTCCCCGTGCCGAGTTCGACAACCACGGCCGCCTGCTCAACGCCGAGCAGGCCATCGGTGAGATGGTGAGCCAGACCGGCGGCGCGGGATTCGAGGGCTACTGGCGCAACGCCGAGGCGGAGCAGGCCCGGGTGAAGAACGGCTGGTACTGGACGGGCGACCTCGCCTACCGCGACCACGACGACTTCTTCTACTTCGGTGGGCGCGACTACGACTGGCTGCGGGTCGACGGCGAGAACTTCGCGTCGGCACCGGTGGAGGGCATCCTGCAGCGGCACCCCGATGTGGTGCTCGCCTCGGTGTACGCCGTCCCCGACACCGTGGTCGGCGACCAGGTCATGGCCACCCTGCTCCTCCACGAGGGGTGCATCTTCGACCCCCGGGGATTCGCGGCATTCCTGGATGGTGAGTCCGACATGGGGACCAAGTGGGCGCCCCGGTACGTACGGGTCACCGACCAGCTCCCGGTCACCGCCACCACCAAGGTGCTCAAGCGGGTCCTGCGCAACGAGGGGTGGCACTGCGTGGAGCCGGTGTGGTGGCGACCCGAGAAGGACGCCCCGTACCGCCGCCTCGAACCTGCCGACATCGAGGAGCTGGACCGGGTCATCGCCGAGCGCTGAACCGTGGTCACCGCTTGAGCTGGGCACACCCCTGCGGGCGGCACCGGAACCGGTCCGGCACCACCCGCAGGGACGCACTGACACGGGCGGCGGACTCGCCGCCTCGCTACCAGGATCCGCCGACGGCGATCCCCTCGAGGCCGGTGTGGCCGGGCAGCTCGGGCGCGACCGACCCGGTCGACACCAGTGAGCCGTCGGGCTGCACGGCAAAGGTGTCCACGAGGTCGCTGCCGCCGGTCTCGACGTACAGCGAGCGGCCGTCGGGTGACGTGGTCAGGTCGATCGGGCCGGCGTCGGTGGTCGTGTTGGCCACGATCTTCGGCGTACCGTCCGCACCCACCGTGTAGCTGGTGACGTCGGCGCTACCGGCATTGTCACCGAAGAAGTAGGTCCCGTTCGTGGCCACCCAGCACAGCGCGGCCAGGCCGTCGGTCGTGGACCCGAGCTCGGTGATGGTTCCACTGCCCGCCACCGAGTAGGTGGTCAGCGCGCTGGTCCCCGCCTCGGTCACCACCAGGTCACCCGAGTGGTCGAACGTGAACCCGAACGGGACCGGAGTCGCCGACGGGTTCACCACCGGGCCACCGGACACGCCACCGAACCAGTTCAGATTGAACACGTCGATGTCGCTCCCGTTCGCCTTGGTCGTGACCACCAGCTGGCGGCCGTCGGGGGTGAAACCGATCTGGCCGGGGGTGTTGAGGAACGCAGGGGTGAGTCCCGGCGTCAGCCCGAGCGACCGGTTGCTGCCCGGGATGGGCGTCAGCGAGTCGGCGAAGTAGCCCTGGATCGACCCGGTGCCACCGCCGTTCAGTACGTAGATGGCATCGCCGCGCACGGCCACGCTGACCGGCGTCGTCCCACCCGAGGGCACGACCCTCGGCGCGCTCAGCCGACCGCCGAAGGCATGGAAGACCGAGATGGTGTTGCTACCTCCGTTGACCGCGACCAGCAGGCCGTCAGCCGGATCGGCGGCAAGTCCACCCTGGGACGCCAGCTTGTCCACAACGGCGCCGGGTACGGCCACACCGAACCCGCCCGTGTCGGTGCGGCCCACCTCCACGAGCCCGCCCCGGGCATCGGGCAGATAGGTCACCACCTGGTTTCCGGTCGGATCGTTGGTCTGCACGTAGACCGGTGCATCGGAGCGGAAGGGGGCATTGGGCAAGCCGTCGGCACCGGCCACCGAGGGCAGGCAGAGGGCGGTCACGGTGGCGACTGCGCCAGCCAGGGCAGCCAGCTTGAGGGTACGTTTCATGGGATCTCCTTGAGGTGGACAGGATTGTCACTCCACTGTCCGCGACGACCCGGGCTCGTTACAGTGCCCTCCGGCCCTCGACGCGACCCGCCCCATCAGTGCGTCGGTGCTCCCCCTGTAACGGTGTGACCGGGCGACCGGACTGCACACCGTGTCAATTGCACCCGCTGTGGAATCCGCATTCGGCCCCGACCGTGGTGTCCGTGCGCAGGTGAATGGCGCACCCCAGCGCAGGCACGCTCGGCCTAGGGTGCATCCCATGGAGTCCGACGCCGAGCTGCTCGCCCGCCTCCGGCGCGGCGACGAGTCGGCATTCCTCGCACTGGTGGCCCGGTACAACGGATCGCTCCTCCGTCTCGCCCGCACTTTCGTCCCGAGCGACGCGGTGGCCGAGGAGGCGGTCCAGGACACGTGGATGGGCGTCGTGCGCGGGGTCGACCGGTTCGAGGGCCGGTCCTCGTTCAAGACGTGGCTGTTCCGGATCCTGGTCAACCGGGCGCGGACGGCCGGCGTGCGCGAGCACCGCCACCTGCCCCTCGACCCCACCGGACCTACTGTCAGCGCCGACCGGTTCGACGCGTCGGGTGCCTGGGCCGACCCCGTCGTCCCGTGGGAGTCGGGCGTCGACGACCGGCTGGTCGCCGCCTCGTGGGCACCTACTCTGAAGGAGGCGATCGACGCGCTCCCCGACGGCCAGCGCGACGTGGTGATCCTCCGGGACGTGGAAGGTCTCCCGAGTACCGACGTGTGCGAGGTGCTGGGCATCACCGAGGGGAACCAGCGGGTCCTCCTCCATCGGGGTCGGAGCCGCCTCCGGGCTGAGCTGGCCGACGAGTTCGAGACCAGGGGGCGATGATGGCGCTCGTACGACGTCGAGAGGACCTTGTCTGCCAGCAGGTCGTCGAGCTGGTGACCGACTACATCGAGGGGGCACTACCCCGCCGGGAGCGCAGACGCTTCGAACGCCATCTCCGGAACTGCCCGAACTGCACGGCCTACCTCGAGCAGATGCGGGTGACCATCGCCACCGCGGGCACGCTCGGTCCCGAGGACTTCACCCCCGAGGCCCGGGACGAGTTCACCGAGCTGTTCCGTGCGTGGCGCGCCGAGGATCCCGACGATGCGGACTGATTCGCCCCGGGCGACCGGATCCGGTCAGCTCCCGGCCACGTCGAGTGGCGGCTGGATGTCGCTTCTGGCGATGGATAGATAGACCACGAGGACGAGTACGGCACCGGCGACGACCGCCGCCGTCGGTCCGTCGCCGAAACCGAGGCCGCTGATGGCCCTTGGCTTGGAGACGTAGTCGGCGAACGAGGCACCGAGCGGACGGGTGAGTACGTAGGCCCACCAGAACGCGGCCACCTCGTCGAGGTGGAACTGCCACCAGGCCACGGCCGGCATCATGATCAGGATGCCGAACACGATCGCCGAGGCGAGGTAGCCGATTCCCATGGCCGTGGCCGTGAAGTCGCCCACCGCCGTGCCCAGGGCGAACGTGGCGAACACCGTGGCCCAGTAGAAGAGCTCGCGGCGCCGGGTGGTGATGCTGTGGATCGACAAGGTGTGTTCTGTCCGCTGCCAGACCACGAAGATGACTGCCAGGACCACCGCCCAGAAGAGGGACGTTCCCACGTAGGGGATGCCCACCGTCTTGTGCATGATGTCGGCCACGCCGGTCCCGAAGATGGCGATGGCGAAGGCCAACGCCCAGTACGAGGCGGCGACGTAGCGCCGGGTGCGGAACTGCCACACCAGGCAGACGACGAGCAGGCCGGCTTCGATCACGCCACCGACGATCACGTTGCCGAGCGAGAGATAGTCCGACGTGGCCTCACCCCCGGCAGTGGTGAGCACCTTCACCACCCAGAACACCACCGTCACCTCGGGCACCTTGGCGGCCAGCGGTTCGCGGAAGATGCGGTCGATCAGATCGGTCATGCAGCAGATTCCTCGTGGTTCGGAGACCGTTTCCAATTCAGGGAGGGACGAAGGCGTCGGCCCGGGTCGACTCCGAAGGGTAGTGGCGTGCTCGGCTCTGCACGCGTCATCCCCATCGTCACCCGCCGGGGACAGCCGTCGGCGATCGATCCCGTCAGTCGCCCCCCAGGGCGCGGTACAGCTGTTGGTAGGTCGAGTCCACGTTGTCGAGCGCCATCGCGAAGTCCGGATCGGTGACCGCCGCCTCGTACGAGCTCAGATCGGGAGCATCGGCTGCGTAATCCAGGATCGTGGCCGCCCGGGTGGCCGCGGCCTCGGCCGCCTGCGCTGGACCCACGGCCGATGCCGGGTAGGGGGATCCGGAGAGATCCGAGCTGTACGACTGCAAGGCCTGGGCCCAACTCCGGTCGGCCTGCTCCAGACAGTGCAGCTCCCCCGGCCCGGGGACGGCGGAGGCCGAGCAGGCGCGGATGGTCGTCGCCAACGTCCGGGACTGCTCCGAGTACGTGCTGTAGGAGGACACCACCTCGTCCCTGGCTATCGTCGTCTCGATGCCCCCCAGGTCGAATTTGGGGCGGAGGGCCACGGTGTACGTGAGATAGGCGACGGCGCCGACAACGATGAACACCACGGTCATCGTCCGTGCCGCCTTGGTCAGGACCAGAGGCCACCGTTGCATCGGGGGCGCCGTAGCCGGCCCGATCGGCCCGTAGTACCCGGGTGGCGGCGGAGGGGTCGGCCCGTAGTACCCGGGTGGCGGCGGAGGGGTCGGCCCGTAGTACCCGGGGGGCGGCGGAGGGGTCGGCGGGGGCGCCAGCGGGGGAAGTCCTCCCGGGCCGATCGGGGGCGGGTACAGAGGAGCTGCGGGATAGGCCCCGCCGGGTGGCGGTACCGGCGGGTACTCACCGGGACCTGCGCCCCAGGCAGGCGTCGGGCCCGCGCCCCAGGCGGGGGCGGCCACGGGCGGTGGCGGCTGGGCCTCAGGGGTGCCGGACGCCGGCCCCTCCAGCCGCTGCCCTCCGGGTCCGAAGTCACCGAGGACACCGCCCGGGTAGAAGGACGTCAGCATCAGGAAGTACCCCGAGAGACGGGTCTGATAGCGGATGGTCGCCGCCGTCGCTCCGAAGAGGCTGTCCGGCATCCGCCCGAGGACAAGCGTGATGACCCACGTGACGATGCCGAACGTGAACATGCCGTACTCGAGGACAGTGCCCACGATGTTCGCCGGGATCACCAGGATGATGCGGAAGAAGACAGCGGCCCGGTTGAGACGCCCGGTGGTGACGATCACGTCGACCGGATAGATCGGGTCGGAGTCGAGGGAGAACGGGGGGTACCTGTCGGTCAACAGGAACGTGTACGCCTGGACACGGGTGTACCACCGGACGTAGCCGAGAAGAAACCTGGCGAACGACGCCGGCAGCCGACCGGTGAACAGCGCGGCGAACCATCCGAGGATGATCACGAAGA
This sequence comes from Acidimicrobiales bacterium, assembly GCA_050014755.1. Lineage (GTDB taxonomy): Bacteria > Actinomycetota > Acidimicrobiia > Acidimicrobiales > RAAP-2 > Bog-756. The sequence goes on from JBEKCS010000009.1 coordinate 35,751, forward strand.
ATGCACCGACGGCGACGAAGGCAAGGACGACGAACTGTGGGATCACCAGTATCAACCGGAACGCGACGGTGAGTCGCCGCTGATCCTGGGTCGTGCCGAACCGCACCTCGACGGGCGACGAGGTCTCGGCGAGCTGTGTCGGGTTCACCATGGACATCGTCGGCACGCCTTTCCGCCCGGTACGCATCTCTGTGCGTGCCGCAGTGCGGACGATAGCAACGGCTGGTTCTTCGGGGTGGGTTCGACGTGGGTGTCCCGCAGATCGTCGGTGCCACTGGTACGGGATACTTGGTGACGCACCATCGGTTACCAAGTACACTGTGGGAATGAGCGGAGTCCAGCGGTACCTCGTGTCGGCTTCAGGCCAGATGTCGGTACCGGCCGCCGTCCGCCACCGGTGGCAACTCGACGATGGAGGCCCGGTCGACGTCATCGACCTGGGCTTTGGCGTGCTCACCGTCCCTGCCGGCAATGCGCAGCACCTCCTCGGCGATCTGCTCAGCCGCGAGGACCACGCGGCGTTCGTCGCCTCCCTGGCCGACGATCCAGATCTCGCCACCACGTGAGTCGCGTCGTCCTCGACGATCATCTACTGCGCGATGTCCTCGCCGGTGAGCAGGGGCGCCACCTTGGCCGGCTCGTCACGTCGAACGAACTGGCCACCACGACTCTCTACTACGTGCGGCTCTGCAAGAGTGTCGTAGGTGCCCGGGGCGGAGCCCTCACCGGAGGTTGGTCCGGTGAACGTCGACGAGAGCTCGGGCGACGCCTCGTGGTCCTGCCCGAATCGATCCTCGTCCCATCGATGCGCCTCATCGGATATCGAGTGGCGGAGCTGGCAGAAGGTGAGCGGATTTCGACGTTGGGTGCCGAAGCAGTCGCCGCCGCCGAACACCTCGGTGCATCCCTTTGCGTCTGGGAGGGAGACGACGGTCCTGGCATCCGCGGAGCGGCACGCACAGCTGGCGTCACCTACCGGACCATCGCCCTCTAGACGAGCGCGAGCCCCGGCGGTCAGCGATCGACGCCGAGGATGAGCCCGCTGGTCGGGACCCCGGTGCCGGCGGTGACCAGCACGTGCTCCACGTCGGGGACCTGGTTGTACGAACTGCCGCGGACCTGGCGCACGCCCTCGGCGATGCCGTTCATCCCGTGGAGGTACGCCTCACCCAACTGGCCGCCGTGCGTGTTGATGGGCAGTCCCCCGCCGATCTCGATGTTGCCGTCCCGCACGAAGTCCTTGGCCTCGCCCTTGGCGCAGAACCCCAGTTCTTCGAGCTGGTAGAGGACGTACGGGGTGAAGTGGTCGTAGATCACCGCCGTCTGGATGTCGGTGGTCGACAGGCCCGAGGTCTGCCACAGCTGGCGGGCTACGGACGCCATCTCGCCCAGCTCCGTCAGATTGTCGTAGTAGTAGGAGGTCATCATCTCTTGGCCGGGGCCGGACCCCTGTGCCGCGGCCCGGATCACCGCCGGTGTGCTCGGCAGATCGCGGGCCCGCTCGAGTGAGGTGACCACCAGGGCCTGGCCCCCGTCGGTCTCCTGGCAGCAGTCGAGCAGGTGGAGGGGCTCGACGATCCATCGGGACGCCTGATGGTCCTCGAGGGTGATCGGCTTCTCGTAGAACCACGCCTTCGGATTGGTGGCGGCGTGCTTCCGGTCGGCCACGGCCACCCGTCCGAGGTCCTCGGAGGTCGCCCCGGTCACGTGGAGGTACCGCTGGGCGGCCATCGCCACCCACTGGGCCGGGGTCAGCAGTCCCTGGGGGGCGTACCAGGCGAAGTTGGCCGTCTCGGCGTTGGGGGCCGGGGCTCGGTCCTGGACGCCGGCGCCGAACCGGTTCCCGGAGCGCTCGTTGAACGCCCGGTAGCAGACGACCACGTCGGCCACCCCCGACTCGACGGCCATGGCCGCCTGCTGGATGGTGCCGCACCCGGCACCTCCGCCGTAGTGGATCCGGGAGAAGAAGGTCAGTTCGCCCATGCCGAGGCTGCGGGCGATCTCGATCTCGGGATTGGTGTCCGAGCTGAACGTCACCATCCCGTCCACCTCGGACGGCTCGATGCCGGCGTCGCGCAGGGCGAGGTCCACGGCCTCGACCGCCAGCCGCAGCTCGCTGCGCCCTGACTCCTTGGAGAACTCGGTGGCACCGATGCCGGCGATGGCCGTCCTGTCGACGAAGGAGTGGCGGGTCCCGCTCACTGGGCACCTCCGGTCGGCAGCAGCAGGCGGACGGTTCCGGTGACGTGGTCGCCCAGGCCGTTGGCGCCCCGCAGGGTCACCTCGACCGCTCCCTTCCCGTCCTCGCCGGGGGCGTCGTCCTTGGCGGACACCGAGCCGGTCAGCGTCATGGTGTCGTCGGGGTAGTTGGGCGCCCCCAGCCGGATGTTGACGTCGGTGAGCACGGCACCCGGGCCGGCCCAGTCCGTCACGTACCGGCCGACCAGGCCGTTGGTGGAGAGGATGTTCATGAAGATGTCCTTGGAGCCGCGCTCGACGGCGAGTGTGGGGTCGTGGTGGACGTCCTGGTAGTCACGGGACGCCAGGGCCGTCGCCACGATGAGGGTACGGGTCAGCGGGACGACCAGCTCCGGGAGCTCGTCGCCCACGGTCACCTCGTCGAAGGTCCGGGTCGTGGTCCGGAACCCGTTCTGGATGATGGCCTTGCTCATGCCGGCACCGCTTCGGCCCCGTCCAGTCCTGCGGCCACCTGGCGACCGAGCCTGGCCAGTTGGGCACTGGGCGATCCGAGCAGGAGCTCGATCTGCTTGCCCCACAGGAAGTAGCGGTGGATCGGGTACGAGATGTCGGCGCCCATGCCACCGTGGAGGTGCTGGGTGCCGAAGACCACCCGCTGGCCCGACTCGGCGGCGAACCACGCGGCCACGTTGACGGCCCGGTCGGCGTCGATGCCGTTGTCGAGCCTCCACGCCGCCTGCCATGCGGTCACCCGGATGGCCTCGGTGTCGATGGCCGCGTCGGCGATCCGAAGCTTGGTCCCCTGGAAGGTGGCCAGTGGCAGTCCGAACTGCTCGCGCGTGTTGAGGTACTCGGCCGTCTGGGCCACGGCGGCCTCGGTGATCCCGATCTGGAGGGCGCACAGCCCGGTCCACGCCCGGTTCAGCATCCAGGTCAGCACCTCTGCGCCACGGGAGCCGTCGCCCTGCGCCAGAAGGTCGTCGGCCCCGACGGCCACCGCGTCGAGATGGAGATGGGGGTGGATCTCGCGGTTGGTGGTCTGGGCCCGTTCGACGGTCACCCCGGTTGCCGACGGGTCCACCGCGGCCACGACGACGCCGTCCGGCGTCGCCACCGGCACCAGGACCCGGTCGGCCACGTGGGCGTAGGGGACTGCCGTCGCGGTGCCGCTCAGCACCAGGCCTCCGGCCCCATCCGACGTGGCCCGCACCGACGGGCGTCCGGTGCCCCCGACGGCGATGTCGTCGGCCACGTCGGCCAGGGCCGCGGTGAGGATCACCCCGCCGGCCACCACGCCGGGCAGGAGTTCGCCACGCAGCGATGCCGAGCCGAACTCGGCCACCGGCAGTGCACCGAGCACCAGGGTGGCCCACAGCGGAACAGGGGCGACGACCTTGCCCTGGGCCTCCAGGAGGAGGCACAGTTCGACCAGGCCGTACCCGCCACCCCCGGACTCGGCCGGCACGGCCAGTCCCAGCAGGTCGGCCTTGGCCAACTCGGCCCACAGCTCCCGGTCGACGCGATCGGCGCCGGCCTCGACGCGAGCGACCCGGTCGGGGTCGACCAGGCCGGAGAGGATGCCGTCGGCCGCCTCGCGCACCGCGTTCTGCTCGTCGTTGAAGGTGAAGTCCATCAGTTCGTCCTCGTCTCGTCTGCGGGGTGGAACACCGGAAGGGAAAGGTCGTCGTCGAAGTCCTCGAACCCGACCTCGACGGCCATGCCGATGGCGACGGTCTCGGGAGTGATGCCCGCCACGTTGGCGATCAGGCGGGTCCCCTCCTCCAGTTCGACCAGGGCGACCACCAGCGGGTAGTCGAAGGCCGGTACCTGCGGGTAGTGGTTGACCACGAAGCTGAAGATCGTGCCCCTGCCCGACGCCTCGAGCGTGTCCCAGTCGAAGGACCGGCAGTGCGCACACGACGGCCGGGGCGGATGGCGCAGGGTGCCGCAGACGACGCACCGCTGGATCAGCAGCCGGTGCTGCTTGGCCCCTTCGAAGAAGAAGGAGTTGTCCTGGGTGATGGCCGGTCGGGGGCGCAAGGGCCGTGGAGCGGTCGTCTCCGCAACCTCCTCCACCGGCGTGGCCGACGTTCCGGTCCCGGGCTTGAACTTGAGGATCCGGAAGAGCATCGTGGCCACGAGTTCGCCGTCCTGGTCCCGGTACTCGAGCCGGTTGGTGATGAAGTGACCGATGCCCAGGCCGGTCTTCTTCTCGCCGGAGATGGAGTCGATCGTCGAGGTGACCTCGAGGTGGTCGCCGGGGACGAGGGACCGCTCGTAGTGCTGGTCGCAGTTGGTGGCCACCACCGACGTGAACCCGGCCTCGTCGAGGAGGGCCATCACCTGGTCCGAAGGCGAATCGGCCGACACCTCGCCTGCGTCGCGGGCCGCATCGGACAGCAGGCTGGCCCGCAGGCCCCGCATGATCCACGCCTGGAGCATGGTGGGTGGGGCGATGACCCCGGGAAACCCGGCGGCACGTGCCGCCTCGTCGTCCACGTAGACCGGATTGTGATCTCCCATGGCCTCGACCCAGTGGTCGATCATCGGCTCGTTGACCGGGTGGCGCCCCCGCGTGGCGGGACCCGAGGACTGGCCGACGAAGGCCTGGAGCCTGTCGTCGAGGGTGGGGGCGTCCGTCATCGGGAACCCCGCTTCATCCCGAGACCGGCCGTGGCCAGGATCTCCCGCTGGATCTCGTTGACCCCGCCGCCGAACGTGTTGATCTGGGACTGCCGGGCGGCCCGCTCGAGGTCACCGTGGAGCGCGGCCCCCGGCGATCCCGGGCTGATGTAGCCGGCGGACCCCACGATGCCGAGGAGCTTGTGGTAGATCTCGACCGTCGACTCGGTCCCGAACACCTTGACCGAGGACGAGTCGGCCGCACCGAGCGTGTTGGCGGCCACGGCTGCGGTCATCCGCCAGGTCAGCAGCTTCTGCGCCTCGAGGAGCGCGTAGGTGAGCGCCAGGTCGTTCTGGATCCAGCCGACGCCGGCCAGCCCCTGCTCGGCGACCCACGCCGCCACCTCGTCCCACAGGCGGAAGGCGAGGGCACTGACCGCGGCCAGGCCCACCCGCTCGTGGTTCAGCTGTCCGGTGATGAGCTGCCACCCCCCGTGGAGGTCACCGACCAGTGCGTCCTTCGGCACACGCACGTCGTCGTAGTACGAGGCGGTGGTGGCGACGCCGCCCACCGTCACGATCGGGGTGCACGAGAACCCGGGGGTCGCCGTCGGCACCAGGATGATCGAGATGCCCTTGTGCTTCGGGGCGTCGGGGTCGGTCCGGCAGGCCAGCCAGATGTAGTCGGACTGGTCGGCACCGCTCGTGAAGATCTTGTTGCCGTTGATCACCCACTCGTCGCCGTCCAGTACCGCGCTCGTGCGCAGCGACGCCAGGTCGGTGCCCGCCCCCGGCTCGGTGTACCCGATGGCGCAGTTGATCTCGCCGGCCAGGATCCCCGACAGGAAGAACTTCTTCTGCTGGTCCGTGCCGTGTCGCATCAGCATCGGCCCGACGGTGGAGAGGGTCACGAACGGGAACGGGGCCCGGGCCCGCTGCACCTCGGTGAAGAAGATGAACTGATCGGTCGGGGGACGACCCTGACCGCCGAACTCGGTGGGCCAGCCGATGCCCAGCCATCCGTCCGTCCCCATCTGACGGACGATCCTGCGGTAGGTCGCGCCCCCCTCGGACTCGGTGTCGAGCTCCTCGCGCACCTCGGGGGTGATCAGGCCGGCGAAGTAGTCCCGGAGCTCCGCCCGCAGTGCCAGCTGTTCTGGCGTCTCTTCGAGGTGCATGACGTGGGTTCCCTCCACTCTGCGACATCTGCATACGCAACGATGGGATGCGTGCTCGGGTCGTCGGTCGACGTCGGTTCGGCGCTGCCGCTCTCCGGGTCCAGTCCGAGCATGGCTGCGAGAGCAGGCGACGGTCACGTCAGTGCCCCGTGCATCCCCCACACCCGGCCCGTCCTGGCCGTCGTTCGGCGTGCCACCGGGCTCCGTACCGCTGGAGGCCCGGGTGCAGCTGTCCTATGATAACTGATACACGTTCTAGAAACGTCACTGCCGTCCAGGCACGGGACCGGGCCCTCCGATCCCGGAACTCACCTGTGGGCACCGGCGTCCAACCCAGGGGGAAACCACATGGATCTGGCCGACATCGATCTCTGCGACCCGGGCAACTTCGTCTCGGGGGTGCCCCACGAATGGTTCGCCCAGCTCCGCAAGGAGGCCCCCGTGTTCTGGCACCCCGACCCCGCCGGCTTCGCCGACGGGTTCTGGTCGGTCACCCGCTTCGACGACTGCGTCGGGGTCAACCGCGACTTCGAGCACTTCTCCTCGGCCCGCCAGGCGACCCTGTTCCACGACTTCGACGACGAGACCCTCGAGCAGCAGCGGATGATGATGCTGAACATGGACCCGCCGCTGCACACCCGGTACCGGCGGCTGGTCAACAAGGGGTTCACCCCGCGGATGATCCGCGACCTCGAGGCCAACGTGGTGGCCTCGACCGACTCGATCCTCGACGCCGTCTGCGAGCAGGGTTCGGCCGACTTCGTCGAGCAGATCTCCGCCGAACTGCCGCTCCAGGTGATCGCCGACCTCATGGGCGTGCCCCAGGAGGACCGTCACCTGGTCTTCGACTGGTCCAACCGGATGGTCGGCGCGGACGACCCCGAGTACCAGGTCTCCGCCGAGGCCACCGGGCAGGCGGCCATGGAGCTCTTCGCCTACGCCGACCAGCTGTGCGAGCAGAAGCGTCTCGATCCCCACACCGACCTGTTCAGCGTCCTCACCCAGGCCGAGATCGAGGGCGACAGCCTGAGCCAGCTCGAGCTCGACCTCTTCTTCCTCCTGCTGTCGGTGGCCGGCAACGAGACCACCCGCAACCTGATCTCGGGGGCGATGGTGGCGTTCTTCGACCACCCGGACCAGTGGGAGCGCCTTCGGGCGGACCGGTCGCTGCTCCCCTCGGCAATCGAGGAGATGCTGCGGTACGTCTCACCGGTCATGCACTTCCGCCGTCAGGCCACCGCCGACATCGTGATCGGCGACCAGAAGGTGTCCGAAGGCGAGAAGGTCGTCTTCTGGCACATCTCGGCCAACCGTGACGAATCGGTCTTCACCGATCCGGACCGGTTCGACGTGGGGCGTATGCCCAACAACCACATGGCCTTCGGAGGGGGAGGCCCCCACTTCTGCCTGGGCGCCAACCTGGCCCGCATGGAGATCCGCGTCATGTTCGACCGCCTGCTCGACCGGGTTCCCGACATCCATCTCGACGGCGAGGTCCAGCGCCTGCGCTCGAACTTCATCAACGGGGTCAAGCACATCCCGGTGGCATTCGCCCCGTCGGCCCCCGTCGGCTGACCCCCCGCCCGTCCCGGCGCGCCCGCCTACCCGGACCCGCCTGCCCGGTCCGACCCCCCACCCGAAAGCCGAGGCCCATGCGCTTCCACCTAGCTGTCCAGTTCCTCCCGCTGGAGGACGTGCGTGCGCTGACGCTCGCCGCCGACCGGTCGGGCTACGACGGGGTCTACCTGTCCGACCACCTGTTCAACCCCCGGGAGCTCGAGTCCAAGTACACGTACTCCACCGCCCCCGACGGGGCGCCCTTCTGGGAGAAGGAGACCGAGTGGCCCGACCCGATGTGCCTCATCTCCTCGCTGGCCGCCGTCACCACGGACGTGACCTTCACCACCGGCATCTACATCGCACCCGTCCGTGACCTCATCACCGTGGCCAAGTCGGTCGGGACGGCGGCCGTGCTGTCCGACAACCGGGTGCGCCTCGGCGTCGGGGTGGGCTGGTGCAAGGAGGAGTACGTCCAGACCGGGCAGGACTTCCACAACCGCGGCAGGCGCCTCGACGACATGATTCCCGCGCTGCGGGCACTCTGGCAGGGAGGCTGGGTGGAGTACCACGGGACCCACTACGACGTCCCCGAGTGCCAGATGAACCCCGCCCCCACCGCCCGGATCCCGATCCTCGGCGGAGGCGACTCCGAGCCCGCCCTCCTTCGGGCGTCGACGCTGTGCGACGGGTGGATCAACACCGGGGCCGCCTTCCCCGAGGAGGCGTTCGCCCAGGTGGTCAGGGTCCACGAGGCGCTCGAGCGGGCCGGGCGGGCGGGCGAGGAGTTCTCCCTCTACCTGGCGGTGAAGGCGTTCCCGGACCTCGATCTCTACCGTCGTCTCGAAGAGGCCGGCGTCACTGATCTGCTCTGCGCCCCGTGGATGCTGGCCGAGGCCGCAGACTGCGATTCGCCCGAGTCGTTCCGGGCCAAGCGGCTCGCCGAGTGCGAACGGTACGCCGAGGGTTTCATTGCCCCGATGCGGTAGGTGGGCTGCCGGTCGGTCGGTCCCTCACGCCTGGAGCCTTGCCGACCCTCGGTAGTTTGGTTTTCGCAACGTGTGTACAGTGTGCGCATAGCGCGAATAAATGTGTACCTACCCGACGGTCTGGCAGCCGCAGCACGCGACTCGGGCTTGCAGATCTCCACCCTGGCCCAGTCGGCCGTCCAGGCCGCCCTGGCCGGCCGTTCGACGACGGCGTGGTTGACCACGCTCGCCACGCTGCCTTCGGTAGCCGTTCCCCACGAACGGGTGATCGACGCGCTCGACGGGACCCGTGACGACCCGCCCGGCTCGCATGCCTGACGTCGTCATCGACGCGTCAGCCCTGGTGGAGTTGCTCCTGCAGGGACCGCTCGCCACCAAATTGACCATGTCGGTCGCCGACCACGCGCTGCACAGCCCGGCCACTGTGGATGCCGACGTGCTCGCCGTGCTGGGCAGGCTCCATCGCACCGGAGACCTCCCGAAGGCACGGGTCGACGCGATGGTCGAGGCGCTGGCGAGGGCTCCGATCGAGCGCCACCCGCTGGCCGACCTGCTCGACGGCGCCTGGGCGATGCGGAACAAGCTGAGGATCCCCGACGCGCTCTGCGTCGAGCTGGCCCGTTCGCTCGACGTGCGGATGGTGACCACCGACGACCGGCTCCGCGGCATCGATGTCGTCGACGTCGTCACCGTCGGCTGAACCGTCCGCATTCCCCTAATTTCCGGCCCGGGTAGAGTCTTCCCGATCGCACTCGCCGGGAGGAACCAATGACGAACCTGAAGATCGGACTGCAGCTGGGCTACTGGGGCTCCGGTCCGCCTCCCAACGCTGTCGAGCTGGTGGCGGAGGCCGAGCGACTCGGCTACGACTCGATCTGGACGGCCGAGGCCTATGGATCCGATGCCCTCACACCCCTGGCCTGGTGGGGTTCGCAGACCACGCGGGTCCGTCTCGGCACCGCCCTCTGCCAGCTCTCCGCCCGCACGCCGACGGCCATGGGAATGGCCGCGCTCACCATGGACCACCTCTCCGGCGGACGGTTCGTCCTCGGCCTCGGCGTGTCCGGGCCCCAGGTGGTCGAGGGCTGGTACGGGCAGAGCTTCGAGAAGCCGTTGGCCCGCACCCGCGAGTACATCGACATCGTCCGCCAGGTCATCGCCCGCGAGGACGTGGTGACGTCCGCCGGACCGCACTACCCCCTCCCCTTTCCGGGCGGCACCGGTCTCGGCAAGGCGCTGAAGCCCATCACCCACCCGCTGCGTGCCGACATCCCCATCGTCATGGGCGCCGAGGGACCGAAGAACATCGCCCTGGCCGCCGAGATCGCCGACGGATGGTTCCCCATCTTCTTCTCCCCCGGAGCGGTCAACGCCTACCAGCCCTACCTCGACGAGGGCTTCGCCCGTGCCGGCGCCCGCCACACCGCGGAGGACTTCGAGGTCTTCGCCTTCGCCGCCACCATCCTGGCCGATGACATCGAGGCCGCTGCCGACTTCATGCGCCCGATGCTCGCCCTCTACATCGGGGGCATGGGGGCCAAGTCCATGAACTTCCACTTCGACGTGTTCTCGCGCATGGGCTACGAGGCCGAGGCCACCAAGATCCAGGAGCTCTACCTCGAGGGGCGCAAGGACGAGGCCGCCGCCGCCGTGCCGACCAAGCTGGTCGAGGACACCGCCCTGATCGGCCCCAAGGAGAAGATCCGCGACGACATCGAGCGATGGCGCGAGTCGATCGCCACCAGTCTGCTGGTGTCCGGCGACGTGACCACCCTGCGGACGATCGCCGAACTGGCACTCTGACCTGGGTGCTGGCCGCGGCCGGGCCCCGGCGGTCCGGGCCGTTCGTGGTCCGGGCACGCCCCTGACGGCGTCGCTACCCTGGTGTGACTCGGCAGGACTGACACTGCCCCACACGAGGTGGGTTGCCCGATGGCGCTTTCGACACCAAGGGGACTGCTCGGCCGGATGGCCACCGTCGGCACCGCACTTGTCCTTGTGATGGTGCTGGGTGGCGCATCCGGCGTCGGTGGCGTCGGTGGCGTCGGTGGAACGGTGGCCGGCGCCGCACCGGCCGTCACCCCGCACAATGCGTCGTCGCCCGGGTGGTGGGTACCCCCACTCGGCGACCAGCCGTGGCAGTGGGAGCTCTCCAATCCGCTCAACCTGAAGAACGCGACAGAGATGGGTACCGACGACAAGCTGCCCGACGGCAGTCCCGCCCCGGATCCGGTGATCTACGACGTCGACGCCATCATCAACCCGGCCTCGACGGTGGCCGCGCTTCACGCCATGGGCAAACACGTCGTCTGCTACGTCGAGGTGGGAGCGGCAGGGAACTACTACACCGCAGCCGACGAGGGGATCCGGACCACCTACTACCAGCAGTTCAAGACGGCCGGAGTGCTCGGGGCCAAGGTCAGCGGCTGGCCGGAGCGCTATCTGGACATCAACGCGCCGGCGACACTGTCGATCGTCGAGTCGATGATCGACCAGCAGTGCGCGGCCAAGGGATTCGACGCCGTCGAGACGGACATCGACGAGGAGTACGCCAGCCCCAACGGCTTCGGGCTCACCCAGGCCGACGAGGTGCGGTACATGACCACCCTCGCCGACTACATGCACGGCCTCGGGCTCGGCTGGTGGATCAAGAACCCGGACGACACCGGCGACGACTACGCCACCATCATGGAGCCATTGGCCGACGCCGTGCTGACCGAGCAGTGCAACCAGTACAAGACGTGCGGTGCGCTGAGCGCGTACGTCGGTCAGAAGGCCGTGTTCAACGCCGAGTACAGCGTCAAGCCCGCCAAGTTCTGCCCCGACGATGCCGCCCTCGGGTTCAACGGTGCGGAGTTCAACCTCGACCTGACCGGGGTGCGCAAGCCCTGCGCGTAGGTGGCCCCCTCTACGTCTTCGGTACCCGTTTCCGACTGAGCGACCGATAGAGGGCGAGCGTGCTGGGATGAACCGACTCGATCGGCTCGATCTCGTCGGCTACGACTCGGACCAGCTCGGCCATCACCGATTCGACACCGCTCGGATTCCCGGCGGCGTCGGCTGCACGCATGAGCATCCGGTACAGCCGTTCGTCATAGGGGCTCACGACGAGACCTCGCCGGGCCGCCCATTCGGCTCCACGCGGGTCACCCTCCCGGAGGCAGGCTCCGGCGAGCCGGCCACTCAGGTCGACGATGGCCGACTCGATCGCCGGGGCCGTTCCGTCGAGGATCGCCCAGTCCGTCGATCGCATGCCTTCGAACGGTCGTCCCCGGACGAGTTCCAGCGCCTCCCTCCACCGCACCGTGTCCTCCGTGTCGGCAAGCTCGAGGAATCGGTCCCAATCCGTCCCGACCGAGGGTGCGAGGGCGAGTCGGCCGTGCGATCTCGGAAGGTGATCCTCGCCCTTGTGCGACTTCCCGAGGGACCGACGGGCAACCGACGCCGTCGAATGGAGGCTGGACGGAGCCATCATTCGCTCCGGCCACAGTGCTGTCGCCCACACCTCGTTCGATGCACCGTTCGGGTGCATTGCCAGGTAGACGACCAGTTCTCGAGCCCACGCCCGGGTGAACTCACGAGAAGCTCCGCGGATCTCGATCGGGCCGAGAACGGCGACTTCCACCTCCGGCACCCGATCCGTTCGATCCGGTATCGGGAGCTGCACCGCCGGGGGAATCGTCGGCAGCAGGAGTCGACCGTCCGTGGCGAGCCCGTCGGTCGGACCGACCACCCGAGGTGGGGCGACCGGCACCGAGGAGCCCGGCGAAGCGCTCGCATATGCGGAAATCAGGACCTCACCTCCGCGAACGCCGACGGTGCGGGCGTCGGCGGGTGCGTTGTCGGACCATGAGCTGTCCGTACCGTCGGAGGTGTCGTCGTCGGAGGCGTAGTCACCGTCCGCCACCGGTCCCAGCGATGGTGACCCGCAGTCCGATGTGTCGAGAAGGGAGTACACCTGGTCGACGTCTTGTGTCCCGATCTGCTGAGGAAGGAGCAGCTCTCCGAAGAGCGTGAGGGATGACGGGTTCAGTTCCGGTCCGGCCAGCACCGTGCGCGCCGGCCCATACTGATCGATCTCGACATTGGCACCGACCACCACTGCACCCATCCCACATGTCCCGTCCCGGCACAGCTCGAGGAGTGCGGCGGCTTCCGAGGCTGGGACGCCCGGACCACAGACGACCACGAGCGGGTCCCATGCGACACCCGCGTCGCCGCACCTCGCCTCGGTCGCCGTGGAGAAACCCCGCTCATCCAGGAGCATCCGGTCCCGGAGCCGGCGCCACGACAGATCGGCGATCAGCGGCCCCGCCTCGCTCACGACCGTCACACGGTCGAATCGGTCGAAGCCGGCGCCGAATCCCACGAGGACCAGGTCGAATTGGCTCGACCAGTGGGAGGTGGCCAGCTCCATGGCCAGGGCCCGTGCAACTCCTTCAGCACCTCGCGGTTCACCGCCGATCACCAACGAACCCAGCCCCACGGTGTTGACCATGAGCACGACGTCGTCGTCGGTTCGCCCGACCGTCACCAGCGTGGGGAGAGGGAACGGCCCTCGAGATCCACCACGGAGTCGGCTCGCGGCCAGATCGAGGACGACACGGTCGATGCTGAGTTCGGTCGGGGCATCGGTTCTCGTGAAGGGCGACAGGATCCCATCCGAGGGGACGTCCGCGCCGAACACGAGATGCACGCTGTCGTTCGACACCTTCACTCCGAGCACCGGTGGCGGGGCCGAGGCCCCGACGTCGGACTCGAAGAGGAGGAGCACCGCATCCTGCACCGCCTGGAGCACGGACGCCCCGTCGCCCACCCGCAGCCGCTGCTCGAACTGGCGAAGGAGGGGTCCTGGCAGACGGATCAGGGAGCCGGACTCACGGTGACGCTGCTGGACCTTTCGGAGCCGATCGACCAGGTCGGTGACGCCGACCCCCATGATTCCGGCACCCACTGGTACCACCGGCATCACCGGCCCGAGCGGTGCAACCGGTTGCATCGGTTCCGCTGATCGTGACGTTCGTGCCGGAGCAATCGGCCCCACGGAACCCATCGGCTCCACGGGGTCCATCGGCTCCACGGGGCCCACCGGGGATTCCGGAATGGCTTCCGTGATGGTTCCGCTCGCGACGTGCGGTCGGCAATCGACGGTCGTCCATTCGACCGACCGATGCGCTGGCGTGCCGACCGGACTCCAGAGCCCCTCCTCCGCTCCCACCGGGTCGGGCTCGAGCGACTCCCGATTGCCGGTGTCTCGTGCTGCGGTTGGGGTTGCGGTTGGGGTTGCGGATGAGGGAAGCGTGAGGGACCATCCGGGCCGGATCCAGTGGTCGTCGCACAGTGCCCCACCATCCGCCTGCACCCGGCCGTAGTTGAGCTGGGCGATCTCCCTCCATCGCTGTGCAGATCCCAGCCGCCGTTCGGCGACGGACCACAGCGTCTCCCGGGCGGTAACGGTGTGGAGGACCCGGCGGTCCTCCGCCGGGGCAGATATCTCCGCTTCCGGTACCGACACCGGCTCCCCCTGCGGCTCCGCCAGTGGCTCCAGTCGCCGCTCCGTCACTGCCCTCGAGGCGTCGGCACCGACCAATACGGCCCGATCGGCGACGGCCGCGCTCGAAGTTCGGTCGCCCACCCCCAGGTCCAACCGACCAGGATCGGCCACCACCGCGACCGTCCTGACCAGCGGAGCGGCCACGAAATCGACCACCTGCACCACCGGGACCGGATCGTGTCCACCCGCGCCCGGTGCCCCGACCCGGTCGATGTGTAGCGGGACACGACCGGCGACGCCCACGGCGAGTGTCGTGCTCACCAGACAGGCGACCACCCACTGCAGCGTCCTACTGGCCGGCAACGGGGATGGCGCCCGGCCCGACACCCAGGAGCGGACTTCCACCAGCACGCATACGGCCGCCCACAGCCATGCGGCCCACGCGGCGAGCAGAGCCACCCGTCCGAGCCAGTCCACCACCTGACGCGGGTCACCGCCCCGACGGTGCACGACCGCAGCCCACAGCACCTCAGGAAACAGGTGGGCGAACGGTATCCCCCCCATCTCGCCGAGCCAGATGGGAACGCCGACGATCAGCAATGTGAGGGTGGCTCCGGCCAGCAGGCGCGACAGGACCGAGCGTCCCATGCTTCCCGAGCGGGAGACCGAGCCGCTCACGGCGCACCCGATGTCACGCCGTCGAGATCGGCGGCCGAGGCGACAGCGGATACCCGGAGGGATCCGACGCCTACGATGCCCAGCACCACGGTGGGAACCGCGTACTGCACCCGAACCGTCACAACCCCTCCTGCCACGGATGCTGTCGCCGGGTGGCCATCTGCCGCGGCGAACTGCTCAGCCGCCGCCACCGCGGCCGTCGGGTCGATCTCAACCGTACCTTCGCGGAGCGCGTCGACGTTGAGCGCTCCCGCTCCCGACCGGGCGGCCTGCTCGGCTTCGACCTCTGCCGACTGATGCGCGGTGAGCGCGGTACCGCCGTCCACCACGAGCCCGAGCAGGGCCACGAACGCCACCAGAAGCAGCAGCACGAACGCGGCGAGGGCTCCCCCGTCGTCTCGTGACGGCACGGTGCCGCCATGGATCGCCGTGACGAGGCGACCGCCACGACGACCGTGGCACCCACCGACAGGTCGGTCGAGTCGCCTCACCGGATCAACCGACCGAGCGGTAGGGGTCGATGGGCGCCGTCGCCGATGCCGTCACGGTGGTCGACCCGGGCAGTCCGGGAAACCCGATGTCCGAGAGGAGCACGAGACAGGAGACCGTGGCCGTCACGTAGCCGCCCGGGACGAAGTGACTGGTGTCGATGGATATCGACGAGCGTGCACATGTGTGGGTGCGATCGATGAGGTTGATCACCGCGTTGATCGACCCCACCCACTGGGCGGTCCCTACGGTGGGAAGAACCGCCGCCATCTCGGCTCCTGCCCGTGACGCCTCGACGACCTGCTGGCGCGCCTCGGACACCCGGCCGAAGACGAGCGTGGCAAGGACCACGAGCAGCACGACCGGCGCCAGTACGACGAGCTCGACCGAAAGGCTCCCCCGTTCGTCGGGTACGCGGACCGGCCTCATTCGTCACTCCGGAATTCCTGGATGGGCCCGATCGCACTCGCGCTGACCGCGAAGGACAGCCCGGGGACGACAGACGTCGCTCGACCGGAGACCTGGAGCCACTCCGAATTGCCGGGAAGCACCGACACCGCCACGTTGGACGAGGTGACATCGGACCCCGGCCCATCGACCACCGCCTCAGCTGACGCGATGCCCGCCGACGGGCCGCCGTCGATCGACCGGGCACTGCGATCTCCTTCCGAGGCTGCCACTTGGACGACTTGCGCGGCATGCATCCACAACGCGAATTGGACGGCAACGAGGAGCAGGAACATCACCGCGGGCAGGACGATCACGGCCTCCACGATCGACGAACCTTCGTCGGTCCCCCGTTGGCGCGACGGGGCACCGGGCACCGCTCCCGGGAGGGACGTGCCAAACGGCGCACGCCCCCGTCGGGATCGGCCGGTGCGGGTCAGTTGAGCGTGATCGAGTTGGCCTTGGTCGTCACCTTGTCCACGATGATCGCCCCGATGGCGATGGCCAGCGCCGCGAAGATCGCGGTGAGGATCACCATCTCCACCACGCTTCCTGCATCGTCCAACCCGCCGATCGCCTGGCATCGGGCGCGGAAGTAGGTCCAGAGGACTGCGATCTCGGTCGGCATGGGTGGTGCTCCTGTTCAGTTGGTTGGTCGGATGCTGCTGGAGGTACGGATTCAGATCGTCCGGCAGGGTCCCTTCGCTGGTCCCAGGCACGGCACGGTCGATGGCATGTGGGGGCACGGCTGTCAGAACCCGCCGAGGATGCGGTGGACGGCGGGAAATCCGATGAAGACGAGGAAGCCGATGAGCAGGAGCGCCCCAGGAAGGAAGAGACGTTCGGTCATCGCATTGGCCGCCGACTCGGCCTCGGCCTGCTCGTGCCTGCGCAACGACGCCCCGCGGGCGACGAGCGACTGCCGGATACGAGCCCCTTCCGTCCCAGCCAGTTGGACGGTCGTCGACAGCTCGACGAGCTCGGGGACACCGAGCTCCATCCCGACTGCGGCAAGGGCCGACCACGGAGCGAAACCGCCGTCCCGAGCGGTGAGAAGTGCCCGGGACAGTCGTTGGGCGGCCCAGTCGGAACTGACCTGTGATGCGGCGAAGAGTGCCCCGTCGATCCCTACTCCGCCGGCGAGGCCCAGGACCACCAGGTCGACGAACGAACTGACGACCACCCTGAAGTGACGCCGGCGATCGGAGGCCCTCTGGAGGAGCGAGGCGACGGAGACGACCACACCCGTCGGCACGGCGACGACCGCCAGGAGCACCGCCGTGCCGAGGGGCAGTTGGAGACCGGCGACCTGGAGCACGAGCCACGAGCAGATGGGACCGAGTCCGCAGACCCCCACGGTCACCACGAGGCGGGAGGCGAACAACGCGGGGTCGGTGCCAGTGATGGCCAGACCGGCCAGTACGGCCTCCATCCGGTCGTGGGACACCCATCGGCCCTCGCCCACCCGGGTCACGATGGCCGCACCCAGGCGCGTGGGAAGCACTCGTCCGGACGTCGACGATCCACGGGGAACGACGGGTCGCTGCCACGTCGCCATCACTGCGTCAAGTGGCACCCGTACCGGACGGAGCCCGACCATGACGCCGACGCCACCGCAGCCGGCGAGTACGGCGAGGATCACGGCCTCGGTCATCGCAGCACCACCTCAGGTCCGAGTAGCCGTACCGGTTTCGGCGGGCGGGCGAGTGCGACCATGAGTGTGAGTCCGGCCGCGTAGAGAGCACCGACCACCGCCAGCACCACCTGGCCGCCTGCCGAGTCGAACGGAGCGAGATAGGACCGGTCGAGAACCGCAAGACCGCCGGCGAACAGCACCGAGAAGACCACCACCGTCCGGACGCCGCTGCGGATGGAGGACCGGCTGGTCTCGATGCGCAGCCGCAGCGACACCTCCTCGCGGGTGGAGTCGGCCAGGGCGCCCAGAAGGTCGCCGAGGCGCTGGGCACGGGACGCAAAAGCCAGGAGCAACGCGCACACCACCCGGTCGGCACACGGGTCCCCCACCTCGTCGGCGAACCGGAGCAGTGCCGACCGGGGGTGCACACCGGCCTGGATCTGCGCGGCCAGCTGCTCGGTGGCGTTGCGGATCGGGGCCGGGCTCAACTCGGCGGTGGCGATGATGGCCTGGCTCAAGCCGGCCGACGCGGCCAAGGTGCCCTGCAGCATCTCCGTCCACGTGGCGACCGCCTCGATCTTGGCGATGGACGTAGCCGTCGAGGTCTGTCGCATCAGGCGGGGCAGTCCGTAGGCGGCCAATGCGCCGATCGGCGCGGCGACAAGCCAGCCGGTGGCCAGGTAGCAGACGGTCCCCACACCCACAGCCAAGACGAGCGCGACCACGTTGGTCGATGCAGCGACCTGCTGCGGCCGGAACGACCCGTTCACGACGCCGGATGCACTCCTACTGACGGCGGGCCTCCGGGTGAGCAGGCCGAGGGCGATCCCCGTCGTTCCGAGCCCTACTGCGAGTCCGAGCCCGTAGACGGCCAGTCCCGTCGTGGTGACCGCGGTCATCGGATCGAGCCTGACCAGGCGGGATAGGGCAACTCGTATCCGAATCGACTCAACTCGTCGACCGTTTCGGCTCGGAGCGGCGATGCCGGCACCGCCCGCCGGTCCGGTCCCGGACGGTAGATCTCGTTGGACACGACCTGGACCCCTTCGGCGTCGACCACCTCGCGCACCGAGGAGACGAACCGGGCCCGGGAGCCGCGCGCCGGAAAGTTCTGGAGGGGAACTTCCCGCCCGACGAAATCGTCGGACTTGAACGGCTCCCGCTGCGCCACCGGATCGGAGAACGATCCGATGCCAGTGGGCGGGACGGCCAGGTCGTCGTGCATCTCCGAGTCGAGGTGGACGACGAAGTGCACTGCCCCGGAGATCAGGAGGTTGGTCGCTTCGAGGGGGAGGCGCTCCGGTGCCTGCACGGCATAGGAGGCGATCCGCCGGAACACGCCGGCCGAGGACTCGGCGTGAATGGTGCACATCGAGCCCGACCGTCCCTGGCTCATGGCATTGAGCATCGGGAGGACCTCGTCCCCCAGTACTTCACCGACGATCACCCGGTCGGCGTTCATCCTCAGTGAACGCCGGACAAGATCGGCCACGGGGATCCGCCCCTCGCCCTCGATGTTCGCCGGTCTGGCCTCCAGGGCGACGATGTCCGGATGGCGGCCCGACCCGGTGTCGAGACCGAGCTCGAAGGCCTGTTCGATCGTGACGATCCGCTCGCGCGGGTCGATCTCTGCGGCCAGCGCCCGCAGGAGCGTCGTCTTGCCCGAGTTCATGGCACCGGACACCACGATGTTCTTCCGCGCCCGGACGGCCGCCGCCAGGAGGGAGCGCAGACCAGGGTCGAGGGCCCCCATGGCGCAGAGGTCGTCGAGGGACAGGTCGGCGAACCGGTGGCGCCGGATCGACACCGAGGGTCGGGCCGCCACGGCCATGAGCGCCGAGAGCCGAGCACCGCCGGGTAGTTGGAGATCGAGCTCGGGCCGAGCCGTGTCGAATCGCCGCTCGGACAGACCGAAGCGCCCCGCGGCGGATCGGATGAGTTCGATCAGCTCGTCGTCGGAGTCCGCCACCGGGTCCATCAGTCGCTTCGAGCCGTCGGCGAAGGTCGCCCAGACCCGGTCGCAACCGTTGATGTCGATGTTCTCGATGTCCGGGTCGTCCACGAGGACCTGCAGCCGCCCCAGGCCGAACAGTGCGTCGAGGACGGTCTGGGCCAGTCGCTGCTCCTCCTGGTGGGTCAGGAGGGCGGGCGCCTCGCCGTCCCCGAATTCGGACAGGGCATCGAGGTGGAGGAACGCCCGCTGACGGGCGAACTCCTTTCGGTCGTCCCCAGTCAATGACGACGCCTCGTGTCCGGCGAGATCCTCGGCGACCCGCTGCCGGATCGTCGAGGCCAGCGGCGCATTCATGCGTCAGCCCTGCCCGTCGCCTCGACGTACGCCTCCGCGACGACGGGCGCCAACTCGTGCGAGGACCCGGACATCGCCGGGCCCTCCCGATCTTCACGGCGACCGTCACGGCCCGTCCGTCCACCGCTACCTCTGCCGCCGCCCCGGTTACGCCCGGCCATTCCGAGGAAGCGCGCCGCCCGGCTCCGACGAGCGGCCGGTGAAGCCGCTGATAGTGGTGGATGGGGGGTCACCGACCCCTGGGTCTTCTCGGCGTCGTCCGGGTGCTCCCCCGCAGGCCGGCCGCTCTCGATCAGCGTCGCCACGGCCATCGCCAACCGGCTGGCGGCGATCCACAACAACGAGCGCTCGAGCCGGTGTCCGGCACTGGAGGCACCGCTCGCCACACCCGCGGCCGACGGGTCGAACGGGATCTCTCCCAGGGGGGCGATCCCCGTGAATTCGGACACCTGGCGGCATCCGTAACGTCCACCGCCGACGACCACGATCCCGAGCCTCCCGTCGCCGCTGCGGATCAGGTCCTCGGCCCGTTCGTGCACCTGCACCACCCCGCATGCATCGCCCCGCACGACGAGAACCACGGCGTCCGACGCGTCCAGCCAGCTGTCGGAGATGTCGTCACCCTCGCCGAATCGCCCGAGGTCGACGAGCGTGAGGCCGGGCGGGCCGCCACCGACCTGAGCCGAGCGGAGGATGCTGCCTTCGGGACTGTGTGCGGAGCGGCGATCGCTCCCGCGGGCGCCCACCAGGACCGGGAGACCTCCCGGCAGCTCCTGGAGGTGCGGGTCCACGCACGGCGCATCGCCCGATCGTCTGGTCGAGGAACTGAGCGATGGCCAGCCCGTCCTGGAGGACAGCCCGAACCTGGCGGCGAGGTCGCCACCGGCGGGGTCGGCCTCCACCACCACGGCCGAGCCCGGCCCCGGCCAGGCGGCAGCAACCAGGCAGGCCAGCGTCGTCACCCCTGGCGATCCCTTCAGTGACAACATCGAGACGACCGTCACGGGACCGTCCCGGCCGGTGCCGCACCTGACCCCGTGGTCGCGTTCGGCGCCACCGTCGATCCCGCCGGCAACAGGACCAGGCTGACCTGGCCGGCCGTCGCCGCCGTCGCCACCTCGGCGGCCACCGAGGACGTCACCTCGACGGAGACCAGGAGGGAGTACCCACCGCTCGAGTCCGGGTTCGGCAGTCCCGCCGACACCACCGAAGCACGGGGGACGAGGACTCCGGTACCCGCCGGCGCTTGCGACACGGTGGTCGCACCGACCACGCCCGGGGCGTCCGGGTTGGCGGTCCCCGACGAGATCCCCTCCGTCGTGGGCGAAGCGAGAACCGCACCCGGGCTCGCCGTCTGGACGACCATCACCTGATCCCCGGGATCGAGGCCCGATGCCGGATACGAGCCGTCCTTCAGCGCGACGCCGACCACGGCGTCACCCGGTTCGATGCCGGGCGCGCCGGTCAGGTCCGCCAGGGTGAGCAACGACCCTCTGGGGACGGCCGACGCCGCCCGCTTGCCGGCGATGAGCGAGGCCTCGGAGACCGGGATGAAGCCGACGCCGTTCGAGACGGACACGTCCGCCTCCCCAAGATCTGCACTGGTGATGGCCTGGCCCTGGGCCACCGATCGGACGAGGACGACGGCAGGTGTCTTCTGGTCGGCCGACGAGTACAGCCCGGAGAAGGCGGCGATGCTGGCGCAGATCAGTGCCACCGAGGCCACCACGAGAAGCGTCCTCCGGTCGCGTCTGCCGGTCGGGGGGCGGACGACGGCAGCCGGTCCATCCTCCGCCTGTCGGCGACCGGAGATCGTGTCGGTCAAGGCGCTCATGCTCCTGCTCCGGCCTCGATCGACGTCGACGCCGGGACCGACGGATTCACCTGATCGGTGTTCACGCTCTCGACCTGCACGACGCGAAGCGGCACCGAGCTCGTCGTGTACAGCGTCGGGAGCGCCCCTCCCCCCGGAACTCCCGTCGACGTCCACGAGACGGACCAGACCACGGTGGCCGACACGGTGAAGGACCCGTCGTCAGGGTTTCCGTCCGGTGACGGCTGGCCTGCGGATGTGTGTGCGTACACGTGGGAGCAGCCCGTCGTTTGCCACGCCGCCGGCTCGGACGGGTCATAGGCCACGCCGGGGCCGCCACAGGTCACCTGTCCCCCGTCCCCGGTCGACCACACCACGGAGACCGGTTGGGCCACCGCGGTCGCCGTCACCGTGTCGGCACTGGCCGACACCGATTCACCGTGCCAGATCGCCGGGTCGACCCATAGCCAGGTGGCGAGGTTCACCACGGACGTCGCCCAAGGATCCAGGTGGATAGCGGGGGCCGGGAGAGCGATCGAGTTCTCGGCCTGCACGGCGAGGGCGTACGGGTCCACCGGAGGGACCGGCGCGGGTTGGGAGCCGGTGATCCACACGGTCTGGGTCACCTGGGTGCCCGACGCCGTGTCCACGCAGGTCACCGAGTACCACGCCCCTGGCGTGGGCCCTCCGTCGGGGAAGCCACCTTCGTTGTTGAGTGCCAGGTACGTGTAGGTGCACGTCCACGGGCTGGCGCCCGACGACCCGCCACCACCGGAGGGAGCGCCGGACGAGCCGCCCGATCCGCCCGATCCGCTTCCCGCCGAGGCGCCGACCGATACTGATCCGCCGCCGCTCCCGGCTCCGGACGAATCGGCTCCGGCCGATGGGACCGGCGTCAGGCCCAGCCCGGTTCCGGCGACTAGGACGGCGACGGCGACAACGGCCGCGGTGATCGTCGAGCCCCACCCAACGGTGCGAAGCCCTCTGCGGCGCGACCGCCACGGCGCACGAGAGGCGGCCCGATCCGGAGCCGGCCCGACCGAGCCGGCGACTCGGGATCGCGGAGTACCACGTTGGCTGTCAGACACCGGTCGCTGCCCATCGAAGTCGCTGCCCATGGGAGACGCAGGCTACGCACACCATCCACAGGCGGTGCCTGAAGATTGCACTGGGTGTGCAACTACTTTGCGCGGCCGAGGACCTCGGAGCGGTCGATCCCACGGGCTGATGGCCGTGGCAGGTGCGGTCGATGGGCATCTCCCGACCCTGACCTTCTCACCTTGCCACGAGCCTTGCCGGCCACCTTGCCCGTCGGAAATTCGCGATGATCTGCGCGGCCACCGATGACGCATGGTGATCGATAACCTGTTGGGGTACACCGGGAATTCGCACAGGGCGCGCCGGTGTCCACGCGTGATCCAGCGCCGACGTCGGCTCGGCCACCGGTGCCGGCCACCATCGGCCGGCGCTCGCCCTGCGGCTTCATCACTTGCGGCGTGGCACCTGCGGATCCGTCCGGAACCGCCTCCGATCGATGGTCCCGATCGGTGACCGATCGACCACCGTAGGCGACAGGGACCAATTCCGGTGATCACTCGAAATTGGCGGGCCGGAGCCGGGTGCGGGTTGCAACCCGTCGCGCCGATCGACTCTCCGGGACCCTCGGAACGTTTCTTGCGACGCCCTCGCCGGTCCTGTCGCCGGTCCTGTCGCCGGTCCCCGAGCGCCCCGACGCAGGCCTCCCCGGGGGAGATCCCGTCCACCATCGTGACCTCGGTGGTCACGGTCTCGCCGGCGTTGGTGGCTCCCGTCGAACGGCCGCCCCTCCCGGGCTGGCACACTGTCAGGCATGGCTGCCCAGTACATCTTCACCATGCGCGACCTGCGTCGCTACTACCCACCGGACCGCGAGGTCCTCAAGGGGATCAACCTCTCCTTCTACCCCGGAGCCAAGATCGGCGTGATCGGCGGCAACGGCTCCGGCAAGTCGTCCCTGCTCCGGATCATGGCCGGCCAGGACGACGGGTTCACCGGCGAGGCCCGCCTCACCCCCGGCTTCACCGTCGGATTCCTGTCCCAGGAGCCCGAGCTCGACCCGACCAAGGACGTCCTCGGCAACGTGTCCGACGGCGTCGGCGAGGCCAAGGACCTCGTCGACCGGTTCAACGCGGTGTGCGCCGCCATGGGCGAGCCCGACGCCGACTTCGACAAGCTCCTGGCCGAGCAGGCAGACCTGCAGGACAAGATCGACGCCGCCGGGGCCTGGGACCTGGAGCGGACGTTCGAGATCGCCATGGACGCGCTCCGGTGCCCTCCGGGCGACGCCGACGTGTCGACCCTCTCCGGGGGTGAGCGGCGCCGGGTCGCCCTCTGCCGTCTCCTGCTTTCCAAGCCGGACCTCCTGCTTCTCGACGAGCCGACCAACCACCTCGACGCCGAGTCGGTGGCGTGGCTCGAGCGCACCCTCCAGGACTATCCGGGAACCGTGGTCGCCGTCACCCACGACCGCTACTTCCTCGACAACGTGGCCGGCTGGATCCTCGAGCTCGACCGGGGCAGCGGCATCCCCTGGGAGGGGAACTACTCCTCGTGGCTCGAGCAGAAGCAGGACCGCCTGGCCCGCGAGCAGCGGGCCGACACGTCGCGTCAGGACGCCCTCCAGCGCGAGCTCGAGTGGATCCGCATGTCACCCCGGGCCCGTCAGTCCAAGGGCAAGGCCCGCATCAACGCCTACAACGACCTGGTGGCCGAGGCGGAGGCGGCGGAGAAGCGCGCCGACAAGCTCGAGATCACCATCCCGGCCGGTCCCCGGCTCGGCGACCGGGTCATCGACGCCGAAGGCCTGGTCAAGGGGTACGGCGAGCGGCTGCTGATCGAGGAGCTGTCCTTCCTGCTGCCTCCGGGTGGGATCGTGGGTGTGATCGGCCCGAACGGAGCCGGCAAGACCACCCTGTTCCGGATGATGGTGGGCGAGGAGCAGCCCGATTCCGGCCAGCTCGACGTCGGCACCACGGTCGCACTGGCCTACGTCGACCAGTCCCGGGACCAGCTCGACCCGGACGCGACCGTCTACGAGGAGATCACCGGCGGGGTCGACCACATGGTCGTCGGCGGCCGGGAGATCCACGGCCGGGCCTACGTCGCCAGCTTCGGCTTCACCGGCAGCGACCAGCAGAAGAAGGTCGGCCAGCTCTCGGGCGGCGAGCGCAACCGGGTGCAGCTGGCCAAGGTGCTCAAGTCCGGCGGCAACGTCCTCCTCCTCGACGAGCCCACCAACGACCTCGACGTCGACACCCTGCGCGCCCTCGAAGAGGCGCTGCTGAGCTTTCCCGGGTGCGCCGTGGTCATCAGCCACGACCGGTGGTTCCTCGACCGCATCTCCACCCACGTCCTCGCCTTCGAGGGCGACTCCGAGGTCCGCTGGTTCGAGGGGAACTTCAGCGACTACGAGGCCGACCGCAAGAAGCGTCTCGGGGTCGACGCCGACCAGCCCCACCGTCTCCGGTACAAGCCCCTGGTGCGGGACTGATCCGGGACCCCTCCCGATGAGTCCGGAACACACGTCGCCACGACGCACATTCGCCAGCGACAACTGGGCCGGCGTGCATCCCCAGGTCCTGGAGGCGATCGCCCGTGCCAATGACGGCGGGCACACCCCCGCCTACGGTGCCGACCCGTGGACGACGGAGGCGGAGCGCCTCTTCCACGACCGGTTCGGCCCGGACGCCGAGATCTACTTCTCGTTCAACGGAACCGGCGCCAACGTGGTGGGACTGCAGTCGCTGCTGCGGCCCCACGAAGCGGTGGTCTGCGCCGACAGTGCACACATCAACGTCGACGAGTGCGGCGCCCCCGAGCGGTTCCTGGGAAGCAAGCTCCTGGGCGTCCCCACGCCCGACGGCAAGTTGACGCCCGAGCTCGTGGCGTCGGCCGTGACCGGCATCGGCGACGAGCACCACGTCCAGGCCCGGGTGGTCTCGATCACCCAGAGCACCGAAGTGGGCACGGTCTACACCGTGGACGAGATCGCCGCACTGGCCCGGTGGGCACATGCCCACGCCATGTTCCTCCACCTCGACGGCGCCCGCATCGCCAACGCGGCCGCCTCGCTGGACGTGGACCTCGGCGCTTTCGGGCAGGAGGTCGGCGTCGATGTGCTGTCGTTCGGGGGGACCAAGAACGGCGCACTCGGGGCCGAGGCGGTGATCAGCTTCCGGGACGAGTCCGAGACCGGACTCCGTTTCATCAGGAAGCAGTCGATGCAGCTGTCGTCGAAGATGCGGTTCGTTGCCGCCCAGTTCGTGGCCCTGTTGACCGACGACCTGTGGCGTACCAGCGCCGAGCACGCAAACGCCATGGCCCGGCGGCTCGCCGCCGGTGCATCCGCGGTCCCTGGCGTGCGGCTGGCCTACCCGGTCCAGGCCAACGGCGTGTTCGCCGTCCTGCCACCCACCATCACCGCGGGGCTGCAGTCCGAATACCCGTTTTACGTCTGGGACCCGACCGCCGACGTGGTGCGGTGGATGGCGTCGTTCGATACCACCGAGGACGATGTGGACCGGTTCGTCGGTCGGCTGGCCGAACTCATGGAGCAGCACGGCTGACGCCGTCCGAGGGAGCCGGGCCCGCTCCGCCCGAGCATGGCGGCCGGTCAGGCCACCATGGCGGTGCGCCTGCCCTGGGGAGGGTCGGGTGGTCAGGTCGGGGGTCGGCCCGGACCGGGCGGACCGGCGAAGGCCTGGGCGATGGACATCCAGTCCTCGGCGAGTGAACCGGTCACCACCAGGTCGGTATCGGCGAGATTGCGGCGATGGGCCACGGCCAGGCAGAAGTCGAGCGCTGAGCCGGTGACGGTGGCCAGCGGCACGCCTTCCGCGTCGTCCCCGATCTCCCAGACCCAGGCCTCCCCGGCCGGATTGGTGACCGCCACTTGGATCCTGCCCTCCGGCACGTCCCGGCCCCGGACCGCGTAGGAGAACGGTCGCGCCCGTACGCCGAGATGGGCGATGTGGAAGAGGCGGGCGGTGGCGACGCGCTCGGTGCCCAGGGCGTCGCACACGTCCTGGCCGTGGGCCCACGTCTCCATGAGTCGGGCCGAGAGGAACGACAGGACCCCCATGGGGGGACCGAACCAGGGGACCCTGGCCTTGGGATCGGCCACGGCAAACGCCGCGACCATGGCCCGATGGGCCGTCTCCCACCACTCGAGGAGCTCGTCGCCACCCATCGCCCGCCCCGGGACGAGATGGACGTCCATGGGATCGCCCTCGCTGACCATGACCTTGTCAGCGAGCTGTCCGAACCCCTCGGGATCGACCATGGCCAGCCGGCCCGCTTCGTCGAAGAAGGCGAGGTGACTGATCTGATCACGCACGGCCCAGCCCTCCGCGGGGGTGAGGAGATCCCACTCGGGAGCGTCGTCCGCCAGGTCTTCGACCACAGACCGAAGGTCGTCGTATTCGGCGTCGAGATCAGACAGGAGCTCGGTGAGTGTGATCATGGGTGGAGGCTACGTCACCGAGGTGCGCCGCGGCCGGAACTAGCGATCCGTCTCGAGCCACGCCCGGCTCACGTCGAGCACTTCGATCTCGGGATGCGACCAGACGAACTGCTCGACAGAGTCGAGGATGGCCTCGACCTGTCCCGGCGATCCCGAAACGGTGGCGAACCCCAGCTCACACCGTTGCCACTGGTCCTGATACCCGACCTCGGCCGCAGCCACCCCGAACCGGGACCTGCACGCCTCGACCAGGTGCCGCACCGTCGTTCGCTTCTCCTTGAGCGAGTGACTCTCGGGAATCCGCAGTTCGATGTCGAGGGCGCAGGCGTGGATCATCCACACAGGATGGCCCACCCACGCGACGGACACCGCACCGTCTGGCAACGGCACGCCGGTGGCCGGACGGCGGAGGCTGGAGGGTGGAGGTCGGAGTCCGGACGGCGGAGGCCGGAGTCCGGAAGCCGGACGCGACGGATCCCGCCACGCCGGGATCGGACATGACGGGATCCATCGAAGCCTGGGAGGCCGCCCGGCCGGGCGATGGGGTGGGGGAACCCGGACCGGTAGCTCCGTCCCAGGTGATCCTGGACGGCAGCTCCGTCAGGAGACTGCGGTTGTCCCCCATGTCGAGCCGGAGTTCGACCCGGTCGTCGGTGCCGGGGGCCGTCCCGTCCCTCCATTCGGACCGAGGTCGCCACGCGTCCCCGCGGGAGGGGTGCCTCCTGGGCCGTTCGGGCCGCCGACGGCCACCTTAGCGGCGGTCACCGTGTCGGAGGACTCGGTACCGAAGACAGCCACGTGGGCACCCACCACGACGTCGGCGAAGCTGGGCGAGGACACCCCCCGATCGAGGTAGGAGGTGGTGGAGCCGACGTCCACGGTTACCGTGCCGTTCCGGGTGGTGAGGGTGAAGGTGTCGGTTCCGACCGTGGCAACCGTGCCCATGGCCACCGGCGGGGTGCCGCCGGACCAGGTCCCGCCTGTGGGTGCTGCGCCCGGTGCGCCCGGTGCGCCGGGTGCGCCCGCTGACGCCGACGGGGCTGTTCCGGGAGTGGCGGCCCCGGCCACGGCGCCACCGCTGACAGCCAGACCGAGAGCCATCGTCGCCGCAGTGGTCAGTCGCAGGGTGCGCCGACGACGCTGGCGGAGATTCGGGAAGGGACTGGGGTGATTCGACGACGCCGATGCGGCCGGCTGGCCCGGTGTCTCGTGAATGCTCATGTCGTACTCCTCTGGTTGGTTCCGGGTTGTTCCGGGTTGTTCCGGGTTGTTCGGTCCCGCAGGTGGTGTAGGTGCGGTTCGACAGGGCTCAGCATCGACTTCGGATCTGTGTCCGACCTGGCAGCACGGGTAGTGGTTCCTTGGGATGCCGCTGTCCTGTCACACCCGGGTGGAAGGCTCGTCCCATGACATCGACCACGGCTCTGGGTGCAGCGGCGACCCGCATCCCCGGCACAGCCGTGCTCTCCGATGCTCCACCCGACCACACGGGTTCCCCGTTGAGCTCCGACCCGCGGACGACCGGCTCGACCCGCCCCGGATCGACGCGGAGGGTGCAGTCGGCCGAGGGGCTGGGGTCGCCGGTCGCAAGGGCCACCGAACTCCTCTCTGACGTCCTCGCCCGACTCGACCCGGCCACACTCACCGGGCCCGATGCGGCGCGGCTCTACACGTTGTTCGCCGGCGTCGAGCGCCTGTCCATGGCCGGCAAGACCCTGCTCGCACCGCGGATCGACGAATCGGGCGTCTGGCGCGACGGTGGACACCGCACGTCGGCCGTCATGCTCGCCGAACTCGAGGGCGTTCCCACAGGCCAGGCCCGGAACACCCTGGAAGTGGGCCAACGCCTCTCCCAGCTTCCTGGAACCGAGGAGGCACTGCGGAACGGCTACCTCTCCGGCCCCAAGGTGGCCGAACTGTCCGGGGCCGCCGTCCTGGATCCGGGAAACGAGGCCTCCCTCCTCGCCGGCGCTGCCGATCAGCCCCTCCAATTGGTCAAGGAGCGCTGCCAACGGGCCCGGGCCACGGCCGAACGGCACGATCCGATCGCCACCGTGCGCCGGATCCACGGGGCCCGACACTTCTCCTCGTGGACCGACTCGGAGGGAGCGTTCTGCTTCCAGGGAAGGGACACCGCCGACCGTGGGGCCCTGATCCTCGAGCAGATGAACCACGCGGTCGCGCGGCTACGCAAGGCGAGGAGGTCACGTGGCGGATCGGCGTCCGCCGAGCGGGCGGAGGCCCCTCCCGTCGACTCCGATCGAGCGCTCCGCGCTGATGCATTCTTCCTGTTGATGACCGGTCGGTCGCCCGCCGACCCGTCGGATGGCGGCAGGGGCGACAGACGAGGCCGCGGCCCGGACCTACGCCCCCGTCGCGAGTCTGAGATCCCGACAGGCGTCCCGGGCACCGGGACGGGGGACGACGATCCCGGACCGCCGGCCGACCAGATCACTCCCGAGCTCGACTTCGGCACCTTCTCTCCCCCGCGGATGAACGGCTCGGGGACAGGGGGCGACCCACCAGGTGTCGCGGTCACCGATTCGCCCCCAAGGACATCCTCGACCGATGCCGACGACGTGATCGACCGACCGCCGACGTGCTCGGTGATGGTGCGGGTCGACCTCGACGCGTTGCTTCGCGGGCATTCGCTGCCCGGCGAAGTCTGCGAGATCGACAATCAGGGTCCCGTTCCGGTGGCCATGGCCCGCGACATGGCGAACGATTCGTTTCTTCGGTTCGTATTCCATCGAGCGGGCGATATCCGCTCCGTCTCGCACTTCGGACGCACGATCAACCGAAGCCTCCGTACCGCGCTGGCCCACCGCGACAGGTGCTGCGTGGTCCCCGGATGCGGCGTCCCCTTCGGCCTCGAGATCGATCACGTCGTCCCCTTCGCCGAGGGTGGCCCGACGGAGCTCGACAATCTTGCCTTGTTGTGCCACCACCATCACTACCTCAAGACCTACGAGGGATGGACTCTGGAACGGACTGGCACCGGCGACGACGGGTCGACATCGTGGGAGTTCGTGGCCATGCCTGCGTTCGGTAAGGAACCCGGTCTCGGGATCGACTGAACCGAGTGAGCTCGGTCATCCTCCGGCTGCGTGGCGTCCCGGAAGCAACGGCGCGTCGATGAGTCGTTCCGCAAACCGGTCACCGGATCGCCCCACCGCGGCGTGGGGTCCGTGGTCAGGGCCCGGTCCGGCCCGGCCCGGCCCGCGAAGCGAGGAGCAAGGTGCGAGATGCGGGGTATCCGGGTCACCTGACTCACGGATCGAACTCGACGAGCGTCGGGAAGGACCCCGATGTGTCGACGGCATCGAGATAGAGCTCCCGCTTACCCGACGGCGATCCCGGCACGCCCGACCAGGCGGCGTACGCCATCAGTTCCTGTCCGTCGTCTGCGGTGAAGAACGACGGTCCACCGGGTCCGCTGACACCACTCGCCGTGCTCACCGCCTGCGGTGACAGCCCGTTCGCACACGGTCCCGACGGCGAGTCACAGCCCACGACGCCGATCGAGTACGAGGACGTCGACCACCGGTTGCCGCTGAAGAACAGGAACAGGCCGTTTGCCGTCGGCAGCATCGCCGGTCCCTCCACCACCCCGTTCTCCCACGGGGCGGAGGCCGACAGGAGGAGCGACGGCACGCCGACCAGGGCATCGTCCCCGTCGGACAACCGCTCCGACCACACCTGCTGGGGTGCGCCGTTGGCCCCGTCGCTCTTCCAGACGAGATAGTCGGTGCCGCCGTCGGCCATGACGTAGGGGTCGATCGACCCTCCGAGGGCCACCTGGCAGAGGAACGGCTGCCTGCTCGTGTCGACGAACGGGCCGAGTGGCGACCTCGACACCGCCCGGCCGATGCACTGGATGCCGAGTTCGGCATCGCGCGCCGCATAGAACATCTCGAAACCGCCACTCGGGTCCGGTGCCACCGCCGGCGCCCACGTGTCTCCCGGCTTCGACCACACCGGCAGCACGGGCAACGCCTCCTTGGGCGCCGACCACTTCGCAAGGTCGGTCGATGTGATCACCTGGATGTGGAAGCCACCCGACTGGGTCGCGTAGGCGTAGTAACGGCCGTCCACCACCAGGACCGACGGGTCGGGGAAGTCACCCCGGTAGACGGCGCCGCTTATTCGGGGTCGGTGGGACGGAGGCGGCGAGGCGCTGCCGGTCGTCCGGGTGACGACGAGGGTGGCGACGAGAGCGGCGGCGAGAGCGGCAAGAGCGGCAAGGGCGACGAGTGCGATCCCTGGCGAGAGTGCCTCCGCGAAGCGGGCACGGGCCCGGATCCGAGCCGGTGAGCCGGAACGGACGCGACCCTGCCCGGGCCGGTCTGTCATCGCCCGATCGACTTACGGCACACCAGGTACAGCTCGGTGTTCACGAATCGCGGACCACGGCGGATCGGGCTCCCGTGACTCCCCACCACCTGGAACCCGTGCCGTCGGAGGTCGGCCAGCGTGGTCCGGTAGTCGAACCCGGTATGGGGGTAGATGAACGGCAAGCCGTCGATGTCGTGCACGGGACGGTCCTCCCTGGGGTGGCCCTTGGCGGCGGGAAGAATGGTGTCCCAGCGCGCGTCGTACTCCCCGCTCCGGCGGATCAACCGGAACACGCCCTTACCCAGCGCCATGAGGTAGAGCTCGTTGGGCACTCCGAGAACCAGGAGTCCCGTCGGCGCGAGCAGGCGGAAGATCTCCTCGAGAGCCTCGTCGATCTGGGCCGCCGGCAGGTGCTCCACCACTTCGCAGCACGTGATCACGTCGAAGCTTCCCGACTCGAGCGACGTGGTCGACCCGACAGCTTGGTTGGCTTGGTTGGCCTGGTTGGATTCGGTTGTCTCGGTTGTCTCGGTTGTTTGGTTTGCAGGGGCCTGCACGCCGGCTACGGCCTGCTCGAGCATGGTGGCACTCGGGTCGTAGCTCACGACCGACGCATCGGGAAACCGGCTGAGGAACCGCCGGCACAGCGCCCCGTCGCCGCCCCCGAAGTCGAGCATCCGACCGCCGAAACCACTCCCATGCTCGATATCGACGTGCCACAGCGCATCGTCCAGCCTGCGATTCTGTAGCCAGCGCTTGACGACGTTGGGGTCGTCGGTAGTGATGTCCGCGTAGGACGGCATGGGTCCGGTCTCCAGTGCGCCGAGCGGCCCGGAGGGGCCCGTCGGTCAGCGCCGAGCCTAGTGAACCCCCGACCGAGGCACGGGTCGGGTGTGGACGAGGGTCGAGGGGTGACCGGAGGACCGCCGGTCCGTCGTGTCGCCGTGTCGCCGTGTCGCCGTGTCGGCAACGTCTCAGGGCACTACAGCTAGCGACTGAGCCCTGCCTCGATCGTCGAAGCGACATCGGACCATCCGAAGCCGACCGTTTCGGCGAGAACCCGACGCGACGACGGTTCGACGAGGACCAGGAACGGATAGCCGGTCACCCGGTAGTCGATCCACGCCCGATCGCTCATCACCACCGGCAGCTCTCGCAACCCTGCTGCGAGTTCGCCAACCTCCGTCGCCGACGCAGCGCCGGCACCTCTGGTCACGACGACGGGGAGTACACCGGAGAGCGCAGGGTCCGTCCCGGCGGCGAGCCCGCGCCAGAATTCGTCGCATCCGTCGCACCGCGTGGCGAGGAAAAGGAGGAGGACCGGTCGGTCGACATCTGGGAGATGAACGGCCACCGGCAGCCCGCCGGGGTCGGTGCCCTCCACGTCCGCCGCGATCCATGTGGCCACTTCGTCCGCAACACCGGACGGAATGGGCCGGAGACCGGACACGAACGCTGGATCGGAAAGGGGATGTACCCGCTCCTCGGGCATTCCTGCGCCGGGGTCGGGAGCACCGTCCACTGAGGTGCCCACTGAGGTTTCGGCCGTTGGGTCGGAAGGTGGGTCGATCACGTCGGGGTCCAGTCCATCCCGCCTGCTCCGACAGCCGGAGTCAGGACGGTTCGGGCAGCCCTGGGACGAGGATCTCGACCGCGTTTCCGTTGCCGCACCACCGGCACGACACCTCTTCCACCGATTCGTCGAGCACCTCGACATCCTCGATGGTGAGTTCACCGCCGACCGAGAAGTGGTGGAACGCGTTGGTCCTTCTCGTGGTGACGACGTTGAAGCGAGTCAGGTTCCCGCAGGCCGCGCAGCGATAACGGACAACATCGGTGGTGGCGGCGGTGGCGGCGTTGGAGTCGGAGATCACCCCTACAACGGTAGCCGCGTCATCCAAGGCCACGTCCATTCCTGACCAAACACCTGTTCGCTACAGTGTGCACATGGCCCTCGCCGTCCAGCGCTCCTTCGACGATCTCGGCACCCCGCTCAGCCAGGTGACGTTCGTGGTGCTCGACGTCGAGACCACCGGCGGCTCACCGGCGTCGGCGTCACTCACCGAAGTGGCAGCGGCGCGTTACCGGGGGGGCGAACTACTGGGCACCTACCAGACCTTCGTGCGGCCCGACGAGCGGATCCCGCCGTTCATCACCGCGCTGACCGGGATCAGCGACGCGATGGTGGCCGACGCGCCCCGTTCCGGCGAGATGCTTCCCTCGTTCCTCGAATTCCTGGGTGGCTCTGTGGTGGTCGGCCACAACGTCCGCTTCGACCTCTCGTTCCTCAACCATGCGCTCGAGTCGACCGGGCGCGACCGCCTGGCCAATGCGACGGTCGACACCCTGGCCCTTGCCCGCCGCTTGGTCCGGGACATGGTCCCCAACTGCAAGCTCGGGACTCTGGCCTCCTCCCTCCACCTGCCTCATCAACCTTCGCACCGGGCACTCGCCGACGTGCTCGCCACCGGTGACCTGCTCCACGCGCTGCTCGAACGTGCCGGCACCTACGGAATCGTCGGGCTCGAGGAACTACTCGACCTGCCCAGACTGGTTGGGCATCCACAAGCGGCCAAGCTGCGGCTGACGGTCCGTCTCCCCCATCGACCCGGCGTGTACTGGTTCACCGATGCGGCGGGCCACGTGCTCTACGTGGGCAAGGCCACCGACCTGCACAGCCGGGTCCGCTCGTACTTCTCCGGCGACACACGGAACAAGGTGGGACGACTGCTCCGTCAGATGGACGCCGTCCACCATCGGGTGTGCCCCGGCCCACTGACCGCTGCCGTCCTCGAGGGTCGTCTCATCCGTTCGTGGGCACCACCCTTCAACCAACAGGGGAAGGTCCGTCGACGGGACCCCGGCACCTCTCCACGGGATCCCTTGACGATGCTCGATGCGGCGGGTGCAGCGGGCGCCGTGGGTGCGGCGGGTGCCGTGGGTGCCGTGGGTGCCGTGGGTGCCGTGGGCACGACGGGTGCCGTGGGTGCCGTGGGTGCCGTGGGTGCCGTGGGTGCCGTGGGTGCCGTGGGTGCCGTGGGTGCGACGGGTGCCGTGGGTGCCGTGGGTGCCGTGGGTGCCGTGGGTGCCGTGGGTGCCGTGGGTGCCGTGGGTGCCGTGGGCACGGTAACGGTTCCAGCCGGCGGACCCGAGCCGGTCACCACGCCTCCTCGATCCCGGCGTCGGATTCGCAGTGGGCGATCCACCTGGACGGCCGAGGACTTGGACCAGGACCCGCGTACCCTCCTCAGGCCGTTCGCCGAGCGGCTGTCCTTCCTCTCGCGGTCGCAACGATACGAAGACGCAGCCCGGGTCCGGGACGACGCCGAACGTCTCCGGCACCTTCTCGAACGGCACCGGAGCGTGGAGTCGCTGCGGCGGGCGGGCCGGGTGGTCCTCCACGTCGACGGGGAAGGCGCAGTCGAGCTCGACGGAGGCATCCTGGTCGAGACCACTTCACTCTTCGACCCGACGGATGCCACGACCGGTGGACTGGACCCGGCCTTCACCGTCACCGGCGACGGTCACGACAACGAGCGGATCATCGTCGCCCAGTGGCTCCGTGCCCACGCCGACGAGGTACGGGTCCTGGAGGCGGTAGGCCCGGAGGGCATACGGATGCCGGCGAAGCGGATCCCGACGTTGTCCGAACTCTGTGGGAGCCTCCGTGCCGCGGTCGATGCTGGCCCCAGTGCGCCGAATACGACAGACGGATCAGACGGATCGGACGGATCGGACGGATCGGACGGATCGGACGGATCGGACGGATCGGACAGGGCGGGCGTCGGCGGCGGGGCCGGCGTCGGCGCCGGGGCCCGTGTCGGCGCCGGGGCCCGTGTCGGCGCCGGGGTCGGCG
Source organism: Acidimicrobiales bacterium (assembly GCA_050014755.1). Taxonomy (GTDB): domain Bacteria; phylum Actinomycetota; class Acidimicrobiia; order Acidimicrobiales; family RAAP-2; genus Bog-756. The sequence continues at coordinate 70,852 of JBEKCS010000009.1, forward strand.
TCAGCGGCGGGGCCTGTGTCAGCGGCGGGGCCTGTGTTAGCGGCGGGGCCTGTGTCGGCGCCGGGGCCGGCGTCGACGGCGAGACCGACACGAACCGCACTCGGAACCGGGGTGGGCCGGGTTGACCGCCGGGAAACCTGCCGCATCGGCCGGCACTCACACGGAGGCCCACCATCGACGTGGTCGGGTGGCTCTCACGGATCAGACGAGTCCGCTCGATACGACCACCGGTCGCCGGTAGGACCAGCCGGATCAGTTCCCGTCGTTCCCGTCCGCGCCCGCCGCCGACGCCTCGGCTTCCGCACACTCCCGGGTGACCCGGACGAACGCATCGAGCACCTGGGCAGCGCGACCGGAATCGATCAGTGAGGCGGCCTGCGCCACCCCCTCGGCGAGGTCGGCGACCCTCCCGATCACGGTGAGTGCGGCGGCGGAGTTGAGAATGGCGATGTCCCGGTGGGGAGACCGGTCCCCCGACACCACCCGCCGGATGGCCTCGGCGTTGACCGCGGCGTCCCCTCCCCGGAGATCGTCGATCGTGGCACGGGCAAATCCGAAGTCGGACGGGTCTATCCGGTACACCGAGACCGACACGTCGCCGTCGCCGGCCGCATCGCCACCACCCGGGGTCCGGACCAGCTCATGGACGGTCGAGGGGCCGGTGGTCGACAGCTCGTCGAGACCGTCGTCGCCGTGGACGACCATGGCCCGGCGGGTGCCGTTGGCGGCCAGTACCCCGAGCATCTTGTCGGCCATGGCCGGGTCGCTGACCCCCACCACCTGGAAGCGGGCCCGGCCAGGATTGGCCAGGGGTCCGAGATAGTTGAACACCGTGGGGATCCCGAGCTCGCGCCGCACCGGCCCGGCAAAACGCATGGCGGGGTGGAACCGAGGAGCGAAACAGAACCCCAGACCGACCTCGTCGACGCACCGGGCGACGCCGGCCGGCCCGAGGTCGGCTACCGCCCCGAGCGCTTCCAGCACGTCAGCTGCCCCCACCGCCGAGGACGACGCCCTGCCCCCGTGCTTGCACACCTTGGCCCCGGACGCCGCCACCACCAACGATGCGATCGTCGACACATTGATGCTGCGCAGACGGTCGCCGCCGGTCCCGCAGGTGTCGATGAGGTCCGTCCCGGCGGGGAGGTCGAGGGGTACGGCGTGAGCGACCATGGCACGGACGAACCCGGTCATCTCCGTGACGGACTCGCCCTTGGCCCGCAGCGCCACGGCCAGCGCGGCGATCTGCGCCGGTGTGGCCGCACCGATCAGGACCTGGCCTAGAACCACCTCCGCATCGTCGGCACTCAGCGATCCACCCTCGAGCAACCTGGTCAGCACTCCGGGCCAACCACCCATCGCGTCGAAGGGGCCCGGGGCGTCGAAGGGGCCCGGGGCGGCGGAGGGGCCCGGGGCGGCGGAGGGGCCCGGGGCGGCGGAGGGGCCCGGGGCGGCGGAGGGGCCCGGGGCGGCGGAGGGGCCCG
>JBEKCS010000010.1:0-70935 GCA_050014755.1 Acidimicrobiales bacterium
CCTTTCTGTTCGAGGGTCGTGTGGACTTCAGCGAGTCACATCTTCCCAAGACAGGGGGCATTTTCCGCGTATGGTCAGACCTCAGCGGGAGGGGTCACGGGCCGCAATTCGGTGGATCGAGGCTTAGGCGGCCCGGCCACGGCCCGAGCCGCGCAGGACGGCAAGGCGGCGGCGCTCAGGCCGGAAGCTCGGCGTGCCACCACGGGACGGGACGCTCGCGCCGGACCACCTCGGCAACCAACTCGGCCAGGGCCTCCTCCATTGCCGTGCCCAGGACATCGACGTCGGGCACCAGGTCCCAACAGGCCTGGATCCCGACATGGACCGAGTCGAGGTACGAGAACACGGTGACGTTGACCCCCGCTCCCTCCACGATCGGGCCCAGCGGGTGGAGCGACGCCATTCGGGCCCCCGCCAGGTGGAGCGCGACGTCGGGTCCGGGCACATTGGACACGACGACGTTGAAGAGGGGTGCCACATGGTCGAACAGGCGCAGATTGGTCACCAGACGGGACACTCGGGTGGCGATCGCAGGGAAGGCGGCCTCGGCCCACGCCGAGTACACGTCCGAACCGATCGCCCGACTCTGCTCCTTGGCAGCCCGCATGCCGTCGCGGATCTGGCCGAGACGGACGACCGGATCGGCCACCCCGGTGGCCAGCGAGACGAGGAGGGCGGACACCCGGTTCCCGAGGGTTCCCTGTTCGGCCTCGCTGCGCACCGACACGGGCACCAGGGCGACGAGTGAGGTGTCCGGGTCCTCGCCTCGCCGGGCGAAGAACGTCCGCAGCGCGCCGGCGGTCACTGCCAGGACGATGTCGTTCATCGTCCCTCCGAACGCATCGCGGACCCGCCGGACATCGACCAGCGGGAGATCGGCGAAGGCCACCCGCCGGTGCGGCGATATGGCGGCGTTGATCGACGTCTGGGGCGCCTGGAACGGCGCCGGGGGGAGTGTGCCACCCACCTCGCGATTCCGGCCGGTGAGCGTCCGCGCCGTCCGGACCGTCTGAGCGACGGTGCGGGCCACGGCCTCGATCTGACCCGGAAGGTCCCCGAGGGACTGGCGAAGCTGGTCGATGTCGCCCGCCAGCCCGGCCGGCGTCCACCCATCAGGGCCCCCGTCAGGGCGGCCATACGGGCCGCCGTCGACACCTCCGCGTGGACCCGGACCCCGGTCCTCGGCGCTCTCGTGGTCGCCAGCCGTCCGTGAGGCCCCGGTGCCGTTCCCGGGTCGTGAGGACGGCTCGTCCCCGAAGAGCGGACGTGGTGTGGGATCAGGGGTCAGGTCGAGGAAGGCGGCCAGCACTTCGGCACCCGAGACGCCGTCGACGATGGCGTGGTGGACCTTGGAGACGAGCCCCACCCGGCCGCTCTCCAGCCCCTCGACGACATGGAACTCCCACAGGGGGCGCGCCCGGTCGAGGGGCCGCGAGGCGATGTCGGCCACCAGCCGGGTCAGCTCGGCCGTCCCTCCGGGAGCCGGGAGGCTCAATCGCCGGACGTGGTAGTCGAGGTCGAACTCCGGGTCGTCGACGAGCGCCGGGTGTTGGAGCCCGAAGGGGACCTCGACCAGGCGCATGCGGAACGGCGGCACCAGGGGCACCCGTTCGCCCACCAGCGACCGGATCCGCCGGAAGGTCAGGCCCCCGGGCAGGTCGGACGGGTCGAACACCATGGTTCCCATGATGTGCAGGTGGGTCGTGGGTGATTCGAGCGCCAGGAACGCCCCGTCGAGTCCGGTCAGCCGGGCCACGTCTAACGGCCCGTCGACCCGAATCCACCGAGACCCCGCTCGGTATCGGGCAGGGTCTCGACCTCGGCGAACTCGGCCGACTCCACCCGTTGGATGACCAGCTGGGCGATGCGGTCCCCCCGCTGGACCCGGTAGGGGACCTCGGGGTCGGTGTTGACCAGCAGGACGGCCAGCTCGTCCCGGTACCCGGAATCGATCAGGCCGGGAGTGTTGAGGCAGGTCACCCCGTGGCGTAGCGCCAGCCCGCTGCGGGGCTGGACGAAGCCGGCATAGCCGTGGGGGATGGACAGGGCGATGCCGGTGGGCACCATGGCCCGCCCGCCTCCCGGCTCGAGGAGCACCTCGATCCGGGCCACCAGATCCGCGCCCGCGTCACCGGCGTGGGCGTACCCGGGAAGCGGAAGGTCGGGATCGAGGCGGACCACCGCCACGGGCAGCGCGAGCGGTCGGTCGGTCGGTTCCGCTCCACTCCCGTCGTCTCGTCCAGGCGTCACCCGCTCACTCTGCGTCATCGACCCGGACGCTACCGCCCGGGACACGGGCCCGACGAGTCCGCACCGAGCCGCTGGCCGCCCACGATGAGTGGCGCGCCGGTTTCTGACGATCCGTCACCTTGGAGGTACGGCCCGTACCCGGTAGCGTGACCGCGTGCTGGTGTGGATGGATCTGGAGATGACCGGGCTCGAGGCGGATCGCCACGTCATCGTCGAGATCGCCACCCTGGTCACCGACGACGAGCTGGCCGTGGTGGCCGAAGGACCCGACCTGGTGATCGGCGCCACCGAGGAGCAGCTGGCGGCGATGGACGACTTCGTGTGCGACATGCACACGGCAAGCGGCCTGCTCGACGAGATCGTGGCATCCGAACTGACCCTGGCCGATGCGGGCCGGATGACGCTGGACTTCATCACCGCCCATGTCCCGAAGGCACGCACGGTGCCGCTGGCCGGCAATTCGATCGGCACCGACCGACGGTTCCTGGCGGCCTATCTACCCGAGGTCGAGGAGTACCTCCACTACCGGTCGGTCGACGTGTCGACGGTCAAGGAACTCGCCGGCCGGTGGTACCCCGAAGCCCTGGCGGCAGCCCCCAAGAAGGCCGGGGGCCACCGGGCCATGGACGACATCCGTGAGTCGCTGGCGGAGCTGGCCTACTACCGATCCACCATCTTCCGGGACACGACAGCGCCCTGACCGCGAGGTCGGGTGGCGGGACCCGCCCAGCCGTCGCCCATGCCGTCGCACCCACAGCGAGAGGAGCAGACATGGCCACTCCGGCCGAGCACACCCAGGCATCCGGGGACGAGGCGTCAGAGGGAGACGCGACCCGAATACCGACCCGCGCCGAGGCGACGGCCGTCCTGACCGCGCCCGACGGTCCTTTCGCCATGGAGGACGTCATCATCCGAGGCGCCCGCGTACGGACCTGGAAGACGGCGCCGGCCAGCCTGCGGGCCGTGTTCGAGCTGTCCGCGCACCAAGGAGGCAAGGACTTCCTCGTCTACGAGGACGAGCGGGTCACCTTCGAGGAGAACTTCCGTATCGTGGCCACTCTCGGCCACCAGCTCATCGACCGGTTCGGCGTGCGTCCCGGCGACCGGGTGGCCATCGCCATGCGGAACCTCCCCGAATGGGTCATGGCCTTCTGGGCGACGATCACCATCGGCGCCGTCGCCGTTCCCCTCAACGCCTGGTGGACGGGAGAGGAGCTCGCCTACGGGCTGGCCGACTCGGGCACCAAGGTGGTCTTCTTGGACGAGGAGCGCCAAGGCAGGATCTCCCATCACCTGGCCGACATCCCCGAGCTCGAGGCGATGATCGTGACGTGCGAGGAGCACGACCCCGACGGTGGCCGGCGAGCGGCGGTAGGCGCCCACCTCGACCGTGCCGGCCTCGAGCCGCTCCCCGTGGTGCCCTTCACCGATGTGGTGGGAACGCCGGTGGCCGATGCCACCCTGCCCGACGTCACCATCGACCCCGACGACGACGCCACCATCTTCTACACGTCGGGCACGACCGGTAGGCCCAAGGGTGCCGTCGGCACCCACCGCAACAGCGTCTCCAACCTCATGAACCTGTTCTTCGTCGCCACCCTGGGCGGCATGAGACGGACTGCGGAGCAGGTGGCCTCCTCGCCGGGCGGTCAGAACGCCAACCTGCTTTCCGTGCCCCTGTTCCACGCCACCGGGTGCCATGCGCTGCTGGTCACCAACACGGCTGCCGGCGGAAAGCTGGTCATGATGCACCACTTCAACCCCGAAAGGGCCCTCGAGCTCATCGAGCGGGAGCGGATCACCGTCTTCGGCGGGGTGCCCGCCATGGTGATGGAGGTCATCGACTCGCCCGAGTTCGCCACCCGGGACACTTCCTCGGTCCAGTCGATCTCCTACGGCGGCGCCCCCTGCCCGCCCGACCTGGTCCGACGGATCAAGGAGCACTTCCCCGGTGGAGCGCCGGGCAACGGCTACGGGCTCACCGAGACCTCGGCGATGACCACCATGAACACCGGCGACGACTACGTGCGCAAGCCGGACAGCGTCGGCCCACCGGCCCCCGTGTGCGACGTCGCCGTCGTGCCCGAGGACTGGGACGGCGAGGAACCGCCGGCGGACCAGGACGTCGATCCGTCCCGGACCGGCGAGCTGTGGATCAAGGGCCCCAACGTCGTCCGGGGCTACTGGAACCAGCCCGAGGCCACCGCCGCCACGTTCTCCAAGGGCTGGCTCCACTCGGGCGACGTCGCCCGCATCGACGACGAAGGCTTCGTCCACATCGTCGACCGGGCCAAGGACGTGATCATCCGGGGCGGCGAGAACGTCTACTGCGTCGAGGTCGAGGGAGCGCTCCACGAGCATCCGGCGGTCGCCGACTGCGCCGTCATCGGTGTCCCCCATCCGGTGCTGAGCGAGGAGGTCGGCGCGGTCATCGTCCTGCGTCCGGGCATGGACGTGGCGGCCGACGAGCTGTCCCGCCACGTTCGCGAGCGCCTGGCCGGCTTCAACGTGCCGTCACGGTACTGGTTCCGGGCGGAGTCCCTCCCCCGCAATCCGGCCGGAAAGATCCTCAAGCGCGAGCTACGCACGGAGTTCCTCGGGGACGCTCCCGTCTTCTGATCCCGCCGGCGCACCTGCTCTGCCAAGATGAGCTCCATGGGATCCGACGGCAGCAAGCCCCGCAAGAAGCGGTCCCACCTCCCGAAGGTGCCGAAGTACGAGGAGCCCAACCGGCTCGAGGGGGCCCAGGGAGGCGTCAGCTTCGGCAGGACCGGACACTCGTCGGACCACCACCCCCACCCCGACAAGCCGACCGGGTTCGGCGCCTGGGTACTCAGGGTCCTCGGCAGGGGCCCCAGGTCCTAGACCGGGCCCTGCCCGGTCAGGGAACGGCCAGCAGGGCGCGGGTCCTGTCGACGTCACGCCGCATCTGCTCCACGAGCGCGTCGACCGAGTCGAACGCCAACTCGTCACGGAGGCGGTGGACGAACGACAGCCGGGCCTGCTCGCCGTAGAGGTCGCCCGCAAAGTCGAGGAGATGGGCTTCGACCAGCAGCTCGCCGTCGGACCCGTAGAACGTCGGTCGACGACCCACGGACACCGCGGCCTTCGAGCGGGAGCCGTCGGGTCGCTCGAACCAGCCGGCGTAGATGCCGGGGGCGGGAAGGCAGATGTCCCCCGGGATGGCCAGGTTGGCCGTCGGGAAGCCGAGCTCGGAACCGCCCCGGCGGTCCCCGGTCACCACCGGCCCGCGGACCTGGTGCGGCCGTCCGAGCAGTGCGGCGGCGCCCTCCACCTTGCCTTCGGCGACCAGCGTCCGGACCCGGGTCGACGACACCGCCTGGGCTCCTGTCCCGTCGGGGCCCCCCACCGAGACCAGTGCCACCCCGTCCACCGCGAACCCCGCGACCGAGCCCATCTCGGTGAGGAGCGCGACATTCCCCTTCCGACCGTGGCCGAAGTGGAAGTCCTTCCCCACCACCACCAGCCGGGCGTCGAGCCCTTCGACCAGCTCGTGGGTGACGAAGTCCTCGGCGGTCTCGTTGGCCCGCTCCTCGTCGAATCGGACGACCACCGTGCGGTCGACCCCGGCCGATGCCAGCAACTCGAGTTTCTGGTCGAGATCGCACAAGAGGAGGGGCGCCGACTCGGGGCGCACGATGGCGGCCGGGTGCCGGTCGAACGTGACCACCACGGTGGCGAGGCCGTTGTCCTCGGCGCGGGTCCGGAGCTCGGCAAGCAGGGCGCGGTGGCCCAGGTGGACGCCGTCGTAGGCGCCGATGGTGACGGCCGAACCACCGGCCGGGGGCCGCCGCGGCTCACTGTCGGTCACGATATCCACAGTGAGGAAGGTTACTGCCGAGTCCGCGTCGTACTTGTGTCAGCGACCGCGGCGGTCAGCCGGCCGACTCGACCACCACGGCCGGGCGGATCCGGTCGGTCTCCGTGGCCTCGTAGACCGCGAGCAGGTGATGGGCGTCGTCGACCAGACCCCAGGGACCGTCACCGGACACGCCGAGGGGCACACGGTCGAGCGGAAGCCCCCGGGCGACCAGCTTCTGGGCGTCGAGCGGCACCACCACCTGGTCGAGATCGCGCATGGCCTGGGCCGGGGTGAGCACCACCGCTGGAGTGAGCTCGTCGACCACGCGGGCGTCCTCGGTGGTGAACGACCCGATCCGGGTGCGCCGGAGGTTGCGCAGATGGGCGCCACCGCCGAGGGCGATGCCGAGGTCGGCGGCCAGGACCCGCACGTAGGTACCCGACGAGCACTCGACCTCGACGCGGAATACGCCCGGGGTGAGTCCGGGGGTGACGTCGTAGCGGTACACGGTCACCGGGCGGGGCGCCCGCTCCACCTCGATCCCCTCGCGTGCCAGCTCGTGCAGGCGCCGGCCGCCGACCTTCACGGCCGACACCATCGGGGGGACCTGTTCGATCGCTCCGGTCAGGGTGAGCGCCGCCTCGCGTACCGCGGCCAGCGACACGTCCCCCATGTCCCAGGTCCCGACCACCTCGCCTGACGCGTCGAGGGTGGAGGTGGCCGTGCCGAGCACCACCTCGGCCTCGTAGGTCTTGGGGAGTGCGGTCAGGAAGCGCATCAGGCGGGTGGTGCGGCCGAGGCCCACGAGGAGCACCCCGGTGGCGTCGGGGTCGAGGGTGCCGGCATGGCCCACCCGCTTCTGGCCGAAGATGCGCCGGCACCGGGCAACGACGTCGTGCGAGGTCCACCCGGCCTCCTTGTCCACCACGACCAGGCCGTTGACCTGGTCGACCGCCGATGGACTCACGTGGCGCCGCCGTAGCCGCTCCCGCCGCCGTCCCCGCCGGGTGCGTCGTCCTCGCCGTCGTGGATCCGGCGGATGAGGTCCTCGACCCGGCTGCCGGCGACGACGGCCGGGTCCTGGGCGAACGACAGCAGCGGGGTGCGCTTGAGCTTGGTCTGGCGGGCCACGGCCTTCTGCACCTGGACCCGTCGTTCGTCGAGTGCGGCGGCGGCGTCCTCGGACAGGGAGCTCAGGTAGACCTTGGCCTGACGGAGATCGGACGTCGAGTCCACCGAGGTGACGGTCACCATCCTCAGCCGTTCGTCCGCATCGGCCAGTCGCTCGAGCTCCTCGGCCACCACCTGGCGCAGCACCTGGTTGACCCGCAGGGAGCGGGCATAGGGGGCCACACCCCGGTTGTCCTGACGACGTGCCACTGGTCCTCCGGTCCGTCTACGACCACCTGATCGTGCCGCCCCCGACCCGAGACGGCCGGCACTGTCAGGTGCGGGGGATCTCCCGCTCGTCGTAGGTCTCGATGATGTCGCCGTCCTTCAGGTCCTGGTAGTCCGAGAGCCCGATACCGCACTCGAAGCCGGCCTGCACCTCGCGTGCGTCCTCCTTGAACCGGCGCAGCGAGGTGATGGCGCCCTTCCAGATGACCACGCCCTCCCGGAGGAACCGGACCTTGGAGCCACGGGTGATGACGCCTTCCCTGACGTAGCAACCGGCGATGGCGCCGACCCGGGGAATCCGGAAGACCTGCCGCACCTCCGCCTCGCCGGTGACGACCTCCTCGAATACCGGGGAGAGCATGCCGAGCATCGCCGCCTCGAGATCCTCCAGCAGCTTGTAGATGATCTCGTAGGTACGGATCTCCACGTGGGCCTTGGCCGCCATCTCCCGGGACCGTCGATCAGGACGGACGTTGAACCCGATGATGGTGGCGTTCGACGCCTGGGCCAGCTCCACGTCCGACTCGGTGATCCCGCCCACGCCGCGGTGGACGAAGCTGAGCTTGACGTCCTCCCGCTCGAGCTTCCGGAGGCTCTCGGTAACCGCCTCGAGGGAGCCGCGCACGTCGGCCTTCAGGATCAGGTTCAGCGTGGCCGTCTCGCCCCGCTGGATCTGCTCGAACAGGTCCTCGAGCTTGGCACCGCCCAGAGCGGACGTCGCTGCCGGCACGTGTCCGGCCACCCGGTAGCGGTGGGCGCGTGCCTCGCCGATGGTGCGGGCCTGGGCGAGTTCGGGGGCGACCCGGAACTCGTCACCGGCCTCGGGAGGCTCCGAAAAGCCGAGCACCTGGACAGGCGTCGACGGGGGCGCCTCCTTGATCTGGTTGCCGCGGTCGTCGACCAGGGCCTTGACCTTGCCCCATGCGGCGCCGGCCACGATGGGGTCGCCGACCCGCAGGGTGCCACGCTCCACGATGACCGAAGCCACCGGGCCGCGGCCGATCTCGAGCTCGGCCTCGAGGACGACGCCCCGGGCCCGGCCCTCGGGCGATGCCACGAGCTCCTCGATCTCGGCCACCAGGATGATCTGTTCCAACAGGTCCTCGATGCCCAGGCTCTGCAGTGCCGAGACTTCGACGGCGATGGTGTCGCCGCCCCACGCCTCGGGGACGAGACCGTGCTCCGACAGCTGCTGGAGCACCCGGTTGGGGTCGGCCTCGTCACGGTCGATCTTGTTGACGGCCACGATGATCGGGACGTCGGCGGCCTTGGCGTGATCGATGGCCTCGACGGTCTGGGGCATGACGCCGTCGTCGGCCGCCACCACCAGGACCACGATGTCGGTCACCTCGGCACCACGGGCGCGCATGGCCGTGAAGGCCTCGTGGCCGGGGGTGTCGATGAAGGTGATCGGGTGGCCCTCCCACTCGACCTGGTAGGCGCCGATATGCTGGGTGATGCCGCCGGCCTCGCCGGCGACCACGTTGGCCGACCGGATCCGGTCGAGCAGGAGCGTCTTGCCGTGGTCGACGTGGCCCATCACGGTCACGACGGGCGGACGGGGACGCAGGTCCGCCTCGTCCTCTTCCTCCTCGTCGTCGTCGAAGAACTTGGCCAGCAGTTCGGCCTCCCGCTCCTCACCGGGATCCACGAGGCGCACGTCGGCGCCGAGTTCGGCGGCGAACAGCTCGATCATGTCGTCGGTCAGCGACTGCGTGGCCGTCACCATCTCTCCCTGGAGGAGGAGGAAGCGGATGACGTCACCGGCGGACCGGTTGAGCTTGGGACCGAGATCGCGTGCCGTCGAGCCGCGCTCGATGATGACCTCGGAGTCGGGCACCGGTGCCGTCGACGGCGCATACGCGGTCAGCGTGGTCGGCTCGAGCTCCTCGAGATTGCGGCGACGCCGGCGGGGGCGACGCTGGTTGGGGCGACCGCGACCTACACCGGGACCACCCCGTCCCGCAGGACCACCACCGGGGCCTCCAGGACCGCCGCCCGGGCCGCCGCCGGGGCGACCGCCGCTGTAGCCGCCCGTCGAGGCGCCACCGGGACGACCGCCGTAACCACCACCGGTGGCACCCGGGGGGCCACCGGTCCGCGGTGCACCGGGACGACCGGTGCCGGCACTCGGGCCGCCGGGCCGACCGGCGAACCCGCCCGGGCGCTGAGCGCCGGGAGGGGGACGCCGTCCGCCTGCCCCGGGGGGAGGTGGAATCGGCTTGCCCGTGACGGAACGAGGGGGTCCACCCGGGGGCGGAGGGATCGGACGGCCCGATGCACTGGTCGGCGCCCGGACGGGTGCCGATCCGGGAGCGGCTGTAGCCTCGGCTGCCGCCGGGGCGGCACTCGGCACGGTGCCGGCAACAGGGGCGGGCGCCGCGCCAGGCGGGGTCGCAGCAGCCGGGGCCCGGGGGGCAGCTGGGGCAGGGGCCGGTACTTGTGCGGCAGGGACAGCCGGCGCAGGAGCGGCTGGGGCAGAGGTCGCCGCCGGTGCGGCCGGCACAGGAGCGGTAGGCGGTGCCGACGGCGAGGGTGCACTCGTCGCCGGAGCCACCGGTGTTGCGATCGGAGGCGCCATGGGTGCTACCGGCGCCGGGGCTGCCGCGGGTGCGGGTGCGGGTGCCGGTGCGGCAGCGGCCGGGGCCAACGGAGCGGGACGGGGCGCAGGAGCGACGGCACTGGGCTGCTCGGACGCGGGACGGCTGGTGACCAGGCGGGTGCCGGTGCGCTTGATCGCCGGTGCAGAAGCCGGGCCCGACGGGCCGTCTCCGTCGGCCGCCGGCGGAGCGGCCGGCTCGGTGCTGGGCGCCTTCTGCGCGGCCGGTGCCTTCTTGGCGGCGACCTTCTTCGCCGGTGCTGCGGGCTCCTCGGGCTGCACCGGGCGTCGGAGGCCCTCGCTGTCTGCCTTGCGACGGGCGCGATCGGCTTGCGCGTCCTCGATGGACGACGAATGGCTCTTGACGCCCATCCCGAGGGACAGGCAGAGGTCAAGCGCCTCTTTGTTGGTCAGGCCGAGCTCATGAGCGAGCTCGTACACCCGGATTTTCTTCGGCAACGGCTGTTACTGCCCTTCCTTCGATGTCGTAGATGCCAAAGCGCACATACGACCCTCCATCCTCGCACATCACAACGCCGGACTCTCCCGACCATTCCAGTCCGGAGTCCCGACGGAACTACCGAGCTCTCGCCTCAGCCCGTCCACCGCACCGGTGTCCACCGGACCCCGCAGCGCCCGCTCGAACGCCCGGCGCTTCTGCGCCGCGTCGACGCACGCCACCGAGTCCCGGCACAACCAGGCGCCACGACCCGGGAGCGCACGCCCTGTGGCCAGGGATCCGTCCCCGAGTCGCACGACCCGCACCATGGTGTCCGCCGGACCGTTCCGGCGGCACCCGATACAGGTCCGCTGTGGGGTTATGCCGATTCCTCCCCGGTCGCTGCCCCGCTGTCTGCAGACGCCGGGACCTCGGACGCCGCCTCCCCGGAACCCTCTGGAGAGTCGGCAGGCTCGGTCGACCCGGCAGGCTCCACCGATTCGACGACCTCGACGACCTCGACGACCTCGACGGAAGCGTCGTTGGCCTCGGCCGGGGAACCGACCCCGCCCGACGCCTCGTCCGCTCCCTCGGCGCCCTCGGCCCACTCGGACGCCGACACCGCGGACCCGCCCTCGGCGGGCTGCCAGACCATCTCGCCGGCCTCGTTCTGGACCCACTCACCCTCGGCCCACTCCTCGCCGGCGTACCCCGACTCCTCCTCGGCCAGCTGGGTCTCGCTCTTGATGTCGATCCGCCAACCGGTCAGCCGTGCGGCCAGACGGGCGTTCTGGCCCTCCTTGCCGATGGCCAGCGAGAGTTGGTAGTCGCTCACGATCACCGTGGCCGTGCCCGTCTCGTCGTCCAGCCGGACCTCACGCACCCGCGCCGGGGCCAGGGCGGACTGGATCAGCTCGACCGGGTCGTCCGAGTAGGGGACGACGTCGACCCGCTCGCCCCGGAGCTCGTTGGTGACCATGCGCACCCGCGATCCCCTGGCCCCCACGCACGCCCCGACCGGGTCGACGTTGGGATCGTTCGACCAGACGGCGATCTTGGTGCGGTGGCCGGGCTCGCGGGCCGCGGCCTTGATCTCCACTGCACCCGAGGAGATCTCGGGGACCTCGAGCTCGAACAGACGCTTGATGAGCCCGGGATGGCTCCGGCTGACCACGATCTGGGGGCCCTTGGTCGTCTTGCGGACCTCCACGATGTAGGCCTTCAGCCGGGCCCCGTGCTCGTAGCGCTCGTAGGAGACCTGCTCGGCCTGGGGCAGCAGCGCCTCGACCTTGCCCAGGTCGAGCAAGGTGTAGCGATTGTCGGTCTGCTGGACGATGCCGGTGACGATGTCACCCTCCCGCCCGGCGTACTCCTCGTACTTGAGGTCGCGCTCGACCTCGCGGATCCGCTGGAGGATCACCTGCTTGGCCGTCTGGGCGGCGATGCGGCCGAAGTCGTCCGGTGTGTCGTCCCACTCGCGTACCACGTTGCCCTCGTCGTCGAGCTCCTGGCCGTAGACGCGGATCTCACCGGAGTCGGGGTCGATGGTGACCACGGCCTCCTCGGCCGCATCGGGCCGGCGCTTGTACGCGGCAACCAGGGCGTTGGCCAAGGCATCGAGCAGCGTCTCCACCGAGATCCCCTTGTCCCGCGCGATCTGGCCGAGTGCGTCGAGGAACTCGAAATTCGTCTTGCTCATGGGGTACCGACCTGCTTCCTCTTCTGCGTCTTCGTCTTCTGCTGTGCCGTCTTCGTCCGCGCCGGCGTCGTGGCCGCCCGGTCGCCTCCGAGGTGGTCCTGGCCTCCCCACACGAACACGGTGCGCACCCGGTCGACGTCGCCGTAGGCGAGCTCCACCGGACCATCGCCGGATCCCTCGACCGCGAGCGAGAACCCGTCACCGCCGGAGGCCACCAGCACCCCGCGCAGACGCCGGTCACCGGGGACCTGGGGACGGGTCTTGACCGTCACCGTGGATCCGATCGCCTTGGCGAAGTGGGCCGGGGTGCGCAGGGTCCGCTCGATGCCGGGGCTCGAGACCTCGAGGGAGTAGCGGCCGGGGATGGGGTCGATGTCGTCGAGCAGGCTGGACACCGCCCGGTTCGCATCCGTGAGCGCCTCGAGGTCCACGCCACCCTCACGGTCGACGGTCACCTGGAGCACGCCCGACTTGAGCTCGACGTCGACCAGCTCGAGCCCCGCCCCGGTCACCACCGGCTGGAGCGCGGCGAAGAGATCCTGGACCATCTACGCTGCCTCCTCTCCGGTTCGTACATCTGTCGTCGGTTGTCGCACACTTCAGAATCTGGTCCGGCGACCCTGTGGCCCCGGCCTGCGCTGCGCACCTGGTAGAGGTGTTTCGGACCAAAACAAAAGCGTGGGCTGGCCGCCCACGCTTCGTCAGCGTCACTTCACCCCTCGGCCAAACGGCAGAAAGAATAGTATAGCAGTGCGCGCGGGGTGGCGGAGTCCGCGCACGGTGGTGCGCGGCCCCGTCGACCCCGGGTCGGGACGGGATCCGTCCTTGCCCGCGGGCGCCCGGGTCGGGGTCAGGCCCCCAGGAACGTCTCCGGCGGGCCGGACAGGTCGACCTCGCGCTCGTCGCCCGTCGCCCGCGAACGCCATTCGGCGATCCCTCTGGCCACGCCCTTGGACCCGACCACCAGCCGCACCGGAATCCCCAACAGGTCGGCATCGGCGAACTTGACCCCGGGCGAGACGTCCCGGTCGTCGTAGAGCACCTCCACGCCGGCATCGACCAGGCGTCCGTAGAGGGCGTCGGCCGCCTCGGCCACCTCGGGAGCCCTACCGGCACCCAGTGCGGCGAGGTGCACCTGGTAGGGGGCCACTTCGGCCGGCCACACCAGGCCCCGGTCGTCGTGGTGCTCCTCGGACACCACGGCCAGCAGGCGGGAGACACCCATGCCGTAACAGCCCATCGAAAAGATGGCCTCGTCCCCGTCCTCGGCCACGAAGGACGAACCGGGCATGACGCTCGAGTACTTGGTCCCGAGTTGAAACGTGTGGGCGGCCTCGACGGAACGGACCAGGTCGACGGCGTGCCCGCACCGGGGGCAGCCGTCGCCCGTCACCACCTGGGCGAAGGAGCCCCATTCGTCGACGGTGAAGTCGCGGCCGACCACGGCACCGCTCACATGGTGGTCGGACCGGTTCGCGCCGGTGATCCACGGCCCGGGTCGGGACACGCCGACGTCGGCCACCACCGTGATCCCGGCGTCCCCCTGGCCCATCGGCCCGATGTACCCCTTGACCAGGGACGGATGGGCCGTGAAGTCGGCATCCTCGAACAGTCGCCAGCCGGTCGGCAGCCGGGCCTCCCGATCACCGGGCAGCAGCACCAGGATGGCGCGTCCGGTTCCGTCGATGACGGCGAGGCACTTGAGCAGGTCGGCCGCGGTGATCGCCGCGTCGTCGAAGAACTCGACCACCTGATCGATCGCCGGGCGGTCCGGCGTGTGATGGTCCACCATGGCAGGGGCGTCGGCGACCGGGATGGCCGACGTGTCGAAGCCACCGCGGGTGGCCGCCTCCACGTTGGCGGCATATCCGCACGAGGTGCACCGGACGAAGTGGTCCTCGCCGACGGCCGACGGGACCATGAACTCGTGGTTCACATCGCCGCCGATGGCGCCCGACTCGGCCTCCACCGGGGAGACGTCGAGGCCCAGGCGGGCGAAGATGCGCAGGTAGGCGTCGAAGACGACCCGGTACGACTCTTGCATGGCCTCCTTGTCGACGTCGAACGAGTAGGCGTCGGCCATGATGAGCTCGCGGGTACGAAGGAGGCCGAACCGGGGGCGGGCCTCGTCGCGGAACTTGACCTGGATCTGGTAGACGGTGAGCGGGAGCTGCCGGTACGAGTCGACCTCGGCCCCGACCGTGACGGTCACCACCTCCTCGTGGGTCGGCCCCAGTACGAAACTCCCCCCTCGCCCTTCGACGGTCATGGCCGGAAGCGCGTCGCTCCCGAACAGCGCGGCCCGGCCGCTCTGCTCCCACAGCTCGAGGGGGTGGAGGGCGGGCAGCAGCAGCTCCTGGCAGCCGGCGGCATCGAGCTCCTCACGGATGACCGTCTCGATGTTGTGGAGCACCCGGAGCCCGAGGGGCAAGAAGGTGTACACCCCGGACGCCAGTCGACGGATGAACCCACCCCGCACCAGGAGCTGGTGGCTGGCCACCTCGGCGTCGGCCGGGGCCTCTCGCAGGGTTCGGACCAGGAGGTGGGACATGCGCATGGGCGGAGAGCCTACCGTCCGTCCTTGTAACCCCCGGGAGGCTCCCGGTGGGGTTCATCGGTGTGCGACGTGTGGGTCCCGGGGTCGGCCGCACCGGATCCGACGGTCAGCCGGTCGGTGTTCCGTCCTCCCCGAAGCGCTTGCGGATCAGCTCGACCTTGGTCTCGGAGGCGTTGGCGTCGTCGCCCTTGGCATCGAGCAGCTCCCGACGGTCGGCCTCGGCCTCGGCCTCGGCTCCGGCGTCCGCCGCGGCCAGTCGGGCCTCGACGCCCTCGGCCACCAGGCGCTCGGCCTCGAGAACGAGGGCCTCGACCATCTGGTCCTCCGGGACGACCCGGACGATCTTCCCCTTGATGAACAGATGGCCCCGCTTGCGACCCGCGGCGATCCCGAGGTCAGCCTCGCGGGCCTCGCCCGGACCGTTCACCACGCAGCCCATGACGGCCACCTGGATCGGGAGGTTCCGGTTCTCGAGGGCGTCCTGGGCGGCCTGGGCGACGGCGATCACATCGATCTCCGACCGGCCACAACTCGGGCAGGCGATCAGGTCGAGCCCCTTCCGCTCACGGAGCCCGAGGGCCTCGAGCAGCTGGCGGCCGGCCCTGGCCTCCTCGACCGGATCGGCGGTCAGCGAGTACCGGATGGTGTCGCCGATGCCCTCGGCCAGCAGTGTGGCGATCCCGGCGGTGCCCTTCAACAGGCCGGCCGGCGGGGGCCCGGCTTCGGTCACCCCCAGGTGGAGCGGGTGGTCGAAGGTCTCCGACGCCAGCCGGTAGGAGTCGATCATCAACGGGACCGACGACGCCTTGACCGAGATCTTGACGTCGTCGAACCCGACTTCGGCGAAGTAGGCCA
This sequence comes from Acidimicrobiales bacterium, assembly GCA_050014755.1. Classification (GTDB taxonomy): domain Bacteria; phylum Actinomycetota; class Acidimicrobiia; order Acidimicrobiales; family RAAP-2; genus Bog-756. The sequence goes on from JBEKCS010000010.1 coordinate 15,621, forward strand.
GCTCCATACGGGCCGACTCGACCAGGGCCTCGGGGGTGGCCCCGCCGTACTTCGCGTAGAGGTCGGGGTGCAGCGACCCGGCATTGACCCCGATGCGGATGGGCACGCCGCGGTCCTTCGCCTCGGCCGCCACCAGCTTGATCTCGTGGGCCTTGCGGAGGTTCCCCGGATTGAGCCGGAGCCCCTGGACCCCGGCCTCGAGGGCAGCCAGCGCCATCTCCACGTGGAAGTGGATGTCCGCGATGATCGGCACCGGCGAGCGCGGGACGATCCGGGCCAGACCCTCGGCCGCGGCCTCCTCGTTGCACGTGCACCGCACGATGTCCGCCCCTGCCGCCGCCAGTGCGTAGATCTGGCTCAGGGTGCCGTCGACGTCGGCCGTCTTGGTCGTGGTCATCGACTGGACCGTCACCGGGGCGCCGCCACCGACGGCCACGTCGCCAACCTGGATCCGGCGGGTCGGTCGACGATGGGTGAGGTCTCCTGCCGGGCGTTCCATGGACCAGATGCTACCGGTGCATGTCCGCCCGGACGCCCCGGGGAGGCGCTACCCGAAGGGGTTGGACACCGGGTGGAGCAGGTCGGTGAGGAGCGAGGTGGCGACCAGCACCGCGAGGAACAGCACCAGCGCCCACGTGAACGGGAGGAGCTTGGTCACGTCGGCGTGGTACAGCACCTTCGACCTGCCGGTCCGGATCTTCTCGTACACGGCGATCGCCACGTGACCACCGTCCAGGGGGAGCATGGGGAACAGGTTGAAGATGCCCACGAACAGGTTGATGGAGATGAGGATGATAAGGAAGTCGCCGAGGCTGACCCGGAGCGCGTCCTCGGCCATGCGTCCGACCCCGACGAGGGACGAGACCCGGGTGCCGTCGGCCGTGGCCTGGTTGGCCGCCTTGGCGCTGCCCACCTCCCGGAACCGTTGGACGGTGGCCGACGGGGAGAACAGGTGTGCCACCCCGACCACCGACGCCCACGAAAACCGGACCATGTCGTCGACGCTCTGCCCGAGCCCCGTCACGGGTCCGACCCGCTCCACCGGGGACCCGAGATTCACCCCGATGACGCCGTAGGGCGCAGTTCCGGACGGTTGGGTGGCGCCCGTCTCGTGCACCGTACGTCCGTCGACCGGGGTGACCACCAGGGTGTGGTCCGTCCCGTCCCTCTGGACGACCAGGGTGACCGGGGTGTCGGGGTGGGAGTGGATGACCGAGATCAGCGTCGTGGTGTCGCCCTTCACGGCCCTGCCGTCGGCCGACACCACCACGTCGCCCGGCCGGATCCCGGCCGACTGGGCCGGGCCCGGCCGCCCACCGACGGTGATGAACTGCTGGACGTCCACCTTGTCGCCGTTGGGCACCCCGATGAAGGTCACCAACGTCCACAGCAGCACGAAGGCCATCAGGAAGTGCATGGCCGAGCCGGCCACCGCCACCAGCAGGCGGGCACGGAACGGCTGCTCGCGGTAGGTGCGGGCCTCGTCGGCCGGGTCGACCTCCTCCAGGTTGGTCATGCCCGGGATCTTCACGTAGCCCCCGAGAGGGATCGCCTTGATCCCGTACTCGGTCTCCCCTTTCCGGAATGACCACAGGCGCGGCCCGAAGCCGAGGAAGTACTCGGTGACCTTCATGTGGCCGTGCTTGGCCGTCAGGAAGTGGCCGAGTTCGTGGACCATGATCATGACGACAAGGCAGGCGACGACGATCAGCAGGTCGACCTGACCCGCGGCCACCGACAGAGCGACGACCATGGCCACCACGGCCACCAGCTCCAGCAGCGACCGGGCCGCCGTCTTGCCTCCCACCACACCGCCGCCGCCGCCGCTGGCTCCCACCGGTGCTCCGTGGCCCTCGGTCGGCCGGAGGTCGACGGCGCTCACCGGACGCTCCTGTCCGCGACCGCACCGTCGGCCAGCCGTCGGGCGGTGGCATCGGCGTCGAGGACGTCCTCGACGGTTCGCACCGGCCCACCCGCTGTGTCCTCGTAGCGGTCGAGGGTGGCCGCGACCACGTCGGCGATGGTCGACCAGGAGATGCGACCGTCGAGGAAGGCGGCCACCGCGACCTCGTTGGCCGCATTCAGCCAGGCGGGCGCCAGGTCCCCGGCGCGGCCGGCACGGTAGGCCAGGTCCAGGCAGGGGAACGCGTCCCGGTCCGGCGGCTCGAACTCGAGGATCGAGAGGGTCGACCAGTCGATGGCCCCGAACGCGGTTCCGAGACGACCCGGGTAGGCCAGTGCGTAACCGATGGGCAGGCGCATGTCCGGCATCGACAGCTGGGCCACGATGGCTCCGTCCACGAACTCGACCATGGAGTGGACGATCGACTGGGGGTGCACGACCACCTCGATGGCGTCGTAGGGGACGCCGAAGAGCTCGTGGGCCTCGATCACCTCCAGTCCCTTGTTCATCAGCGTGGAGGAGTCCACGGTGATCTTCGGACCCATCGACCAGGTGGGATGGGCCAGTGCCTCGTCCACGCCCACGTCGGCCAACTCGTCGGCCTTCCGGCCCCGGAACGGCCCGCCGGAGGCGGTCAGCAGCAGTCGGGCCACGTCCTCGGGGCGACCGGATCGCAGGCACTGGTGCACGGCGCAGTGCTCGGAGTCCACCGGGATGATCTCGGCGCCCGGTGTCATCCGCACCCGGGCCACCACCGGGGCGCCGGCGATGATCGACTCCTTGTTGGCCAGGGCCAGCCGGCTACCGGCCTCGAGGGCCGCCAGGGTCACCGTCAGCCCGGCGAACCCCACGACGCCGTTGACCACCACGTCGGCCAGGGTGGCGATGGATGCCAGGCCCTCCACACCGGCCACCACCTCGATGCCCGCGGGCAGCCGTGAGGCCAGATCGGCGGCGAGGGAGACGTCCCCGATGGCCACCACCTGCGGCCGGAACTCGAGCGCCTGGGCCACCAGGGCGTCGACCGACTGCTGGGCACCGATGGCCACGATCTCGTAGCCGGCGGGCTCCTCGGACACCACGCCGAGGGTCTGGGTGCCGATCGAGCCGGTCGATCCCACCACACTGACCGTCGTCGGACCGTGCCCCGGACCACTGGACGCCGTCGCTGCGGTGCCACCGGTCGCGGGAGTCATCCCACCAGCCTGCCCGATGTTCAACCGATGTTGAGCGCGCGGACCAGGTAGTACGTGGCGGGCAGCACGAAGATCAGGGCGTCGACCCGGTCGAGGACCCCGCCGTGACCGGGCAGGAGCGTCCCCATGTCCTTCAAGCGGAGGTCACGCTTGAGGAGGGATTCGCACAGATCGCCCAGCGGGGCGACCACGGCAACGACGACGCCGAGCAGCGCCGCGTTGGCCGCCGACCACGGGTGGATGGCTCCGACGACGACCGTCGAGACCAGGATGGAGGCCAGGGCTCCGCCGGCCAGGCCCTCCCATGTCTTGTTGGGGCTCACGTTGGGGGCCAGTTGGTGGCTGCCGAACCACCGTCCGATCACCAGGGCGCCGACGTCGTTGGCCACGGTGGCGATGATGGCGCCGAGCAGGAAGGCGATGCCGTGCCTGTCCGGGAAGGTGGACGGGGCCAGCAGGAGTCCGGCGAACGAGCCGAGGAGCGCCACCCAACCGATGACCAGCATGGTCGCGGCCGTCCCGGCGACGGCCGAGCCCCGCTCGACGCCGAACAGGTACCACAGCAACGTAAACACGGCGATCAGCACCATGACCAGCGGGATGGCGGCGATTCCCTTGTCGTACGCGCCGACCATCAAGGAGATGGTCCCGACCAGCCCGAGCAGGGTGGCGGGGCGCCATCCCGCCCTTCGGAGCACGGCGAAGGCCTCGCCTGCGGCGAACGTGACGATCACGAGGCTCAGGACGAGCGAGGTCACGGTGCCGATCTTGAAGGCGAGCAGGGCCACCACGGCCACGGCCACACCGGTGCCGACCCGGAGCCCGGTGCTCCCGCCGGACACTTCGCGGTGCCGGATCCGTTCCGACGCGGGGGCCGGTGGCGTACCTCCGGTCACCTCCGGCGTGTAGTTGCTGCTCGATCGGAGCGGACGGTCAGCGGTGGCAGAAGCGGGCCGGCGCCTCGACCGGCGGTCCCGATGGACGTCCGTGGCGAGCACCGGCGAGTCCGACTCGGTGACGGCCGGACCGGCCGACTCCTGCTCCTGCTCGGCCATCCGGTCGGCTGCAGCCAGGCTGGCCAGACCGGAGCGGCGGCGACCGGCACCGGGTACATCGGCGACCACCGCGCCGGGTGGCTCGGCGGCGAGCGGTTCGGCCAGGGAGCCGTCGGGATCGTCGGGGCGCTTGGCCTTGAGGTGGGTGGGGAGCAGTCCGCCCCTTCGGGCCCGGCCGATCCGAGGGGTACCCGACGGCCTGACAGGATCGGCCCCACCGGGCGCGTCCCCGAGGTCGCCAGGGGCTTCGCCGGCGTCGGTCCCGGGGGTACGGGTCTCGTCCGAGCCCGCACTCGCCACGTCGGCGACGAAGATCACCGAGGTCGCCTCGCCGATATGGACCGGATCGGGCGACGACGGAACGGGCCGCTCGGCCTCCCGCTCGCCGGCGTGCTCGCCTCGTGCCGGGACCGGCTCGACGGGCTCGGTGATGGGATCCGAGGTGACCGACGCCCCGGGACCGGGCTGTCCCGCCCGAACCGAGTCGAGGTCGAACTCCCACGGTCGGCGCACCTCGTCGGCGCCGCCCGTCTCGTCGAGAGCCCCGAGGGAGGCCCGCTCGTCACTGAACATCGAGGGCTCGAACTCCTCCTCGTGGGCCGTCCAGTCGGCATCCTCCTCGCGCCAGGTCGGAGGGAGGATTCCGGCACCCGTGCCGGCGTCGGCGTCGCGGGCCAGCACCGCCGGCACCTGTCCAGTGGCCGGCTCGGTCCAGTGCGGGAGTTCGGCGTGGGACGCATCCGGGGCAGCCTCGACTGGCTCGGCGGCGTCCGGATCATCGACGATGCGCACGGAGCTGTGGGGTGTGCTGTCCTTGGCGATGTGGGCGGGCGGCACCACCGGCATCTCGGACGTGATCTCGGCGGCCGTCTCGGCGCCGATGATCCGCACGCCCCCCGTCGAAGGGCCGGACGGATCGGGCCGCGAAGGAATGCCGTCTTCGTCCAGCTCGTCGTCTTCCCTGTCCGGGCCGTACTCCACGTTGATGTTCCTCCCCAGGAACGGGCCTTCGGGCCGGCCCATAGTCAGTGCCGGGCCGTCGATCGGCCCGGTGTCGTCTCCGGACCTCCGTCCGGCTGCGCTCAGATCTCGAGGAGCTCCTGCTCCTTGTGGGCAAGAAGACGATCGATGGCGGCTACGTGGTCCTGGGTCAACTTCTCCAGGTCCTTTTCGACCCGATCGAGCTCGTCAGTCGAGAGGTCGCCGTCCTTCTGCATGCTCTCGAGCTCCTGGCGGGCGTTCCGGCGCATGTTGCGGACGGCCACCCTGCCCTCCTCCGCCTTTTGCTTGACGACCTTGACGAGCTCCTTGCGCCGCTGCTCGGTGGGCACCGGAAACGACAGCCGGATGACCGTGCCGTCGTTCGACGGGGTGATACCCAGGTCGGAGCTCTGGATGGCCTTCTCTATGGCGGCCAGCGAGCTCTTGTCGTACGGGGAGACCACGAGCATGCGGGCCTCGGGGACGCTGAACCCGGCCATCTGGCGGAGCTCCGTCTCGGTGCCGTAGTAGTCGACCTTCAGATGCTCGACGAGGGCGGGTGTCGCCCGCCCGGTACGGATGGCGCTGAACTCCGACTGGGCGTGCTCCACCGCCTTGGCCATGTGCTCCCCGGCATCGGACACCACGAGTGCGGTCAGGTCGTCTTCCATTAGCGGAACAGCGTAGTCATCGTGGTCCGGACGCACCCAGAGAAGCCTCGGAGCTGGGTGTTCATCGAACGAGGGTGCCGATCGACTCGCCACTCAGCGCCTTGCGGATGTTGCCCGGCTCCATGAGGTCGAAGACCCGGATCGGCAGCCCGTTGTCCATGCAGAACGTGATGGCGGTCAGGTCCATGACCCGAAGGTCCTTGGACACCACCTCCATGAAGGACACCTCGTCGTAGCGGGTAGCCGTAGGGTCCAGCCGGGGGTCGGCCGTATAGACCCCGTCCACGCCGCCGTGGGTGCCCTTGCACAGCAGGACCGCCTCGATCTCGGCGGCACGGAGCGCGGCGGACGTGTCGGTCGTGAAGTACGGGTTGCCCATACCGGCGGCGAACACGACGACCCGGCCCTTCTCGAGGTGGCGGATCGCGCGTCGACGGATGTAGGGCTCGGCCACCTCGGCCATCTGGACGGCGGAGAGGACCCGGGTGGCCTGGTTGTGTTGCTCGAGCGCGTCCTGGAGAGCCAGGGCGTTGATGACCGTCCCCAGCATCCCCATGGTGTCCGACGTGGCGCGGTCCATCCCGGCGCCGGCGCCGGTCGTACCCCGCCAGATGTTCCCACCGCCCACCATCACGGCGAGCTCGAGGTCGAACTCCTCACGCGTCTGGGCGATCTCGCGGGCCAGCTGCTCCACAGCGGATGCGTCGATCGTCTCGTCCGATGCGGACGAGGCCAGGGCTTCGCCCGAGAGCTTCAAGATGATGCGCTGTGGCTGGCCCACCGTACCGTCAGTCGCCGACGACGACCTGGGCGAACTCGGTCACCCTGGCGTCGCCGAGCAGCTTCCCGATGGTCTGCTTCTCGTCCTTCACGAACGGCTGGTCGACCAGGACCCGCTCCTTGTACCAACCGTTGAGGCGGCCTTCGACGACCTTCGGCAGCGAGGCCTCGGGCTTCCCCTCGTTGCGGGCGATCTTCTCGACGGTCTCGCGCTCGGCGGCCACCTCGGCCTCGGGGACGTCCTCCCGGTTGATGTACAGGGGACGGGCGAAAGCGATGTGGGCGGCGATGTCATGGGCGAGTTCGGTCGATCCTCCGGCCACGGCCACGGCCACGGCGTTGACCCCGCGTCCGGCCTGCAGGTGGAGGTACGAGTCGACGGCACCGTTCTCGGGGGCCTCGATCCGCACGACCCGGCCGAGGGAGATGTTCTCCTTCAGCGTGATCTTCATCGAGTCGAGTTCGTCGGCCTGCTCGGCGACCGCGTCGACACCCTTGGCCGCCACCAGGTCGGCTAGCTCGGACACGAAGGCGACGAACTCGGCGGACTTGGCCACGAAGTCGGTCTCGGACCGTAGCTGCACGATCGATACGGCGTTGCTGGTCCGGCCGATGGCGACGGCGCCCTCGGATGCCTCGCGGTCGGCACGCTTGGCCGTACTGGCCAGGCCCTGCTCGCGAAGCCAGGTGACGGACTTTTCCATGTCGCCGTCGTTCTCCTCCAGAGCCCGTTTGGCATCGAGCATGCCGACGCCCGTGAGCTGACGGAGCTTCTGGACATCCTTGGCGGTGAATCCGGACACGCTCAGACCTCCTCGGTCGAAGTCGGGGTAGCGGGGGCCTCGGCGGCAGGGGCCTCATCCTCGGGGGCCTCGGCGGCCGGAGTGGCGGGGGCCTGGGCCTCAGCGGCCGGAGCTTCGGCAGCGGGGGCCTCGGCGACGGGGGCGGGGGCCTCGGCGACGGGGGCGGGGGCCGGGGCGGCGGGTGCCGCCGGTGCAGGAGCCGGGGCGGTGTTGGCTGCCGGCCGGTTCTGGGCGATGAAGCGACCCTCGGTGACCGCGTCGGCCACCACACGGCACAGCAGTGCGCCCGAGCGGATGGCGTCGTCGTTGCCCGGGATCACGTGGGTGATCACATCGGGGTCGCAGTTGGTGTCCACCACGGCCACTACCGGTAGGCCGAGCTTGTTGGCCTCGGTGACCGCGATGTGCTCCTTCTTGGTGTCGATCACGAAGATGGCGTCGGGCAGCTTGTCGAGCCCGCGGATGCCTCCGAGGTTCCGCTGGAGCTTCTCGAGTTCACGCGTATGCCGGAGTGCCTCCTTCTTCGGCATGGCGTCGAAGTCGCCGGCCCGCTGCATGGCCTCGAACTCCTTCATCCGCTTCACCCGGGTGGAGACGGTCTGGAAGTTGGTCAGCATGCCGCCCAGCCACCGCTCGTTCACGTAGGGCATGCCGCACGCGTCGGCATAGACGGCTACGGGGCCCTGTGTCTGCTTCTTGGTTCCGACGAAGAGGATGGTCCCCCCACCGGCGACGAGGTCCCGGATGTACCCGTAGGACTCTTCGATTCCCTTCATCGTCTGCTGGAGGTCGATCAGGTAGATCCCGTTGCGCTCTCCGAGGATGAAACGGCGCATCTTGGGGTTCCACCGGCGGGTCTGGTGCCCGAAGTGGACGCCCGCGCCCAACAGCTGCTTCATGGTGACGACGGCCATATGACTGCTCCTTGTGACGGTTGTTCCTCCCCGGCTGCAGCACCCCGCAGTGCGGGGCGACCGTGGACGCGGCCGGGTGCGTGTAGTTACCGCTCGAGTGCCCTGCCGGTCGGCGGGACCACATCATGCTAGTGCCCATGGCCGGCAGCCTCCACTCGGCGGGCGGTGGGGCGGGACCAGGGGCCCGGCGCCGATCCCCGACGGACCGATCCGACTGCTCTGCTCAGCCGGCGGCAGGTGCTCCGGTCAGCCGGCAGCAGGTGCGGCGACTGCCTTCTTGGCGCTCTTGTCGCCGGCCAGCTTGCGCCCCGCACCCTCGGGCCGATCGGCGAGCTTGGCCCGCAGCTGCAGCACGGCCTTGGTGTGGATCTGGCAGACCCGGCTCTCGGTGACGCCGAGGATGTCGCCGATTTCGGCCAGGGTGAGGCCTTCGTAGTAGTAGAGGGTGAGGACGGTCTTCTCCCGGTCGGCCATCTCGCTCACCGCCTTGATGAGCGCCTCCTTGGTCTCTTTGACCTCGAAGGTCTGCAGGGGACCGGAGGTGGCGTCCGGAAGCGTCTCCCCCAGCGTCGAGCGGTCGGAGTGGTCGCCACCCCGGAACACCTCGTCCAGTGCGACGACGCCCACGAAGGAGATCTTGCGGAGGGTCGTCTGGAACTCGTCGTCGGTCATCTCGAGGTCGGCGGCGACCTCGGCATCGGTGGGCGTGCGGTGGAGGTCCGCCTCCAGCTTCGAGTAGGACTGTTCGACGGCCCTCGCCTTGGCCCGCACCGACCGTGGCACCCAGTCGATCGAGCGGAGCTCGTCGATGATGGCACCCTTGATGCGGGGGACCGCGTACGTCTCGAACTTGATGTTCCGGGCCGGCTCGAACCGCTCGATGGCGTCGATCAGCCCGATGATCCCGTAACTGGCCAGGTCGGCCTCGTCCACGTGGCGAGGAAGTCCGACCGACACCCGGCCGGCCACGTACTTGACCACAGGGGCGTAGTGGACGATGAGCTGATCGCGCAGCGCCTTGCCCCCCGTCTTCTTGTACTCGGCCCACAAGGCGTCGATGCCATGCCCGGCTGTCTCGAGTTGCGTCGGCAATTGTCCCCTTAGGCCCGTGGATGCGTTCCGGAGTAGACCGAAAGCAGGCGTTCCTTGCTTACATGAGTGTAGACCTGCGTCGTCTGCAGGCTCGCATGCCCGAGCAATTCCTGTACGACCCGCAGATCCGCACCCCCGTCGAGCAGGTGTGTTGCAAAACTGTGCCTGAGGGCGTGGGGGTGGGTGGGCACCGGCGAACGACGGTCGAGGATCCGCCGCACGTCCCGGGCGCCCAGGCGGTTCCCTCTCCCGTTGTAGAACAATGCGCCGGTCTCGCCCGCCCCGGGTGCCATCGCCGATCGGGGGCCGGCCAGCCACGACCGCACGGCCTCCGCACACCGGTCGTGGATCAGCACCTGGCGTTGCTTGGACCCCTTGCCGGTCACCGTCACCACGCCCCGGTCGAGGTCGAGGTCGTCGACGTCGAGCCCGCACAGCTCGGCGACGCGCATACCTCCCCCGTAGAGGAGCTCGAGGACGGCGTCGTCCCGTAGATCGCGGGCCACCCGCCCGGGGGGTTCACCGGCCTCCCCCGCACTCCCGCCCGACGCCGCTGAGGAGCCGGGCTCGAGCAGCCGGTCGAGCTCCGCATGTCCGAGGACCCGCGGGAGCCGCGAGTCCGGCGCCGGCGCCGACAGCCGGACCGACGGGTCGCGCTCGATCAGGCCCCGACGGGCACACCAGCCGAAATAGGACCGCAGCGATGCGGCCGCCCGGGAGATCGTCGCTTTGGCATACCGACGGGTGGCAAGGAATGCCAAGTAGCGCCGCAGGATGATCCGGTTCACGTCGCCCGGGCCCCGAGCACCCCCGCGTTCGGCCCACTCGGCGAACCGCTCGACGTCGGAGGCGTAGGCCCGGACCGTGTCCGGGGACAGGCCTGCGACCGAGCGCCGGTAGGCCTCGATCTTCCAATCCACGGATCGAGCGTACCGGCGGGCGATGACGGCTTCGGTCATACGAGCCGGCCAGTGCCCACCGACCGGCAGCCACGATCTGGCGATCCGTTGGACGCCTTCCCCCCGCCCCAGCGCGCTGACGGGTAACGTCAGGCCGAGACAGCAGCGGTCTCGCCGTCCCCGGGGGAGGGTCGGGACCGAAGAAGATCGCCGCATCGACGAACCGCGGTGCTCGACATGCAGCACCAAACACCGAATCTGTGCAGCACTGAAGAGGCCGCCTGCGAACGCAGCGACCACCGCCCAAAGGGGGACCATGACTGATCGCATCGACCGCCGCTCGTTCCTGGCCAAGGGAGCCGTCGCCGGGGCCGGACTGGCCATCGCCGGCACCTCCGGTGGGCTGCTCGCCGCCTGTGGGAGCTCCAGTTCCAGCTCGAGCTCGTCGACCACTTCGTCCGGGCAGCGACCCAACGGCATCTCGAACGCCACCCCCAAGCCCGGCGGACAGCTGGTCTTCGGTGTCGACGCCGAGGAGAAGGGCTTCTCCCCCACCCAGGGGACGTTCGACGAGGTCGGGATCCTCTACGCACGCACGGTGTTCGACACGCTGATGATCCTCGACATCAACGGCGTCCCCCAGCCCAACCTCGCGGAGTCGGTGGTCCCGGATGCCACCTACACGACGTGGACGATCACCATGCGGCCGAACCTGCTGTTCCACAACGGAACGCCCTGTGACGCCCAGGCCGTGGCCACCAACTTCAAGCTGCAGATCGCTTCGTTGCTCACCGGCCCTGCGCTCTCGCCGGTCCAGTCGGTCACCGTCACCAGCCCGCTCGTGGTGACCTTGACCATGTCGTCGCCGTGGGTTCCGTTCGACTACTACCTGTGCGGTGGCATCGGCAGCCAGTTCGCCTTCATCGCCGAGCCCAACTGGCTGGCCACGGGAAGCCAGACCAACCCGATCGGGACGGGACCGTTCATCTACCAGGAGTGGATACCGGACGACCACTTCACCGCCACACGCAATCCCCACTACTGGCGTCCCGGCATGCCGTACCTCGACAGCATCACCTACAAGCCGATCCCGGACACCGACCAGATCCTGGCGAGCCTCAACTCCGGAGCCGTGGACATCATCCACTCGGACACCGCTTCGGACATCCTGCAGATGCGAAACAACAGGTCGCTCGGCTACTGCGACGACTCGGTGCACGTGGCCGGCGAGCCGGACATGGGTTGCCTCATCCTCAATCTGTCCAAGCCGCCGTTCGACAACCTCAAGCTCCGCCAGGCGGTGGCCCATGCCACCAGCTCCCAGCAGTACGTCAACGTGATCGACAACGGTGTCAACTCGACCTCGAACGGCGTGTTCACCCCCTCGTCGCCGTACTACCTGACCGACAACGGCTACCCCGAGTACAACCTGGCCAAGGCCAAGCAGCTGGTGGCCGAGGTCAAGGCGTCGGGCGCTCCGGTGTCGCTGACTCTCGGGAACACGCCTGACCCCAAGGGAAGCCAGATCGGCGAGTTCCTCCAGCAGCAGCTGCAGCTGGCCGGCATGACCGTCACGCTCGTCCCGATCCTCCAGGACTCGATCATCAACGTGGCCCTGGCGGGCAGCTTCGAGGCCCTCACGTGGCGCCAGTTCGGTGCGGTCAACCCCGACCTCAACTACATATTCTGGACGCCGAAGAACGCCGACACCCCGGTGTTCTGCATCAACATGGCCCGCAACAACGACCCGGCCATGCAGACCGCGCTGATCCAGGGCCGCCAGGCGGCGGACGAAGCGACCCGGGTGGCCGCCTACCAGGAGGTCAACCGCCTGCTGTCGGCCGACCTCCCCTACATCTGGTACGACCGCACACTGTGGTCGATCGGGGCCCAACCCAATGTGCAGAACTTCAACAATCCGACCACGCCGGCCGGCAACAAGGCCTTCGGCATGATCGGCGGGGCGGTCTGGCCCCAGCAGATCTGGCTGTCGTAGCTCCGTCCCGACCAACCGTCGACCACGACCGTCCTGTCCGCTCGGGACGGGACGGTCGTGTCATGATCGGATGATGAGTCGCATCCTGATCGTCGAGGATGACGAGCGGATCCGGTCCTCGATGCGCCTGGCCCTGGAGGAAGAGGGCTACACCGTGGACGGTGTGGGCAGCGGCGAGGAGGCGGTGGCCCGCTTCGGGAGCGAGGCCTACGAGCTGGTCCTGATCGACCTCATGCTCCCCGGGATCGACGGTTTCGAGGCCTGCCGCGCCCTGCGCCGCCAGTCGACCGTGCCGGTGATCATGGTGACGGCCCGGTCCGACACCCACGACGTCGTCGCCGGACTCGAGGCTGGAGCGGACGACTACGTGACCAAGCCGTTCGTGGCCAAGGAGCTGGCCGCCCGGATCCGGGCCCTGCTCCGCAGGTCGCGCCACGACGGTGAAGGGTCGGCCGTCCTCAGCTTCGGCGACGTGGAGATCGAGCCGGATGCGGGCGTCGTCCGCCGGGCCGGGGACGAGGTCCACTGCACCCGAACCGAGTTCCGGCTCCTGTGCGAGCTGGCCAACCACCCGGGCAAGGTCCTGACCCGCGAGCAGTTGCTCGAGCGCGTCTGGGGCTACGACTACTTCGGCGACGGCCGGCTGGTCGACGTCCATGTGAGGCGCCTGCGCACCAAGGTCGAGCCGGATCCCGCCTCCCCGAGGTTCATCCTCACCGTACGGGGCATGGGCTACAAGCTGGCGGTCTGACCGGTGGTCTCCGCCTACGCCGACCCCGGACCCCGAGGCGGCACTGCGGCGGAAGAGGCCGTCCGCCACGACGCGCCGTCGGGGACCCTGCGCACCCGGGGGACCCGACTGTCCGGTCGGCTCGGTCTGCGGGCCCGGGTCACCCTCACCTTCGCCATCGGTGCATTCGGGCTATCCACCCTCATGGCCGGGATCACCTACTTCACCGCCAGACAGACGTTCCTCAGCGATCGTCAGTCGGCGGACCAGCACCAGGCCTTCGCCAACGCCGCGCTGGTCCAGAACGCCCTGCGCTCACCGGTCACGCAGGTCAACCAGCTCATCGAGTCGGTGGACACGCTCCCCGGGTCACGATCCGTGCTGCGCACCGGCGGTCAGTGGTATGCCACGTCGATCTCGGTGGGACAGAGCGCCATCCCCGGCGGGGAGCGGAACCTCGTCCTGTCCGGTACCCCGGCGTCCCAGCTGTTCACTCTGGCCGGCACTCCCCAACTGGTCATCGGTGTGCCCCTGCCCGCCGTGCACAGTGCCTACTTCGAGGTGTTCTCCCTCGACGAGCTGGCCGGCACGCTGCGGGCACTGGCCTACGCTCTGGCCGCCGCGGCACTGGTCACCACCATCGCCGGAGCCGCGGTCGGGCGATGGGCCAGCTCCCGGGCCCTGCGCCCGCTCGCAGCGCTGACCGGTGCCGCCGTGGCCATCGCCGGTGGGCAGCTCGACACCCGGGTCGACGCCGGTGACGACGCCGATCTGGAGGAGCTGGCCGCCGCGTTCAACCGGATGACGGCGAACCTCCAGGACAGGATCGAGCGCGAGGCCCGGTTCACCTCGGACGTGAGCCACGAGCTGCGCTCGCCGCTGACCACGCTGACCGCCACGGTCTCGGTGCTCGAGAGCCACCGCAGCCAGCTGGCCCCTCGGGCCCAGAGCGCGCTCGACCTGCTCGACGGCGACCTCCGACGGTTCACCCGGATGGTCGACGACCTCCTCGAGATCTCCCGGTTCGACTCCGGCTCCGCCGAGCTGTCGCTCGACGAAGTCGATCCCGGCGAGCTGGTGCGACGGGCGGTCGCCGCCGCCGCGCCGGTCGACGACGACGGCGTGCGCGGCACCGTCCCCTTCCCGGTCCTGGTCGGCCCCGGGGTCGACGGGCTCCGGTTGCGGGTGGACAAGCGCCGTTTCGAGCGGGTCATGACCAACCTCATGGAGAACGCATCCCTCTACGCGGGCGGCGTCGTCCGGGTCCTGGTCGAGCGCCAGCCGCCGCTCCTCGCCGAGAGCCCGTTTCCGGCGCTGGCCATCCGCGTCGTGGTCGAGGACAGCGGGCCCGGGGTGCCCGCCGCCGAGCGGGACCATCTCTTCGAACGCTTCTATCGGGGCGGCCGGGCCGGGCAGCGGGCGTCGAGCCAGGGGACCGGACTCGGGCTGTCGCTGGTGGCCGAGCACGTCCGACTCCACGGTGGACGGGTGTGGAGCGAGGACGCACCCGGCGGGGGAACCCGGTTCGTCGTGGAGCTCCCCCTCCACCCGTCCGGGGACGCCGTGGCGGATTCCACCCTCGACCAGGGAGAGCGGGCATGACCGGCGCGGCCCGCCGTCGGATCGCCGCCGTCGCCGTCATGGGCGCCGTCCTGTCCACGACGGCCTGCGGCATTCCGACCGCGACCGGGCCGACCGCCATCGCCAAGTCCGCCGTCCCCTACCACCTGCTCGGACCTCCGACCACGAACTCCTCGGTCCCCGGGACTGCGCCGGAAGTGGGAGTTTCCGAGCAGATCTTCCTGGTGGCACCCAGTGGTCACCTGGTGGCTGCCGATCGCGAGGTTGCCGTCCCGGCCGCCCTCAGCCAGGTCCTCGGCGCGCTGCTGGCCGGTCCCACGGCGACGGAATCGGCGTCCGGGGTCCAGTCGTACCTCAGCGGTGCCGGCGTCGACGTGACCGCCACCCAGGCCGGCGGGGTGGCCACCGTCCGCTTCTCCGCCGACCCGATCCAGGTGGTGGGGCCCGACCAGACCATGGCCATCGCCCAGGTCGTGTACACGGTCACCCAGCAACCGGGCATCACCGGCGTCGACTTCGAGATCGCCGGCAAGGCCGTCGAGGTCCCGACCGCGGCCGGCGTCCAGGTGCCGGGGCCGGTGGGGCGGTCCGACTACGTCCCTCAGGCGCCGCTCCCTTGATGGGGGGGCCCACTCAGGCGGAGGCGGCCACCGCCCAGGCCACCCGGGGCGCCTCGTTCCACAGGTGCTCGAGGTCGTAGAAGGAGCGTGCCTCGTCCATGAACACATGGACGAGGAAGTCGCCGTAGTCCATCAACACCCAGTAGGCGTCGGCCAGACCCTCGATCCCCAGGGGTGAACGACCGCAGTCCAGTTTCACCTGCCGCTCGACCTCGTCCACGATCGTCTTGACCTGCCGCTGGTTGCGGCCGTTGGTCACGACGAAGGCGTCGGTCACCCCCAGGAGGTCACCCATGGCGAGGATGACGGTCTCCTCCCCGGACTTGGCATCCGCGGCGCGTGCGGCCACGAGGCACTCGTCGGGGATGTCGATCACGGACGAGCGTGCGACGGGGGCGGGGTCGGTGGTGGTCAACGTGTGCCTCCTTCTGGCGCCGCGGCGCCAAGGGACGGTGCGGGCGACAGCACGGTGCTGTCGGCCTGGGATCCTGCGGTTGGGGTGAGGGCGGACGGACTCGGATGCACCGAGGAGGCGATGGCACCGACCGACGGCAACGGTGGAGCCGGTCGGTAGCGGGCGAGCGTCACCACCACGATGGTAAGGGCCAGACAGACGGCGACGAACGCGGCACAGATCCAGGTGGTGCGCCGCCGCCTGCGTCGCGCCTCGCGCAGGGCCCGCCTGCCGTCTGCAGCCTCCTGCGATGTTGTCACCTGGACGTCAGATGGACCGGGAGGGGGAGGGACCTGCGGCGCCGTGGTGAGTCTCGACTCCTCGGTGGGGGTCAGCCGCACAGTCATCTCCCTGTAGCGTACAGACCCCGCTCGGCAATGCAACGGATGACGGCGTCGGGCACCGCCCCCTCGACCGAATCCCCGGACTCGAGCCGGGATCGCAGGTCCGTACTCGACACGTCGACCGGTCCCACCGGGACCCGGACCGACCGCCACCCGGCAGGCGGGTCGGCTGCAGGCGCTCCCGGCCGGTCGACGACGGCCAGGGTGACCAGCCGGCGGAGCGCCTCGTGCTCGTGCCAGGTGTCGAGCGCGGCCGCCACGTCGGCGCCCACCACCACCACGACCTCGGCGTCCGGCTCGTGGGACAGGACCGTGCGGACGGTGTCGACCGTGTACGACGGCCCGCCACGGTCGATCTCGATCCGGGACGGCTCGAGTCCCGGCCGGTCGGCCAGCGCCGCGGCGACCATCGCATAGCGGTCCTCGGCCGGGGTGACCGGCCGGTCCTGCTTCTGCCACGGCTGGTTGGCCACGACCACCAGCATCCGGTCGAGCCCCAGCGCGTCGCGGACCGACTCCGCCACCTGGACGTGGCCCCGGTGGATCGGATCGAAGGTCCCGCCGAACACGCCGATCCGCTGACCGGTGCCGGTCACCTCAGGTTCCCGCGAGCGCCGCCACGACGGGAGCGAAGGCCTCCATCTCGGCCTCGTGCACGACGACGTACGAGAAGCCGAACCGCTCCCGTCGCTCGACCAGGCGTTCGACGATCTGCTCGACGGTTCCGATCAGGGCGATTGGCGAGCCGTCGACCTGTTCGGCGGTCACACCCATCATCTGGGCCAGACGGTCCAGGGCGTCCGCGCGGTCGGGAACGACCTGGACGAGGAAGGTCAGCACCTGCAGCTCGAGATCGTCGAACCGCTCCCCCGCCGCCTCACGGATCCAGCCGATCCGCTCCTCGTAGTACTCGGCGGTCGTCGTTTCGAGAACCTCGGGACCCACGTAGCCGGCGGCCAGGCTCGGGTTGACCCCCACGATGTCCGCCTCCCGGGCGGCGATGCCGAGTACCCGCCTCCCCCCGCCACCGATGATGATCGGCGGGTGCGGCCTCCGGTACGGCAAGGGTGCGCCGATGGCGTCGGTGATCCGGTAGTGCTGGCCCTCGAAGGTGGCCGCACCCGTGGACCACAGCGACTTCATGATGGCCAGGCTCTCCGCCATCCGGGAGATGCGCTCGCCGGGCGGGTCGTGGGCCATGCCCGACCGCTCGTAGTCGGCGGTCATCCAACCGGCCCCGAGCCCGAACTCCACCCGGCCCTCGGACACCAGGTCGAGGGTGGCGATCTCCTTGGCCAGGACGATCGGATGGCGGTAGTCGTTGCCGAACACCAGTGAGCCCACCCGCAGCTCGGTGGTCGCCTCGGTCGCCACGGTCATGGCCACCAGCGGGCCGAACTGGTCCTCGAAGTGGTCGGGGATGAACAACGTGGAGTATCCGAGGCTCTCGATCGTGCGGGCCAGGTCCCTCCACGCCGTACCGGACGAGGCAGAGGACAGCTGGACACCGAATCGGAAGGGGGTCATGTACCGAGCCTAGAGCCAGAGGCTTTACGCTGTGGGGGTGGAACCTGCGACCCCGAACTCCGACGCGCCCTCCACCTGGAGCCCGGACTCGTGGCGAGCGCGGCCCGCGGCCCAGCAGCCGACATGGCCCGACGAGGCCGCCCTCAAACAGGTCCACGCCCGACTGAGCAGCCTCCCGCCACTGGTCTTCGCCGGCGAAGCCCGTCATCTGACCAGGGCCCTCGGCCAGGCGGCCAACGGTCGTGCCTTCGTGCTCCAGGCCGGGGACTGTGCCGAGTCGTTCACCGAGTTCACCGCCGACGGCATCCGCGACAAGCTCAAGATCATCCTCCAGATGGCCGTCGTCCTCACGTACGGCGCCGGTCTGCCCGTCGTCAAGGTGGGGAGGATCGCCGGTCAGTTCGCCAAGCCGCGCAGCTCTCCCACCGAGCAGGTGGGCGACCAGATCATCGACTCGTTCCGCGGGCACATGGTCAACGACGACCTGCCCGAGCGGAGCGCGCGAGTCCCCGACCCCGGCCGACTGGTCACCGCGTACGAGCAGTCGGTGGCCACGCTCAACCTCCTGCGGGCCTTCACCAAGGGGGGCTTCGCCGACCTGAGCCAGATCCACGCGTGGAACCAGCAGTTCGTGGCGAGCACCACCGAAGGCCGCCGCTTCGAGGACATCGCCGAGGGGATCGACCGGGCCCTGCGGTTCATGGACGCCTGCGGCATCAACCTCTCGGACGAGAGCACCCTCCACCAGGTGGACTTCTGGACGAGCCACGAGGCCCTGATCCTGGAGTACGAGGAGGCCCTGACACGGCGCGACTCGCTGACCGACGACTGGTACGACTGCTCGGCCCACATGTTGTGGGTGGGCGAACGCACCCGCCAGCCGGAAGGAGCCCACCTGGAGTTCCTCGCCGGCATCCACAATCCGGTGGGCTCGAAGGTCGGTCCCTCGGCCGACGCCGACGACGTGGTGGCGATCTGCGAGCGGCTCAACCCGAACCGGGTCCCCGGGCGGCTCACCCTCATCACCCGGTTCGGTGTCGATGCCATCGACGACCGCCTACCCGGGATGCTCCGTGCCGTGACCGACTCCGGTCATCCCGTGGTGTGGATGTGCGACCCCATGCACGGCAACACGTTCACCGCCGAAGGGGGTCAGAAGACCCGCCGATTCGACGACATCGTCAGCGAGTTGCAGAGCTTCTTCCGCATCCACCGGGAGATCGGGACCTGGCCCGGCGGGGTCCACGTCGAGCTCACCGGCGACGACGTGACCGAGTGCCTGGGTGGGTTCGAGGACATCGTCGAGGGCCAGCTGAGCCAGCGCTACACCACCACCTGCGATCCCCGGTTGAACGGCCGCCAGGCGCTGGACCTGGCCTTCCGGATCGCCGAGCTGCTCCGCAACTGAGCCCGTCCGGGCCGGATTACCGCCCGGAGCCATACGGAACCCCAGGTCCCGACCGGGTGTTGCTTCGCGCTCCCACCGCATCCACAATGGATCCGGACTCAGGATCGCCGTCCCCGGTGTCGATGTGGTGAAAGGCGGCCGACCGCCGACGACCCGATCCGATCCGATCATTGGAGGCACCCGACCGATGCTGCACACCGAGCCTGCCAGACGACGCATCCCGAGCCGTCGGACCCGGCTGTCCCTCCTGGTCGTCCTGTCCACCCTGGCCATGCTCACCTCGATCGGCGCGCCGGTCGAGGCCCATGCGTCCCCCCAACCAGCGAACCGGACGGTGTCGGCGTACTGGGTTGCGGCCAGCGACGGGGGTATCTTCGCCTTCGGCGGCGCACCCTTCCTCGGTTCGATGGGCGGAACGCATCTCAACGACCCGTTGGTCGGCATCGCCGCCACGTCGCCCACCGACAGCAACGGCTACCGGGAGGTGGCCAGCGACGGCGGCATCTTCTCTTTCGGGGACGCCCGCTTCTACGGATCGACCGGGAACATCCAGCTGAACCGCCCGGTCGTCGGCATGGCGGCGACGACCGACGGCAAGGGGTACTGGCTGGTGGCCGCCGACGGCGGGATCTTCGCCTACGGCGACGCCCGCTTCTACGGATCGATGGGGGGCGAGCCGCTCAACCAGCCCATCGTCGGGATGGCGACCACGGCGGACGACAAGGGGTACTGGCTGGTGGCCGCCGACGGCGGGATCTTCGCCTTCGGCGACACCCACTTCTACGGATCGGCGGGGAACCTCCAGCTGCAGAAGCCCGTGGTCAGCATGGCCACCACCCGCGACCACCGGGGGTACTGGCTGGTGGCCTCCGACGGCGGGGTCTTCGCCTACGGCGACGCCGGCTTCTACGGCTCCCTCGGCAACGTGCCCCAGTCGCAGCCCATCGTCTCGATGACCGCCACGGCCAACGGCGGCGGGTACTGGTTCACCAACTCCAACGGGGCGGTCACGGCGTTCGGGGACGCAACCTACTGGGGATCGACGCCCCAGGTGCTCGCCGCCCCGGTGGTCGCCATGGCCCAGGCGACGGGAAACGGCTCCTTCACCAGCTCCTTGTTCCCGGCGGGCAGCTACGGCTACGACATCTCCAACTGGCAGTGCGGTAACTACCCCCCCTCACCCCACACCATCGGGATCGTCCAGGTCGAGGGCGCGTCCTTCGGCGCCACCAACCCGTGCCTCGCCGGCGAGGCGGCCTGGGCCGGGGCCGGGCTCAACCTCTATGTCTTCTTGACCTACGGGTTGGCGGCGAGCTCCGGGGATCCGGCGTGCGGGTCGTCGGAGCCGTGCAACTTCGGCTTCAACGCCGGGATCGACGCATTCCAGAAGGCCCGGGCAGCCGGCGTCAACACCAACGTGCCCTGGTGGCTCGACGTGGAGACCGTCTACTCGCCCCTGCCGGCGTGGTCGCCGAACCAGGTGGCCAACGCCCAGGTGATCCAGGGGGCCATCGACGCCCTCCACGCCGAAGGGCTGAACAGCGTGGGTATCTATGCCAGCCCCGGCGTCTGGCCCGGGATCGTCGGGTACAACTACCAGCCCCAGGTGCCCTACTGGGCCGCGGACTACGGGCCACCTCCGGCGCAGACCTGCACCGACGTCCAGGATCTCTGGTCGGGACTCCCCTCGGGGCCGGTGGAGATCGTGCAGTACGCCTCGAACACCTACGACGACGACTACGCCTGCTGACCCCCGATCAGCCCGTCCCCGATCAGCCCGTCCCCGATCAGACCGGGGGGCTGATCGGAACGGGCGGCGTCAGCCGATCCGTTCTCCGGCGCCGATGCCCATCCACGCCCGTCCCGACGTGGTCGGCGACCGGGTGTCGCCTCCGATCCCCTCGGACCCGAGGTGGTGCGCCCCGTCGTTGTAACCGATCAGCTTCCACCGTCCTCCGTCGACCTCCCAGGTGGTCAGCGACGCGTGCTGGGTGCGGAGCTGCATGCGTGCCCCGGCCAGGCCGTCGACCACCGGCGTCTTGGCCAGCAGCGACGCCTCGACCACCCCGGCATGGCAGACCACCACCACCAGCTCGCCGGGGTGGCGGCCGGCCACACCGTCGAGGTTGTCCGCCACCCGGTTCACGAACCCGGTCCAGCTCTCCCCGCCCGGGGCGATGGGCCGACCGGGGTCGGTGTCCCAGTCGGGGTTCCCATACCGATCGCTGAACTCCGCCCAGTCGAGCCCGTCGGCCTCGCCCGGATGGAGCTCACAGAGGCCGCACTCCTCGACGACGTCCGGGGGCTCCCCCATCACGCCGTCGACGTCGACCCCGGCCAGTGCCGGGGCCAGGAGCTCGGCCGTCTCGACGGCACGGGGCAGGACGCTGGCGTACAGCGCACCGGCGCCGGCCAACTCCCCGGTCTCCGTGAGACGGTCCCGGAGCACGACCACCTGGGCTCGACCCCGGTCGGTGAGGCCCTGGCAGCCGATCGGACCGCCGCACACCCCCGACACGTTGCACACCGCCTCGCCATGGCGGACCAGCACGATGGTGGTGGCCGTCGGCGCATCGGGCGCCACGGTCCGGATGCCCGACGGTGGCTCGGGCGACGGGCCTTCGGGGGCACCGGTGCCGGCCCCGGTCAACGTGTCGAATCCGCCCCCGAACGCCCGGTCGGCACCGTTCACGCCAGCTCCCCGACGAACCGCTCGAGCTGGCGCAGGGTCCGACACTCGACCACCTCGTCGCAGTGGTTGGCATACTCACCGACGATCGAGTCGCCCGAATCCCAGTAGGCCCGCGGCTCGGGGTTGAGCCAGTACACGTGGCGGGCCCGGGCCTTGATCTCCTTGACCACCCAGGACCCGGACGAGTGGTAGTTGTTGCGCGCGTCGCCCAACAGGAGCACGCTGGTCCGGGGTGTGATCTCCTCGCCCCAGCGCTCCCAGAACACGGTGAGCGCGTGCCCGTAGTCGGAGTGCCCGTCGACCCAGACCACGTCGGCCTCGGTATTGATGCGGTGCACCGCCTCGGCCGGGTCGTCGACCCCCTCGAAGAACCCGGTGACCTCGTCGATCCCGTCGATGAACACGAAGCTCCGGACCTTGGAGAACTGGGAGCTGATGGCGTGGACCAGGTGGAGGGTGAACCGGGCGAAGGAGGCCACCGAGCCGGAGATGTCGGCGATCACGATGATCTCGGGCTTGGACGGACGCGGATAGCGGAACTTGGGGTCGACCGGCACCCCGCCCGTCGACAGCGAGTGGCGCACGGTCGATCGGAAGTCGAGTGGCCCCTTCCTTCCGTGGCGGCGTTTCCTGGCCAGGCGGACGGCCAACTTGCGCGACAGCGGGGCCAACGACCTGCGCAGTGCGACCAGTTCGTCCCGGGTGGCGTGCATGACGTCGATGTCCTCGGGAAGGGGCTTGCGGATCGACCGGGCCAGGACTTCGCTCCCCCGGTCGGCCACCAGCCGGCGGCGGATCTCGCTCTCGATCTCCTTGCGCAGCTGGTCGATGCGGGCCTGGTACTCGTCGCGCAGCAACCGCTCCTCGAGCGGGGTGAGGGTGACGTCGGGGCCGGCCTGATCGTGGCCCGAGCCCTGGTTCTGGGCCGAGGTGGCCTGCTTCGCCTGGGCGATCAGCCGCTCCATCACCTTGTCGAGATCGAGGTTCCGCAGGGTGCGGTAGAGGTAGTAGGTGCCGCCGACCGGTCGGCCGGCCTCCATGCCCCCGTAGCGGCTGACGGCCTGACGGGCCACGGCCTGGAGCATCGCCGTGTTGGCGCCGAGCAGCGCCTTGTAGAGCATGTCGGCCAGCTCCTCGGGGGTCATGCCCTCACCCCCTCCGCCGCCTTGTCCCTTGCCCTGACGCCCGCCCTGTCCGGTCAGGTCGGATCCGCCGTCGTCGGCCTCGAGATCCTCGTCGGCGCCCTCGTCGTCGCCGGCGATGGAGTAGCCCGGGCCCCGCAGCGAGAAGTAGATCTCGAAGGCCGTTTCGTAGGCGGACCAGTGGGTCGACGACTTCACCAGGCTGGCCCCGAGGGTGTACTTGATCGCCTCGCGGTCCTCGAGCGGCACGTGCTTGAGGGTCTCGGCCGCGTCGAGGTGCTCGGACAGGGACACCGGGATGCCGGCCGCCCGCAGTTCGCCCACGAAACCGGTCAGGAGGTCGAGCACGGTCGGTCCCGGATCAGCCCGAGGTGTCCAGGCCGGCCAGCTCCTTGGCCGCCCGGTCGATGTCGGACCGGTACTTGAGCAGGATGTGCAGGGTGTCCTTGGCCTGCTCGGCGTCGATGGACTCGACACCGAGGACGACCAGGGTCCGGGCCCAGTCCAAGGTCTCGGACACCGACGGGGCCTTCTTCAGGTCGAGCGAGCGGATCGATCGCACGATGCGGGCCACCTGGTCGGCCAGGGCCTGGCTGATGCCGGGCACCCTGGTCTCGATGATGGCCCGCTCCCGCTCCATCTGCGGGTAGTCGATGTGCAGGTAGAGGCATCGGCGCTTCAGGGCCTCGGACAGCTCGCGGGTGTTGTTCGAGGTGAGGAACACCAGCGGGATCTGGTTGGCCCGGACCGTCCCGAGCTCGGGGATCGACACCTGGTACTCGGACAGGATCTCGAGCAGCAGCGCCTCGGTCTCCAATTCGACCCGGTCGACCTCGTCGATGAGGAGCACCACCGGCTCGGTGGCGGTGATGGCCTCGAGCAGTGGGCGGGTGAGCAGGAACTCCTCGGAGAAGATGTCCTCCTCCAACTGTTGCCACGGGGTGCCGGAGTCGGCCTGGATGCGGAGCAGCTGCTTCTTGTAGTTCCACTCGTAGAGGGCCTTGGACTCGTCCAGCCCCTCGTAGCACTGGAGGCGGATCAGGCGGCTCCCGGTGAGCCGGGCCACCGACTTGGCCAGCTCGGTCTTGCCCGTGCCGGCCGGCCCCTCGACAAGCACCGGCTTGGCCAACCGGTCGGCGAGGTACACCACGCCGGAGATCCCGTCGTCGGCCAGGTACGCCACATCGGCCAGGCCGGTGCGCACGGCGTCGATCGAGTCGAACCGGGGTGGCCCCGCCTCCGGAAACCCCGGGGAGTTCCCCTCGGAGCGTCCGCCGGTGCCCCGGCCCGTGTCGGTCTGGCTGCTGCTCATGTACGTACCTGGCCTGTTCCTGTGACGATGTAGCGGATCGAGGTGAGCTCGCGGAGGCCCATCGGGCCTCGGGCATGGAGCTTCTGGGTCGAGATGCCTATTTCGGCGCCGAGCCCGAGCTCGCCGCCGTCGACGAACCGGGTCGAGGCGTTGACCACGACAGCAGCGGCGTCGATCTCGGTGGTGAACCGGCCTGCCGCGGCGATGTCCCGGGTGACGATGGCCTCCGAGTGTCCCGACCCGTAGCGGGTGATGTGGTCGAGGGCGGCATCGAGGTCCTCGACGGTGGCCACGCTCATGGTGGTGCCCAGGAACTCCACCTCGAAGTCCTGCTCGGTGGCGACCCCGATGCCCGGCAGGACGGCCCTGGTGGCCTCGTCGCCCAGCAGGGTCACCCCGGACAGGGCTTCGGCGATCCGGGGCAGGAACACGGCGGCGACGTCCCGGTGAACGACCAGGGACTCGGCCGCGTTGCATACGCCGGGCCGCTGGGTCTTGGCGTTGACCACGATGGACTCGGCCATGTCGAGGTCGGCCGAGGCGTCCACGTAGACGTGGCAGTTCCCGATCCCGTCGACCACGTACGGCACGGTGGCGTGCTCCTCGACCGATGCGATGAGCGAGGTGCCGCCCCTCGGGATGAGGCAGTCGATGATCCCCTTCAGCTGCATGAATCCGATCGCCCCGGCACGGGTGGTGTCCTCCACCAGGCAGACGGCGTCGACGGGGAGCCCGGCCTTGGCCAAGCCGTCGCGCAGGGCGGTCACCACCACCTGGTTGGTGGAGATGGCCGAGGACGACCCCCGCAGCAGGACGGCGTTTCCCGACTTCAGGCACAGTCCGGCGGCGTCACTGGTCACGTTCGGGCGGTTCTCGTAGATGATGCCGACCACTCCGAGGGGGATGCGGACCCGCTCCACCCGCAGCCCGTTCGGGCGCATCCAGCCCTCCACCACCTCGCCCACCGGGTCGGGCAGGCCGGCCACGTCGCGCAGGCCCTCTGCCATGGCGGCCACCCGTCCGGCGTCGAGCCGGAGGCGGTCGAGGGAGGTGTCGTCCGCCCCCTCCGAGACGGCCCGGACCACGTCATCGGCGTTGGCGGCCAGGATCCGTTCGCACCGGTCCCCGATCAGGTCGGCGGCGAAGCGCAGGGCGTCGTCACGCACGGCCGACGACGAGCGGGCCACCAGACGACCGGCGGCCTTGGCGCGCAGGCCGAGATCGACGAGGGGCGTGGGGGCACTCGAGGGCACTGCGCCAGCGTAGTGGCCCCGATTCGACACCCGTGGCCGACGACGGCCGGGGCCGACTATCCGAGCACGACGAGGTCGTCCCGGTGGACCACCTCGGCGGCCACGTCCTCGGGCAGGTCCTCCGACCGGAGCCCGGCCCATCCGGCCACGTCGGTGGCGGCGTGGCGGACCAGGCCCTTGGCGAAGACCACACCGTCCGGACCGACCAGTTCGACGGCGTCGTCGACGCCGAAGTCGCCGTGGACCGACACGATGCCGGCCGGCAGCAGCGACCGGCCCCGCTCGACCAGTGCCTGTCGGGCCCCGGCATCGACCACGATCGATCCGGAGGCGCCGATGGCGAAGGCGATCCACAGCTTCCGGGCCGGCAGCACCACCTCACGGGGCCGGAAGCGGGTCCCGACTCCCGGGATGCCGGCAGCCACCGAGGCGAGGACCCCGGGGCGGGCGGCGTCGGCGATGACCGCCTCGACGCCCGACCACACGGCGATCTTGGCGGCGGCCAGCTTCGACCCCATGCCCCCGCTCCCCACGGCCGAACCCGGACCGCCGGCGATGGCCTCGAGCTCGTGGTCGATCTCCACCACCTCTTCGATGAGCGAAGCGCCGGCCTCCCGGCGCGGGTCGCCGGTCAACAGTCCGGCGGTGTCGGTGAGGAGGACGAGCAGCCCGGCGCCGACCAGATGGGCCACCAGGGCGGCCAGGCGGTCGTTGTCGCCGAATCGGATCTCCTCGTCGGCCACCGCGTCGTTCTCGTTCACCACCGGCACCACGCCGAGCTCGAGCAGACGGTCGAGCGTCTGGCGGGCGTGCAGGTACTGGCTCCGGTGGACGAAGTCGAGCGGAGCCAGTAGCACCTGTCCGGCGGACAGCCCGTGGCGCCCGAGGGCATCGCTCCACACCCGCATGAGCAGGTGCTGGCCCACGGCGGCCACCGCTTGGAGCGTGGCCAGGTCCGACGGGCGGGGGCGGCCCGCGGACAGACTGGTCCACCCGGCGGTGATGGCGCCCGAGGTCACCACCACCACCCGGTGCCCGGCGGCCCGGGCCTCGGCGACCTCGGCGGCCAGCTTGTCGATGGCCGCGGTGTCCACCTGGCCGTCGTCGGTGGTGACCGAGGACGTACCGATCTTCACCACCAGGGTGCGGCCGCCGGCGGAGTGGGGCATCAGCGGTGGCGGCGCCGACTGGCGGGCTGACCGGTGAATTCGGGCTGATCCCGGAACCAGGTGAAGGAGAGCTCGCCGATGTGGACGGTGTCGCCGTCGCGGGCGCCGGCCTTGGCCAGGGCGCGGTCCACGCCGAGTCGCCGGAGCCGTCCCTGCACGTAGTCGGCGGCCTCGTCGGTGGTGACGTCGTTGAGGGCGACGGCCCGCTCGGCCACCTTGCCCAGGACGACGAACTCGCCCTCGCCGACCCGCTCGACGGTGAACCCCTCGGGAAGGGGCCGGTGGATGACGATGGTCCCGTCGGCCTCGGGCTCGGCCGTGCGCGCCCCCTCCACCATGGTGGCCAGGCGCCCGACCAGGGCCGGGATCCCCTGCCCGGTGACCGCCGAGATGACCAGGTCGGGATGGAACGAATGCTCCCCCTCCCCGTGGTCCTCCCGGTGGTCGCCGTCGGCCTCGGCACCGGCGGAGGCCGGCCCGGTCCGGTCGAAGGTCTCGACCGCCGTCGTCTCGGGCAGGTCCGCCGGCGCCACCATGTCGGCCTTCGATCCCACCACCAGGCGGGGACGGTCGAGCAGCTCGGGCTGGTAGCGACGCAACTCGTCGACCAGCACCCGGTGCTGCTCGGCCGGGGACACCCCGGTCACCGGGTCGAGCTCGACCAGGATCACCAGGGCCCGGGCCCGGGTGATGTGGCGGAGGAATTGGTGGCCGAGGCCCTTGCCCTCGGCCGCTCCCTCCACCAGGCCGGGGATGTCGGCCACGGTGAAGTTCGACTCGTCGTCGGACCGGACCACCCCCAGGTGGGGCTCGAGGGTGGTGAACGGGTAGTCGGCGATCTTGGGCTTGGCCGCCGATATCCGCGAGATGAGGGTCGACTTGCCCACGTTGGGGAAGCCCACGAGGGCCACGTCGGCCACCAGGGCCAGCTCGAGGTTGTACCACTCCTCGTGCCCCTTCTCCCCCTGCTCGGCAAATGTCGGCGCCCGCCGGTTGTTGGACAGGAAGCTGGCGTTGCCCCGGCCGCCGCGCCCCCCCTCGCCGGCCAGCCACCGGTCGCCCGGATTGGCCAGGTCGGCCAGGATCGTCCCGTCGGCCCGTCGGGCCCGCGTACCCACCGGCACCGGCACCTCGAGGTCGGCCCCGCGGGCACCGTGCTTCTTCTTGCCTCCGCCATGGCCACCGTTGTCGGCGCCCCGGTGGGGATGGTCGCGGAACGGGAGCAACGACGACTGGTTGGTGGTGGCCACCAGCCACACGTTGCCGCCGCGGCCCCCGTCGCCGCCGTCGGGGCCCCCCTTGTCGACGTGGGCCTCCCGCCGCATGGCGACCGCCCCTGCCCCGCCGTCGCCAGCCTTCACGTGGAGTTGTGCCTCGTCGACGAAGCCGGACATGGGACGATCCTACCGATCGGGGGTTACCGGCCCCGGAACGGAGCGACGGGTGCAACCGGCGCGTCGGGTGACGATCGCCGGATCAGGAGTGGTGTCGGGGGGCCGACGCAGTGGTCAGGCGTCGACCAGGACGGTGCGGCGGAGGTGGTCCACCGCTTCGACGACGCCGAGGGAGGCGGCCAGCTCGTCGTAGGAGCCGTACTCGAGCCGCAGGGCGGCCAGGAACTGCTCCATCGTCTCGGGGACCACGTGGAGGATGGCCGGCGCGAAGCGCTCGACGGCCTCCTGTGCCTCGGGGTACTCCGCCTTCAGGCGGACGAGGAGCCGCTCCATGGCCGCGGCCGAGAGGGCGTAGTCCTCGACGATCGTCTCGTCGGGGATCCCCAGGAAGGCCAGCACCAGAGCCGAGAGGACGCCGGTGCGATCCTTGCCGGCGCTGCAGTGCATCACCGCGGGCAGGGCGTCGGCGGAGGCCAGCACGTCGATGGCCTCGGTCAGCACGTTTCCGCCCTCGGCGACCATGGACCCGTACCGGGTGGCCACGTAGGCCGCCTCCCCCCAGTCGGGGAGCTCCTCGGGAGCCGGGAGCACGTCGGTGAGCGGGAGGCTCACGTACCGCACGGGGACCTCGTCGACCGGGAAGCTGCCGCGCTGCTCGGCCTCGTCCAGGGTACGCAGGTCGATCACCGTGGTGAGGCCGAGTTCAGTCAGCTGGCTCCGGTCCGAGTCGGTCAGCTTGTTCAGTCCGTCGGCACGGAAGAGGTGTCGCCAGGCCACCATCCGGCCGTCCGCCGTGCGGTAACCCCCGAGATCGCGGAAGTTGACACAGCCCTCGAACTCGAGGGTCCTGGCCGGCACGCGGTCCGGCTCAGTCGCCGGGGACGACGTCGACCAGCTTGCGGCCCTTGCGGCTCGCGAACTGGACGGTCCCGTCCGCCAGGGCGAACAGGGTGTCGTCCTTCCCGAGGCCGACGTTGAGCCCGGGGTGGAAGCGGGTGCCGCGCTGGCGCACGATGATCGCCCCGCTGCGCACCTCGGTACCGCCGAAGACCTTGACCCCGAGGCGCTGGGCGTTCGAGTCGCGACCGTTCCTGGTGGATCCGCCACCTTTGGTCTTGGACATGTCTGGTGCTCCTTGTGGTCGGGCGAGAAGTTGTCTGGCGAGAAGTGGCGGTCCGCCGGAAGGCCCGGCGGTACGGCCCCACCGCCTGGCGGGTCCGCCCGGCGGTGGTCGGTCGATCAGCCTGCGCTGATGCCGGTAATGGCGATGGTCGAGTACCGCTGCCGGTGGCCCCACCGGGTGCTCTGGTTCGACTTGTTCTTGTAGGTGAAGCCGCGGATCTTGGGACCGAGTTCCTCGCCCTTCACCGTCGCGGTGACCGTGGCCCCGGCCAACTGAGCCGGCGTGGCCAGGACCGTCTCCCCGTCGACGACCAGGACGGGCTCGAAGGTCACCTCCGTGCCTGGCTCCTCGCCCAGCAGTTCCACCCGAAGCTCCTGGCCCTCGGCCACTCGCTCCTGCTTGCCTCCGGTTTTGATCACTGCGTACATAGGGATGACAGCCTACAGCTCCGGGTCGTCAAATACTATTCCCCGGCCCTGACAGAGCTCGCAGGTGGTCGACATCGACTCGATCAGGCCCTCCGAGACCCGCTTCCGGGTCATCTCCACCAGGCCCAGCTCCGAGATGTCGAATACCTGGGTACGGGTCTTGTCCCTGGCCAGCGCGGTGCGCAGGGCGCTCCCCACCTTGTCCCGGTTCTCCCGGATCTCCATGTCGATGAAGTCGATGACGATGATTCCCCCGATGTCCCGCAGCCTGAGCTGCCGGGCCACCTCGTCGGCCGCCTCGAGGTTGTTCCGGTAGACGGTCTCCTCCAGGTTGGTGGTCCCCACGTTCTTGCCGGTGTTGACGTCGATGACGGTCAGCGCCTCGGCCCGGTCGATCACCAGGGAGCCACCCGACGGGAGGTACACCTTGCGGTCGAGCGCCTTGTGCAGCTGCTCGTGGACGTGGAAGCGCTCGAAGATCGGGAGCGCCTCGGCCTCGGTGTCGTAGTACTCGACACGATCGGCCAGCTCGGGGTTCACGGCGCCCACGTAGTCCCTGACCTGCTCGTAGAGGGCCCAGTCGTCGATCACCACCGCCCGGTATTCACGGTTGAGCTCCTCTCGGATCACCCGCACGGCGATGGCCGGTTCCCGGTAGAGGAGGGCCGCCCCCTGGCCCTTCCGTGCGTCGGCGGCGATCGTGTCCCACTGGTCGACGAGACGCTGGACGTCCAGGCTCAGCTCCTCGGCACTGGCCCCGGCGGCCGCGGTGCGCACGATGAGACCGTGGCCCTCGGGGCGGACCGCGTCCACGATCCGGCGGAGACGCTTGCGCTCGGCGTCGTCGAGTCGCTTGGAGATCCCGTAGGCGGACGAGTTGGGGACCAGCACGACGAACCGGCCGGGGAGGGAGACCTCCTGGGTGAGCCGGGCGCCCTTGGCCCCGATCGGGTTCTTGGTGACCTGGCAGAGGATGGTCTGGCCGGGCTTGAGCAGCTGCTCGATCCGGGGCTGGCCACCGCCCTTGCCCGACTCCACGTCGTCGAGGTCGTAGCGGACGTCGCCGTGGTACAGCACCGCGTTCTTCGGGGTGCCGATGTCGATGAAGGCGGCTTCCATGCCGGGCAGGACGTTCTGGACCCGGCCCCGGTAGATGTTGCCGTCGATCTGGGTGGCGTCGTCGGAGGCCCGGGAGATGTAGTGCTCGACCAGGGTCCGCCCCTCGAGCAGCGCGATCTGGGTCATCTCCGGACGGACGTGGACGCAGATCTGATAGCGGCCCACCGCCTTGCCCCGGCGCTCGCGGCCGCCCCGGCGTCCTTCACCCCGGGTTCCGCCCTCGCCCTTGCCCCCCATATCGGACCTGGCTCCGGCCGGCGCCGAACGGGGGGTGGGTGCGGTGGCGGCCGCTCCTGCCGCCCCGCCCCCGGACCGCGAACCCCCGCCGCCGCCGCCGCCTCCCGACGAGCGCTGCCGGCCGCGGCCGCCACCGGACCGAGACGGCGCCTGCGCGGGCGCCGCCACCCCGGCGGGTGCAGGACGGGTGTCGCCGATGGAGGGGCGGGTGTCGCCGATCCTCGGACGTTCGGCCGGGATCGCCGTCCCCGCGTCCCCGGCCGCAGACACCGCCGGCACCGATGCCGGCGCGGCGGGAACGGCCCGGGATGCCGGTCCGCTGCCTCGGTCCGAGGGATCCGTGGGCGTTGCATCGCCGTCGCCGTCGCCACCTGTGGCCGTGGCGTCCGGGCCGCCGGCTCCGCCCGTGCGGCTGCGCCCCCGGCCTCCGCGCGATCCCCGTCTGCGCTTGGTGCCGGTTCCCGCCCTCGTCGTCGACTCGCCGTCCGCGGAGTCCGCGGACCCCTGTGGACCCGATCCGCGGGCAGGCGGGCTCCCATCCGACGTGTCGGTCGCCGCTCCGGCGGACGGATCGTGGCCGGCGCGTGCTCCGCCGGTCCGGGCGTCAGCGGGGCGCGCCGCCTCCAACGTCCGGTCCGGGACCTTGGTTGGGGCGTCCGTCACGGTGGGTGCCGGCGACGTGGAGGCCTCCGTGGCCTCGGGCGTCTGCCCGATAGGTGCTTCTGACATCGAATTCCCTTCTCAAACTGCTCACGACGCACGCTCCATGGCGTGCATGGCGCGGTCTGCTCCGGCCGGGACGACCCGGCCGAGGAGCGGCTCCTGACGGAGTCCGTCGCGCTCGATCCATTGTTGTGTCCTGCAGGCCCGGTCGAGGACCGGGGTACTTCCGGGCAGGCCGTCGGGCGCCGTCCCTCCTGGAGATGGTTCGCCCCGTCCGGCCGACACCGCGATCAGCCCACGGACCAGCTCCACGGGACGTACTCCGCGCGGCTGGGTGGAGAGCTCGGCGACCAGTCCGACCGTCCGTCCGGTCAGGTCGGAGGCACTGTCGGCTTCCTCGCCGGCCACCGAGAGGGCGAGGACCGAAGGACGGAGGTCGTCGAGTTCATGGCGACCCTTGCGCTCGCGCACGATGGGCACGGTGTCGGCCGCCAGCAGGGACTCCACCCGGGCTGCCAGTTCGTCCCCGGTGATCCCGGTGAGTCGCATGGTCCACGAGCACGAGGTCACCATCTGCTGGAGCGAGTCCTTCGACCGCTCCACCACGACCGCCTCCTCGACCCCGATCCCTTCGGGCAGCAGCGCCCCGAGCGTGGCCGGGAGCGAGGCCACGGCGATACCGGCCTCCACCGCCCGTGTCGGGTCGAGGGCGACGTCGAGGTACTCGGCCAGGGACTCGGCGCCCGTGGGCAGGGCGAGCCCGAAGCTGAGCTGGGGCCTCGGCGAGAACCCCTCGGTGTAGGCGAGGGGCAGGCCGGCCCGTCGCAGGGCCCGCTCCCACATCCGGGCGACGTCGCGTTGGCTGGTGAACCGGATCTTGCCGAGCTTGGAGAAGCGGAAGCGGATACGCACCTCAGCTCCTCCCCTCTGCCGCCATCGCCACGGCGCTCCCACCCGGCCCGGAGGCCGGGGCGGCGCCGGACGGCGCCGAGGACAGGAATCGTACCGGCACCTGGCCCCCGGACGAGAGATCCTGCCCGGTTCCCTGGCTGCCCCCCGCCGGGGGGACCGCCGAAGCCACCACGTGCTCGACCCCGTAGCCGGTGCAGGCCCCGCAGTCGTAGCACGGGGTCCAGCGGCAGTCGGGGAGCCCGTGCTCGGCCAGGGCGTCCTTCCAGTCCTGCCAGAGGAAGTCCCGGTGGAGACCGGCCGAGATGTGGTCCCAGGGCAGGACCTCGTCCTCGGTCCGGTGGCGGTAGACGGCGTCCTCCAGGGTCATCCCGTGGGCCGAGAGGGCATCGGTCCACAGGTCCAGGTCGAAGTACTCGGACCACTCCTGGAACGTTCCGCCGTTGCGCCACACCTGTTCGATGACCTCGCCCATCCGCCGGTCGCCCCGGCTCACGATGCCCTCGGCGGCCGTGGCCTTCGGGTCGTGCCACCGGACGGTCAGGCCCCGCACCGGCCGGGCCGCGTCGCGAAGCAGGTGGACCTTGCGGGTCAGCTCCTCGATGGTGTTCTGGCCGAACCACTGGAACGGGGTCTGCACCTTGGGCACGAAGCCGCCCACCGAGGCGACCACCGCGACCGACGAGTGGTAGCGCTTGCCGATGGCCACGCACTGCTTGGCCAGGGTCACGATACCGAGGGTGTCCTCGTCCGTCTCGGTAGGCAGCCCGATCAGGAAGTAGAGCTTGACCCGCTTCCACCCTTGGCTGAACGCGGCGTCCACCGCGGCGTAGAGGTCCTCCTCCACGATGAGCTTGTTGATGACCTGGCGCATCCGCCAGGTCCCCCCCTCGGGGGCGAAGGTGAGCCCGGTCCGCCGGACCCGCTGGATCTGGGCGGCCGTGCCCACCGTGAACGCGTCGACCCGCAGGCTGGGCAGGCTCACCGACACCTGTCCGGAGCACGACGGGTCGTCGATGATCCCGGTGACGGTCTCCTCGATGCCGGAGTAGTCGGCACTGGACAGCGAGGTCAGCGCCACCTCG
Organism: Acidimicrobiales bacterium; assembly: GCA_050014755.1. Lineage (GTDB taxonomy): Bacteria > Actinomycetota > Acidimicrobiia > Acidimicrobiales > RAAP-2 > Bog-756. Next base: position 49,101 of record JBEKCS010000010.1, read on the forward strand.
TCGTACCCGGTGCGCTCGAGGCCGGAGCTGACCATGGTGCGGACCTGGTCGGCGGGGCGCTCGCGCACCGGGCGGGTGATCATGCCGGCCTGGCAGAACCGGCAGCCCCGGGTGCAACCCCGGAACAGTTCGACGTTGAGCCGGTCGTGGACCACCTCGATCAGGGGGACCAGCTGCTGGCGGGGGTAGGGCCACTCGCCAAGGTCGGCGATGGTCCGCTTCTCCACCCGCTCCGGCGTGTCGGCGAACCGGGGGGTGACCCCGGCCAGGCGCCCGGTGGCCTCGTCGTAGGCCACGTCGAAGCAGGACGGCACGTAGACCCCGGGCACCCGGGAGAGGGCACGGAGCAGCGCTGCCCGGTCCGGACCGCCGTCGGGACTCCCGGCCCCACCCCGCCCCGGCCCGGTGCGGAATGCGGCCAGTACCTCGTTGAGCTCCCCGACCACCTCCTCGCCGTCGCCCAGGACGAAGCAGTCGACGAAGTCGGCCAGGGGCTCGGGGTTGAAGACGCAGTGGCCGCCGGCGACGACCACCGGATGGTCGTCGGTGCGCTCCGCACTCCGCACCGGCACGCCGGCCAGGTCGATGAGGTTGAGGACGTTGGTGTAGACCAGCTCGGCCGACAGGTTGAAGGCGATCACGTCGAAGCCGGCGGCACCCAGGTGGTTCTCGACCGAGAACAGCGGGATCCCGGCACCCCGCATGGCCGCCTCCATGTCCACCCACGGGGCGTAGGACCGTTCGGCCACCGCGTCGGTGCGCTCGTTGAGGATCTCGTAGAGGATCTGGAGACCCTGGTTGGGCAGTCCGACCTCGTACGTGTCCGGGTAGACGAGCAGCCACGACACCACATCGGCACCGTGCTCGACCTGTTGGGCGCCGAGCTCACCCCCGATGTACCGGGCCGGCTTCGTGACCTGGGCGAGGAGCGGCTCGATCTGTGGCCAGAGAGACTCCATGTCCCCTCCATCCTAGGACCCTCCCGGGCAAGCCACCGACCGCCGCCGCAGCGCCCCGGGCCGCCCCGACGCCGGTCAGCCCGGGATCGTGGTGGTGGTCGACGTTGCCGACGCCGCCGGGAGCGAGGGAAGGGACACCGGGGTGGTGCTCTTGACGGCCGCCTGCGGCGGCGGCACGACCACGGGACCGATCGGGTGGTCGGCCAGGTAGGCGTAGATGTCCCGGACCACCGGAGCGGCGGCCGTGGCACCGTATCCGGCCTGGTCGATGACGCAGACCACCACGTACTGGGGGTCGGCCGTAGGCCCGAACCCGATGAACCAGGCGGTCGGTTCCTTGCCGGGGACCGTGTCGGCCGTGCCCGTCTTGCCGGCGAGCCCGCCGGGGAAGTCGAGCCCCTCGAACGTCGAGTACCCGGTGCCGTGGGGGTTCTGGACCACTCCGGTGAACCCGGCCAGGAGAGCCTGGTAGGTCGACGACGACAGGGCCACATGGCCGGTGACCTGCGGGGCGATCCGCTTGACCAGCTGACCCGACGGGGTCACCACGGCAGCGGCCACCTCGGGGGCGTACCGGGTGCCCCCGTTGGCGAACGTGGCGTAGGCGACGGCCTGCTCGATCGGGGTGACGTAGGTACCCCCCTGCCCGAAGGCCATCTCGATGTTGTCACCCGTATACCAGGTGGTGTGCGGAAAGGCGACGGGTGCCTCGGCGTGGAGCTTGATCCGCACCGCCTGGCTGTCGACCCGTCCCTGGGCCTCGCCGGGGAGGTCGATCCCGGTCAGCTCCCCCAGGCTGTACTCGGCGGCCTGGTTCTGGATCGGGGTCGGGCCGTACTGGGCCTGCTGGGAGTAGAAGAGGTAGCCCAGGTTGTAGAAGAAGTCGTCGCTCGACACGGTCAGGGCCATCGACACGTTGTAGTCGCCGGGAGGGTCGCCGGCGCTGTTGTGGAAGGTGCAGGTCGTGCTGCCGTACAGGCAGTCGGGCGTGGTGAAGGAGCCCCTGTCGTCGTAGTAGTAGCCGGGAGTGATCAGACCGGTCTGGAGAGCGGCGGTGGCCGTGTTGAGCTTGAACGTCGAGCCCGGGATGTACAGGCCGTCGATGGCCCGGTTGAGCAGCGGCTCGTTGTTGGCCGGGTCGGACAGGGAGCTGTACTCGGGTTGGGTGATGCCACCTACCCACACCTTCGGGTCGTAGCTCGGGTACGACGACATGGCGTAGACCGCTCCGGTCTGGGGACTCATGACGATGACGGCACCGCCGGTGGGCTGCGGGTAGCAGCCCGTGTTGTTGTCACATTGCGGATCGTAGGTCTGCCGCAGGGCGAGGATCTGGGTGGCCAGCGCATTGTCCGCCACCTGCTGGAGATTGGTGTCGATATTGGTGACGATGTCGTCCCCCGCGGTGGGCGCGGTCTTCTTGAGGACGCCGGCCACCTGTCCCTCCGGGTTGACCTCGAGCTGCTGGCTGCCCGCGATGCCGCGCAGCTCCGTCTCGTACTGGTACTCCAGTCCCGACTGCCCGAACGGGTCGCCGGCCTCGTAGCCCTGCGAGGCCCGCGATGCCAGCTCGGCGCTGTTGATCGTCCCGACGTAGCCGAGCACCTGGGCCGCCGGGTAGAACCCCTGGGCCGGTCCGGGCAGCTCGGTCTGGGGGTAGTGGCGCTGGATCGACTGCACGGTGGCGACTCCGGGGAACTCCGACTGGTGCTCCCGGATGTAGATGACGTCGGAGAGGGGCGCGTCGGAGAGGACGGGGACCGGCTTGTACAGGCTGAACTGGGAGCTGTCGAGCGCCTGGTCGATGGTGGCCGGGCTCAGCCCGAGCACGGCGGCCAACCGATCGACGATCGACGGATCGTTCTGGGCCACCACCCGGTCGAGGGTGATCTGCTCGGTGACCACGTTGTCGACCAGCGGGTTCCCGTTGCGGTCCAGGATGAGCCCCCGGGTCGGGGTGATCGGGACCACTCGGATCTGGTTGGCCGTCACCGCCTGGGCGGCGGCCGGGGCCTGGAGGACCTGCAGGGCCCACAGGCGGAGCCCGAGGAGGGCGAAGAGCGCCACCATGAAGAGTCCCACGATCCTCAGCCGGAGCCCCGGCCGGGCCTCGGTCGTGTCGGGCGCGTCGAAGATGGCGTCCACCGAGAACCGGCTCGGGCGCATCTTCGGCTGGCGGGCCTTGGAACGGGCCGGCCTGGCACCGGTCGGCGACCGGAAGACGCTCTTGTCGCCGAAGGGATGGCGCAGGGATCGGCTCACGGGCGATCAGTATCCCAAGCCGGCGACCGTCGCGAACCGCGGCCCGGCGCGTTCCCGGCCGTCATCGCGCCGTGCCCACCCCGGCGTCGGAGGTGGGCATCCCCTCCGTCGACGACGTGGCCATCCCCCACGACATGAGGCGCATGGCCGGGACGGCCAGCACGGCGTTGGCGACGGCCACCACCACCATGATCCGGATCAGGGCCACATGCAGCATCTGGGGCTGACCCAGTACCGAGCCGAGAGCCCCGTAGGTGACCTCGTAGAGGGCGCTCCCGCCCAGGGCGACCATCGGGGCCAGCCACCACGCGGTGCGGTCCACGGCGATCGTGGCCAGCCCCACGGCGAAGCCCAGGAGACAGCCGACCAGCGCCGACAGGCCGAACGGGGTGGGGAGGAAGAGGTCGGCCACGAGTCCCGTCCCGAATCCGATGGTCGCCCCGCGGGACGGCCCGCCGATGATGCCGGCGAGGACCGGCAGGAGCACCATGACGTCGGGGTGGACGCCGCCCACCCGCAGGTCGAGCATGACGGTCTCCTGGACCACCACGAAGACGAAGACGACCAGCGACAGACGGGCCGCATCGCGCCCGGTCACGAACCCGGACCCCACAGGACCACCGACACGTAGCGGAGGTGGGTCAGATCGGCCAGGGGCTGGAGGGTCACCGTCTCCTCGGACGCGGTGTCCCCGGTGGAGGTCGACTCGACCTGGGCCACAGGGATGCCGGAGGGGAACAGCGCGCCCTGGAGGCCGCTGGTCGTGAAGACCTCGCCGGCGGTGAGCGGCGTGTTGGGGGGCACCAGTTCGGCGGTGAGCGGCTTGCCCGAGCCGGTGCCGTCCAGGACGGCGAGGGAGCTCGGGGACGGGCCGTAGCGGACACCGACGGCCGACTGGCCGTCGGTGACCAGCCGCACGGTGGCGGTGTGGTGGCTGACCTCCACCACCTGGCCGACCAGGCCACCGGCCCCGACCACGGGCATCCCGAGCTGCACCCCGTCGCTCCGGCCCACGTCGATGTCGATGGTGGCGGCGAAGTCGCTGGTCCCGAAGTCGGTGACCTCGGCCGGAACCGCCTGGAGGTTGCCGAGGAAGGGCAGATCGAGCAGTGCCGACAGTTGCCGGAGGGCCTGTGCCTGGTCGGTCGTGGCCGCGTTCTCCATCTTCAACTGGCCGACTTCGGCCTGGAGCTTCTGATTCTGCTCCCGGACGGCTCCGTAGTGGACCGAACCGGCGAGGAAGCTGCCGATGGGCTCGACGACGGCATCGACCCCGGAGCGGATCGGCGCGAACGCGTCGGAGGCCGCCGAACGGGCTCCGGAGGTGACGACGTGCAGGCCCCCACGGGCATCCAGGGTGATGATGGTTACCGCGGCGAGGACCAACAGCAGGAGTGTCGTCCGGGGGCGACGGGAACGCCGCGGCATCGCCACGAGAACGCGGACGCCCCGGCGGTCAGCGGCCCGACGAGGTGATGAGGACCTGCTTCAAGGCCTCGAACTCCTCGAGGCACTGTCCACTGCCGATGGCCACACAGTTCAACGGGTCACGGGCCACCACGATGGGCATGCCCGTCTCCTGGGTCAGTCGGCTCTCGAGCCCGTGCAGGAGCGCACCGCCACCGGTGAGGACGATGCCCTGCTCCATGATGTCGGCGGCCAGCTCCGGCGGGGTCCGGTCCAGGGTCACCTTGACCGCGTCGACGATGGCCGAGACCGGCTCGTCGATGGCCTGGCGGATCTCCTGGGTCGAGATGACCACCGTCTTGGGAAGACCGGTCACCAGGTCGCGGCCCCGGATCTCGGCGTGCAACTCCTCCTCGAGCTCGTAGGCCGACCCGAGTGCGATCTTGATCTCCTCGGCCGTGCGCTCGCCCAATGCCAGGCTGTACTCCTTCTTGACGAACGACACGATGGCCTCGTCCAGCTCGTCACCGCCGATGCGGATCGACTGGCTGGTCACGATGCCGCCCAGCGAGATGACCGCCACCTCGGTGGTTCCACCCCCGATGTCCACCACCATGTTGCCCGTGGGCTCGTGCACCGGCAGCCCGGCGCCGATGGCCGCGGCCATGGGCTCCTCGATGATGTACGCCTTGCGGGCCCCGGCATACTCCGCGGCCTCCATGACGGCGCGCTGCTCGACCCCGGTGATGCCCGACGGGACGCAGATCACCATGCGGGGCTTGGCGAACCGCCGCTGGTGGACGCGGTGGATGAAGTACCGGAGCATCTTTTCGCAGATCTCGAAGTCGGCGATGACCCCGTCCTTCAGCGGACGGATGGCCTGGATGTGGCTGGGGGTACGGCCGATCATCCGCTTGGCCTCCGCGCCGACGGCCAGCGGGCGGCCGTCCTTGGTGTTGACCGCCACCACCGACGGCTCGTTCAACACGATGCCCCGGCCGCGCACGTACACGAGCGTGTTGGCGGTTCCGAGGTCCACGGCCATGTCGCGCCCAAGAAGGGAGAAACTGTTGTCGCGCATCAGAGATGCACTCCTTCGATCATCGGCCTGGAGGACGCAGGATCGCGTGACCAGGGCGGGCTTCCGCTGCGCAGTGACGTCGAGGCAGCTGGCATGTGGCCCTCAGGCTAGGGGAATCGGCAGGGCGACACAAGAGCGGTCCGGCTTCCCGACGTCCCCGGCAGGCTTCCGTTCCAGGTCGGAGGAGCAGGCCCGGTCCGATCCCGGTCCCGCCGGGGTCGGCTCCGCCAGGGCCGGGGCCTACAGTCCGGGGAAGAAGAGCTCGATCTCCCTGGCGGCCGACTCGTCGGAGTCGGAGCCGTGCACCAGGTTCTCGCCCATGGCGAGGGCCAGGTCGCCCCGGATGGTGCCCGGGGCGGCGTCGACCGGATTGGTGGCGCCCATCAGGTTGCGCACCACCTTGTAGGTGTCGTCCGGGCCTTCGACCACCATCACCAGCACCGGGGACCGGGTGATGAAGGTGACCAGCTCGTCGAAGAAGGGCTTCCCGTCATGCTCGGCATAGTGCCGGCGGGCCACGTCGGCCGTCAGGGTGCGCAGCTCGGCGGCCACCAGGCGGAGGCCCTTGCGCTCGAGGCGGTCGATGATCTCACCGGACAGTCCGCGTTCCACGGCGTCGGGCTTGGCAATGACAAGGGTTCGTCCCACAAGCGGGGCAGGCTAGCCGACGTCGCGGGGCCGTCGGCGCGCACCCGCCTCGTTGCCCGTCCCTGATGCGGCCACCGCCTCTCCGTTCCTGGCGCGGATCACCCCGGCTCGCGGAGCAGGGCCTCCCGGGCATCGGCGACCACGTACAACGATCCGCACACCACCACCCGGTCGTCGGGTCCCGACCGTTCGACCGCACGCCGGACGGCCTCGGCCGGACTGGCCGCGACCAGCACCTCCATGCCCAACGAGGACGCCGCCGTGGCGACCGCGCCGACCGGTAGCGCGCGCGGACTGTCGGGCGCGCAGGCGATGACCGACCGGACACCGGCGGACACCAGGGCGTCGAGCATCGCCGTGGGGTCCCGCCCGGTCAGCATCCCGACGACCGCGGTGGTCTCCCCGTCGGTCGCGAACTCGTCGGTCAGCGAGCGGGCCAGCATCATCATGCCGGCCGCATTGTGGGCCCCGTCGACCAGCACCAGCGGATGCCGGGAGATCACCTCCAGGCGACCGGGGACCCGGACACCGGCCAGTCCCTCCTCGACCACGTCCTCGGGGAGCGGCGAGCCGAAGAAGGCCTCGGTGGCGGCCACGGCGCAGGCGGCGTTGTCACCCTGATGGCTTCCGTGCAGGGGTATCAGCAGCTCGCCATAGGCGGCACCCGGGGTGCGCAGATCGACCAGTCGGCCCCCGACGGCCATCCGGTTGGAGGTACAGGCGAAGTCGATTCCCCGGACCCAGAACTCCCGGCAGCCGACCTCGTCGGCCGCCCGTCGGAACAGGGCGATGAGGGACGGGTCGGTCTCCCCGACGATCGCCGCGCCCCCGGTCGTGAAGATCCCGGCCTTGTCCCGGGCGATGTCCTCCAGGGTGGGCCCGAGCACCTCGGTGTGGTCATAGCTGATGTTGGTGACCACCGATACCGCGGCGTTGACGATGTTGGTGCAGTCCCAGGTACCGCCGAGCCCGACCTCGACCACGGCGACGTCGACCGCCTCGTCGGCGAACCAGGCGAGCGCCGCGGCGGTGAGGAGCTCGAAGCGGGTGGGGGGCTCGTCCATGAACCCTTCGATCCGGGCGAGCGAGTCGAGCACCTCGGCGAAGGACTCGTCGTCGATGGGCTCGCCGTTACGGGCGATCCGCTCGTTGACCCGGGACAGGTTGGGACTGGTGTAGGTGCCGACCGTCAGGCCCATCGCGACGAGCAGCGAGGTGGTCATGGCCGCCGTCGAACCCTTGCCGTTGGTCCCGGTGATGTGGACGACCGGGTAGGCGGTGTAGGGGTCGCCGAGCAACTCGGCCAACGCCCGCATCCGGTCGAGCGTCGGGACCGAGCGCCGGGTCGGCATGGACGACTCGAAGTCGATGTGGGCGTCCAACCAGGCGAGGGCCTCGGGAAGGTCGGAGAAGGTCACGAGGGGGGCGGGGTCGCACGGCGCTCCGAACGGGAGCGGTGCACGAATCCCTAGGAGGCAGCCCGTCGGCTGCGGCTCGCCTTGGCCGGCGGGCTGTTGAGGGGCACCAGGGTGGGGTGGACCTTGTCGAGCACGACCGCCCGGTCCACCACGCACTTGGAGATGTCGGTCCGGCTGGGGAGGTCGTACATGACCTCGAGGAGGACCTCCTCGAGGATGGCCCGCAGGCCTCGGGCACCGGTACCCCGCAGCAGGGCCTGTTCGGCCACGGCCTCCAGCGCATCGTCGGTGAACTCGAGCTCGACGTGGTCGAGCTCGAAGGTCCGCTTGTACTGGCGGGTGAGGGCGTTCTTGGGCTCCACCAGGATGCGGATCAGCGCCTCCTTGTAGAGGTGGGACACCGCGCTGACGACGGGCAGCCGGCCGATGAACTCGGGGATCAGCCCGAACTTCATCAGGTCCTCGGGCAACACGTGACGGAGCAGCTCCGAATCGTCACGCTCGGACGCCTTGCGCACCTCGGCGCGGAACCCCATGCCCTTTCGGCCGATGCGGTTCTCGATGATGGTGTCGATCCCGGCGAAGGCACCGCCGCAGATGAACAGGATGTTGGTGGTGTCGATCTGGATGAACTCCTGGTGCGGGTGCTTGCGCCCGCCCTGGGGAGGCACCGATGCCGTGGTGCCCTCGAGAATCTTCAGCAGTGCCTGCTGGACCCCTTCACCCGAGACGTCCCGGGTGATCGAAGGGTTTTCCGACTTGCGGGCGATCTTGTCGATCTCGTCGATGTAGATGATGCCCGTCTCGGCCCGCTTGACGTCGTAGTCGGCCGCCTGGATGAGTTTGAGGAGGATGTTCTCGACGTCCTCGCCCACGTAGCCCGCTTCGGTCAGCGCCGTGGCGTCCGCGATGGCGAAGGGCACGTTGAGCATCCGGGCCAGCGTCTGGGCGAGGAGGGTCTTCCCGCAGCCGGTGGGGCCGAGGAGGAGGATGTTCGACTTGGCCAGCTCGACGTCGTTGTCGTGGGCCCCGTTGTTACCGGCCTGGACCCGCTTGTAGTGGTTGTAGACGGCGACCGACAGGATCTTCTTGGCGTACTCCTGCCCGATCACGTAGTCGTTGAGGAACTCGTAGATCTCCTTGGGCTTCGGCAGCTCGTCGAAGCTCAACTCGGTGGTGTCGGCCAGCTCCTCGGCGATGATGTCGTTGCACAGTTCGATGCATTCGTCGCAGATGTAGACGCCTGGACCGGCGATCAACTTCTTGACCTGCTTCTGGGACTTGCCGCAGAAGCTGCACTTCACCAGATCGCCACCGTCTCCGAATTTCGCCACGTCGGTTCCTCGTGTCCTTCTGTCGGCGGTCCCTGGTTCTCGACCGAACGCTCTCTACCTGTGACCAATCAACCCGTCCCCCGGCCGAACTGGACCGGGTGACCCTGCGAAAGCGGCTGCGCCGTCCGGACCACCAACCCTAGCGGCTGGGATGGCGCAGTCCAGACTTCTGCGCCTCTCCTAGGCCGCCCCGATGGCGTCCAGCGGCAATGCGTCCCGGGCCGAGATGACCTCGTCGATCAGCCCGTACTCGACAGCCTCGGCCGCTGTCATGATGAAATCGCGGTCGGTGTCCTTCGAGACCCGCTCGGCGCTCTGGCCGGTGTCGTCGGCGAGCATCCCGTTGAGCAGGTCCCGCATGCGGAGGATCTCCTTGGCCTGCAGCTCGATGTCGCTCGCCTGGCCCTCGACCCCGCCGAAGGGCTGATGGAGGAGGATCCGCGCGTGGGGAAGGGCGAACCGCTTCCCGTGGGTTCCCGCCCCGAGGAGCACGGCGGCGGCGGAGGCCGCCTGTCCGAAGCAGAACGTGGACACGTCGGGCTTGATGTACTTCATGGTGTCGTAGATGGCGAAGAGCGCCGTGATGTCGCCACCGGGCGAATTGATGTAGAGGTGGATGTCCTTGTCCGACTCCTCCGACTCCAAGAAGAGGAGTTGGGCACAGACCAGGTTGGCGACGGTGTCGTTGATCGGGGTACCGAGAAAGATGATCCGCTCGCGGAGCAGTCGCGAGAACAGGTCGTAGTTGCGCTCCCCCCGGCTGGTGGACTCGACGACCCACGGCACGCTGTACGCCTGCCCATCGATCGACCTGCTTGCCTCCGTGAAACTCACTCCGAGTCCTCCTCGCCCTGGTTCACCAACAGGTCGTCCCGCGCTACGGGCTTCCCGTTCTCGTCGACCAATTCGACTGTATCCATTAGCCATCGCATCGCTTTGGCCTTACGCCGGTCCGAGCGTACCGCCGAGAGCCGTCCGGCCAGTTCCAGTTGCTTGCGTACCTGGTCGACGTCCATCTCCAGGCGGCTGGCCATGGCGGCCAACTCCTCGTCGAGCTCCTCGTCGGTGACCTCGACGGCCTCGGCCTCGACGAGCGCCCGCAGGGCGAGATCCGCCTTGACGCTGTGCAACGCACCGGCGCGCAGCTCGTCCAGGAACTCCTCCTCACTGCGTCCCGTGACCCCGAGGAACTGGCCCAGACTCATACCCTGGCCTTCGAGGCGATGGTTGAGGTCGTGGATGCGCTCGCGCAGCTCTTCGAGGACCAGCTGCTCGGGGATCTCCTCGGTCACCAGTTCGACCAGGGCATCGACGGTCTTCTGCTGGAGCGCCATCTGGGCCTCCACGATGCGGCGCTGGCGCAAGCGCTCGACGATGTCGGCCCGCAACTCGTCCAGTGTGGCGAACTCGGACGCTTCGGCGGCCCACTCGTCGTCGGCGTCGGGCAGGACGAGCTCCTTCACGTCCTTGACGTCGACGGTGAACGACACGGTCTGGTCGAGTGCTTCGATGTCGGCGTCGAAGGTCACGGTGTCGCCGGCCTTCGTGCCGAGCAACTGGTCGTCGAGGCCGGGGACCACACTGTCGGTGCCCACTTCGTAGAGGAAGTCGTCGGCGGTGAGGTCGGCGTCGTCGCCACCTTCGTCCACCTCCGGCCGGATACCGCGTATGTCGATCGTCACCTGGTCGCCGGTCTGGACCGGCCGGGACACCTCGACCAGCTCACCCGACGTCGCCCGGAGCCGGTCGATCTGGGCGGTGGCCTCTGCGTCGGTGATCTCGAGGCTCGGAACGGTGACCACCAGGCCCCCGTAGCCGGGGATGGCCACGATCGGCCGGACCAGGACCACGGCCTCGAACGAGACCGGCCCGGACTCCTCGCCGGCGGTGACGTCGATGTCCGGCTGGTCGATCGGGTCGACCTCGGTTTCGGTCACGGCACGCGAGTAGTACTCGGGAAGCGCTTCGCGGATGGCCTCGCTCCGGAGAGCGCCCGCCCCGCCCATCCTGGTCTCGAGCACCTTCCGGGGGACCTTTCCGGGCCGGAACCCGGGCACCCGGACCTCGCGTGACAGACGTTTCATCACGTCATCGAGGGCTTCGTCGATCTCTCCCTCGTCGATCTCGACGGTGAGACGGACCTTGTTGCCCTCCTCGGGCGCTGCTGTTGCTCGCATACGAATAGAGGAGTGTACCGGCACCCGGGCATCGCTTTTTCCGCAACCGGAGGTCGTCCCGTCCGCCCCCGCCGCCACTGGCCCCACGACCCCGAGGGCCGTCTCCCCCACTCCGCGACGGCGCCGGGTCGGGGCGGACCGGTGCGGTGCGGGGTCGCCGGATTCCGGGACCGGAGGGGCCCTCGGTTCAGCCGGGGAGATTCGCCTCGATGGCGTCGATGACCTCAGGCGCCTCCGGATCCACCATCGGTCGGAACCGATGGAGGACCGTCCCGTCGGGCGAGACGAGGAACTTCTCGAAATTCCACTGGATGTCGCCGGCCTCGCCGTCGGCGTCGGGGAAGGCGGTGAGCTCTTCGTAGACGGGATTGCGGTCGTCCCCGTTGACGTCGATCTTCTCGAACAGGGGGAAGGTGACCCCGTAGGTCGTCGAGCAGAAGGTGGCGATCTCGTCGGAGGTGCCCGGCTCTTGGGCGCCGAACTGGTTGCACGGGAACCCGAGGACTGTGAATCCCTTGTCCCCGTAGGTCTTCTGGAGTCGCTCGAGTCCCTCGTACTGCGGGGTCAACCCGCACTTCGAGGCGACGTTCACCAGGAGGACCGTCTTGCCCCGATAGTCGCCGACGGAGGCGGGTTCGCCCGACAGCGTATGGAGTGGCACGTCGTGGATGGTCATACCCAGAGTGTAGGACGACGCCCGTGGTCCCGGCCGGTTCGACGGACCGGTCATCGGGCACGGCGCGGTATCCGGGGCCCCTCCGTGGGACGGGCGGGCGCCTCGGACGGGCGGCGTCGCGGCACGCCTGCCCGGCGCACGAGGAGGCGCCCGAGGCTAAAGCACGGGGGGGCGCAGGACGATGAACGGTGGCAGAGGCGGTCGCACGCTCGCGACCTCGAGGACGCTACAGATCGGACGGGGACTATGGCCTTCGAGGTCGACGACGTGGAGCACGCCCGAGCCTCGATGCCCGGCGTCTCCGGCTCGGTCGTCCACGCGCTCGTCGCACACATCAGCTCGGTCGCCGGGGACACCGGTCTGGCCCAGGCCCTGGCCCTGGCCGCCGAGGAACGACCGTTCCCCGTTCTGGGTGACACACACAATTGGACGGCGGTCGAGGACGCAGTCGCCCTGTTCACCGCTGGTGGGCTGGTGACCGGGGACGGTGCCATCGCCCTCCACGTCGGCCAGGACCTGCTGTGGGCCCCCGACACCGCCGGTCTGGCCTTCCGCATCCGGTCACTCGAATTCGCCGAGGTCGCCTTCCGGCACGTCGGCGCGCTCATCGACCAGTTCATGGGGGCGACCGACGCCGCCGCCCTCGAGACCGCCCCCGGTCGGGCGCTGGTCGAGGTCGCCCCGGTGGGAGGCGGCAGTCGCCATGCCCACCTGTGCGAACTCACCCGCGGCCTCCTGTCCGAAATTCCGGCGCTGTTCGAACTGCAGCCGGCGTCCGTCTCCGAGCACGAGTGCGCCGCCCGGGGTGGGATCGTCTGCCGCTACGAGCTGAGCTGGGTGCCCGCGGTCCCTGACGGCCGGGAATCCGTCGGGTGGACCGACGCCGGCCTGAACGATCGGCCGGACTACGCCACCGAGCAGCCCGTGCCGGCCACCGCCGCCGCACACCCGTCGACCGGCATCGGCGACGACCACCGGGTGACAGACGGACGAAGCCCGACACCGGCACGGGTCGTCGGGGGTGAGGCACCCCACGGGCCCTCGGAGGTCGAGCTCCTCTCCGAACAGCTCGCCGCCGCCCGGGCGGCCCTGGTCGACGCGGTCGCCGAGGCAGCCCGACAGGAGTCGGCGGCGAGCGACCTCGCCGGCCTCAAGGAGGCCGACGCCCGGGGCCGGGCGGAGGCCGAGGATTTGGCCGCCCGGTACCAGCGGGAGGTCGAACGACTCGAGCACCTCGCCGAGTGGACGTCAGCCACCACCATCGACCTGTGCGACAACGAAGTCGACGCACTGCTCGAGGAGCTCGCCACCCGGGCAGACCAGGTCGTGGCGGCCAGGCGCTACCTGCTCATGGTTCGGGTCGACGCCGGCTTGCCGATCGAGATCCACCATCCGGGACTCGACGACGAGGAGGCCAGAATCCTCGCCTCCGAGTTGTGGGGATCCGCCATCGACGACGAGGACGGATCCCGTCTCGTCGTGGACATCGTCTCGCCCCGTCGGCGCTACGGACGACTGGCCGTACTGGTCGAGCCGGGATCCGAACGCACCGACGCCGACGAGCGGGTCCTCCGACTGTTCGCCCGCCACGCGGCGAACGTCCTCGACGTCTTCACCGTCTTGGGCGACGTCCGCCGCAGCGACACAACGGCGCGGACGATCCTCGCCTTTTCGGAGAAGCTGTCCGGCCTGACCAACCTGGCCCAGGCGCTCCAGATCCTTGCCGACACCGTCCCCGGCATGACCGGCTGTGCCCAGTCAAGCGTCTATCTGTGGGACCGCGAGCGGTCCAGGCTGGTCCTCGGGGCGTTCACCGCGGGGACGACCCCGCCCGACGCCGGCATCGGGCTGTTCGCCCCCCGCTGGTCCCCGACGACGTCGGCCGCCCACATCCAGGCCGTACGCCACGCGCAGGTGCCCGACGCGGAGCCGGCTGACGCCGAGGGGTCCGGGCAACTCGCGGTCGAGATCGACAGCCCGATGATCCAACGGATGATCAGGGACCACGACGTCATGGTCCTCGACGCGAGGACCGTGGAGGATCCCAAGCTGCGGACGCTGATGGAGGAGTTGAGCGTGCCGGCCTCGGTGGTCGCCCCGCTGTTCGCCGCCGGCGAGTTCCTCGGTGTGATCGCCGCCAACTTCTCCCGGGAGGCAGCCAGTAGCGCCATCCACGATCCCGACCTCCATGAGCGCCTGAGCGGTCTGGCCGATCAGGCGGCTACCTCCATCCAGAACCTGGAGCTCCTGGAGAAGGTCTCCCACATGGCCTGGCACGACTCGCTCACCGGGCTCCCGAACCGACGCCTGTTCGAGGATCGCGTGGAACAGGAACTGGTGCGCTCCCGCCGGGTCGGCGAGCCGGTGTGCATGTTCTTCGTCGACATCGACAACTTCAAGACCGTCAACGACACCTACGGGCACGCGACCGGCGACGTCCTCATCCAGGAAGTGGGCCGGCGCCTGGTCGACACGGTCAGGAGCCAGGACACGGTGGCCCGGGTCGGCGGCGACGAGTTCGCCATCCTCCTCCCCGGCCTCGTCGACCAGCAATCCATCAACCAGCTGGCCGAGCGCACGCTCGACGCCGTCCACACCCCCTTCACCATCTTCGGCACGGAAGTGACCACCTCGGCTTCCGTCGGCATCGCCATCGCACCCGAGCACGGGGACACCTACGACGACCTGCTGAACCGGGCCGACGAGGCGATGTACCGGGCGAAGGACCAGGGGCGCGACGCATTCGAGATGTTCCGGCACACCCCCGACCCGCTCCACCCCGGACGGCGGGCCGTCGACGACCGGGAGCTTCACACCGACCTGGTCAACGCCCTCGACGCCAACGAGTTCTTCCTCTGCTACCAGCCCTACATCGACCTGCGGACCGCCGAGATCGTCGGCGTCGAAGCCCTGATCCGTTGGCAGCACCCGACCCTCGGAGTCCTGGAGCCGCCGCAGTTCATCCCCATGGCCGAAAAGAGCGATCTGATCGTCGCCCTCGACAGCTGGGTGCTGTGGCAGGGATGCCGCCAGCTGCGATCGTGGCAGGACCACGACATCGGTCCCCTACGCCTGTCGGTCAACCTCGCGTCGAGGGACCTCTCCAGTCCCGACTTCTTCGACAGTGTCGAGCGGACGCTGCGCGACACGGGGATCGACCCGTCGCTGCTCGAGCTCGAGATCACCGAGCGCGTGGTGCTCGACAGGAACGGCCCTGCCGTCGGCAACATCGACCGCCTGCGTCAGCTCGGTGTGCGGTTCACCATCGACAACTTCGGATCGGGGAACTCCTCCCTCGACCGGATCGGCACGTTTCCGGTGAGCACCCTCAAGATCGACCAGTCCTTCGTCCAGGTGCTCGGCCCCGAGGACGCCGACAACAGTCTGGTATCGGCCATCATCGCCATGGCCAGCAGGCTGGGGCTCTCCTGCGTGGCCGAAGGCGTCGAGACCCTCCTGCAGAGCCGCCTGCTCCTGCAGCGGGGTTGCACGACGGCGCAGGGCTACTACTTCAGCCCGCCCCTGCCCCCTGAGGGCATCGAGGCCATGCTCAACTCCCAGTCCCCGGCCGAGGTCCCCGAATCCTTCGGCGAACCGCCTTCGGACGCCCCGCCGACCGACCGGCCCGATCGCTGACGACCCCCGACGGGGAGCCTTCGACCGGGTTCCCGGCCGCGATCATCTGCTAACTACAGCTAGCAGAAGGGGCTCCCATCCCCCGTTCGCCCAGGAGAGGCCGATACCGTCGCTCCATCGGTGTCCGGATGGGCGCCACTCGGAGCAGGAGGAGGAACCATGGCTACGTACGAGGGCTACTGCGTCAAGTGCCGGGAGAAGCGGGAGTTCGACGGCGAGGTGGTCGAGATGGCCAACGGTCGTCGTTCGGCGAAGGGCAAGTGCCCGGTGTGCGGAACCGGAATGAACAGGATCCTGGGCAAGAACGCCTGATCCGGGGATTCGGCGGCGGACGGCCGTCCGCCGCCTCTCGCCCCGCCCAACCACGGGTGACTGCCGGTTGGGCTCACGGGAACGGCCGGTTCGGCTCCTTCGCCCCCGTCGGCCGTGCTCAGGACGCCATGGCCGGGAGCGACAGCCTGTCGAGGACGGCTCCCTCACGGAGCCCCCACTCGCTCACCACCAGACCCCGGAGGCCGAGGAGTTCGACCAGCGTCGACAACACCACGGCCCCGATCGGCAGGAGCGGCGCCCGTCGGGCTTGGATGCCGGGAAGCGCCATCCGTGCGTCGAGGTCGAGCGTGGACAGTCGGTCGGCCAGTTCGTGGAGCTGTTCGGCCGGGATCTCCACCTGGTTGACGGACGGGGCGGCCGACGAACTCGACCTCGGGGCCGGTCGGTGGAGCCCCATGGCCAGTCGGGCCAGGGCCCGAACCGTTCCGCCACTGGCGATGACCCGCTGCGCTGCCTCCGACCGCTCCGCGAGCATGGCGACGACCGGCTCCGCCCGTTCGGCGGCCAACGCACCGATCGCGGCCCGCTCCCCCACCGACAGCCGGTCCCCCGTGTTGAGCTCCCCGCGGATACGGGCGGTGCCGAGGGCCACGCTGGCCACCGACAGGACCGAGTCGATGGTGCCGATGCCGGCCTCCAGGCTCCCGCCCCCGAGGTCGAGACCGAGCACCGGTGACTTTCCGACCCACACCCCCGCCCGCTGTCCGAGGAAGCACAGCCTGGCCTCCTCCTCGCCCGACAGCAGATTGATCGGGCTCCCGAGGATGCGTTCCATCCGAGCGATCAAACGGGTCCCGTTGTCTGCATCGCGCAGCGCGGCCGTGGCCATGGCGACCACCACATCCGCCCCGGCGTCCTCGGCGGCGACGTGCAGGCGCTTCACCGTCCGCACGGCCAGCGCGGAACGATCTCCGGGCACACCTCCGGTCCGGGCCACTTCGGTCCCGAGGTGGAGGAAGGAGCGGCGGCGCAGCACCGGGTCGAGTCGTCCGTCGCGAGAGGCGTCCACCACCATCAGATGGAACGAACTGCTGCCCAGGTCGAAGACGGCTACTCGCACAGTGGGCATCACAGCGACGCTATCCCGTGACCAGAGGTACCGGGGAACTCGCAGAGGCTCGCTGCGACCGGGCCGACGTGCCGACGCGCCACGAACCGCGGACATCGCCGATCGCCTACGATCTCGGTGGTCGCCGGGTTCGCATCGGTGCCCGACGTCAGGTTCGGGAACCGGTAGCGGAAGCGGGGCCGGTTGTCCGGATCGCAGATGCCGTGGGGGGAACCGGCGTCGAGGAGGCAGCCCAGCCGGGCGGTCGGCTCGTGTGCACCGCCGCGGAGGATGGAGAGACGGGACGTAGCGCAGCTTGGTAGCGCGCCTGCTTTGGGAGCAGGAGGTCGCAGGTTCAAATCCTGTCGTCCCGACGGAGAGATCAGGCGCTGAGGCGTAGCCCGAACAGGGCGCGTAGCTCGCTGGCCGGTACCGGCCGCGAGAACAGGAACCCCTGGGCGAAGTCGCATTCCAGGGACCGGAGGACCTCGAACTGCTGCTCGGTCTCGACCCCTTCGGCCACCACCACGAGCCCGAGGGCGTGAGCCAGTTGGATCACCGCGGACACGATCTCGTCGCCGCCCTTGTTCTTCCCGAGCCCCTCGACGAACATGCGGTCGACCTTGACGATGTCGAGCGGGAACCGCTGGAGATAGCTGAGCGACGAGTAGCCGGTCCCGAAGTCGTCGATGGCGAGGAGGACGCCGATCTGCTTCAAGGCCTGCAGCACCACGAGGGCCGAGGCGGCGTCCTTCATCAGTGCGCTCTCGGTGATCTCCAAGGTGAGGTGTTCGGGCGGGAGGCCCGTGCGCGACAGGATCTCCTCGACGGTGCGCACGATCTCGGGATCGTCGATCTGACGGGCGGAAAGGTTCACCTCGACCGAGCCACGGGGGCCGACGGGGCCCCGGTGATGCCAGTCGCGAAGCTGATGGCACGCCTGCTCCAACACCCACGCTCCGATCGGGATGATCAGCCCGCTCTCCTCGGCAACCGGGATGAACCGCCCCGGGGCGACCATGCCCCGTTCGGGGTGGCGCCACCGGATCAGCGCCTCCACGCCCACCGTGGTCGCACCCTGGACCTCGACCACCGGCTGGTAGTGGAGCATCAGCTCGCTGCGTTCGAGGGCACGGTGGAGCGAGTGCTCGGTGGCCGACCGGTCGATCACCTCGATGCGGAGGGACTCGCCGAATGTCTCGGCCCCGAAGCCGCCCCGCCGCTTGGCCTGGTACATGGCCGCCTCGGCGTGAGCCAGCAGGTCGGCGGGGTCATCGGCACCGAATGTATTGAGCGCGACGCCGACTGACGCGTCGAGAAACACCTCCGCCCCGTCGACCTGGAACGGCGACGCCAGTGCCGACTGCACCCGATGGACGAACTCCATGGCCTTGCGTTCGGCACCGCCCTTCCGGTCGGTGACGAGAGCGAGGAACTCGTCCCCACCGAATCGGGCCACCACGTCGACCGTGCCGGCGACGTCGACGAGGCGGCCGGCCACCGCCGCGAGGACGCCGTCGCCGAGCGCGTGACCTACCGAGTTGTTGACGGCCTTGAATCTGTCCAGGTCGAGGAGCACCACGGCCACGCTCCCCGGTGTGCCGGCGTTGACGGACGCGGCCTCGGAGAGGCGCTTCAGGTAGGCGGCGCGATCGGCCAGACCGGTCAGACCGTCACGGGACCCGCGTGCCGCCGTTGCCGGGCCCCGAACTTCCCTGTCCACCGGGGTGCGCAGGAAGCCGGCCACCGAGCGTTCGCGACCCTGCCCCAGGACCACGAGACGGCTGTCGGTCCGGATGAGCTGCCCGTCGCGGAGGCGCAGATCGAGGACCAGATCGAGGGTTCCGCCGGTGACCGAGCCGGTCACCGGTCCGACCGATGCACCGGTCGAATCTGCCATCAGGAGCCCGAAGGGCGACCGGGCGAAGGAACCGGCGAGGATGGTCTCGGTGACGAAGACCCCGACCACCTCGTCACGCGACCACCCGAATGCCGCCTCGGCCTCCGCGTTCCACTCGACGACCATCCCACTGCGGTCGATCTCGACGAAGGCGTCCGGACAGCCGGCGATCAGCCGATCGAGCCGTCGTTCACTCCCGACGCCCGTCCCCGTGCCTCCCGGGATCTGCCCGGCGGACGACCGGGGGACCACCACGCCGGCGTGCGTGGGTTCGGTCACTGCAACTTCGCGAGATCGTCGACCATGAGTGTCCGTTCCAATCGGCTTCCATAGCAGTGCCCCGTTTGCGGGGGGAGTTGCGGGTCAATCTAGGCAGCGCGCCCCACCGGTACAAGGATTTCCACCGGTCGGCCCCGTCGACTACGAATCCGAATCGGACTGTGGGGCGCCCAGATCGGGCGGGGCGGCGAGGATCTCGCCTCCGGATTCGACCCCCGTTTCGCCTCGGGGCCCGTCTCGGGGTCCGTCGAATTCGATCTCGAGCCGAAGTTTCACCCTCCGACGCCGCCACACCTCGAATCCCACGACGGCGGCCAGGAGCGCGCCCACACCGATCAGGGACCACAGGCCGATCTCCTTCAGCACGTGCTCGAAGGAGACACCCACCACGTAGCCGAGCACGGTGTAACCGACACCCCAGACGGTGGCCCCGAGGACGTTCCAGAACAAGAAGGTCCGGTAGCGGAGGCCGCTCATACCGGCGAGCCCGGGGATCACCGCACGGGCGAACGTGACGAACCGGCCGATGAAGATCGCCGGGCCGCCGTAGCGGTCGAGCAGACCGAGTGTGCTCCGTACCGCCATGCTTCCCGCGAGCGGTCGATGCTCGAGCAGCCACGGGCCGACCAGCCTGCCCACCTCGAACCCGACCGAGTCCCCCACGATGGCGCAGACCACGACGACGACGATCATCAGCGCGAGGTCGACTCGACCCAGGCCGGCCAGGACCCCACCGACGACCACGGCCGTCTCACCGGGGATGAAGAAACCGACCATGAGCGCCGCCTCGGCGAAGGCGAGCAACCCGATCAGCGCATAGGCCGGCCCTCCTCCCACGTGCAGCAGGTGGCCCGCGATCCCTCCGGGTGCCGCGGATGGCGAAGCCACCAGCACGACCGCGCCCGTCACCGGGTCAGCGTCACGCTGGTCCAGGTGCGCCGCCGACATGCCGGACAGGTCATCCACCGGTCGAAGACGCGCCTCGGGAGCCACACCCCCACCGGAAGCTGGAGGATCAGGAATTCGACCAATCCGACCCGGGTCACCGATCCGCACCGCGAGCAGGCGACGGACAGGACGCCGGCCCGCGGAACTGGATCGTCGCCGGTGGCGGTGGCCAGGTCCCGCACCGGCTCGTCCGCCGGCGTGGCGTCGGAGAAGAGCGCGTGTCTGCCGGCCGGGCGGGGGTGGCGAACCCCTTCGGACAGGTGGTGTGCGCCCTCTGGGGAGTGGTGGCGACCCGACGAGGCGGACCGGTTGGTCCGTCGGTCGCTGCGGTCGTCGACCTCAGCCTCGGCCTCCACCGGCATCCAGTAGAGCGCCCGTTTGCCGAGCGGATCGGGGCCGTCGCCCATCAGCCCGCTGTGCCGGCCACCACGCCCGCTTCGAGGAGGACGGCGGCCAGCGCGCGGTAGGCCTGGGCACCTGGCGAGTTGGGGGCGTGCTGCAGGATCGACTTCCCACGGGCGGGTGCCTCGGCGAACCGGATCGACTTCCGGACCGGTGGCTGGAGAATGGGGATGCCGTACCGCGTCTGCACCTCGTCGAAGATGTGCCGGGAGTGCTTGGTGCGATCGTCGTACATCGTGGCGATCACCCCACGGACGGTCAGTTCGCTGTTGGCGAAGGCCCGTACGTCCTCGATGGTCTCGAGCAGCTGGCCCACGCCGCGGTGGGACAGGGCCTCGCACTGCAGGGGGATGAGCACCGATCGGGCCGCGGTCAGGCCGTTGATGGTGAGCACCCCGAGCGACGGAGGGCAGTCGATCAGAACCAGGTCGTACTGGTCGAGGACCGGCTCGAGGGCCCGGGAGAGTACGTGCTCCCGACCGGTCCGGGTGAGCAGGTGGACCTCCGAACCGGCGAGGTCGATGGTGGCCGGCAACAGGTCGAGGCCGGCCACACCGGGGACAGGCAGCGCCACCTCGGCCACACTTTGGCGGCGGACGAAGACGTCGTGCAGCGACCGATCGAGTCGATCGGGGTCGAAGCCGAGTGAGAACGTCAGGCAGGCCTGCGGATCGAGATCGATCACCAGCGTCCGCCGGCCGAGTTCTGCCGATGCCACGCCGAGCGAGTGGACGGTGGTGGTCTTGGCAACCCCACCCTTCTGGTTGGCCACTGCGAGCACATCGGTCACGGGTGGAGTCTAGGCCTGCATCACCGCAGCCGAAGGGGGGTCGCGCCGTCCCGATCGGTCGCCCGCCCGGCAGCGCACACACATCCCCCATGACCGCCAGCGCCCCCGGCAGGAGTCGAACCCGCAACCTGATGGGTAGAAACCACCTGCTCTATCCAGTTGAGCTACAGGGGCGAGGCCCAACGGTGCCGGATCGGGACCGGGCAACCATCGGCTTGTGCCACACTAGAGGCTCCTTGGTGGCCGTAGCTCAGCTGGTCAGAGCGCCGGGTTGTGATCCCGGAGGTCGCGGGTTCGAGCCCCGTCGGCCACCCTCGGTGACTCGGGGCCCCGGAGTCCTGCCCGCGGGCCCCGGGCCACTACCGTAGGTTCTACGCACACGCGCCTCTAGCTCAACGGCAGAGCAACGGACTCTTAATCCGCAGGTTCTGGGTTCGAATCCCAGGGGGCGCACCAGAGAGGTCAGGCCGGCCGCTGCAGTCCGACGCTGGACAGCGACACGACACGGGACGGCACGACCGCCTGCACCAGGCCGGC
>JBEKCS010000011.1:0-68562 GCA_050014755.1 Acidimicrobiales bacterium
GTCGGTAGAACGAGGCGAGTGCACCGGTGACCGAGGCGTCGCCGCCGCCGACCGCGGAGGCGGTGGGAGCCGGGGTGGCGGCCGTGGCCGGGGTGGACAGTGTGCCCCCCAGGCAGGACATCACGGCGAGGGCGAGGGCGAGGGCGAGGGCGACGGGGTGTGACCGTTTCGACAGCGCGGTGCGTCGTGCGCGGGGAGGGGCCATAGCCGTTCCACAGTAGCCAGACGTGACTTGGTGCGTGTCCTCTACGCTGTTCGGGACATGGACGCTCTCGCATCGGTGGCCGACTGGCCGGTGGATTCGGCGGCCGTCGGCGTCGTCCGGTTCGACCGGGACGGTCCCGAACGACCGGCGACCGTCGGTGATGTCGGACGTCGCTTTCCATGGGCGTCGGTGACCAAGCCGGCGACGGCGTTGGCCGTCCTGGTGGCCGTCGAGGAGGGCACCCTGGCACTGGACGAGCCGGCCGGTCCGGCAGGTTCGACCGTGCGTCACCTCCTGGCCCACGCATCGGGGCTCGGGCCCGAGCCCGGACCACCGACCGAGCCCCCCGGTACCCGGCGGATCTACTCGAACGCGGCATTCGTGGAGCTCGCGGCCGTACTGGCGGTCCGCGCCGGCATGCCCTTCGTCGACTACCTCACCGAAGCGGTCCTGGACCCGCTCGGCATGACCGGTACCGAACTGGTCGACACGGCGGGAGGTGCGGCTGCCGCCGGTCTGGTCGGGCCCCTCGCGGATCTGGTGGCGCTCGGGTGTGAGTGGGCCTGCCCCACACTGGTGGCCGGGGCCACCTGGCGGGAGGCCACCTCCGTCCAGTTCCCGGGGCTGGCCGGGGTACTCCCCGGCTTCGGCCCGTTCGACCCGTGCGACTGGGGACTCGGGGTCGAGATCCGTGGGGTCAAGCACCCGCACTGGACGGGCACCCACAACTCGCCGGCCACATTCGGCCACTTCGGCCAGTCGGGATCGTTCCTGTGGGTGGACCCGGTGGCGGGCGTGCTCGTCGCCGGCCTGGCCGACCGTCAATTCGGGGTGTGGGCGTCGCGTGCCTGGCCGGCCCTGGCCGATGCCGTCCTGTCGGAGGCCGCACGGCCCACACGCCGGGTGGCCACCGGTCCGCCGCCACACGGCGATCGCGGCCACGTCTAGGCTGCGCCGCATGAAGGGTGTCCTCCTCGCCGGTGGTACCGGCTCGCGTCTCCATCCGCTGACCCGGATCACCAACAAGCACCTGCTGCCGATCTACGACCGGCCGATGATCAACTGGGGCATCGAGGCGCTGGTCAACGCCGGGATCACCGAGATCATGCTGGTGACCGGGGGGACCCACGCCGGCGAGTTCCTCCGGCTGCTGGGCAACGGGCACGAGTTCGGCATCGACCGCCTGAGCTACGGCTACCAGGACAGGCCGGGCGGGATCGCCGAGGCCCTCGGACTGGCGGCCCGGTTCGTCGACGGGGATCCGGTCCTCGTGATGCTGGCCGACAACATCGTCGAGAACTCGATCAAGCCGTTGGTGGAGGCCTTCCAGGCCGACCCCCGCGGTGCCCGCATCCTGCTTACCCCGGTGGACGAGGACGAGCACCTGCGCCACCTCGGCGTCCCCACCTTCGACGCCGAGGACCGCATCGTCGGCATCGTGGAGAAACCGGAGCATCCGGCATCCAAGTTCGGGGTCACCGGCATCTACTGCTACGACGCCGACGTGTTCGATGTGATCCCCGACCTGGTCCCCTCCGGACGGGGCGAACTCGAGATCACCGACGTCAACAACCACTACATCGCCCAGGGGGCCATGGCCTACGACGTCCTCGAGGGGTTCTGGGGCGACGCCGGCGAGTCGATCGACGCGTACTACACGGTCAACGACTTCGTCCGGAAGCACGGGGCCAACAAGGCATAGGGCAACGGGGGACCGAGCGGTCCGGGCGGAGCAGGCGCCGGGCTCCCGGAACCGCCCTCACGCCGGGACCGGCAGTTGTCACCGGTCCAGGGGGACACCCAGCCACTCGGCGGTCTCGCTGCGGTGGCGTGCGTAGTCGACCTTGCCCGACGGCGACCGACCGATGGTCTCGACGAAGCGCACACGACGGGGCGCCTTGTAGCCGGACAGGTGCGCCTTCACGTGCTCGATGACGGAGTCGGATGAGACGGAACCCTCGGCGACCCCGGGGGACAGCTGCACGACGGCGACGATCTCCTCGCCGAAGCGGTCGTTCGGGATGCCGACGACGACGGCGTCGAGCACGTCCGGCACCGTCTTCACCACCTCTTCGACCTCCTCGGGGTAGACCTTCTCGCCGCCGGTGTTGATGCACACCGAGCCGCGCCCGAGCAGGTGGATGGAACCGTCGGCCCGGATCTCGGCGAAATCGCCGGGGACGGAGTAGCGCTTGCCGTCGATGGTCTGGAACGTGGCTGCCGACTTGGCCTCGTCCTTGTAGTAGCCGACGGGGATCCTGCCGCCGAGGGCGAGCACCCCGATGCGGCCCGAGCCGGGCACGATGTCCCGTCCGTCGGTGTCGATCACCCGCACGTCGGGTCCGAGGGAGAACTGCGCGGTCTTTGCCGCCTCCTGGGCCGACGATACCGAGGAACCCATGCCGAGGGCCTCCGACGAGGAGAACGCGTCCACGAGGAGCATGCCCGGATGGTGGAGCAGGAGGCCCTGTTTGGACTGCTCGCTCCACATCACCCCCGAGGAGACGATGGTGATGAGGCTCGACAGGTCCCAGCGGCCCGGCTCGGCGTCGAGGGTGGCCAGGATCGGCTTGGCGAAGGCGTCGCCCACGATGACCAGGGCGTTCACCTGCTCGCGCTCGACGGTGTCGAGGAGCTCGATCGGGTCGAACTGCCGTGAGGTCAGGGTCACCACATGGCCGCCCTCGCTCAGGCACTCCATGGCGGTGAAGGCGCCGGTGCCGTGCATGAGCGGGCAGGCGGGCAGGAGGGTCATGCCGGGCCCGCTCCGGGCCAGCTCGGCCCGGACGTCGTCGATCCCCCCCTCCAGCGGGTAGCGGCGGAACCCACTGCCGTTCATCCGGGCGAAGAGGTCGTCCTGGCGCCACATCACGCCCTTGGGCATCCCGGTGGTGCCACCGGTGTAGAGCATGTGGAGATCGTCCGGGCTCCGGCCCCACGGCGCCCGGACCCGCTCGTGGCCGTCCGGGCCGAAGGCGCCGGTCGTCTCGGCGGCCTCCTCGTAGGGGACGGCCCACGACGGGCACGAGGCGGTGCCGTCGTCGACCCACAGCCAGCTGCGTATCAGGGGGACACGATGGCGGATCCCGTCGATCCGCTCGACGAACACTCCGTGGAAGACGACGGCGACGGTGTCGGCGTTCTCCCACAGGTAGACCAGTTCGTCGTCGGCGTAGCGGTAGTTGGTATTGATGGGGACGAGGCCGACCTTGTGGGCGGCGTAGGTCGCCTCGAGGTACTCGGAGCAGTTGTAGAGGTACAGGGCGACCTTGTCCTGCTCGGCGACCCCGGCCCCGAGCAGCCACCGGCCGATGTTGTCGGCCCGCTGGTCGAACTCACGCCAGGTGAGGGTGTGGCTCCCGTGGACGAGGGCGGGCGCATCCGGGATCTCCTCGGCCACTGTCTCCCACACGTCGGCGAAGTTCCACTTGCTCACGTCGGTCTCCTCGTTCCCCGGGCCGGAGGGCGCGCACTCCGGCCTCCCGGCCCAGTCCGTCCCCTCGGCCCACATCGTCCCCTCGGCCCACATCGTCCCTCGGCCCACATCGTCCCCTCGTCACCGTCGGAGACCGTGGCAATCGTAGGCGCAGGCCCCGCCGGCCGGTCCGCGGTGATCGGTGCAGCCTACGCTGGCCCATGTGGACACTGCGCTGCCCCCCGACGACGACCCCCGCCGTGTCGAGCTCCGATCGTGGTTCGAGGCCACTCCGACACCGACCGGCCGCCAGCTGGCCGAACGCGGCCTGGTCGCCCCCCACTGGCCGGCCCCGTGGGGCCTGGGAGCCGACCCGACCCACCAACTGCTCGTCGACGAGGAGCTGCGTCGTGCCGGGGTCCGCCGTCCAGACAACACCATCGGGATCGGATGGGCCGGGCCGACCATCCTCCACGCCGGCTCCGACGAGCAGAAGGAGCGCTACCTGCTGCCCCTCCTGGCCGCGGACGAGATCTGGTGCCAGCTCTTCAGCGAGCCGGGCGCCGGCTCCGACCTCGCATCGCTGACGACGCGGGCCGAGCTCGACGGCGACGAGTGGGTGGTCCAGGGCCAGAAGGTGTGGACGAGCTACGCCCACCGGGCCCACTTCGGGATCCTCCTGGCCCGAACGGATCCCGACGCCCCGAAGCACCAGGGGATCTCGTACTTCATCTGTCCGATGGACCTCCCCGGGATCACCGTGCGTCCGCTGGTCGACATGACCGGCACCCACACCTTCAACGAGGTCTACCTCGACGAGGTCCGCCTGCCCCGGGCCAACCTGGTCGGCGACCCGGGCCAGGGCTGGTCGTTGGCCAAGGTCACCCTGGCCAACGAGCGGGTGTCGCTGTCGGGGGCCGGTGCGCTGTGGGGCATGGGCCCGACGGCGGACGACCTGGTCGCCGCGGTCCGCGCCATCGGGGGGACCGCCGACCCGCTGATGCGCCAGCGCCTGGCCGCGCTGTGGGCCGAGGGGGAGATCCTCCGGCTGTTGCGGCTGCGGACGGTCTCGGCGGCGGTGGCCGGCGTCCCCCCCGGCCCCGAGGCCTCGGTGCGCAAGGCGCTCGCCGACGAGCACGGACAGAACATCATGGCGCTGGCCCGCGATCTGGCCGGCGCGGCCGGGATGCTGTCGGACGGTGGGCCGACGCCGGGAGCCCCGCAGGACGCGGCGTGGCCGGACGCCATGTGGTCCTACGGGTTCCTCTTCGCCCCGGCCCTGACCATCGGAGGGGGGACCTCGGAGGTCCAGCGCAACATCGTGGCGGAGCGGACCCTGGGGCTGCCCCACGACCCCCAGGTGTGAGCCGGCGAACTCAGCCGATCAGCGGACCCGCGTCCTCGTAGCCCTGGCGAACCCCGCGGCCGGCGTTGCGGGTGAGCTGCTCGGGCTCGTAGAGCATCCAGTAGGCGTTCCGGGCGTGCTTGCGGGCCCGATTGACGCAGACGACTGCCAGTTTGGCCGGATCGTCCTCCTCGGTCTCGTGGACGAACACCTCGAGGATGTGGGTGGAGGTCATCAGCTGGGCCAGCATGATCCCCTGGGACGCCTCGTGGGCGCAGACCTGGTCGATCTCGGCCCTACCGGGCATGCCGAGGGCGACAACGATCCGGCAGTCCTCCTGCTCGATCAGGCGCTTGCACGCCACCCCGAGATCCTTGAAGCCGGGAACGGTGCGCCGGAGGACCTCGAAGGTGGTGCCGAATCCGGGGCAGCCCTCCAGTTCGTCGAGCGCCTCCGCCCCCATGTCGTAGCGGGCGAACATGGTGTCGACGACCCCGATCCGATCCATCGGCCCACTCTACCGGCCACCCTCCGTGGCGGTTCCACGAGCAGGATGGCCCGGTGCGGTTCGCCGGGCCTCCCCCCGGTGGGCAAGACTCGTACCCGATGAGTGCCGATACCCCTGCCGTGGACGCCGTCGACCCGTGGGTGGCCCGGGATGCGGCCGTGGTGTGGCACGGGTTCACCCAGATGGCCGCCTATCCCGGGAACACGCCGATCACCGTGGAGCGGGCCGAGGGGCGCGAGCTCATCGACGTCCACGGCAACCGCTACTTCGACGCCATCTCCTCGCTGTGGGTGACCACCCTCGGCCACCGGGTGCCCGAGCTCGACGCCGCGGTCGTCGACCAGCTGGGCCGGGTGGCCCACGCCACCCTCCTCGGAAACGGCAGCCGGGCCGTGGTCGAGTTCGCCGAGGCCCTGGCCCAGGTGGTCCCGGTGGACGGGCCGCACATCGCGTTCGCGTCCGACGGCGCTGTCGCCGTCGAGCAGGCCCTCAAGATCGCCTTCCAGTACTGGGTCAACCGGTCGGAGCCGGGACACACCGGGTTCCTGGCCCTGGGCGATGCGTACCACGGCGACACCGTCGGGGCCCTGTCCGTCGGGGACGGCGGGTTCGGCACCACCGTGTTCGACCCGCTGCGGTTTCCCGTGGTGCGCACGCCGGGTTACGCCACCGCCGACTGGGCGTCCAAGGCGGTGGCGGCCATCGAGGCCCATGCCGACGCGCTGGCCGCCATGATCATCGAGCCCCTGGTGCAGGGCGCCTCGGGCATCCTGGTGGCCGATCCCGCCGATGTGGCCCTGGTCGGGCGGGCCTGCCGGGAGCACGGGGTCCTGCTGATCTGCGACGAGGTGGCGACCGGGTTCGGGCGCACGGGGCGCCTCTTCGCCTCGGAGTGGGCCGGTCCCGACTTCCGTCCCGACATCATGTGCCTGGGCAAGGGGATCAGCGGCGGCTACCTGCCCCTGTCGGCCACCGTGGCCTCGACGCGGGTGTTCGAGGCGTTCGACGGCGAGGACCTCGGGGCGACGACCTTCTACCATGGCCACTCCTACGGGGGGAACGCCCTGGCCTGCGCAGTGGCCCTCCGCCACCTGCGGCTGTTGGAGGAGTGGGACGTCCTGGACCACGTGGTCACCGTCTCCCGCCATCTGGAGGAACGCCTGGCCGGGTCGATCTCCGGACTCGACGGGGTGGCCGCCGTGCGCCAGCGGGGGCTCATGGCCGGTGTCGAGCTGGCTCCGCCCGCTGGGGCGACGCGGTGGGGACGGCGGGTCTGCGCCTCGGCCGTCCGACGGGGGGTGCTGCTGCGTCCCCTCGGCGACGTGGTCGTCATCATGCCCCCGCTGACCAGTACGGCCGACGAGCTGGACCGGGTGGTCGACGTACTGGTCGAGTGCATCGGCGAGGTGTGGTCCGAGGACGCGCCGTGACCGACCGGGGCGCGACGGCGTGGGAGTCGTGGGTCGACGACGCGTGCGCCGAGGTGGCGTCGGCCGGCCGGTGGCGGACCCCGCGGATGTTCGACGCACGGGGCCACGACGGGTTGCTCGGCCCTGACCCCGCGTCGGCCCGGTCCGTGGTCTCCTTCGCCTCCAACGACTATCTGGGACTGGCCACCCACCCGACCGTGGTCGCCGCGGCCCACGACGCACTCGACCGGTGGGGAGCCGGATCGGGGGCGTCCCGCCTGGTGACCGGGTCCCGCCCGGTCCACCACGACCTCGAGGAGGCCCTGGCCGAGTGGAAGGGCGCCGAGGCGGCGGTCGTGCTCCCGACCGGATTCGCGGCCAACCTGTCGGTGCTGTCGGTGTTCGCGTCGGCCGGAGTGGTCGTCCACTCCGACGAGCTCAACCACGCGTCGATCATCGACGGGTGCCGTCTGGCCCGGGCAGAGGTCAGGATCTACCCGCACGGCGACCTCGGTCAGCTGGACGCCTCCCTGGCTTCGGAGCCGGGACGGTCGATGGTGGTGTCGGACACCGTGTTCTCCATGGACGGGGACGCCGCTGATCTCGACGGTCTGGTCGAGGTGGCCGGGCGCCACGGGGCGTTGCTCGTCCTCGACGAGGCCCACGCCGTCCTCGGGCCCGACCTCGGCCGCGCCCCAGGGGTCGACGTGCTGCGGGTGGGGACGCTGTCCAAGACGCTCGGGTCCCTCGGCGGGTTCGTGGCCGGTCCCCGCCGGTTCGTCGACCTCCTGGTCAACCGGGCCCGCCCCTACATCTTCACGACCGCCCCGACCCCGCCCGACGCCGGTGCGGCACTGGCCGCGCTCGGCGTCCTCCGGTCGCCCGAGGGTGCCGCCCTGCGCGTTCGGCTCGGCCGCCTGGTGGATCAGGTCGCCGACGGGATCGGGGCCCATGCCCACCCGTCGCCGATCCTCCCGGTGGTGATCGGGTCCGAGGACGACGCCGTGGCCGCGTCGGCGGCGCTGCTCGACCAGGGTCTGTGGGTCCCGGCCATCCGCCCCCCGACCGTGCCCACGGGA
This sequence comes from Acidimicrobiales bacterium, assembly GCA_050014755.1. Classification (GTDB taxonomy): domain Bacteria; phylum Actinomycetota; class Acidimicrobiia; order Acidimicrobiales; family RAAP-2; genus Bog-756. The sequence goes on from JBEKCS010000011.1 coordinate 7,962, forward strand.
ACGTCGAGGTTGCGGGTCACGCTCTCGGCCACCCACACCGACGAACAGGTGGGCCGGCTGGTGGCGGCTCTCTCCGGCCTTCCCGGTGCCGCGTCCCGACCCGGCCGGGGCGTGGGCAGTGCGGCCTGAACGGGTGGTGCTGGTGTGTGGGACGGGGACCGAAGTGGGCAAGACCTGGGTAGCCGCCCGCCTGCTGGCCGAGCTGCGCAGCCGTGGCCTCGCGGTGGCCGCCCGCAAGCCGGCCCAGTCGTTCGACATCGACACCGAAGGGGCCCGGCTCGGTGGCGCCACCGACGCCGAGGTGCTGGGTGCCGCTACCGGTGAGCCTCCGGGGGAGGTCTGTCACCCGTCGCGCTCGTATCATCGGGCCATGGCCCCGCCGATGGCCGCCGCGGTTCTGGGCCTGCCACCGTTCAGTGTCGCCGACCTGGTGGGTGAGCTGTCCTGGCCGACCGACGGGGCCGACGTGGGCCTGGTCGAGACGGCCGGAGGGGTGCGCTCCCCCCAGGCCGACGACGGTGACGTGTGCGACATGATCGGTGCTGTCCGGCCCGACATGGTCGTCCTGGTGGCGGATGCCGGACTGGGGACCATCAACAACATCCGGCTGTCGATGGGCGCGCTGGCCACGGCGCCCGGTGAATCCGTTGTTCCTGTCGTGGTCGTCCTGAACCGGTACGACGGGCACCACGAGATCCACCGTCGCAACCTCGCGTGGCTGGCCGACCGTGACGGCTACCGGATCGTGACACTGCCCGGTGGGGAGCCTGTGCTGGCCGATCTGGTCGCCGGCGTCTGAACCGCCTCCGGCGTGTCTCCCGGTGCCCCGGCCGGAAGGCGGGTGCGACCGACTCAGCCGCCCATGCCGGACTCCGCCACCACCTGGCGCGACCAGGGACGGGCCAGTCCACGGAGGGTGTCGCACCCCTCCTCGCCGATGGCCTCGTAGGGCACGACCGACAGCCGGTCGGTGGCCTCCTCGATGGCCTGTCGCACCCTGGCACCCTCGTCGCTGAGTACCAGGTGCTCGGCCGTCCCGGTGGGCCGGACCCAGCTTCGTTCGCGGAGCCGTTCGGCGGCGGAGGCCCACTCCTCCTCGGACCAGCCACGGGTGGCGCGCAGGAAGTTGACCGGGAGGTCCCCGGTGGCCTCGTGCATCACCAGTGCCTCGAGGCCGTCGAGACCGTGCTCGACGAGCAGGGCGATGTGGCCGTCGCCCCGGAACTCGCGGAGCAGCCCCTGCGCGTGCCACAGCACCTCGAGCGGCTCCTCGGGCCAGTCGAGTCCGGCGTGGCCGGCGAACAGCGGTCGGCCCTCGGTGTGCTCGCCGGCTCGCAGGGCGGCCTGTCGGGCCAGTCCGGCCGCGGACGCCAGCCCGGGTGCCCCGGCGGCGTCGCCGAGCATCCGGCGCAGGGCCGACCCGGCGGCTGAGGTACGGGCCGCGATCACCGCCGCAGGGGTCGTGGTCTCCCAGACGCCTGCCATCGATCGGTACACGAGCGACGGCCGGAAGTTGTAGAAGGTGGCGACGACCGTCGCGGCCGACACCGCGCCCATCGGCGCCGAGCGTGAAGCGAAGTAGCCGGACTGCCCCACCAGGCCGAGTGCGCGGTAGGACGCATCGGCCTCGGGAGCGAAGTAGACCATGCTGTGGAGGGGCTCGAGGGTCCGCCAGGTCTTCCTGGCGGTGATCGGCGAGACGGGGGACGGGGACGGGGCGGGGGCCATGAGCCACGGTATCCCCAACGGTCGGTCGCGTTGACGGTTGCCGGGTGATGGGGGATGCGGGCACGGGCACCGGGCGATAGGCACCGGGAAGCAGTCCCGTATAGTGCAGTGTTGTGGTCGTGAGGCTGGCGTTCTCGACAGGTGCAGGCCCGTCGGTTCGTCGGCCAGGTGACCGGAGAGCAGGAAGCAGGAGTCGGCGATGTTGAATGGTGTCCCGGGCATGGTGGGCGAGACCGCGATCGTCACCAAGGAGCTGTCGGCCACCCACTCACCCGGGTCGGTCCTGGCCCGGGGCGAGGAGTGGTTCGCCCGGCCGATGTTCCCGGGGACGGTCATCCCTGCGGGGACGACCGTGGTGGTGGCCGATGTCGAGCGGGGGCTGCTCGTCTGCTACCCGGCCGACGACTCCTGAGCGTCAGGGTCTGCGGCTGATCAGGACGGGCGTCTGAGCCCATGGCGGGGTGGCAGTCCGACCGACGCCACCAACGGACGGCCTCCGGTGCCTAAGGTGTCACCAGGAGGTGGTCACCATGATCATCGGTTCAGTCGGTACGGACGTCGGCGTGGCGGTGGTGGGGGTCGTCGTGTTCGCCATCGTCGTCATGTTCGCCAAATCGTCCCTCAAGGTCGTGCAGCAGGGTTGCGTGGGCGTGGTCAAGCGGTTCGGCGAGTTCAAGACCATCAAGCAACCGGGGCTCCACGTGCTCATGCCCATGGCCGACCGGATGGACAAGGTGGACATTCGGGAATTCCCCCGCACCGGCGACCAGCAGGCGGTGATCACCAAGGACAACGTGTCGCTGTGGGTGAGCGCGACCATCTTCTGCCAGGTGACCGATGTGAAGCTCGCCCTCTTCGAGGTCAACGACTTCGGACTGGCCATCGACCAGATGGCCCGCACCGCACTGCGTGCCGTGTTCGGGGAGCTCACCCTCGACGAATCGTTGTCGGAGCGCGAGACGATCAACTCCAAGATGCAGGATCACATGGCCGAAGCCACCCTCAAGTGGGGCGTCCGCCTCAACCGGATCGAGATCCTGGACATCACTCCGCCGACCAACGTCCTCCAGGCCATGTCCGAACAGAAGGAGGCCGAGCAGCACAAGCGGGCGGCGATCCTCAAGTCCGAAGGCGAGCAGCAGGCGGCCATCAACGGTGCCCAGGGCCGCAAGCAGGCCAACGTGCTCGAGGCCGAGGGTCAGAAGCAGGCGTCGATCCTGGCCGCCGAGGCGCAGAAGCAGGTCCTCGAGCTGCGGGCCGACGGTGAGAAGCGGGCGGCCCAGCTGCGTGGCGAGGGCGAGGCGGCGGCGCTCAACGCCATCGACATGGTGGGCATCAAGCCGAACACCCTGGCTGTCATGCAACTGCGGGCGCTCCAGGCGGTGGCCACCTCGCCCAACGCCAAGGTCGTGGTCCCCTACGAGGCAGCCGGCCTGGTGGGAGCGGCCTCGGTGCTGGTGGATGCCATGAAGACTGCCGGGGCGACACCGGACGCCGCGTCGGGGGCCGCTCCGAATTAGGTCCCGCCAGCCCGCGGCCGTGGCCGCGGCCCGCCGTCTACGGGCGTCGGGTACCGGACGGTCGGCCGGTCCGATGGCCGTCCGATGCGAATCCGGCGCCGGGCGCTTCCCGCTACTTCATCTCCACCATGTCGAGGTAGTCGTCGCGCCAGTGGGTGAAGACCTCGTCGGGTAGCTTCAGGGCGTGGGTCGGTTCCATGGCCTCGACGAAGGCGCGGTCGTGGCTGACCACGATGATGGTGCCGGGCCAGTTGGCGAGCATGGTGCCCACCGCCTCGATGGACGAGGGATCCAGGTTGTTGGTCGGCTCGTCGAGCAGCAGCACGTTGGCCTGCCCGGCGGCCAACATGGCCAGGCCGAGCTTGGCCCGCTCGCCGCCGGACAGGGTCTTGGGCATCTGGTAGGCGACGTCGCCGACCAGGCCGAACGAACCGAGCAGCGCCCGTCGCTCCGTCTCCTTGGTCAGGATCCGATCGTCGATGTTGTCGAGGACGCTGACATCGAGGTCCACCTGCTCGTGTTCCTGGGCGAAGTAGCCGAGGGCGACATTGGGCCCGGGTTCGACGGTGCCGTCGGTCGGTTCCTGCACGCCGGCCAGGCAGCGCAGCAGGCTGGACTTTCCGGCACCGTTCTTGCCGATCACCACCACACGGTCCCCCCGGCGGCAGTGGAAGTCGACGTCGGTGAGCACCGTGTTGGTGTCGTAGCGGACGCACAGATGGCTGACCCGCAGCGGCACCTCGCCGGACCGGGCAGGGGTCGGGAGCTTGAACGAACTCTTCCTCTCGCGCTTGTGCACCTCGGTCTTGCCCGACTCGAGTCGTTCGACCCGCTTGTCGAGCGACTTGGCGATCCGCGCCCTTCGGTTGGTGCTGCCCCGCATCGAGTCGGCCAGCTTCGACAACCGCTCGATCTCCCGGCCCTCCAGTTGGGCCGAGCGCTCGCGTTGGGACTGGTCCGCTTCGAGCTGCACCAGATACGACGAATAGGTGCCCTTGAATTCGGCGAGCCGGGCGTCGGAGAGGTGGAGCACCTTGTTGATCGACCGGTCGAGCAGCTTGAGGTCGTGGGAGACCACCAGGATCGCCCCGGGGAAGGTCTCGAGCTCGTCCATGAGCCACTTCTTGGCCGGGCGGTCCAGGTGGTTGGTGGGCTCGTCGAGGATCATGGTGTCCGGGCCCTGGAAGAGGATCCGGATGAGGTCGACCCGGCGGCGCTGTCCGCCGGACAGGCTCTCGATGTCCTCGAAGAGAAGCTCCTGGCGGAGGCCGAGCCCGTCGGCCAGGCGGGCCATCGTCGATTCCGCCTCGTAGCCGCCGTTCTCCCGGAACTGCTCCTCCAGGTCGGAGAAGAGGGCGATGTTCTCCGTCGAAGGGTCCTTGGCCATCTGGGTCCGGGCCTTGCCCAGCGCGTCGTCGAGGATGTCGAGACCCCGTCCCGACAGCACGTGGGAGAAACCGTTCGGCTCGAGGCCCAGCCCGTGGGGCTCGGGTACCTGGGGGAGGTAGCCGTAGGTGCCACGGATGGCGGCACTGCCGGTGGACCGCACGTTGCGCCCGGGCTCCTGGATGACCACCGAGATGAACGTCGACTTGCCGGTGCCGTTGCGCCCGACCAGGCCGACCTTCTCCCCGGCGCCGACGACGAACGAGGCGTCGCGGAGCAGGGTGCGGTCACCGATCTCGATGGTGAGGGAGGATCCGACGATCATGGGAGGGGGGAGGGGTGGCCGCTCAGGACCGGGGGATTCCCGGAACCGCGCCGGATGCTTGCGGCGGGGTCAACGGTCACAGTCTCCCACACCTGCGACACCCGCCGGTGGGCGGAGGTGGTCATCCGCCCGACACGAGCAGGTCGCCCCCGGCCGGTGGGGTGGGGTCGTCGATCGTGTCGAGCCACCGGTCGGGCAGGTGGACCGGCCGGGGGCCGTTCGTGTGGCCCCGGGCCATGCGCATCGACTCGGGCGGGAACGCCACGTCCGGGTCGAGGTCGTCGAGCAGGGTCACAACCTCGGGAACCGACGACGCCGTGGCCAACGACCTGCGCACCCGGGGGCCGACGGGGAACCCGGTCAGGTACCAACCCGAGTGCTTGCGGAACTGGCGGACACCGTGGGACTCGCCGAACAGACCGCAGAGCAGGTCGAGGTGGACCAGCATCATCGAGCAGATCTGGCCGAGCGCTGGCGGGGTGGGGACCGGCTTCCCCTGGAGCACGGCGGCCAGGTCCCGGAAGAGCCACGGGCGCCCGAGACAGCCCCTCCCGACCACGACGCCGTCGCACCCGGTGGAGGCCATCATGGCCAGGGCGTCCGTCGCCTCCCACAGGTCACCGTTGCCCAGGACGGGGATGGAGGTGACGGTCTGCTTCAACGAGGCGATGGCGCTCCAGTCGGCGCTTCCCGAGTAGAGCTGCTCGGCGGTACGGGCGTGCAGGGTGACCGCGGCCACGCCCTCGGACTCCGCGATCCGCCCGGATTCGAGAAAGGTGATGTGGTCGGCGTCGACCCCGATGCGCAGCTTCACCGTGACCGGCACCGTCCCGGCGTTCGTCACCGCGGCCCGGACGATGTCGCGGAAGAGGGTCCGGTGGACAGGGAGGGCCGCCCCGGCCCCCTGCCGGGTCACCTTTCCCGCCGGGCACCCGAAGTTGAGGTCGATGTGGTCCACCCCGATCTCGTCGACCAGGCGCACCACCGCCCGGCCCATCACCGTGGGGTCGACGCTCGACAACTGCACACTGCGCACCGTCTCGTCGTCGCCGAACGAGGCCATCCCCATGGTCTTGGCGTTCCCCTCGACGAGGGCCCTGGCCGTGACCATCTCGCTCACGTACAGGCCGGCTCCGTAGCTGCGGCACAGGGTGCGGAACGCACTGTTTGTCACCCCGGCCATCGGCGCGAGGACGACCGGCAGATCGACGACGAGTTTGCCGAGCTTGAGTTCGACAGCCCTGGCCCCGGGCGGAGACGGGTCCGGCGGGCGGAGTTCGGAGGTCACGGCCGGCCGTCCTCCCACAGATCGGTGATCGGGACGCCGATGTCGGCCAGTAGCGAGCGGAGCGCGGGAAGGGACAGGCCGATGACGTTCCCGTGGTCGCCGACGATCCCGTCGACGAACGGCGCCGACCTCCCGTCCAGGGTGAACGCCCCGGCCACCGAGAGGGCGTCACCGGTGGCCAGATAGGCGTCCAACTCGTCGTCGGTGGTGATCCCGAAGCGCACGGTGGTGCCGACCACGGTCTCGGACCTCGCCCCGGTGGCCTCGTCGATGAGGACGTGCCCGGTATAGAGGGTGCCCGCCCGCCCGCGCATCGCCGCGAGCCAGGTCCTGGCCTCGTCGACCGACGACGGCTTGCCGTGGGGTCGTCCGTCGAACTCGAGCATCGAGTCGCACCCGATGACCAGGTCGGCCCCGTCGGACCGCACGACCGCCTCTGCCTTGCGGGCGGCCAGACGCCTCACCGACCCCCGGGTGTCGTCCGGGTCGATGTCGTCCTCGTCGATACCGCTGACCACGACCCTCGGATCGATGCCCGCGTCACGCAGGAGCTTCAGGCGCGCGGGGGAGCCCGAGGCGAGGACCAGGGTGCGAGCCGACATGGGACAAGCCTAGGGGTCCGGTCGTGGGTCCGAGGCGGAACGGGACACCCGTGCCGGGTCGTGGAGAATGCGCGATCCTGGGTGGATGACCGATGCCGGCACGACCTTGGCCCCAACCCACGTCGACCCGCAGCTCGACGGCGACCACGAGCGAATGTCCCACATCGTCCTCGAAGGGTTCAAGCCCGAGAAGGGCGACTTCGTCTCGGCCGGGCCGTCGGTGGTGGAGGGGATGGTCAACGGGACCGCGGTGAAGGCACTGTGCGGGAAGATCTGGGTTCCGGGCCGCAATCCCAAGCGCTATCCGGTCTGTCCCACCTGCAAGGAGATCGCCGAGTCCCGCGGCTGGAAGGTGCCCGAGGGCTGACGGCCCCACGCACCGCCGCAACCGTGGCACGTCCCGGTCGCATGCGACCGCCGGGTGTACCGACGAACCAGTAGCCGTTTCCGGGGGTACGATGCACCATCGTCGCTCGGCGTCCGGCCCGCACCAGGCCCTCCGGAATGACCCTGCCCCACGCGCACCCGCGCTCTCGGAGGTCCCATGGGTCCCACCCCCCTCGCCGCCGGCATCCTCAGTGCCACCGATCCGTCCGATGACGGGAGTGGGCCTCCCCAGGTGGTCCCTGTCTCGCAGAAGGTGATCACCGCGGCAATCGTGGCGGGCCCGGCGGTCGCTCTCGGCCTGGCGGTGTGGTGGCTCTGGGGCGGCGTGATCGACGCCACCGACGTGGCGATCGCCCTGGTCCTGTACCTGGTCACCGGCTTCGGGGTCACCGTGGGCTTCCACCGCCTGTTCACCCATCGGGGCTTCGCTCCCCACCGTGCACTCAAGATCACCCTGGCCGTGCTCGGATCGATGGCCGTCGAGGGCTCGGTGACCAGTTGGGTGGCCACCCACCGTCGTCATCACATCTACAGCGACCGGGCCGGCGACCCCCATTCGCCCTACCGGTACGGCGATCGGGGAACCGCACTGTTGCGGGGGCTGGCGTTCTCCCACATGGGCTGGCTGTTCGTCTCGGACTCCTCGAGTGCCGAGCGCTACGCCCCCGACCTGCTGAAGGACCGTGACATCGTCCGGATCGGGCGGTTGTTTCCGGTCCTTGCGGTGGCGTCCCTGGCCATCCCCTTCGGCATCGGGTACGCCATCTCCGGAACCTGGGTGGGCGCACTGATGGCACTGGTGTGGGCCGGTCTGGTCCGGATGGCACTGCTCCACCACGTGACCTGGTCGATCAACTCACTGTGCCACGTGTTCGGGCGACGGACCGAAGCCACCGGCGACCGGAGCTCCAACCTGTGGCCCCTGGCTGTGGTGTCCCTGGGCGAGAGCTGGCACAACATCCACCACGCCCACCCGTCATGGGCCCGACACGGCGCCCGTCAGGGGATGGTGGATCCCTCCGCCTGGCTCATCGGACGGTTCGAGCAGTGGGGCTGGGCCACCCGGGTGCGGTGGCCGGAGCTCGGTGTCGACGACCTGTCGGCCCCGATGGCCTGACGGCCGGCGAATTCACCTCGGTCGGTCGACCCCTTGGGGCTCGTTCACCCGGCCCGAGACGTGCTGGACCAACCAGCCGTTGCCGTCGGGATCGTGGACCTCGAAGAAGGTGTTGTAGTCGCGACCTTCCGGATCCGGTCCCTCCGCCTGGCCTCCTTGCACGAAGTGGATGAGTCCACCCGGCCGGGCGCCGCGTCCGACCAGCTCGGAGTGGGCCCGGACGATGTCGGGGACCACCAGGTGGAGACCCTGGGCGGTGCCGGCGGACTCGGGATTGCGCATGAGGGCTACTGAGCATGCCGATCCGGGGGGCGTGACCTGGATCACCCTGAAGTCCGGTCCGCCCTGATGATCGACGTGGAGGTCGAAGCCGAACCGGTCCAGGTAGAAGGCCTTGGCCCTGTCCTGGTCGGCGACGGGCACCACGACCAATTCGAGCTTCCAATCCATGGGTGGTCTCCTTGTCTCCTTCGGTTCTGTTCCTCCCGGGGAAGCGTCCGAGCTCCTCTGCTGACGACCCTGACGACCCTGACGACCCCGACGACCCCGACTACCTCGGCATTCCTGATCAACCGGGTGCCGTCCCGTCCCACCACGATCAGAGGCCGGCCAGCTCCCCGTGGTCCCGACAGCGGGCCCGGTAGCCACCGGGGGTGACCGCGACCGTCAACCGACGGCCGCAGTCGGGGCAGAAGCGGGGCGGGTCGAGGGTGCGGCCACATCCGACACACGATGCCGAGCCGCAGCCGGTGCAGTGGGCACCGGACCCGGTGGCGGCAAGGTCGGCGGCATCCACGGGCGTCGCGTTCAGAGGACCCCGGTGAGGGTGCCCACCGGCATGCGGAGGTCGGCCAGCATCTGGAGGTCCTCGTCGGCCGAGCGACCGAGCGTGGTGAGGTAGTTGCCGACGATGAGGGCGTTGATACCCGAGGTCATCCCCATGGACTGCAGCTCCCGGAGCGTGACCTCCCGACCCCCCGCATAGCGCAGGATGACCCCGGGGAGTCCGAGCCGGAACAGGGCGATCCAACGGATGGCCTCCCAGGCGGCCACCGGCTGCTCGCCGCCGAGGGGGGTACCGGGACGGGGGTTCAAGAAGTTGAGGGGAACCTCGGTGGGGTCCAGCTCCTGGAGCTGTGTCAGCAGCTCGATGCGCTGCTCGTCGGACTCACCCATGCCGATCAGGGCGCCGCAGCACAGCTCCATGCCGTGGTCGCGGACCAGCCGGCAGGTCTCCTCACGCTCCTCCCAGGTGTGGGACGTCACCACCGAGGGGAAGAAGGACCGGGAGGTCTCGAGATTGTGGTTGTAGCGGTGGACCCCACCCTCGGCGAACCGCCGTGCCTGGTCCTCGGTCAACAGGCCGGCGCTGACGGCGACGTTGAGGCCCGTGCGCTCCCGCACCATCGGGACGAGCTCCAGGATCCGCTGCATGGTGCGCTCGTCGGGACCCCGGACGGCCAGGACGATGCAGAACTCGGAGGCGCCGGCAGCCTTGGTCTCCTCGGCGGCCTGCAGCACCTCGTCGGCGTCGAGGAACGGGGTGGCCTTGACCGGGGTGTCGAATCGGGACGACTGGGAGCAGAAGTGGCAGTCCTCGGGGCAGCCGCCGGTCTTGGCGGACAGGATGCCCTCCACCTCGACCTCCGGCCCGCACCAGGCCAGACGCACCTGGTGGGCCAGTGCGGCCAGGGATGTCACGTAACCATCGGGTAGGGCGGCCAGGCCGGCCAGTTCGTCGCCGGTGAGGAGCCGTCGTTCGTCGAGGAGCGCGGCCTCGGCGGCGTGGATGCGGGCCCGGGCGACCGACGGGTCGATGTCGGGGCGTTCGGGCTCGCCGCGCCTAGGGGGTGAGAGGGTGACGGCGGTGGGTGCGGGGGCGCTGGCGGAGTCTCCGGGCATGGCGGCAACGGTACCCGTCGGGACGACCCCGGCGGAAACCGGGCGCCGGCGCGGGCCGTCAGCCCTTGGCCGGTGGGTCACCGAACACCGGTGGGCGCTTCTCGCGTAGGGCGGCCACGCCCTCGCGATAGTCCGGCCCGGCCATCATCGGATCGAGCAGCGCCTCGGCGGCCCGGACCGACTCCGCGGCCGTCATGTGGAACGACTCGTAGACCTGGCGTTTGGAGGCGGCGAGCGAGGCCGGGGAGACGGTGGTGGCGAGCGTCAGCGCGTAGCGGTGGACGTGCTCGAGCAGGTCGGCCCCCTCGACGACATCGGTCACCAGGCCGAATCCATGGGCCTGGTCGGCGTCGAAGGTCCGGCTGGTCAAGATGAGGTCCAGTGCCCGGGACAGACCGACCAGCTTGGGCAGGAGCCAGGCCAGGCCGAAGGCGCAGGGGAGCCCGAGCTTGCCGTGGGCCGTGGTGAACTTCGCCCCCCTGGCGGCGAATCGCAGGTCGCAGTAGCACGAGAGGGCGAAGCCGATCCCGGCGACCGGCCCGTTGATGGCGGCCAGGATCGGCTTGTCGACGCCGAAGTGGTAGGCGAGTTCGGCGTCGAACTCCGGCCGCACGCCGTAGCCGGGGGTGGCCAGGTCGTCCGGGGCCCCCGAGTCGTAGGAGCCGCGCTCGGCGTGGCCGGCCAGGTCCTCGGATTCGGCCCCGGCGCAGAAGCCCCGTCCGCTTCCGGTGACCACGATGACCCGCACGGCGGGGTCGTCGGCGGCCGACTGGAGGAGCGAGCGGTACTCGGCGTTCATCGTCGCCGTCCAGGCGTTGAGGCGCTCGGGTCGGTCGAGGGTGATCGTGGCGATCCGGTCGACGACCTCGTAGCGGGTCGCCTCGAGGGTGGACGGTGTCATGTGTGGGTCGTCTCGCCGGCGGGGTGGCCCGGCCGGGAGGATCCGGTCAGTACCGGTAGTGCTCGGGCTTGTACGGTCCGTCGACCGAGACGCCGATGTACTCGGCCTGTTCGGGGGTGAGGGTGGTGAGCCGGACGCCGAGGGCGTCGAGGTGGAGGCGGGCCACCTTCTCGTCGAGGTGCTTCGGGAGCACGTAGACCTTGTTCTCGTACGTTCCGGTGTTGGCGAACAGCTCCATCTGGGCCATCGTCTGGTTGGTGAACGAGTTCGACATCACGAAGCTCGGGTGTCCGGTGGCGTTGCCCAGGTTGAGAAGCCGGCCCTCCGACAGGATGATGACGGCCTTGCCGTCCGGGAACACCCACTTGTCGACCTGGGGCTTGATGTTCACCCGTTCGATGCCGGGCGTGGCCGTCAGGCCAGCCATGTCGATCTCGTTGTCGAAGTGGCCGATGTTGCCCACGATGGCCTGGTGCTTCATGCGGGCGATGTCGGTGGCGGTGATCACGTCCTTGTTGCCGGTGGTGGTGACGAAGATGTCGGCGGTCTCGACCACGTCGTCCAACGTGGCCACCTGGTACCCCTCCATCGCCGCCTGCAGGGCGCAGATCGGGTCGATCTCGGTGATGACCACACGGGCCCCCTGGCCGCGCAGCGAGTCGGCACAGCCCTTGCCGACGTCGCCGAAGCCGCACACCACGGCGACCTTGCCGCCGATGAGCACGTCGGTGGCCCGGTTGATGCCGTCGATGAGCGAGTGCCGGCAGCCGTACTTGTTGTCGAACTTGGACTTGGTCACCGCGTCGTTGACGTTGATGGCCGGGAACAGGAGCTCGCCCCTGACCTGCATCTCGTTGAGGCGATGGACTCCGGTCGTCGTCTCCTCGGAGACACCCTTTATGCCGTTGGCGATCGAGGTCCACCGGCCCGGGTCCTCGGCCAGGCTGCGGGAGAGGACGCCGAGGATCACGGCGAACTCCTCGGAGTCGGCCGTGGACGGGTTGGGCACCGCGCCGGCCTTCTCGAACTCGACGCCCTTGTGGACGAGGAGGGTGGCGTCGCCACCGTCGTCGAGGATCAGGTTGGGGCCCTCGCCGCCGGGCCACTGCAGTACCTGCTCGGTGCACCACCAGTACTCCTCGAGCGACTCACCCTTCCAGGCGTAGACGGGTACGCCCTTCGGGTCGTCGGCGGTGCCGCCGGGGCCGACGGCCACCGCGGCGGCGGCGTGGTCCTGGGTGGAGAAGATGTTGCAGCTGGCCCATCTGACCTGGGCGCCGAGGGCGGTGAGCGTCTCGATCAGCACCGCGGTCTGGATGGTCATGTGGAGCGAGCCGGTGATGCGTGCGCCGGCGAGGGGCTGGGCCGCGCCGAACTCCTTGCGCATGGCCATCAGGCCCGGCATCTCGTGCTCGGCGAGAACGATCTCCTTGCGGCCGTACTCGGCCAGGGAGAGGTCGGCGACCTTGAAGTCGTGGGTGCGTGCCTCGCTGGACATGTGGCTCCTTCGTCGTGGCGACCCCTGCGGGGACGGTGCTCAGCGGCACGGACCGATCGGCTCGTGCGCGTGCGCCCCGACCCCCGTCTTGGCCGTAGCCCAGGCCCCGGAGACGCTCCCGCGATGATAGTGCACGCATCCCATGGAACCGCCGGAAGCGGGCCCGCCCGGGTCCGGAACGGGAGGCTGTGTCCTGGCGCCCTCGGGGTGTTACTCGACGATGTCGTCTGCCGGCGGATGGATGGGCGCGCCGTCGAACATGGCCAGATAGGGATCGGGGTCGCCCTCCCAGGCGAGAGCGTGGATCTGGTCCAGGGACCGCCTCCCGGTGATGAGCCGGTACAGGGTGAAGGTGTCGGTGGTGAGCCTGACGCCGGGGGGCCCGGAACCGATCGTCGTCGAGAACCCAGGCGTGTCGAGGCTGAGCGCAGGCAGCCCGGTGCGGCCGACGAAGCGGGTCATCCCTGCGACCATGAACTCCAGACCGACCAGCACGCTCGGGGCGTCCCGTCCGCCGGACCGGCCGAGGGCGCCGCGGAGGTCATGCTCGTGGACGCCCGCATCGAAGGTGATCTGGGCGGAGACCCGGTCGGGCAGGCCGGCCGCCTGCTCCTCGAACCCGGGGGCGACCGTGTTCCAGGCCTCGACCAGTCCGGCCAGGCCGATGGACGAGAACCGGTCGACGTGGGCCGACGTCCACTCGAGGCTCCCGGCGTTGGCCAGGTTGCCGTCGCAGGTGTCGCGTGCCACCCCGTAGACGTGGGCGACGAGGTCGGTCACGCTCCAGCCCGGACAGGCGGGGACCGGGGTGGCCGCCGCGTCGGCGTCGGGCACGCCCGCGAGCGCGTCGGTCAGTCGTACCCGCATGTCGGTGTACGCGGCCGCGGACTCGATCGATGTGGGCAGCACGGGACCTCCCGGTGACGGGGTGCCACCTCCTGAGTAGGGTGGCGATCGGACCTCGCCACCCTACGGGACCCGGCCGACCCGCCGGCGCTCCGCGCCGGGGCGGTGCCGGACAATTTGACCCAGTAAGTTGACCCGGCAGGTCATATTTTGTCAGTATCGGGTCCCGTCCGGTGGGGCCCGAAAGCCGCACGTCCGTCGAAGGAGACACGCCATGCCCGAGTGGGGATTCGAAACCCGTCAGATCCACGCCGGCGCGGTGCCCGACCCGACGACCGGCGCCCGGGCCACGCCGATCTACCAGACCACCAGCTACACGTTCCGGGACACGGCCCACGCCGCCGCCCTCTTCGGGCTCTCCGAGCTCGGCAACATCTACACCCGGATCATGAACCCGACCCAGGCCGTCTTCGAGGAGCGCATCGCCGCGCTCGAGGGCGGGGTGGCGGCCCTGGCCGTGGCGAGCGGGCAGGCGGCCGAGACCATCGCCCTGCTCAACCTGGCGGAAAACGGGGGCCACGTGGTCTCCTCCGCCTCGCTCTACGGCGGCACCTACAACCTGTTCCACTACACGCTCCCGAAGCTGGGCATCGAGGTCACCTTCGTCGACGATCCCGACGACCTCGACGTGTGGCGGGCGGCCATCCGGCCCAACACCAAGGCGTTCTACGCCGAGACCCTGGGCAACCCGAAGGGTGACGTGCTCGACTTCGCCGGCGTCTCGGCCATCGCCCACGAGCACGCCATCCCCCTGGTGGTGGACAACACCTTGGCCACCCCGTACCTGGCCAACCCGCTGGCCCACGGCGCCGACATCGTCGTGCACTCCGCCACCAAGTTCATCGGCGGGCACGGCACCTCGATCGGCGGCGTGATCGTCGACGGTGGCACGTTCGACTACGAGGGGAGCGGCCGCTTCCCCGGCTTTACCGAACCGGACCCGAGCTACCACGGGCTGGTGTTCGGCCAGCTGCCCGAGCCGCTGTTCGCGGCCAGGTTCGTCCTGAAGGCCAGGCTCCAGTACCTGCGCGATATCGGTCCCGCCATCGCGCCGCTCAATTCGTTCCTGTTCATCCAGGGCGTCGAGACACTGAGCCTGCGCATGGAGCGCCATGTCCAGAACGCCGCCGCGGTCGCCTCCTGGTTGGAGGCCCGCGACGAAGTGTCCTGGGTGGCCTATCCCGGCTTGGCCTCGAGCCCCTGGCACGAGCGCCAGAAGCAGTACCTGCCCAAGGGCGGCGGCGCCATCATCGCCTTCGGGATCGACGGCGGTGCCGACGCGGGACGCCGTTTCATCGAGGGCCTCGAACTGTTCAGTCACCTGGCCAACGTGGGCGACGTCCGCAGCCTGGCCATCCACCCGGCCTCGACCACCCACTCGCAGCTCACCGAGGCCGAGCAGGTCTCGACCGGCGTCACCCCCGACCTGGTCCGCCTGTGCGTCGGCATCGAGTCGGTCGAGGACATCCTCGCCGACCTCGAGCTCGGGTTCAGGGCCGCCAAGGGGGCGTGACGGGCGCTCGCGCCGCCCTGTCCTGGCAACCCGGCGACGAACCCGGAGCGCGCCGGTTCGCCCTCCTGGCGACCGACGACACGGCCGGCCTCCCGTTGGAGAGTGGGTCATTCCTGCCCGGGCTCACCGTGGCCTACGAGACGTGGGGGTCGCCGGACTCGGCGCGGTCGAACGCCGTATTGGTGCTCCACGCGCTCACCGGCGACTCGCACGCCGCCGGCCCGGCGGGCCCCGGACATCCCACGGCCGGATGGTGGGACCGGCTGATCGGGCCCGGGGCCCCGATCGACACCGACCGCTACTACGTGGTCAGCCCCAATGTGCTGGGCGGTTGCCAGGGGACCACCGGGCCGTCTTCGGCCGCTCCCGACGGAAAGCCGTGGGGAGCGAGGTTCCCGACGCTCACCATCCGGGACCAGGTCGCGGCGGAGGTTCTGCTGGCCGAGCACCTGGGTATCGATCGGTGGGCCGCGGTCGTCGGCGGGTCGATGGGGGGCATGCGGGTGCTCGAGTGGTGCGTCGGCCACCCGGACCGGGTGGACCGGGCCGCCGTCCTGGCCGTGGGCGCGGCCGCCACCGCCGAACAGGTGGCCCTGTGCTCGGTGCAGTGCCGGGCCATCCGCCTCGATCCCGACTTCACCGGTGGCGACTACTACGGCACGGGGGTGGCACCGGTCGCGGGGATGGCCCTGGCCCGGGGCATCGGTCAGATCTCCTACCGCACCCGACAGGAGTTCGACGACCGGTTCGGCCACCTCCCCCAGGGGGACGAGGACCCCTTGCGGGGCGGGAGGTTCGCCGTGGAATCCTACCTCGAGCACCAGGGGACGAAGCTGGCCGCCCGATTCGATCCGAACTCGTACCTGGTGCTCAGCGGGGCGATGAACAGCCACGACGTCGGCCGGGGCCGGGGAGGTGTGGCGTCGGCGCTGTCCGCGGTGACCGCCGAGGTGCGCGTGGCCGGCATCGACTCGGACCGGCTCTACCCGCTGCCGCTCCAGGCCGAGCTGGCCGAGCTGCTGCCGGGAGGGCGCCCCCTCGAGGTGGTCCACTCGGCCTTCGGCCACGACGGATTCCTGCTCGAGGCCGACCAGGTCGGTGCGGTGGTCGCCGCTGCACTCGGGTAGCGGCAGGGGAAGACGACGAGGGACGGTCCCGACCCCGGGGCGTGGCCCTGAACCGGCTCACACGGTCGGTCAGCCTCCGGCGTACCAGCGTCGGAGCTCGTCCAGCCCCTGGTCCACGCCGACCTGTGGTCGCCACCGGAGGACCCGCTGGGTGTCGGCCTGGTCGAACCAGTGGGCCACCGACAGCTGGCGGGCGGCGAAGTGGGTGAGGGGCGGCTCCTCTCCGGGCCACAGCCGCCCGAGGACGCGACCGGCCAGCGCGGTCACCGGCGCGGGGACCGAGCGGACCCGTGGGTCGATGCCTGCGGCCTCCAGGATCCCCTCGACGAGCTCGGCCAGGGGTCGGGGGTCGTCGCCGGTGACCACCCATGCCCGCCCCACCGCCTCGTCGGAATCGGCGGTCCGGTCGAGGCCGGCCACGATGGCGTCGGCCGCGTCGTCGACGTAGGTGGTGGCCACCAGTGGGCGGCCGTGGTCGGGCAGGAACAGGCGACCCTGGCGGGCCCGCTCGACGATGCGGCCGACGAGCTGGGTGTCCCCCGGGCCCCAGACGAGGTGGGGGCGGACGACCACGGTGGGAACGGTGGAGTGCTCCAGGACGTAGTTCTCGGCGATGGCCTTGGACCGGGCGTAGGCGTCACGCCCCCGGTAGGCGGCAGGCTCGGTGCCGACACCCACCGCGGGCCCACCGTCGAAGGCGACGGACGGTGACGACACGTGCACCAGACGCCCGCACCGGGCGGCGGCGGACACCACGTTGCGGGTCCCCACCACGTTGACCCGGTAGGCGCGCTCCCACCCCGGACGGGGTGCCACCAGCGCGGCCAGGTGGACGATGGCGTCCTGCTCCGCGGCCGCGGCCATGACCGTTGCCGGGTCGGTGACGTCACCGAGGGCGTCGGTCGTCCCGGCGCCACTCGGCGAGCGCTGGAAGCAGGTCACCTGGTCACCCCGAGCGACCAGGTCTGCCGCCACGGCCCGGCCGATCAGGCTCGACCCCCCGGTGACCAGGACCCTCATCGCCCGGCGAGGAAGTCGCCGACGTCGGCCGCCAGCGAGATCCGGTCGACCTTGGACTGGTGCCGTCGATCGAACGGAAGGACACCCTCGAGGACGGCCGCCACCCGGTGGGGGCAGGCGTCGCGGACCGCGACGCGCAACGGGTGGCCGGCGACCCGGAGCGGGACGGAAGCTTCGACGACGATGCACAGCACCTGGCTCCCGGCCGGGCCGACTCCCACGGCCGCCACCTGCCGGCCGGTGGCCTCCCGGATCGGCCCTTCGACGGCGACGCTGGCCACCGGACCGTCGGGCGCGTCGATGACGTGGCGGCGCCTCCCGAGCTGGAACAGCAGACCGTCCTCGACGTAGCCGACGTCGCCGGTCCGGTGGAACCGCAGTCCGCCGTGGACGGCCCAGGTGGCCACGTCGGCGGACCAGGCCGCGTCGTAGCCGTCGAACATCCACGGCGCGTGCACCAGGATCTCGCCCCAGCCGGACCCGTCGTCGACCGGACGGCTGGGATCGTCGAGCACGGTGATCACGATGGTGCATCCCGGAACCGGCCGACCGGTGCAGTTGCCTCCGAGCCGCCCCGTCCGGACGGGGGCAGTCCCGTCGGTCACCGGAAGGCACTCGGTCATGCCGTAGGGCGCACGCACGTCGCCGCCGGTGATCCGTCGGATCCCTTCGACCAGGTCCACGGGGATGGGCGCTCCGGCCAGCATGACCAGGTCGATGGGGGCGGTCCGTCCTCCGGCGGTGGCAATGATCCGGCGGGCCGAGGCGGGAGAGAGCCACGCCACCGTCACCCGGGCCCGGCACAGTGCGGCGGCCAGTTCGTCGAATCCGAGCGCGGACGGCTCGGCCACGTCGAAATCGGGACGGACACAGGTCATCTGCAGCGAGGGGGCGAGGAGCATGAACGGGCCGAACGAGGTGGTGAACGCGTCACCCGGGCGCATCCCGAACAGCGGCGCGACCACGTCCCGCTGGGCGGCCAGCGCCCCGTGGGTATAGCGGACCGCCTTGGCCGGACCGGTGCCCCCGGACGTGTGGACGATGGCGGCGACGTCGCCGGCAGCGACCGTCACGGGCGTGAACGCCGAGCACGAGGCACGGGCCGGGGCGAGGTGGACGGCCCCCGGAAACGGTGTGAAGCAGGCCATGGCGGAACCGGGGGCGAACCGCAGGGTCCTGGCCAAGGCCAACGTGGCCGGAGTCCCCACCGTCCACGAAGGGGCGCTCGCCCGGATGAGCCGGCGGAGCCGGCGGATGCCGGCCGACGCGTCGGCTACGACGGGGATCCCGCCGGCCTTCCACACGGCGCCGGCGGCGACCAGGAGCTCGCAGCTCGGAGGGACCAGGAGCGACACACGATCGCCGGCGCGCAGGCCGGCGTCGGCCAGGGCGCGGGCAGCCTCCGACGAACGGGCGTCGAGATCGGCCCACGACAGCACCCCGTCGGGTCCGTCGTAGGCGGGGGAGGTGTCGCCTCGGCGATCCCCGAGCGAGGCCAGTACCGACTCGAACCCCGATCGGTTATCGTCGGCCGGAGCCACCGAGACGGCCTGGGGGTGCCGGAGCCCGTCGAGCCACCGGGCGATGACTGCGCCCACCGGTGCGTCGAGCGTCACCAGATGGCCGGCGTCGGCGAACCGCTCCACATCGGCGTGGGGGACCCGGGACCGCAGGTCGGCCAGGAACCGGTCGTGGAACACCGGGTCACGACCGCCCCAAAGCAGCAGGGTCGGCCGGGGGTGGGCCTCGAGCACGGCGGCACACTCCTGGAGCGCGACGTAGGACGGGTCGTCCGGGGTGACTGGGATGTCGGACACGAAGTCACGGACGGCCTCGCGCCGCTCGGGGCTGCGGTACGGGGCGCGCAACGCAGCGCGGTGGGTGCGCGACGTCATCAACGCCGTGCCGCCCACGAAGGCGGACGTCCGACGACAGCTCAGGTCGACCAGGCCGCGGGCCAGGGCGATCAGTGGTGGAACGGCGACGTCGGTGGGCTTGGCCACGGCCGTGTCGGCCAGGATGAGCGCCTCGACCTCCAGCGAGCCCGAGGCACCCACGGCGATCGGGCCGCCCCAGTCATGGGCGGCCAGCACGAACGGCCCCTCGACCTCCTGGCGGCAGAAGTTGGCCAGCTCGACCACCCGATCGGCCAGCCGTCGGGGTCGGCCCCGCTCCGACCAGCCCATACCGGTCTGGTCCACGGCGACCACCCGCCACGCCGGTGCCAGCGTGGCGAGGACGTCGCGCCATACGTAGGCCCAGGTCGGGTTTCCATGGACGCACACGATCGTCCCTTCGGGGCCGGGACCGGTGTCGAGGACGTGCCAGTCGACCGGTCGGCCGTCGGATCCGTCGATGGTGACCCGCCGGGACCACGCCGGGTCGAGTCCCCACGAGGTCAGGCGGCCGGCGGCAGGGGACGGAGATGGCGGCGACACCGGTGCACCGGTGGCCGGCCGGGTCGGGGCCACCGCCCTACCAGATGACTTCGACGGCGGCGCAGTTGAGACCGGAGCCGATGCCCATGAGGAGCACCCGCTCGCCCACCGAGATCTCGTCGGCCACAGTTGACAACGTGTACGGCACGGCCGCCGGACCGATGTTCCCGAAGTTCGGGTAGGTGAGAGGGACGAGGTCCATGTCGACCCCGAGCAGCTCGCACAGCTTGCGGGTGTGCACGGCGGAGACCTGGTGCATGACGTAGCGGTCGCACGTCTTCCAGTCCCAGCCGGCAGCGACCGAGGCGTCGAACGCCTCGCGGGCGAGGTTCAGACCGTTCTCGAGCAGCGCGGCGGTGTCGGTTCGCATGGTGTCGAGGTCCCCGACGCACAGGTCGTGACTGTCGGTGGCGGCCCTGGAGATCCCACCGAGGTACCGGTGACCTCCGGCACGGGGTCCGCCCATGACCACGGCCGCGCCTCCCGAACCGAGGGTGAGCGACGCGAACTGGTCGAACAGGTCAGTGGCAGTGGTCGTCGGTTGGCGGAGTCGTGCGATGGTGGCCAACTGGGTGTAGCGACTGCCCTCGCCGTCGACGACCAGGACGGTGCGGGCCTGCCCGGTCTCGATGGCCATGGCGCCGACCTGCATGGCGTTGACGAAGCCGAGGCAGGCGTTGCCGATGTCGAAGTTGACGCACTCGGGCCCCAGGCCCAGGCGGAAGTGGACCGAGCAGGCAACGCTGGGCTCGAGGTGGTGTTTGCACACCGAGGTCGAGATGAGCATGTCGACCTCGGAGGGGGCGACCCCGGCGAGCTCGAGCGCTCGGTGCCCGGCCAGTGCCGCCGCCTCGTCGAAGGTGACGTCCTCGGGCCACCAGCGCCGTTCCACGATCCCGGCGACCGATTCGAGGAGTCCGGGTCGGATGCCGGTCCGGTCGTAGGTCTCGGCCAACTGCTCGTCGATCCAGGCCGAGGTGACCACCTCGGGCGCCTCCGCGTGACCCACGCTCCAGATCGTCGGACGCGTGAATTCGATACGAGGCTGCACTGCCACAGGTTACGACCTTCCGCGGGCACTTCCGTCCAGACCGATGACGCCCCGTCCGACCTGGTCGGCGACGGCGACGGCGACGGCGACGGCCCCGGCCGTGGCCCCGATCCTGCGGGTCGTGGCAGGCATGTCGCCGAACCCCCGGGGCCGTCGAGGGCGGAGGCGTGTCGAGCGACCCTGATCGGCCATCGGTGACGTATTCGTGACGCCACCGATACGGGGAGACAACCCAGGGATGAACTCTCTGTGACATGGCGATATGAGTGAGCGCGGCCGTGAGGGCCGATGTTAGGAAAGGCCAGCTTCGGTCCCCCCCATGGAGGTTCACAGATGTCCAGTCGTAGCTCGTCGCCATCGCGGTTCATGCGCTTGCTCACGGTCGGCGCAGCCACCCTGGCCGCGGTCGGATCCTCGATGGGCGTGGCCATCGCGTCGGTGAGCACCCCGGCCACGGCTGCCCCGTTGACCGTCGGCTCGACCACCTTCTCGGTGGGCACCCCTTCGCTGACCACCATCACCAACGGCACGACGGCCGCCCCGTGGAACACGTCGCAAGGCGACCCGGCCACAACCGCATACCCGAACAGCGATCTGTTCCCGACCTACACCCCTGGCGGCCCGACCACCGGATCCGGCTCGTCCGCCGAGCCCAACCTGGCCGTGTACCCGTCGGCCAACGCCGGCACCGACGGCGTCTCGCCCTACCCGAGCGGGACGGTGGGCACCCCCGGGCCCCTCGACGGGTACTGCGGCACCGGCAATCAGACGACCGAGTCCGCCGGCACGCCGGCCCGCCAGCGGGCGGGGACCACGCTTCCGTTCGCCCCCGCCTACTTCCCCCATGTGGTGAAGAACAGCGACGGGTCCCTGACCGGCTACTTCGACTACCGACCCAAGGATGCCGACGAAGCGCTGGTGGCGGCCACCTCGACCGACAACGGCAAGGACTGGAGCTACAACGGCGAGGCCCTCGAGGAGAACCCGGGCTACTGTCCCTCGGCCGACATCAACGACGACGGCGAGGGCCACGCCAACGTCATCACCATCGGCGGGAACACGTACCTGTACACGCTGCCCCGCGCGGCCGGCGACATGCAGGGCGTGGGCATGGTCGTCCACCAGTTCAGCCCCACCGAGTCGAGCCCGCTGGCCGGCCTGCCGGCCACCGAGAAGGTCGGCATCGACCCCGACGCCTTCGTGCCGACCGGCACAACCACGGTCAGCGTGACCCACGGCACGGCAGGGACCATCCCGCTCACGTCGCTGGGCACGGCCGGATCGCCGGAACAGCTGGTGGTGGGCAGCTTCGTCGACACCACCCAGACGCCGAACGCGCCGACGGTGATCACCTGCACCGGCCTCGGTACCAGCTCGCTCACGGGCTGCACCACGGCATCGGGAAGCAGTGTCTCGGTACATGCCGGCGACCTCATCGAGCAGGTCATGGGCTTCACCACCCCGAGCTCCGATGTAGGACTGGTGGTTCCCGCCGGTCCCAACACCACCAACGGTGACGGCGGACTCTCCTCCTTCACGATCGACTCGACCAGCGGCAACACCGGCTTCGCCGACCCGCTGACCGGTACGACGTTCAACAACAACGCCCCGAACCGCCTCTACGTCAACGGCACGGCCATCTACTGCGCCAACGCCAACGCCAACCCCACGACTCACATCGAGGACTGCACCACCGGACCGACCGCCTCCCCGCTCACCCTGTCCTCACTGGAGCCGATCACCGGCGATCCGATCATCCCGGCGACCGCGTACAACCCGGGTGGCGGTGACGGCATGACCAGCGGCCTCGTCGCCCCCGACGGCATCGTGGGCGTGCTGCCCAGCTACCCCAACAACGGAACCGTTCCGTCCGGCGCCACCTACGTCATGTACACCGAGAAGGAGCTCAACTACTACGTGGCGGGCGAGACGGGAGCGACCGGGACGTTCAACTCCACCACCGGCCAGACCATCTCGTTCACCCCCGGCACCTACATCTCCTCCGACATGCCGTCCAGCGAGCCTGCTGGCGGATACACCGTCCAGATGGGTGCGACGGCCCCCAGTCCCAGCACGTCGACGGCCATCGTCACCGTGACCTGCACCTCCCTCAACGAGACGACCGGCAGCCTGGGCGGCTGCACCGTGTCGAGCGCATATAACGGCTGGACGTACGCCTCCAACTCACTCATCGGGGCACCGGGCGCCACGACGCTGGCCCAGTCCACGCTCTCGCTGACCGGCGAGGGCAAAACCTCGGACATCTCGAAGCTGAACAAGAACAACGAGGACCTCACCATCCTCCGGGTGGCGTACACCACCAACGGCGTGACGTTCTCCACCTCGGGCCTGACGAACGGGGGCGTCATCAGCGGTGCCGGTTGTGAGACCGGCAGCTGCTCCAACGGCGGCGCCTACGACGACATCTCCAGCCCGGCGACGACGGCCAACCCGACCGTCAACGGCCAGATCGACCTCAACGCCTATGCCGCTCCGGGAACGCTGGATGCAACCGAGATGCGCTGGGTCGGCTCGGCGGGAACGATCATCACCAACCCCAACGGCACCTACGGCCTGTTCCTCTCCGGCGCTTGGGCGGCGGACGGGGACAGCGACGCCTTCAACCAGATCTTCTACAGCGAGTCGTCCGATGGCGAGCACTGGTCCGTCCCACAGATGGTCCTGAGTACGGATTACACGTTCGCGGCCTCGGTGGCCCAGGACCAGGCCCTGGGTCAGGGACACGACACACCGCTCGGGGTCAGCGCCTACTACGAGGGGCGGGCCTATGGACCGAGTGTGGTCCAGAACTCCGACGGCACCCTCACCATGATCTTCGCCGGCTACCGGCTGCCCAAGACGATCTCCGATGCAGGGACCACGGTGGGCACCAACCCGAATGCGCAGTGGACTGTGGGGGCCACCGACCCCGCGTTGTACCGGAACATCCTGGCGGTGACCCTTACGCCGTCCACGACGGCCGCCTCGTCCCTGACCAGTCAGACCACCGTCACCTCGAGCAACGCGAGCCCGGTGGTCGGCCAACCGGTGACGTTTACGGCGACCATCTCCAATCCCACGACGGGCGCCGGCGACCCCACGGGATCGGTGACCTTCACCGATCCGGCGGGCACGCTGTGTCCGGCGGTCGCAGTGACCCAGGACATCCCCGATACCGCCAGTTGCGTCACCACCTATACGGGTGGGGCCGAGAGTGACACGGTGACCGCCACCTACTCCGGTGACTCGACCTTCGCCACCTCGAACGGGTCCGCCACCGTCTCCGTGACCACGGTGCCGAGCGCCCCGACCGCGGTGACGGCGACGCCCGGCAACCGGTCGGCCTCAGTCACCTGGACCGCACCATCCACCGGAGGTCTGGCCATCAGCAGTTACACGGTGACCGCCACCGGTGACGGTACGGGCGAGACCTGCGCCAGCTCGACCACCAGCTGCACGGTCGACGGCCTCACCAACGGCACCGCCTACACCTTCTCGGTGACGGCCACCAACACCGACGGCACCGGAGCACCCTCGGCGCTGTCGTCGGCGGTCACCCCGTCGACGGCACCCGACGCCCCGACCGACGTGTTGGCCACCCCCGGCGACCAGTCGGCCGCCGTCACCTGGACGGCCGGCGGCGACGAGGGCTCGGCCATCACCGGCTACACGGTCACGGCCACCGGTGACGGCACCGGCGAGACATGCACGACACCGGACGGCACGACCACCAGCTGCACGGTGACCGGCCTCACCAACGGCACCGCCTACACCTTCTCGGTGACGGCCACCAACGCCGACGGAACCGGGGCACCCTCGGTTGCCTCCAACTCCGTCACCCCGTCCACCGTCCCCGATGCCCCGACCAACGTGGTGGCCGCGGCCGGCGACCAGTCGGGAATCGTCTCGTGGGGAGTGCCCCACAGCGACGGCGCGGTCATCACCGGCTACACGGTGACGAGCTCGGGTGGACAGACCTGCACCACCGCCACCACCTCGTGCACCGTGACCGGCCTCACCAACGGCACGGCCTACACCTTCACTGTGGCGGCCACCAACGCCGACGGCACCGGGGCCTCCTCGGTTGCCTCCAACTCGGTCACCCCGTCCACCGTCCCCGACGCACCGACCAATGTCACGGCTACGCCCGGCGATGAGTCGGCCGCTGTCACCTGGACGGCACCGTTCGACGAGGGATCGGCCATCATCGGTTACACGGTGACGGCCACCGGTGACGGCACGGGGGAGACGTGCACCAGCTCCTTCACCTCGTGCACCGTGACCGGACTCACCAGCGGTATCGCCTACACCTTCACGGTCACGGCTACCAATGCCGAGGGGACGTCGGTTGACTCGCTGCCTTCGGCGAGTGTCACGCCCAACTCGGCACCTGGTGCGCCGACGGACGTGGTTGCGACAGCTGGCAACGGGACGGCCACGGTGACCTGGACGGCTCCCTCCAACGGGGGCCTGCCGATCACCGGCTACACAGTGCTCGCCACCACTGGGAGGACCTGTACGACCAGTGCGACGACGTGCACGTTGACCGGCCTGACCAATGGAGCAGCGATCTCCTTCACGGTCAGCGCCGCCAATGCCGATGGCACAGGACCCGCTTCCGCGCCGTCGAACAGTGTGGTCCCGTCGTCGAATACCGCCACCATCACGTCGGCCGCGTCGGCGACGCTCGCCGGCGGGAAGAAGCTGAGCTTCACCATCACGACAGCCGGAACACCCAAGCCGGTAGTCAGTGTGTCGGGCGCCCCGTCGTGGCTGACCCTGACTCGTGGCACCAAGTCGGCGGCAGGCACCGGCAAGCTCGCCGGGACGGCACCGGCAGCCGGTGGCGTTTTCGCCTTCGAGGTTCAGGCGAACAACGGTGTCGGACCGGACACCGTTCAGACATTCACCGTCAACGTCCTCGCCATCACGTCGGCGGACACGGCGACGTTCACCAGAGGTAGCGCTGGGAGCTTCACCGTCACGACCGACGGTGGTCTCTCCGGTGTGACACTGTCTGCCACGTTGTCGACCAAGCTGGCCGGCCTCACGTTCCATGACAACGGAAATGGGACAGCGACGCTCTCCGGCACGCCTGGTTCGAAGGACAAGACGGCAACGGTCGACGTGACCGCGACGGCGGGAACGGTCAGCACGACCCAGAAGCTGTCGGTGACGATCGGCTGAACGCCTGTTGGTCTGCCAGTGTCACCCACTCCCCCGGGAGCCCTCTCCGCAGGGCCCCGGGGGAGTGTCGTAGGCGGGCCGATACCGGTCAGCCCGCCACCAGTCCGATGGAACGGGCCAGGCTGGCGAGTACATTCGAATCCCAGCTTCACTGATCGTGAGCGGTGTCGGTGTGGGGCTGGGCGTGACCCCCGTCGTAAACATGTGCGGACCGAGCGGGCGTGTCGCCTGCGGACCGTCGGTGCGCGGGTCCGTGAGTGGTTGGTCTGGCGACGATGGTCCAACGACAAAGGCGGCGGATATGGCTGACGGGAACCAATTGCATGGAGTGGAGCACATCGTCGTCCTGATGCTCGAGAACCGATCGTTCGATCACATGCTCGGTTATCTGTATGCGGACTCAGGGAATATCTCCCCTCAGGGCCACCCCTTCGAAGGGTTGCGCGGAAAGGAGGGGAATCCGGACGCCGAGGGAAACCCGGTGACGGTCTTCGACATCACCGCCTCGACCCCGAACAACTACCTCATGCCTGGAGCGGATCCGGGGGAGGGGTATGTCGCCACCAGCCTCCAGCTCTTCGGATCGTCGACGGCGCCCCTTCCACCGGTGGCGACCAATCGGGGTTTCATCACCAACTTTGCGACCACACTGACCGGGGTCGATGGCCATCGGACGAACGTGCCCGGTACCGTTCCGTCGGACATCATGGGCGTGTACACACCCGAGATGCTCCCGGTACTGTCAGCCCTCGCCCGTGGATACGCGGTCTGCGACCACTGGTTCGCGTCAGCCCCCACGGAGACGTTCCCCAACCGTGCGTTCGCCAACGCGGCGACGAGCCAGGGCCGGATGGACGATGCCGTGTCGAAGTTCACCTGTCCGAGCATCTTCGGGCGACTCGGCGAAGCGGGGCTCGGTTGGTCGATCTACGGCTACGACAACGCCCCACTGACCCGGCTGAACTTCCCCGACACGATCGACGAGGCGGAATCCCACTTCGGGGTGTTCTCGGACTTTTCTGCGGCTGCTGCTGGCGGCATGCTCACCCCGTATACGTTCCTCGAACCCAGTTGGGGATCCTCCGGCAACAGCCAGCACCCGAACTACAACGTCGCACTTGGCGAGCAGCTGATTCACGACAAGTACTACGCCCTGCGGAACTCCCCGGCGTGGGCCAGCACTCTGTTGATCGTCGTCTACGACGAGCACGGGGGGTGCTATGACCATGTGGCGCCGCCCATGGGAGCCACTCCTCCCGACGCGAGCCCCGGGGAGTTCGGGTTCGACTTCACCCGCTTCGGTGTTCGTGTCCCGGCGGTTCTCGTCTCCCCGCTGATCAAGGCGGGTACGGTCTTCAGGCCGGTGGGATCGACACCGCTCGATCACACATCCATCCTCAAGACCATCGAGACCCGATGGCGGTTGGAGCCGCTCAGCGCCCGCGACGCAGCGGCTCCCGATATCGGAAGCGTGCTGACCCTGAGCGCACCACGAAGGGATGATCCACTCGCCCATGTCGTCCCTCCGTCCTTTTCCGGGACCAACCCGGCAGCCGGGACCCCATCACACATCCAGGAGGTGCACGCAAACCTCGTGTCGCAGCTCCCCGTCGATCCAGCGGACGATCCGGCCCCCCATGGGACCGCGGGACTCAGGTCCGAGCAGGACTACGACAACTACATTCGGATCCGCACAGCGGCCTGGGTGAACAAGCGGAGTGTGACATGAACGGCCTGGCACGAAGGACGCGGGTGCCGGCTGCGTGCGACGTCGGGTGGACCCGATGAGCGCCCGGGGGATCGACTCGACGTCAGGACCTCCATCGATCATCTACATCATCCGCCACGGCGAAAAGCCCGAAGATCCGTCCGATGACGACAAGGACGAAACGTCTTCTGCGCCGAGCGGACCCGCCGGCGTCGATATCGACGGCAGGAAGAACCCGCATTCGCTCATCCCGCGTGGGTGGCAGCGTTGCGGTGCCCTCGCCGTCCTGTTCGATCCGACACTCGGCGAGCACCAGGCAGGCCTGCACACGCCCACCACCCTCGTCTCGCCCAAGTACGGTGACCCGGCAAAGACGAAGGCCCACCGGACCAACCAGACGATCCTCGCCCTCGCCCAACGGCTCGGGCTCCCGATCGGGACCCATGTCGGCGAGCACGAGGTTGCCGCACTGGCGAAATCCCTGGTCCGTGACTCCTCGGGCGTCGTCATCGTGTGCTGGGAACACCAGCACATCCCGGCGATCGCGCAGGCACTCCCGGTGGTGAATTCCTCTGAGATACCGACGACGTGGCCAGACTCGCGCTTCGACGTGATCTGGGCGTTCGCCGCGGTGCCCGAAGCAGCCGGGCCCATGTACCGGTTCAGCCAGATCCCCCAGCAGGTGCTGTCACACGACACCAACACGGTGATCTGACAGCTGCACGGTGCGGCGACCGACTCGATTCGCCACGCCGAGCACGTGGTCCTGGCGGGTCTACCGCAGCAGTCTGGAGAGCCTACGGTCCGCCAGCACCCGGCCCTTGGTCTGGCAGTGTTTGCAGTAGACGATCTCGTGTGACTCGAACGACACACGGAGCAACGGCTCACTGCAGCGCGGGCACGGTTGTCCGACCCGGTTGTGCACGGCGAAGCGCATACCGAGCGTGGGCTCCGACAGTCCACCGGTCCGGCTGCGCTCACCCTCCAGTGCATCGTCTAGGACGGAACGCACGGCGTCGATCAGTCGGGTCCGTTGCTCATCGGTCAGGGACCGTGGGGAGGCGAACGGCGAGAGTCCGACGAGGTTCATGATGTCATCGGCATAGCCCCGTCCGATCCCGGCCACGGTGTGCTGGTCCCGGAGCAACGTATGGATCTGGCGGGCGGAGTCGCTGGTCATGAGAAAGTCGCCGAATGCCGGGTCGTATGGTTCGGGCCCCAATGTCCCCAACGGCCCGTCGTCCTCTGGGGCCAGGACCCACCATCCCGCCTTCCGCTGCGTGCCGTGCTCCCGGACCACGATCGCCGAACCATTGTCGAAGCGCATCCGCACCACGCCACCCCGTGGACGGGTGTGCTTGGCAGGGGATTCGATGTCCAGTCGCCCTGCCTGGGAGAGGTGGATCAGAATTCGCTGGCCTCTCTCGAGCGAGATCACCACGTACTTGCCCCGACGACCGACGCCGGTGACGCACTGTCCCACCAGGTCATCCGGTGTCGGGAGGACAGTCTTGAGGCCCGTGAAGCCGAGTGGCTCGAATCCTTCGACGGAACTACCACTGAATGCTGCATCGAGGCGCTCGGCGAGGGCCTGCATCTCCGGCAGTTCAGGCATGGTCAGCTCCGGGTTCCCGGTGACGCGTCGCTCGGTGCTGTGCGCCGCGAGCATGGTACTCCGACCGCGGCGTCGCGAACCCGGGGATGGACTGCGCCGCGTCAGCCGCGCTCCGAGCAACGTGGGGGTTACCATGCACCGACCGCGGCAGTCTGCGAGGGTACGAGAGAGTCGCCGCGTCCCTAGCTGAAGGGTGTCGCCACATGAGCTACCGAGTGATCCAGTGGGCAACCGGCGGTGTGGGCCGGGCAGCCATGGAGGGAGTTCTCGATCATCCCGACCTCGAACTGGCCGGTGCATGGGTCCACAGTCCGGCCAAGGAGGGGATCGATCTCGGCACGCTGGTGGGGCGGGATCCGGTCGGGGTGACCGCTACGGGTGACGTGGACGCGTTGCTGGCGACCGACGCGGACTGCGTGGTGTACAGCCCGTTCATGGCCGATCCCAGGGTGGTGACCGCCATTCTCCGGTCCGGAAAGAACGTGGTCACGCCACTGGGATGGTTCTATCCACCGGCTGAGGAGCGGGAGCGGTTCGACTCGGTGGCCCGACAGGCCGGAGTCACGCTGCACGGGACCGGCATCCATCCCGGCGGGATCACCGAGCGGTTCCCGCTCATGGTGTCGGCGCTCTCCGGTTCGATCACCCACGTGCGGGCCGAGGAGTTCTCGGACATCCGCACCTATGGTGCGCCGGACGTCGTGCGCGACTGGATGCTCTTCGGAACGACCCCCGAAATGGCTCGTACCAGCATCATGGCCGACGCCCTGGGGGCCGGCTTCCGCCAATCGGTGATGATGGTGGTCGACGAACTCGGCTTCGCCATCGATCCCCATCTGCGTACCACCCACGAGATGGCTGTTGCCACTGCGCCCATCGATTCACCCATCGGACCCATCCAACCGGGAACTGTTGCCGCCCAACGATTCCGATGGGAGGCCCTGGTGGACGGTGAGCCGGTGGTGACCGCCGCGGTGAACTGGCTGATGGGGGACGAGCATCTCGATCCGGCGTGGAAGTTCGGCCCCGAGGGGGTGCGTTTCGAGGTCGAGGTCACTGGTGATCCGAGCTGTCTCACCACGTTCAAGAAGCTGCATCCCGTCACGATCGAAGCAGGCCTGGTCCGCAATCCGGGGGTCGTGGCCACCGCCATGCACTGCGTCAACGCCGTCCCCTACGTGTGCTCGGCCCAACCCGGGCTCCTCACCTATCTGGACCTCCCCCTGGTGGCCGGCCGGGCCTCCCTCGGTCTGCACCGACTGGGGCGGGAGAACGGGACGACACCGTGATCCTCGACCGGTTCCACATCGAAGACCGGGTCGCCATCGTCACCGGGGCCGGTCTCGGGATCGGCCGTGGCGTCGCCATCGGACTGGCTGAAGCCGGAGCCGATCTCGTCCTTGCCGCACGCACCGAGTCGGACCTCGACGAAGTCGCCGGACAGGTGCGGGCCCGGGGCCGTCGGGCGCTGGTGGTGCCCACCGACGTCACCGTGCTGAGCGACGACGAGCGCCTCGTGGCGCGGGCGGTCGAGGAGTTCGGGCGCCTGGACATCCTCGTGAACAACGCCGGTGGGGCGATGCCCCGGGCCGCGATGGACACCAGTGAAGGATTCATGGCCCGTACGTTCGCCTTCAACGTCACCGCGCCGCTGACGCTGACCAAGCTGGCCGCCCGCCAGATGGTCGATACGGTCGGCGGTGGTGCCGTCGTGAACATCTCCTCCCGCTCGGCCAGCATGACCCAGACGATGTTCGTGGCCTACGGCTCGGCCAAGGCGGCCCTCGACCGCATGACCCGCAACATCGCCCCCGAGCTGGCCCCGCGTGTGCGGGTGAACGCCATCGACGTCGGGGGTGTCGCCACCCGGTCGCTGGAGATCGTGCTCACCGACGACAGGCTTCGCCAGCAGTTCCTCGAGGCGACACCGATGCACCGGCCCGGGGAGCCCGAGGACGTGGCGTGTGCCGTGCTCTACCTCGTGTCGGATGCGTCGTCGTGGGTGACCGGCAAGGTCTTCGAAGTCGACGGCGGGACGGAAGCCCCCACCATCGTGGTCCCGGTACCGAGCCTCGAACCCACTCAAGAGGACGACGCCACGCCGTGATGGACGGTGCCCCGGGTGGCGCCGCAGGACCGATTACCGGCTTCCGGTTCCGGGTGGACGTGTCCACCAGCGGGGACAATTCGCCACTGTGAGGTGACACCCCCGAACCTGTCAGCTGTCGTGTTGCAGCGACGCCCACGTCTGCCCCCATGGGTGCTTCAGGCCGGTGCAGATGTAGACGTGTCCGCCCCATTCCTGGTTGTGGACCCCCGCCGGATTCCTGATCGTGGCAGCGGTGCGCACGTCGGTGCAGTACCGATCCAGGAGGTCGACGTAGCCGACGACATCCACCGGACCCGGTGCCACGGCGACGACGGTGGTGGCGTCAGGTTCGCCCGGACCCCAGTACCACTCGTTGTTCTGCCCGCTGACGGCGATCGGGAGCCCGGCGCTCCGGCCGAGCTCGTTGATGGCACCGGCCTCGCCGTAGTCGGCCGTGAAGATGACCGCTCGACTCCGCTGACCGGCGGGAAGCGAATGCCACACGGTGCTGACCGTTCCGACGAACCCAGGCCAGCCGACCGTCTCACCGAGATCAGGGTTGGCACCGTATGTCCAGCCGATGGCATCGACGGGAAGGACGGGCAGGACCAGCGGGAGGGAGAGGAGCGTACTGAGTGCCGTGGCCACGAGGAGGCGTCGGAGCCGTCCCGTCCGCCGGTCGAGCCAGTCCTCGATGCTCACCGCTCCGGCAGCGAGCAGGTAGATGTAGGCGGCGGCCAGGTAGTAGACCTTGCCCCCCGTGGTCAGGGCGAAGACCGCGAAGAGGAGTGCGTAGGCCCACACCAGTGCCCGCCAGAGCGGTCGGCCTGACCGCCAGAGGAATCGGATGCCGACGACCCACACCCAGGCCAACGCCACGGTGACCTCGAAGAGTTGGCCCACGATCCAGGTGCCGATGTGGCCGACTCCGCCGTTCTCCTGGTTGAGGCGTCGCGTCATCTCGATCGTCGGCCAGTGGTGGGTCGTCTGCCACCACAGGTCAGGAACGGTGAGGAGGGCGGCGATGAGCACTCCGACGAGGAACCAGCGGCTGGCCAGCAGGCGGTGGCCTCCGCTTACCACGATGCCGACCACCAGGGCCACGGCGAACAGACCGATGCTGTGCTTGTTGGCCAAGCCGAGTCCGAGGACGGTCCCGGCGACCGGCCACAGGCGCAGGTTGCCGGTACGGCCGATCCTCACGACGATGAACGCCAGCGCCGTCCAGAACAGCAGGTCGAATGCGGTGGGTCCGAACAGATGGTCGGCGCCGAGCAGGGCCGGCATGGTGGCCGCACCGAGTGCACCGAGGAACTGGGCGGACCGCCTCCCGCCGAACTCGCGGGCCAAGAGGCCGGCCAGGACCACCGTGCCGGCACCGGCGAGCGCGGGCCACAGCCGCAGGCCGGGCAGGGATACGCCGAACGCCCACAGGGACACGCGGGCGACGAGCGGGCTGAGGACGGGCTGGTCGACGTAGCTGGGGGCCAGGTGGCGGGCGCAGTCGAGGAAGTAGAGCTCGTCCCGGTGGAATCCGTACCGGTCGGAGAGGGCCATGAGGACGGCGAACAGGACGCCGGAGACCATGTAGACCCGCCGGTCCACGGGGGCGAGTCGGGTGTCCGAGCCTCCGGCTGCGTCGGCGACCAGCGATGCCGCACCCTCAGCGTGGATGGCGGCCGTCACCGGAGGACTAGCCCCTGGCGCCTGAGGCGTCGTCAGGGATGCACGCCGAGGTCAGGAGCGCGTGCACGTTCTGACGGACGGTCTCGTCGTCGGCCTCGATCGGGACGGGATGATCGCGTCGGTGCCACGCGAACCATGCCACCGTCTCGACGATGAACTGGGTGGCGAGTGCCGCGTTCGGGAACGGACGGAGGTGGCCGGATCGGGACCGGCGCTCCACGTACTCCTCCAACATGTCGACTTGACCGCGTCGTGACTTGCCGAAGTACAAGTCACGGAGTTCGGGGAAGTCGGCGGCACATCGCTCCAACAGAGCCAGGAGCGCCCGGTTGTCCTCGACGGCGGAGTAGTACTCGTCGACCACCCCGTGGAACTCGGTGCGGATGTCGGGGCACTCGTCGGTAGCCAGGGCGGCCTTCACCACGGGAAACGAATTGTTGCCGGCCGTCCAGTCGGCGAGTGGCATGAGCGCCTCACCGGGGGCCGGGGTCGGCAGGGGTGTCGGGAGTTC
This sequence comes from Acidimicrobiales bacterium, assembly GCA_050014755.1. Lineage (GTDB taxonomy): Bacteria > Actinomycetota > Acidimicrobiia > Acidimicrobiales > RAAP-2 > Bog-756. The sequence goes on from JBEKCS010000011.1 coordinate 41,467, forward strand.
CGAAAGGCGCTCCGGTGCCACGGTTCCGAGGAGGGCGAGCTGGAACAGCGCCTCCTTGCTCTCGACGAACCTGTACAACAGGGCGTGGCTGAGGCCGAGCTCGCGGCCCACGTCGGTCATCAGCGTCCGGCGGTAGCCCTTTTCCGTGAAGACGATGCGGGCAGCCTCGGCGATATCGGCGAGACGGCTCGGCGGGATGCGCCTGGGCATGGGCGCAGATTATAACTAACTGAGTGAGTTAGTGAAGTGATAGTCTCCACGAGAATGCGAATCGTCGCCAGGGGCTCCGATTCGCTGGGCACAGGACTGGGAGCAGCCGTCTCAGGAATGGCTGAACTCCAGCCCTACCAGCCTTACCGGAAGAAGCGGCACAGTGAACGCTGACGATAGGTCCCTCATGGTGGCCGACGAATTGCGGGCGGGACGTACAGCGGCGGGGAGCAGAACTTGAAGTCGTGCTCCCGCTCGATGCCGGTGACTACAAGCGCGACTTTGACACGGTGGAGTATGCAGCCATCGCCCTGCCCGCGGCGATTGACGCCCTGGGTACGCTCACTGCGCAGCGAGACTACCGACAACATGAGCGACGCTATCGACGGAAGATCAGAACGCTCACGTGGTGCGCGTCGCAAATGCGTGAAGCCGACGACCTCAAGCGTGTTCAAGACCTGGTGGTGGAGAGGGAGTTGGTGATGCGCCAGGAGGCCGGTGAATGGTTGGGCGTCGTACGACTTCGCGATCTCGAGCCAGTGTGAGCGACCGGTAGACAGACCATGTCACATGGTCCGGAGCAGGTGCCTGCTCGACGGTCGATCAGTCGGGCGTGCTCGCGCCCGCGGTTACCAGCGGTTCGCCGGTCGCCCGCTCCCACGTGACATCCTCCTCGGTGGGAGTCCGGCGCATGCCGGGCAGGAAGAGAAAGCCGAGCGTGACCGCTGCCCCGACAGTGCCTGCGAGCACCAACGTGGTTCGAGCGCCCAGTAGGCGGGCCACCGGAGGGGTGAGCGCATAGCTGAGGGGGAGGAGTGCCGTGGAGACGAGCCAGTCGACGCTCGACACCCGACCCAGCATGGCTCGAGGCACCCGGCGCTGCTTCGTGGTCACCCACACGACGGCTCCGACGGCCTCCGCTCCGTTGATGACGAGGGCCGCCACCACGAGCCCCCAGATCTGTTCGAACAGTCCGTACCCGGCAACGCCCAGCGTGGCCAGGGTCCACCACAGGTAGATCCATGTCATCGGCCTCCGCGGCTCCCTCGACCGTCCCATGGCAACGGCCCCGATGAGCGCACCGACACCGCCAGAGGCGAGCACGAGCCCATACGCCGAAGCGCTCTGGTGCAGCGTGTTGCGAAGGATGTAGGGGAGCAGGACCTGGGTGGGTCCGATGAACAGCAGGTAGGTGAATGTGGCGGAAAGGAACGTCCCCCACAGCCACACATGGCGACGGACGTAGCGGAGTCCTTGGTATACGTCCTGGCTCATGCCGACACCCTCCCTGCCGGTGTCGGCACGGGTCGAGGCGGGGACGCAGGGGGCCATGCGGATCATGCACACGGCCGAGAAGATGAAGGTGATCGCGTCGAAGGTGAGGGCCCCCGCTGAGCCGACGATGGCCACGGCCAATCCGCCGAGTGCCGGGCCGGCCAACTGGATGGTGACAGGTCGGACGAACTGCTCGATGGCGTTCGCCTGCTGGAGTTGGTCCTCCGCCACCAGCTGTGGCACCAGAGCGTCGAACGCGGGGGCGGCAAAGGCCGCTGCCACGCCGAGTGTTCCGGCGGCCAGATAGAGCTCCCACAGATGGAGCCCGCCCGTCGCCGTGAGCGCCGCCAGTGCGCCAACGGCCGCGGCACGGACCAGGTCGGCCCAGATCAGGATGGGCCGGGAGCCCGAACGGTCGGAGACAGCACCGCCGACAAGCAGCATCGCTACCTGGGGGAGCGACAGAGCCACCCCGACATAGGCGAGTGATGCCGGACGGTTCGACAGTCCGAAGGCCTCCCAGGCGACAGCCACCAGGAAGAATCCGTCCCCGAGGAGCGAAACCGACATGCCTGTCCACAGCAGCCGGAAGTCACGCCCGCGGAGCGGAGCAGTCAGCGAGACCGTACCCATCAACGTCAGCAGGGAGCCGGTGAGCGCTGCATGTCGAATCGCTCGGCGAGCTCGCCCAATACCTCGTTCAGCTGGTCGATCTCCTCATCGGTATTTGCCGCAGTGATCTGGATCCGGAAGCCGACCTGCGACCGGGGCACGAGGGGGTAGGCGGCCAACGTCACGTAGATACCGCGGTCGAAGAGGAACCGTCCGACAGTGTCGATGTCGTCGCCTGCGCCGACGGGCAGCTCGATGATGGGTAGCCCCGACGAATTCAGCGTGGACAGACCGAGCTCGCTGATCCGATCGAGAACCCGTTTGGTCATCGCCGCCAGACGTGATCGGAGGTCGTCGCCCTCGGCTTCGTTGACCCGGAAGCCGGCGAGCACCGTGGCCAGCGACGCAGTGGGAGACGGACCGGAGTAGAGGTAGGGGGCGGCCGCCACCTTCAAGTGGTTCTTGAGGTCCGTGGGCAGGGCCATGAAGGCCAACAGCGATGAGTAGGACTTCGAAAAGCCACCGACCAGGATGATGTTGTCGTAACTCTCGGCGAGATACCGGACGATGCTGTTCCCACGTCGCCCGTACGGTGCTGACGAACTCGGGTCCTCCCCGATGACTCCGAAGCCGTGAGCGTCGTCGATATACAGGAGGGTGTCGTACTCTCGACAGATCCGCGCATACTCGGAAATGTCCGGGATGTTGCCCGTCATGCTGTTCACTCCATCCATGCAGAAGAGGCGGGAGGAAGTTGCCGGAAGCGATCGGAGCGTCTGTTCCAGTTCGCTCGGATCGTTCGACCGGACCCGGTGGAGCGTCGCTCCCATGCCCCGGGCGACCGTACATCCTTCGTAGATCGTCTTATGGGCCTGCGCATCGACGAGGACGGTGCCCTCACCGGCCAGAACGGGGATCACCGATGCATGGATGAGGGTGATGGTCGGAAGCAGCAAGGTGTCGGGCGCGCCGAGTAGATCGGTCAGCTCGTCCTCGATGTCGATGTAGAGGCGGGGACTACCGAGAAGGCGGGACCAACTCGGATGGGTGCCCCATCGACGCAGTTCGCGTGCCACCGATTCGATGATGACCGGATGCAGGTCGAAGCCGAGGTAGTTGCACGAGGCGAAGTCACTCAGCCAATGATCGCCGACTCGAATGCGGCGACCATCGACCTCCTCGATGACGGCGTCCATCATCGGGTGGGAGGCGCGCAGCCGCTCGAGGTCGTCCCACCGAGGATCGCGCCGGACCTCGTCCGGAAGCACCGCAGTCGTCAGATGACCCGTTGACAGCTGGCCCTCGAATGCCGGTGACGGGGTGCTCATCCCACGATCTCCTCGTTGACGGTGGCGGAATCCAGCAGCGGTATGCCGGGAACCACATTGGACAGGAGCTCGGAGAGCTCGGCCATGGGGAGCGGCCGAGCCAGGTAGAACCCCTGCCCGAACTGACAGCCGAATGCTCGGAGGGCCTCGAGCTGGCCGGCCTCTTCGATGCCCTCAGCCACGGTCTGGAGATTCATCGTCTGTCCCAGTCGGACGATGGCCTCGGCCAGCGCGCTGTCCTCCATGACTCCGTCGACGAAGGTCTTGTCCACCTTCAGAATGTCGATGGGGAAGCTCTTGAGGTAGCTCAGGGAGGAGTAGCCGGTGCCGAAGTCGTCGATGGCCAGCGAGACTCCGAGATCCTTGAGGGCGAGCATCCGGGTGACGACCGTCTCGGTGTCCTGCACCAGGACGTTCTCGGTGATCTCGATCACCAGGGAGCGGGCGTCGAAGCCCGAATCCAGCAGAGCCTTGGCTACATCTTCGACCAGGCTGTCGTGCTGGAAATGCCGGGCCGAGATGTTGACACTGAGGCGCATGGGCATGGCCTCGGGAAAGAGCCGCTGCAGCTGGCGAGCCTGACCGCATGCAGTCATGAGCACCCAGCGCCCGAGCGGCACGATGAGGCCAGTCTCTTCGGCCAGGTAGATGAATTCGTCCGGCAACAGGAGTCCGCGCTCAGGGTGTCGCCAGCGGATGAGAGCTTCGAATCCGATGCCGGTACCCCCCTCGAGGCTGAGGATGGGCTGATAGAAGAGCTCGAACTCCCCTTGGTCCACGGCCCGCTGCAGATCGGCCGTCCGTTCGAGTCGCTCGACGACGGACGCCTGAAGGGAAGGTTGGTAGACCTCGTAGCGGCCTTTCCCTCCGGCCTTGGCTGCGTACATTGCCACGTCGGCAGCCTGGATCAGCTCGGACGCGTCCTCCGTTCCCAGGCGGTTGAGGGCGATGCCGATGCTGGCTCGCACGCGGATCTCGCGGTCCTGCACCATGATGGGCTCGCGGAGAGCGGCGGTGATGCGGTCGGCCACGTCGCAGGCCTCGTCCACGTTCACCAGTTCCTCCATGAGGATCGCGAACTCGTCTCCCCCGAAGCGGGCAGCCGTATCGCCCCCACGCAGGCAGTCGGTCAGTCGGCTGGCCACCTCGATGAGGAGGGAGTCGCCTGATGAATGGCCGAGACTGTCGTTGACGAGCTTGAAGTCGTCCAGATCCAAGAAGAGCACGGCCAGGGAGGCTTTGGACCGGGCTGCACGGTCCAACGCGTGGTCGAGTCGGTCGCGGAAGAGGGCCCGGTTGGCGAGACCACTCAGCCCGTCGTGGAAGGCCTGATGCTTGAGCTCCTCCTCCAGTACCCGGCGTTCGGTGACATCCCGCAGCGTGAGGACGATCCCCTCGACCGTTTCGTCGCCCAACAGGTTGGTGGCGATCACCTCGACGTGATGCCATGAACCATCGAAATGAAGAATCCGCCACTGGGCCGTGACCGAGGTCCCGCCACGGAATGCCACGCCGGTGAACACGGCGAGAGCCTGTTCCTGGTCGTCCGGGTGGACCAGCCTGGTCAGTGGCATGCCCTCCAACGACCCTGGCTCATAACCGAGGGTTCGCATGGACGACGGCGTTTGGTAGGTGATGGTGGTGTCAGGGCGGGCGATGAGGATGACGTCGGAGGCATTCTGGACGAGCGTCTGGAACCGTGCCTCACTCCGGCGGGCGTGCAGGGTCTCGGTCATGCATTCGCGATCAAGAGCCATGTCCACCTGGGCGACGAGAAGTTCGATCGCGTTCTGTAGCTCCTGGGGAACGTCGGATGCGCTCGAGGCCACGACCATGCCCTGAAGTTGATCTTGGGCGCCGAGGGGATAGACCAAGAGCTGGAGCGAATCGTCGACGTCGATGGAATGGGGAATGGACTGGCCTGCGACCATTCTGCTCTGCAGTTCGGCCCACAGCTCTGTCAGGTCAACGGCCTCCTCTGCCGCATCGTTCCCCGAGCGTCCGGCGACTGTCAGCACCCCGGCCGGATCGGTCACGGCCAGCGAGATCTCGACCGAGTCCTCGTGGCCAGCCAGCAAGGCGTTCAGCCCGGCCACGGTGGCCTGATAGATGGCCTCGCGTCCCGAGGCGGCGACCAACTCGGACGCTGAAGTGCGGAGCACCTGTTCGCGGTTCTCCGCCTGTTCCCGGTCCCAGATCAGGCCGGCCATGCGCAGGAGCACCAGGAGGAACATGGCCGCGGCCACCACGGCGATCGTCGGTGCGTCGACCGGGTTGCCCATGAGGGTCTCGATGAGCAGGACGATGGGGGCGATGAGCGAGCATGCCGCGAGAAGGCCCAGTCGGGTCCATGTGGTCCGCGGTGCAGCCGCTCTACGCGGTTCGGACAGCTCTCCCATGGACGGGTGGAGAGCTGCCGCACCCCAACAGGCGTAGAAGAGGATCCAACCGAGGTCGATCGGGTTCCCGTCGTTCCAGTTCCAGGCCGGATGAAGGTTGGCCAACCCATAGAGCGAATCGGAGACGAGGGTGCCCAGGGCACCGACAGCCAGAAGGCGTCCTGCCGTGTTGTGGAAACCGCCGGCACTCCACAGATGGGCCAGCATGGCCAGTACGAGGATGTCCCCGAGGGGGTAGGCAGCTGAGGTCAGCCGCACGAGCAAGTCCCCGGGCGCCCGGACGTTGGGACCGATGAGGAAGATCCACGAGAGCAGTCCGACGCCCAGCGTGATGGTCAGCGCGTCGATGAGCGTCGCCCGATTGCCGCCCGGGATTCGGGCCCGGGTGAGCAGTAGCAGGCCGACGGCGAGCACCGGGTACATCGTGATGTAGATGACATCGATGAACGACGGGAAGGGGATCTGCTGCTGGCCCATGATCTGATGCCAGAACTTGTAGATGGTGTCCCCGGTGATGAAGAGGAAGACCCCACCTCCCAAGAACCACCACGAGACAGGTGCATTGGGACGATTACGCCAGACTCCGTATGCAATGGCGGCTACGGCGGAGAGCCCGATGCACGCCCACGCGAAGGGCTGCCCGGGCCACTCCATCCAGGGGAGGACGCCGAGGATGAAGGGCTTCTCCGGAGGAAGTCCGAACGGAAAGTAGATGAGGGCGAAGACGGCCTCGAGAGCGAGGAACCAGCGCCACAGGGACTTCGACGTCGGGCGCGGCCCGGCAGACGGGTCGGTTGCTTCGCCACTTGTCGCCCTGCTGAGCATCGACATTCCCGCCTCCAAGAATTTTTCCTGACCCACCTATCGGCAGGTATTCGGCCACTCTTGAGACGCTTGGATTGCCACCATTTCGCCGAACGCCCATCAACCCATCAGCGGTCGGGACCACCCCGGAGCAATGTGAAGGGCCACGTCCGGAGCGGGCAATGGCCACGCGGTCACATAACGGCAAAGGAACCATCGTCGAGCGACGGTTCATTCGCTCCGGTCCGAGCTGGCTCGACGGGGGCCGCGAATGAAACCAGAGGTGGGCTCCGTGGAGCGGGGTGATGGCGAGAGCCAGGGCCCGCCCGAATCGTTGTCGGGGGCTGGGACCGGATCCCGTGCCTACCATTTGCGCATGGATCCGATGACCGTTACCGAGGAGCAGCCGTTCGAGGTTGCTCGAGTGGAGGCCGAAGGGGGAGCTACAGGGGCTGACGCTGCATTCGATCATCTCGAAGGGAGAATGCAAACGCTCGAAGGGCGACGGATGTACGGAGTCATGTACCGAGGTGACCCGGAGCGATACTTTGCTTGCGTCCGCCTCGAGCGTCACGCGGACGACGACCTCGGATTCGAAAGGGCCATCGTGCCCGGAGGTCGCTACGGACAGAGGCTCGTCCGTGACTGGGAGGTCAAGATCCCCGAGTTCCCCCGTATCGTCGACGCTCTCCACGCCGACCTGGTCGATGCCGGATACCTCGAGGACACGTCACGACCGTCGATCGAGTACTACCGCCGGAGTGATGAACTGCTGATCATGGTGCCGGTCCTTCCGGTCGACGATGAGACGAAGACCGTCGGTTCTCCTCCGTAGACCGTGGGTCGATCAAACGTGCCCCTGATGTCCCGGGTCTGGCGTTGCTGTTCCGACTGAAGGCTCAGCCCCGTGTGTGTTCGCGGAAGTTGCCTGCCTCCGACACGACTGGGCTAGGGGTCAAGGGCTGAATCTATTTGGGATCAGCCGCTGGCGGCAATGCCGAAGACCGCCTGAATCGGGGGGCTGTGGTTCGCCATGGAACCCAGGAACGGGGCACCTCCGAAGGCGAAGACACCGCCATCCTGAGCCACTGTCCAGTACCCGGATCCGTCCGGGTTGCCGGCGATGCCAATCATGAGCGCGTTGAGTTGCTTGCCCCCCATGGAACCGGAGAACTGGGCATCCCCAAAGGCGAACACGCCGCCGTCCCACGACACGAGCCAGTACCCATGACCGTCGGGGGTGCGGGCGATCCCCGCCACGGGGGCGTTGATCGGCTGCCCGCCCATCGACCCGTAGAAGGTGGCATCCCCGTAGGCGAACACGCCTCCGTCAATCCCCACCAGCCAGTAGCCACCGCCGTCAGGGGTCGAAGCAATTCCCGAGAAGTAGTCGATTTCGCTCCCGAATGGTGGCCATGAGGTGCTGCGGTGGTGGATGGAGGTTCCGTCCCCGTACCAGGTGGCATCGCCGAAGGGCACGACCTTGCCTGTCATTCCGTACAGGATCCACCCTCCGCGATCAGACGGGGAGGATGTCATGGCCGTCGCGCCGCCACTGCTCTCGTTCGGCACGGACACGTCGGTGGCATCACCGAATCCGTAGAGGTTCGTAACGGATGGATTGCTGCGAGGATAGTTGTCCACAACCCAATAGCCGTCCCCGTCACCCGTTGCCCCAAACCCCCAGCACTGGAGTGAGCACTGGTGGGTTGCCGACCCAAGGAAGGGGGCAGCACCGAAGGCGAAGACGCCGCCGTCGCGAGCCTCCAGCCAGTAGCCGGGACTCCGAGTCGCAGCGGAAGCCGATGCCTGGGAAGCGGCCTCAACAGCGGACCCGGCCACAGCCGTGGCCAGAAGCATGAGGACGCCGACAAGTCGCTGGAAGGTTCTCACCGTGACCACCTCACGCGGCAGGGACGGCCCGGGTATTGATGGCGAACACCGGCGCGTTGAGGCTCTGGCCACCCATCGACCCGAGGAACGGTGCGCCGCCAAGTGCGAACACTCCGCCATCGGACGCGGCCAGCCAATATCCCGAGCCCGAAGGGTTCGGGGCGATTCCGACCACCGGCTTGGCCAACGGGGTCGTGGCCATCGACCCTCCGAAGGCGGCGTCCCCAAACGCGAACACTCCGCCGTCGGACGCGGCCAGCCAGTAGCCGCCGCCATCGGCCGTGGCGGCTATGCCAACAACGGGTGCATTGAGCCGCGTGCCGCCCATCGAACCGGCGAAGGCGGCATCGCCGAAGCTGAATACGCCGCCGTCACTGTCAACGATCCAGTAGCCCTTTCCGTCTGAAGTGGAGGCCATGGCCACCGGACTACCTACGTGTGGCGAGCCATCGGCGATCGTGGACTCGTCACCGTAGGAGACAGCATCGCCGAACGCCTGCACGGAGCCCAGTCCGTTGAGGCCCTCCTCCAGGACCCAGTAGCCCTTGCCGTCTGGCGTGGCCACGATGTCGATCGCCGTAGGCCACGTGTCGGCGCCCCCGTTGTAGGCGGACGTGTCGGCCGGCTGTCCGTACGAGACGGCGTCACCGAAGGGGTAGATCGTCCCGCTATAGGCGTTGAGCACCCAGTACCCCTGGCTGTCAGGGGTGGGAGCCATCGACCAGCACGATCCGCCGGGCATCGAGCGGGCCGGTGGATTGGCCGGGCAGTCGGTAGCGGATGCAGCCCCCGTGCCGAAGAACCCGGAGGCACCGTAGGCAAAGACACCGCCGTCACCGCCAAGCAGCCAGTAGCCGGTCGACGAACTCGGGGGTGGGGACATGGATGAGTAGCTGATCGTGACCTCCCCGGCACCGCTCCGGGTCCCGGTGGTGAAGGTGGCCGACGGGTCCGCGCTGAAGCTCGACCCACCGCCTCCGGCCGAGCCGTTCCCACCGCCCCCACCGCCTCCGCCACCGTAGTATCCGCCGCCGCCCCCGCCGCCGCCATAGGTGAGCCCCGCGGCCGCACCGCCGGCTCCGCCACTACCGAAGGATCCGTTCGTAGCCGGCCCATCGCCGTTGGCCCCGTTCGATCCCTGACCGGCGACGCCTCCGGTCCCCGGAGCACTCACCGTCGCCCCTGTGCCACCCTTGCCGTCCTCGCCCGAGTTGTCGTTCCCGCCCGCGGTGCCGGGACTCCCACCGCTGCCCCCATCGGCCGTCCAGGTGCTCTCCCCGGCACCACCGCCACCTCCGCCAGCCGCCACCAGGATGGCGCCGGTGGGTCCGAAGACGAATGAGCCGCCTCCGCCGCCCGAGCCGCTCGCCTGGGACTGCCCTCCCTCTGCCCCTATCCCACCGCCGCCGTAGCCACCGGCCACCGGGTTCGGCGGGAAGTCGTCCTGGACCGCACCTTCACCGCCGACGTCGACCGCCAGGGCACTGCCCGGCGTCACGTCCAGCGCCGTCGACACTGTCCCCCCCTTGCCGCCGGCACCGGAGTCGTTGAACACGCCGCCACCCTGCGCCCCGTCCGCGGTGACTGTGATGGTCTCGATCCCGGCTGGCACGGTGAACGACTGGGGTGCACCGGTTTCCGCGAAGGTGACGGTGCACGTGCCCGCCGAGCACACAGGCGCAGACGCCCCGGCTGATCCGCTCGGAACGAACACGGCACCGAATCCGCCCACGAGGCATACCGTCCCGATGATTCGCATAGCCGTCCGCCCCACCAGCATGTGCTGCCGTCCTTGGTGCATGTTCTTCTCCGTCTCGTTGATTACCCGATCGGCACAGTTGGAACTGCTGCCACCGCCATCCTTTCGGCAATCAGTTTCGATTTGCAGGGGAGAAGGTCTCTTAATCGCGCGAATCCTCGGGCTCACCGGCTGCGCGTCGACGGGACCGGGGACGGGCATGGACTGTGTCGACCACATGTAGGTCCTTTGACCCTGGGCATACCGATCTGCTCGAAATAGGTTTCCGCCATGCACAGGTGGTGGCGTATCGTCACGTGCTCGGCGGTCGTGCTGACGGCTGCATGCGGAGCCAGCAAGACCGTGAGCACCCCGACCGTGCCGTCGCGGACCACGACAAGCAGCTCGACGGCGTCAACCGGTTCGACGACACCGGTGGCGTCGACGACCACCACCGCTACGACAGAGCCGTTGATCGTGTCTGTCTCAGTCAGACCCGATCATGTATTCGTGGGAACCGAGGTGACGTTCACCGTCGACATCCGAGGTCCGGGGACCGGCAACTCCGAAGATGTCCGGTTCGGCGACGGGGCAGGTTCGGGTGCGAATGCCGGAATGATCAACTGTGGAGATACCGCCCGAGCTGACCGCACCGGAACGTACACCCACTCCTACGCGGCCCCGGGAACCTATGTGTTTACTGACACAGTCGACGTCATTGGATCTCCGCCGGCATGCGCTCGGGAGGACGTCACGGCAACGGCGACCGTGATCGTCGCATCTTCCATGCAGACAGCTAGCGGCGGGGAGGTCCAGTCGCCAACGGGAAACATCGCGTGCGGGATCTATTTTGGCGCGAACATCAGCAATCCGGAGGTCCACTGCGCGACCTTCTCGCCCCCTCAGACTGCGGACATGACGGTGAGTGGCACGGTGACGACGTGTGCGGGGTCCACGTGCGCCCTCGGCAATCCCGGCTTCAATGTGCCTACCCTGGGGTACGGTGCCGCAACTGGGGTCGGCCCATTCGAATGCGTGTCAGCGATCACGGGCATGACCTGCACCATCAGCGGAGGTAAGGGGTTCACGATCTCTCGGTCGCGTGTCGAACAGTTAGGCCCTTGAAATCAAGGTGTCGCGTCGGTGACGCCAGGGCGGATGCAGTCCCGACGCCCTCCGAACACAGGATCAATGGTTGAGCCCGTCATCGGTAGAAGGAGACGCCGGACGGAACCGATCTCGCAGGACGGGCCTGACTGAACACCGTTCGGGTGGGGCACTCTCCGGCCACGAGTGTCGACAGCTGCCTGCCGGAGCGCCAATGCGTCGAGCAATCCTGCCCGCTCCACTACGTACACGGGGACCCGGACCTGCGCGGAATCCGGCACCATCGGACGGGCGGCGAACTCGGATTCACTTGTCAGCAGTGCTCCGCGACGCCGGGAGGTTGCCTTCAACCCTGTTCGTCGACCCGTGGCTCGGATGGCGAACGAAGCGGTATGCCCGGCGCCGAATACGCCGTTCCAGCCGCTCGACCTGAGTGGAAGCGATCCGGGGGGTCTTAGCGTGGGGCGCCCGATAGAAACGGGTTTTCGCCAGCTCGACCAGGAACAGGTATACGACCACCATCCCGAACAGGATGAGGAAGAACACCGTGGGTAGCGGCGTGAAGCCCAGCAGGTTGGCCAGTCCCGTGTACGGAAGGATCGCACCGACAAGGGCCGCCCCGGTCGGCACGAGAAGCATGGGCAGGCTGGGCCGGCTCCGGAAGAACGGGACCCGCCGGGTCCGGATCACGTAGACGACGAGGGTCTGGGTGGCGATCGACTCGACGAACCAACCGGTCCTGAACTCGACATGACCGGCGTGGAGCAGCGAGAGCATGACCCAGAAGGTGATGAAGTCGAAGATAGAGCTCACGGGACCGAACACGACCATGAATCTCCGAATGAACTTCATGTCCCATGCCGCTGGCCGGGCGAGGGCCTCGGGGTCCACTCGGTCGGTTGGGATCACCAGCTGACCGGCGTTGTAGAGCAAGTTGTTGAGGAGGATCTGCGACGGCAGCATGGGTAGGAACGTCAGGAACGCAGAGGCACCGGCCGCACTGAACATGTTGCCGAAGTTCGAGGACGTAGCCATCAGGACGTACTTCATGGTGTTGGCGAAGATGCGGCGGCCCTCCATCACGCCCTCGGCAAGGACCCCGAGATCCTTTTCGAGAAGCACCACGTCAGCAGCGTCCTTGGCCACGTCGGTTCCTGAGTCCACCGAGATCCCGACATCGGCATGGTGCAGCGCCACCGCGTCGTTGACGCCGTCGCCGAGAAATGCGACATCCTTTCCGGTGCGACGAGCCACCTTGATGATCCGCGACTTCTGATCGGGGCTGATCCGGGCGAACACCGTTGTGGTCAGGATCGCCGCTTCGAGGTGGTCGTCGTCGAGTGACTCGACCTCGGCACCGTTGAGCACTCCGGCGCAGTCGACCCCGATGTCCGAGCACACCTTCGCCGCAACCAGGCCGTTGTCGCCGGTGATGATCTTGACCGCCACCCCCAGCCGCTCGAGTTTGGCGATCGAGGAGCCGGCGTCGGCCTTCGGGCGATCGGCGAAGGTCAAGAAACCTTCCAACGCCAGTCCGTGCTCGTCCGTGGCGGTGAGCGCCTCGACGCCCTCGGCGGAGCGGGTGGCCACGGCCACCACCCGGGCCCCCTCGGAGAACAGCGCCTCGAGTGCCTGCCGAGTTCCGTCGGGGACGTTCATGCACCGGTCCAGCACCACCTCGGGAGCGCCTTTGGTGATGATGAGCAGATGCCCGCCGGGGTCCTTCACCAGTACCGAGGCGAGCTGCCGTTCGTGGTCGAAGGGAAGGACGCCGAGCCTCTGATACGTACCGGTGGCGGCGGCCCCTTGCCCCGAAGCCGAAGCGGGGGCCAACCACAAGGCCTGGTCCAATGCATTCCCCCCGACCGGTTTCCCCTCGGTGACGGTCGCTTCGTTGCACACGAGGCCGAGTAGAACTGGGCGATCGCTCGCGCGCCCGTTGGCATCCAACGCCCTCTCGAAAGTAATGGCCCCTTCGGTGAGGGTGCCCGTCTTGTCGGTGAAAAGGATCTCGATGTTGCCCAGGTCCTCGATGGCAACAAGTCGCTTCACGAGGACCTTCTTCGCCGCAAGCGCGCTCGAACCGGCGGAGAGGCTCACCGTGACGATGGCCGGCATCATTTCAGGGGCGATGCCCACGGCGATGGCCAATGAGAAGAGCAGTGCCTCGATGAGGGGCCGATGCAGTAGCACGTTGACGATGAAGATGAACCCGGTCAGGACGGCCGCCACCCCGAACAAGAATCGCGAGAAACGCGACAGACCCGTTTCAAAGGCAGTCTGGCTCTGCTTCTCGGACAGGCCTGCAGCGATCTGCCCGAAGGCGGTGCTGGCTCCGATCCGAACCACGACGCCAAGAGCCGATCCCTGATGGACGATCGTCCCCATGAAGGCGCACCCCGGCTGGTCCAGCGGCTGGTGGCCGGTAACGGGCGCCGCCGACTTGGCCACTGGCATTGACTCGCCGGTCAGCACGCCTTCGTCGCACTCGAGTTCGTCGACCTTCAGCAGACGGATGTCCGCCGGTACCAGGACGCCGATACGGAGCGACACCACGTCGCCGGGTACGAGGTTCGTGACCGCAACCCGGCTCTCCTGTCCGTCCCTGCGAACTTCGGTCTCCTGTCGGATCTTGGCGCGGAGAGAGGCCATCGCCACCTCCGCCCGATACTCGTTGAAGAAACCCAATCCGACACTCAAGGCGACGATCACGGCGATGATCACCGCGTTCGTACCGCCTCCGGTCAACCCCGATATCAATGCGGCGATCAGCAGCAGGATCAGGATGGGGTTACGGAGCTGGCGGAAGAGGACGGCGCTGGCGTGCACCCGATGCGTTCCGAGCGCGTTTGGCCCAAACTGCGCCAGTCGCTCGGCCGCCTCGTCGGACGACAGACCGTCAGGACCGCTCCCGAGGCGCGACAGCACCTCGTCGGGCGCCAGGCCGGCGGCGTCGACGAGGTCCAGCTCGCCGACGGGTGCACGCGCGGCCACAACCACAGGCCAAGTCTGACTGCCCGGTCGCTAGATCGCCAGAGCGATTGGTCACCGTCTGCGCCAGGGGGAACGGCATCCCCGCGAAACTGAGGATTCTCTCCCTACGCGAGGGGCCCGCTTTCGCCTTGGACGCATCCCGCGATACTGCGTACCGGGGTCTTGTTTGCCGACCCACCAATCGCCTAGCCGAAGGCCGCTGATCCGACATGACCGGGGTATTCCCGAACGGTGACGGGACTGGGAACGTGGAGTCCAACCCTCTCGAGAGTCGGATTCTGCGGGGTTCGCCGCAACTTCGGTATATGACGTGATGGGACGATGCTCGAACCCCCGCCGGTGGGCAACGACGTCGATCACTCCTCAGCCGCCGACCCGCGACCACTCGTTCATCCGGCGAGGAAGCCACTGATCGCGGCGTTTGCCTCGTCGGGCGCTTCGAAGGGCCAGAAGTGGCCGGCATCGAGGATCGCGGCGTCGCTGCCGGCGGGCAGCTTGGCCAGAACCTCGGGGTCGGTGTAGAACTCGCGGGGCTGGAGCGGATCGTGAGCCCCCTGGAGCAGCAGCACGGGGCACCGCCACGATCGGATCAGCCTTTCTCGCCGGTCGATCCACTCTTGGCGGAACGACGACGAGTTGAAATAGCGCGGCACTGCCCTGGAGATTCCCGGGTGGCTGAATTCAGTGACAGTGCGAGCGAGATCGGCACTGGACACCGGGCGCTCCGTCAGCAACGTGTACGCCATGCATACGAAGCGGCGAGGGTCAGAGAGCATGGCCGTGGCATTCGGGTCGGTGAAGAGCGCCTCTTGGGGGTGCAGGTCTGGGTGGAGGTGCCACAGGTGCTGTTGGCCGCGCCCGTAACGAACGACGCGGTCGCCGAGCTTTGCCACGAGGTGGTCACCCGGTGGCGTTCCGCGGTCGTGGGTGATCAGGTTGAAGCGGTCGATGCCGAGCTGGTCGATCAGCGCCACCAGTTGGTCGGCGACGCCTTCTTGGCGGTAGTCGCCGGTGCGCTTCTCGGATTGGCCGTAGCCCTTGAGGTCGATGGCCAGGCAACGGTAGGTGTCGCCGAGCGCGTCGAGAGCGTGGTGCCACTGCCACCAAGAGTCCGGAACGCCGTGGAGGAAGATCACCGTTTCGGCGTCGGCGGGGCCGCATTCGACGAGATGCCATTGCACCGTCTCGCTGTCACCAGGCGCGTCGATGAAGCGGTGAACGACGGTGACCCGGCCGAGGTTCTCTGTCTCCCCGTCGGAGTTCGGATCGGGCGGGGACGTGTCCGGCAGCGTCGACATCAGTTCCTCGACCCCGTTCAACCGTTCCTGTTGGCGGGCGAGTCCCTCTCGGATCCGAGCGGGTGGTTCGGTGTAGGCATGCCGCGGGGGTGGTGTCGTCATCTGGTGGTCACTCCTCTTGTGTGTCCTGGTTCGTGAGGTGGCAGGTCGAAGTCGATGAACCTCACCGGTGTGTGCTGATCGCCGCGGCCAGAACCACGCCGGCCTCCGTGGTCACCGACGCGGCGTCCTCGACGGTGAGGCCGAGACCACCGAGCAACGTCTCGGCCAGGCCTCGGTCGAGATCGCCCAGGCTGGCTTGGGGCCATCCGAGGTCATTCGCCCGCAGGGCAGCCATCACCGCGCCTCCCACGGTCACGGTCGCCGCCGCTAGACGATCGCCCCGGAAGCGCCCGGCGCTCACGCCGGCTTCAAGGTCGCGGAGCATGCGCTGGTGGAGACCCTCCCATAGCCGGCTGTCGCCGGAGAAGCCGAACCGGACGAGGAGGGCGGCGAGCTGCGGCTGTTCGATCGCGGTACGGACCATGTGCCGGATAGCGACTGCCACGATGAGCGCGGGATCGTCGAGTCCGGCGGTGAGTGCGTCGTTGGTTCGGCCCAGATCGTCGAGCACCTCGTCGACGACGGCTTCGAGCAGTGCCTCTTTGGTGTCGAAGTACCCGTAGAACGTGCCGAAGCCCACGTCCGCGGCCTGGGTCACGTCAGCCACAGTGAGGGCATCGGGTCCCTTCTCGACGACAAGGTGCCGGGCCGCGGCCACGAGCGCAGCCCGGGTTGTACGCCGGCGTCGCTCCCGGCGTCCGAGTCCAGGATCTCCTTCGGCCGTCATTCGGCTGGCAGGTACGACGCGCCGTAGGCGCGCCCGATCTCGATGTCGAGCAGTACCCGGTCCATCCCGGCCAGCAGTTCGTCGGTGAGCTCTGGTGGCTCGTCCCCCGAGATGCGAGCGAACAGGCGAGCGGTGTGATCGGCGATCTGGTTCACCCGCAGCGCCGCGGCTCCCTCCACTGTGACCGAGGGAAAGGGCGGCTCGCGGCCCATCACGCACAGCGAGGCCCATCCGGAGCGCTCCACGTCCTTGGCCTTGCCCCGCTTGGGCTCGGTCGACACGAGGATGTGATCACCCTCGAGGAGGAAGTACACGACGGACTGCCGTGCCCGGCCGTCCGGGCGGATGGTCGAGAGCACTCCAGCGCGCTCAGCCTCGAGGAACGCGCGCACGCTCGGAGCGATCACCGGACGACCGCCCTCGAGGGGACCGCACGCTGCGCACTCCGAATACTTGATTGAGTCATCAAGTTCGATACACTGACCGGAAATACGAAGGATGTCAAGCATCGATAGGTCAGGTACCGGCGATGGCGCGCCTGCAGGGACGATCGAGGCCAACGAGGACAGGAGACAGGCGTGACTGAGCCCACCGCAACGGCACTGGGACAGGTGCTCGGGCCGATGATGGAGCGACTCGACCAACGCGCCGGTGGCAAATCGAAGCCATTGACCGATCAGCTCGCAGTCGCGCGTGAGACGCTCGGCGCCGACCGTCCCCGCCAGGAGATGGAAGCGGTGCACGAGGCGCAGAGGCAGCTCGGTGCGCTGTCCTTCGACGATGCGATCCAGGTGGGGGATCACGCGCCCCTCTTCGAGCTCCCCGACGCACACGGTGCGTCCTTCCGACTGGCGGACGCACTGCTCGATGGGCCCGTCGTGTTGAGCTTCTATCGTGGCGCGTGGTGCCCGTTCTGCAACCTCGAGCTGCGGGCACTCGAGGCCCGACGCGAGGAGCTGGAGGCGTTGGGTGCCTCGCTCGTTGCCGTTTCGCCCCAGGCGCCCGCCTTTTCCGAACTGTCAGCGTCCCTGAACGAGCTGCACTTCAGCGTGCTCTCGGATGCGGGCAACGCCGTAGCTCGCCTGTTCGGCATCGTGATCGAGATCCCGGAGGCAATCCGTCGCCACCAGGCGGAACTCGGCCTCGATGTCGCCGAGATCAATGCCGACGGAAAACGCGAGGTCCCGACTCCGGCGACCTACGTCATCGATCAAGAGGGCATTGTGCGCTACGCGTATCTGAACGGCGAGTATCGCTACCGGGCCGATCCGGATGACGTGGTCGAGACCGTGCGAGCTGTCGTCGCCAACGCGGACGCGTCCGACGTCAGTAGCTGACCCTCCATACATTGGAAGGAGCCTGGGCTGAGCGCGAGGTGCATAATCGGGTCGTGGCCAATCTCAACTACAGAGAGTCGATCGTCATCGCCCGCTCGCCGGAGGATCTCTACGACATGGTCTCGGACATCACCCGGATGGGAGAGTGGAGTCCGGAGTGCAAGGTCTGTTGGTGGGACGAAGGTGCCGGACCGAAGGCTGGGGCGTGGTTCACCGGTCGGAATGAAACTTCCGGTCGGACATGGGAGACCAGATCACAGGTTGCCGTCGCCGACCGTGGCCGTGAGTTCGCCTTCATCGTCGGGGGCGACCGCGTCCGATGGGGCTACGAGTTCGTGCGTGTCCCTGGTGGGACCGAGGTGACGGAATCGTGGGAGTTCCTGCCCGGTGGTCAGGCGTTCTTCGAGCAGACGTTCGGTGAAGACGCACCGGCCCGGATCGTCGAACGGGCCGAATCGGCCCGCATGGGCATTCCTGTAACGCTTGCGGCGATCAGAGTCGCCGCCGAAGCTGAGTAGGGACCGATCAGCCACGAGACGAGGGCCACGAAGAATGCTGAGGACACGGCCCCGATGCCCGTCAGGCGCTGGCGAACGTACGCAGATGGTCGATCGCCGCGTCGAGAGCGACCGCGAGCGGGGTCTCGTCTTGAAGCGCCTTGGACATGAGCAGGCCTCCCTGCAGTGATGCCAACGTGGCCGTCGCCAAGCGCTCGGGATCGGCATCGGCCCGCAGCCTCCCTGAATTCCGCAGTCGTCCCAACGCATCTTCCAGGAGCAGCTGCCACGAGTCGAACGCTTCGTGGATATCTAGCCGACCCACGCCGGACTCGCCGATGAGCTCATTGGCCAGAGTGCCGAGGGGGCAGCCGGACCACTGTGGTGCCTGCTGTTGGAATGCCACGATGGAGTCCGCCCAGCGCTGCAGGTCATCCACCGACTTCACGGTGGCGAGCAGGTCCCCTTGGAATGCGAGGATTCGATCCCGCACGCAGACCACCACCGCGGCGACGAGCTCGTCCTTGCTCGCAAAGTAGTGGTACATCTGCGACTTGCTGGTCGAGGTCACCCGGCCCACTTCGTCCAGGCTCACCGTCGCCACGCCACGCTCCACCATCAGGTCGGACGCCGCCTCGACGATCCGCTGGCGCGTCTCGCGCCCCTTGACCGTCAACGGACGGTCGCTGATGGTGTCGGCTCCGGACATGCAGGTCTCCAGTAGTGGACTTGACAGTCCATTCTACTCCTGTGAGTATGGACTGCACAGTCCACTTTGAGGAGTCGTCATGGATGCGCTAGCTACCCAGTTGAACGAGATCACCACGCAGATCCCGACCCAGATCGCCGGACGGATCAAGACGGGAGTGGACGAGGTCACCACCTCCGGAGTCGCACCAGGTCTCGCCATCGGCGACACCGCACCAGACTTCACGCTGAGCGACGCGGTCGGCAACCAAGTCGCGCTCGGTGACCTGCTTGCCAAGGGCCCGGTCGTGGTCACCTTCTACCGGGGGGAATGGTGCCCCTATTGCAATCTGCAGCTCCGGGCCCTGCAGCAGGCATTGCCGGAGATCCAGGCTGCAGGGGCGACGCTCGTGGCGATCAGCCCGCAGGCGCCTGACCATGGCCTGACGATGACCGAGAAGCACGACCTGGCCTTCCCGGTGTTGAGTGATCTCGACCAGTCGGTCAGCGAGGCTTACGAGGTCCGATTCGACGTCACCGGTGAACTGGAAGACCTCCAGGTCAACGTGTTCCAGAACGACCCTGCCGTGCAGAACGCCGATGGTCGACGCTCGCTGCCCGTCCCCTCCACGTTCGTCATCGACCGCGACGGCGTCGTGAGATTCGCCTCCGTCAATGCCGACTGGCGGGTGCGCGTGGAGCCGGCAGACGTGATCGCTGCACTCAGGGCGCTCTGACCCCATCGTCAATTGGGGCGCATTGCAGCGATCGAGTCATGCCTGCCAACAGACTGGCCAGATGGGGGAGCGGCTGCCGAGACGGTGGGTCTCCAGGTCCAAGATCCGAGTGCTCAGTTCCATTGGCGTCCGTGTCCGCGAAGATTGGCTGCCCACTATTGGCAACACGTCGGGGATAGCTGCTGGCACGCGAGGCGGCAGCGCTATCCCTACCGGCGGGTGGCTGGCGCATCGACTGCACCCAGTGAATCAACGCCGAGCCAGCCGGCGTCCGCTTTCCGTGTCGATCGGCGTGTAGTTCATCTCGAAGTGGTGGTAGAGCGTGGACTCGTCCGCTCGGGAGAGCTCCTCACCGTGCATCTCGATGTCGGGTGCAGTCCGGACCGCCTCCTTGGTCACCTCGACGTGCAGATCCTCAGGACCGATCTGAACGCCGGCAAGTGTGAACCGTCGGCGATGGCCACGGCCAGATGGGTGAGGACGATGCCGGGATCGTGGGTGTGCCAGTTGATCCCGCACGCCGACATCGCAGTCGACATCGCTTCGGTCAGGCCGCTGCGATCGGCCAGTTCGGACAACAGCGCGGTGCCGGCGTGGGACACCAGGTTCTTCCCGTCGGTGGTCACCCTCATCGATTGGGTGGCGCGACTATCGTGCACCTTCGAGGAGCCCTCCTCCTGGTTTGGATTTGCTGCCTTAGCACCAGTAATTCTTCCAGGTCAGGAGGGTTCTTTCGCGGACGCGGATACCACCGAATCAGAGGCGGGACGAATTTTCGAGGCTATAGAGACGACTCGATAGCCCCACCGATGCAGTTGGGCCGGCGTAGGAGCAGGATCGCATCTGCCCTTGACGCCTGGATGGGTAGGGCGCTGTCCGGCGAGGAATGTTGACCTCCGCGTGCGGGCGGGAGCAGTGGTTCGTCCATTCTTGAACACTCCTACCGGGGATGGAATCGCAACCAGTTCGCCAGCATCGTTGCCCGCACCTTGCCTTCGTGGACGAGCTCGGCGCTCACGACGATGGCCGACTCGGAAACCTCCACAGGTTCCGCCCGAAGCGACACGGGCGGTCCCAACGGCGTTGGCCGCAGGAATCGAACGTCGAAGCCAGCCGTGATGAAGGGAACCGGTGCCCCTTCGTCGGCCGTCCACTCATGGCGATCGGCTTCCCACATCACAACGGCAGCGGTGTGGCAGTCGAGCGCCGTTGAGATGATGCCCCGTTGAGGAAGCCGAATCCGTTGTCGTGTTCGGCGCGAGGGGTGAACGTGGCGACGGTGACGTCGTGTTCCCGAAAGCTACGCAGGTGAAAACCGTCGGGATTGGCATGGCCGCACCCGAAGCACGTGAGATCCGGATACAGGGTCTCCTGAATACTCAGTTTCGTCATGGGATGACTCCATTGTTGATGTCGGCGGTATTCGGCCATTGTCGGACGTGCATCAGATCAGTCGGCTCGTGCGACGATCCATCCGAATTCGGAGGTGACCCGGACGCCGACTTCCCGATCGCACAAGGGCGAGACGACCTCATGCAGCGCCTCGCAGAACGTCTCGTAGCCGACCGCCTCGATCGCGGGGACGGACGGTCCCGCCGCCGCTAGTGCACGCACGGCCGTGTCGGTGTCGGGCCACTCGCTGACAACGTCGACGGCTCCGCGCTCGACCAACGAGAAGCCCGACGCTTCGAGCATGTCCTCCATGACACCTTCGCGACCGGTGTCCCCGTGGTCCATATTGGTTGCCCCGTGTTCAGGAGGAGACAACTCGATGACCTTGATGAAGTACGGCATGAGGCCAAGACGGTCGTATCGCCCCCAGAAGGTGAGTCCCAGCCGACCGTTGGGCACGAGCACCCGGCGAGCTTCCTTCAACGCACCTTCGCATCCTTTCCAGATGCCGTTGAAGCTCGTCGCGACATCGAAGCTGTCATCCGCGAACGGTAGTTCGAACATGTCACCGACGCGGAAGTTCCCGCTCGGAGTTCTCGTTTGTGCGATCGTCACCAGGGCCTCGGCTGCGTCCAGTCCAGTGACTGTGGCCTGCCTCTCGGCGGCAAGATGAGCAGCGAACCCGGACCCACAGGCGATGTCCAGGAGGCGCTCACCGTCCCCGATTCCCAGACGGTCGAACAGCAATTCGTTTGCCGGGCGAGCGTACGGCTCGAACAGGTACGCCCACTCCAGGGCACGCGCCCCCCAGCCGCGACCCGCTTCTTCCCAGTTCATGTCAGACACTCGCTCCGGCTCTTTCTAGACGAACGGTCGTACAGTAATTGTAAACGATCGTGCGTCTAAGATGCAAGGGGTCAGTCACGCGAAGGAGGGAGGACGAGCCGATGGCAGAGGAGGAGCAACCGAGGAAGCAGACCCGGGCCCCCGGAGAGCGCTCCCGTGCCCGCATCGTGCACGAGGCAGCACGGCTTGCGACGATCGAGGGCATCGAAGGACTTTCGATCGGCCGGCTCGCCGACGCCACCGGAACTGCGAAAAGCAGCGTCTACGCACTGTTCGGCTCCAAGGAGGAACTCCAACTGGCGACCATCAACGCAGCACGCGAGAGCTTCATCGTCGAGGTGGTCACACCGGCGCTGGTTGGAACAGAGCCGGGGCGCGCACGACTGCTTGCCCTGTGTGACGGCTTCCTCTCCTACGTGGAGCGGCGCATTTTCCCCGGTGGATGCTTCTTCGTCGCCGCTTCCGCCGAGGTCGCGGCGCGCCCCGGACGTGTTCATGATGAAGTGGCTCGTATCCAACAGCAGTGGCGAGACCTGCTTGGGCGCGAAGCCAGCGCTGCGGTTGAGAAGGGTGAACTGCCGCGAGGCACCGACCCCGGGCAAGTCGCATTCGAACTCGGTGTAATTCTTGCCGGGACGAACATCGTGAGCGTCCTTCACGACGATCAAGCAGTCATCGCCCGTGCCCGTTCAGCGGTGAAGAGTCGACTGTCCCGCTAGTCCGTTGTGACTCTCGGTCTATCGAGTTGGGGGGCGTCACCGGTCGACCGGGCGAATGACTCGGCTTGCGCGTTTTCCCAAATCAACGGGGGATTCGAACATCGCCGTTTGCCTTGGCTCGGAAGATCCAGTGAAATACCAGATCTGAGGAGGGAAAACGCTATTATTCCCACACTTCGGTGGAGGTTATGCGACTATGTTCGAACCCCTTTCGGCCTTCTGACCTGGAGTTTTGTGGTGTAGATGCCGGAACGGAGGCGGCTTTCGTTCGGTGCGCTCTTCGACGTCGATATCAGTGGCGAAGTGATGGGACTACGTTCGAACCCCTCTGATCCTCGATCGGCGGAGGTGGTCGGCACCGACCCCCGGGGCGCTTTGGCTACCCGAGCGTTCCTGCTCCGGTCTTGAACTGAGTAGTATTACGTAATACGATTTAGGCGTGGAGATCCACCGTGCCGCACGAAAGCATGGAGTGGCCGGCCCATCCATCGAGCATGCAATCGCCAACTGTGTGGTCGTTGTCAGCCTCGATCCCGATGATGATCCGCCAAGGGTGCTTGCCATCGGACCCGATTTCGATGGCAGTCTGCTTGAGGTCATCTGGCTCGAATTCGACGAAGACGTTCAGATCGTGATTCATGCCATGGCGTTGCGGCCTGTGTTCTATGACCTGCTACCCGAACAAGGGAGTAATTGATGACTGAGTCCAAGACCTACCGAACGAAGACCGGCAGAGTGCTCGACGACGACGACCTTGAGTCCCTCTCCAGCGAAGTCGAGTCAGCCACCTACGACATCGAGGCGCTCAAGTCTCGACGTCGCGGGCGGCCGGCCATGGGCTCCGGGCCTGCAGATGTCGTGCCCGTGCGACTCGACCCCGAATTGCATGACGCACTCCAGGCTCGGGCCGTTGCGGAACACACCACGGCCAGCGATGTCATCCGGAGGGCTCTCAAGGACTTTCTGCACGTTGCCTGAACCTTGGCCCGGGTGCATCCAGCTGATTGGAACGATGGAAGTGTCTCGCGGACCGGCGACCAGTTCCTGGAGCGTTGCAGGGCCGACCGGTCTGCCCTCTCGTCGGTCGATTCAACACCGGCGGCGACCGAGATGAAGGTGGCATGAGTCGGCGTGGGAGTTCCATCGGAATACCCAGATGACCGGACGCACCTGTCTGAGATGGAAACAGAGCTCGAGGAGCTGAGAGCAGAGAACGCTTGACTCCGTGCCCTCCTCGGGCTTGATGGGAGAGGGTCGCGACCTGATGCCACAGCGCCGGAGCCGGATGCGGTCGCGGCGGGTGATGGAAGCGCCGTTTCGCCGAGCCAAGTGAGGCAGGGCTCCTCTGCTGGCGAGAAGATCGCTCTCTTCCAATCCCGCTTCGTCGGACGCGATGACGTCCACGCGCTTGCCTGGAGCAGCCAGAGAACTGGCAAGTCGGGATGGAGCCCTGCGGTTCGAGGTGGCTTCACCAATGCGAAGGCAACCGATCGGGAATACCTACCGTTCAGCGCTGAAGTTCTGGAGCGCCACCTCGCGGGTGAGGTGCACGTCG
Source organism: Acidimicrobiales bacterium (assembly GCA_050014755.1). Classification (GTDB taxonomy): domain Bacteria; phylum Actinomycetota; class Acidimicrobiia; order Acidimicrobiales; family RAAP-2; genus Bog-756. Next base: position 65,724 of record JBEKCS010000011.1, read on the forward strand.
GGATCTATCCACTGCTTCATGGGGACACTTGTCGTCTGCTCGCCTGTGACTTTGATGGTCCCGGTTGGGCATTGGACGCACTCGCCTACCGCGATGCCGCCGAGGTCGTGGGTATTCCCACGTTGCTGGAGCGTTCGCGATCGGGTGATGGCGGCCATGTCTGGATCTTCTTCGCCGACCACGTCGCTGCGTCCGCGGCGCGCCGACTGGGTGTCCATCTGATCCGCGAGGCGATGACGGTACGTGCAGAGCTCGACCTGGCCAGCTACGACAGGCTGTTTCCCACCCAGGACTTCATGCCCACAGGGTCGTTCGGGAACTTGATCGCGCTCCCCTTGCAGGGAAAATGCCGCCGGAGAGGTACGACGGTGTTCCTCGACTCCCGGACCATGGAGCCCTTCGCCGATCAATGGGAGCACCTCTCCTCGGTAGAGTCGGTCACCGTCCAGTTCCTCGACGAGCTGGTCGGAGGTATCGGTGACTTGGAGACCGGCCCGGACGTTCGGACATATCGACGGGGGCCGGTGGTGACTGCGCCCGTTGAGCCTCCAAGCGCCATCTGTGCCCGCGCAGGGGCGATGTTGTCGATCGACCGCGTCGGCGTTCCCCCTGCATTGGTGGCCGCGCTGAAGCACGCTGCGTCGCTCCACAATCCCGAGTTCTACGAGAAGGAGCGAATGCGATTCTCCACCTGGAACACTCCTCGATTCATCCGGTGTTACCGGGAGGCTGTCGGTGAGCTGCTGCTGCCCCGAGGACTTCGGGACACGGCTGCACGGATCGTCAAGGAGGCGGGCAGCACGTTGGAGGTCGTCGATGCATGCAATGACGCAGCTCCGGTCGACGTGGAACTCCTGGCCATACTCACGCCTGACCAGATCGAGGCGGTCGAGATGCTGGCAGCCGACGACCTCGGCATGCTGGTCGCCCCACCGGGTTCCGGCAAGACGGTCGTCGGCTGCGGGCTCATTTCCCGTTACAAGGTGCCCACCCTGGTCATTGTGGATAGGAAGCCCCTGGTGGACCAGTGGCGCGAGCGCCTCGTGACCCACCTGAACCTTGACACCAAGGAGATCGGTCAGCTGGGTGGCGGTCGAAGCAAGACCAAGGGAATGGTGGACGTCGTCATGGTCCAGAGCCTCGCCCGCCGTGACGATGTCGCTGCGCTCACGGCGGACTACGGCTTGGTGATCGTCGATGAATGTCACCACGTGCCGGCTGTGACGTTCGAGCGCGCCGTCCGTGAGATCCCCGTGCGGAGGTGGGTCGGGCTCACGGCTACTCCCTATCGACGGGACGGACTGCAGGCAATGATGGCGATGCACTGCGGACCTGTGCGGCACACCATGTCCCCACCCGTGGGAGCGGATCGTCACAAGTTGGAGCTGATCGTCCACGAAACCACCCATGAGGCCACGGACAATGGTCAACACATCCAGGCCACGTTTCGGGAGTTGGTCGAGGACGAAGTGCGGACACCTGGCATCTGCGACGATATCGCAACGGCTTCGGTCAACGGCCGTAACTGCCTTGTCCTCACCCGATGGACGGAGCATCTCGACCTAATCGCGGCCGCCCTGCGGTCACGCGGGGTCAATCCCCTGGTCCTTCACGGGCAAATGGGCAAGAAGGCCAGGACCGCTGTCCTTCAGAAGCTGGACCAATCGTCCGACCCGGTCGGTGGGCTCGTCTTGGCGGCAACTGCGAGTCTGCTCGGGGAGGGATTCGACTGTCCTCCGCTCGACACTCTGTTCCTGGCGTTCCCCATCAAGTTCAAGGGGAGCGTGGTGCAGTACGTCGGGCGCGTCCTGCGTCCGACAGCTGACAAGATGAGCGTCGAAGTTCACGACTACGTGGACACGCAGGTGCCGGTCCTGGCCCGTATGCACAGCGAGCGACGGAAGGCCTACGCAGTACTCGGATTCGACGTGCCCAAGAGGAGCCGGGGAGTTGGCCGACCCTGAGTCGCTGCTGGACGGCGATTCCGAACTCTTGACCCAGGCCTGACCGCTGTGTGGACGGGTGTCTCCGCTGAGGCCCGAAGATCGCCAGCGCCTCAGTTAGCAACTGGAGCCAACCGCATCAAACTGGGATAGCGCCGTTGTATTTCCGACAACATCGGTGGAGGTGATCGCGATGTTTTCGAACCCGTCACCTCACCTGACACGACTCCTCGGATGCATCGAGTAAACGGGCGTGGTGGAGAGCATGAGAATCCTTTCAAACTCTCCCTAGGCGGTGACATAGCCGTAACAGCACGGCGAGACTAGCTGTGGATTTGATTGAGGATCCTCTTGATGTCCGATTCGCAATAAGTATGCGGTATTCCGGAGATACCTTTTGAGTTAAATATTTGCCGGATACCAGGGACTGTCTGGGCAATGTCGACAACTATCGCCTTTAGAAATTGGGGTATGTTCACATAGACTTGGGGTGGAAGAGCAATCTTCAGAAGCACGTCAGCCCCAGTACCGCCAGAAAAAGCAACGCAAGTGAACGATTCCCACTGGTTCACTCCATTGCACAATGCAAGAAACTCTGCGCCGTCAGCATCAACGCTGTGCATAACACCCACGACCATCGTCACCGTAGAGGGTACGGATCCGTCCGCTGACACGAACATCAGAACGGCATTGCCTGGCTCGAACGGGCTTTCTATTCGCTCGATGGCAAGCGCCGCGCCATAAGGTGCGATTGGGACAGGTGAAGCGGCCAAGCCAGCTGACTCAAGGGCAGTTGAGTCCCGACCAGTGGTGTACGGCCTCGTGAGCTGAGGCAACATCCCCCAGACGCGACGATCACCGCGTCAACCTCAAGAAGCAGTTTCCACACAAACCAC
>JBEKCS010000012.1:0-68419 GCA_050014755.1 Acidimicrobiales bacterium
GCCCGAGCAGAACAGTTCGGCGTGGGTCGACACGTAGTTGATGTCCTCGTGCTTGGTGACGACCCACAGCTCGCGCTCTTCGTTCCAGGACAGCGGAGCGTTGGCACGGAGGTGCGCGTAGCCCGGATGAGGATCCAGGTAGAAGCTCCGGTCGAGCACGTCGACGTCGCAGTGGGGACGGGTATCGGTCGGCATCGGATCCGCTGCCTCCAGTTCCTGTTGATCGGATTGGTCGGGTGCCGCGGCCGACACCTGCTCCTGACCCAGGGTAGAACCCGTTCCAGTAGATGTCCAGCAGTCGACACGACAATTCATTCTCACGGGTTAGGGGCAAGTGGCCTCATCATCCCTGGTCACGGGAGAATTCCTCTGGACCATAAGAACGCGTTCCATTTTTCAGGACTTTCGGCCCTTTGATCCGCGGTGGCGAATCCGTACCGTCAGCTGGGTAGCGGGATGGCCACAAGGAGGGCACATGGACGACGCATTCCCCCGGATCATCTCGGTCGACGACCACGTGATCGAACCGCCCCACCTATGGCAGACCTACCTGCCCGAGCAGTTCCGGGCCGAGGGCCCCCGGGTGGTCCGCTCCGGTGTGTCGCGCATGGGCAGTGTCGGGGGGGTGTACTCGTGGGAGGAGGACCCTGGCGGCACGCCGTGCGACTTCTGGCTGTTCGAGGACCTCCGCTATCCGATGACCCGGGTGATGGCCGCGGCCGGGTTCCCCCGCGACCAGGTGACGGTGTCGGCCGTGACGTTCGAGGAGATGCGACCCGGTTGCTACGACCCGGTTGCCCGGCTGGCCGACATGGACGAGGCCGGAATCGAGGCGTCACTCAACTTCCCGACGTTCCCCCGCTTTGCCGGCCAGGCCTTCTCGGAGGCCCGGGACCGGGCGCTCGGCTTCGCGTGCATCCAGGCCTACAACGACTGGATGGTGGAGGAGTGGTGCGCCGACCCCCGCCTGGTGCCCATCACCCTCATCCCCTTCTGGAACCCGGAGCTCGCCGCAGGCGAGGTGCATCGCAATGCCGCCCGGGGGGTACGGGCCATCGCCTTCTCGGAAATCCCGGCCTATCTCGGCTGGCCGTCCATCCACGACAAGAACCGTTACTGGGATCCGATGTTCCGGGCCTGCGCGGACACGGGGACGGTCGTGTGCATGCACATCGGCTCGGGCTCGCGGATGCCGTCGACATCGTCCGACGCGCCCGCGGCCGTGCAATCGACGGCCACGTTCACCAACTGCATGCTGTCCATGTGCGACTGGCTGTTCAGTGGTCTGCTCGAGCGCTACCCGACGCTGAAGATCGCCTACAGCGAGGGGCAGATCGGCTGGATTCCCTACATCCTCGAGCGCGCCGACCACGTGTGGGAGACCAACCGCGCCTGGGGAGGAGTGGCTGACCTGTTGGCCGACCCGCCGTCGACCTACTTCGCCCGCCAGATCTTCGGGTGCTTCTTCTCCGACCGGTTCGGCCTCGAGAACCTTGCTGACATCGGTGAGGACAACGTCATGTTCGAGTGCGACTATCCGCATTCGGACAGCACGTGGCCCGACACCCTCGACGTGGCCAAGCAGATGACCGGCGGGCTCGATCCGATCGTGGTCGAAAAGGTCATGCGCGGCAACGCCATCGAGCTGTTCGGCCTGCGCGACCGCCTGGCGTCGCGGCAGGCCGTCGGGGCCTGAGGTACAGGCCGTGGGCCAGCACTATCAGCTCCTGATCCGTGGCGGCGTGGTGGTGGACGGCTCGGGCAACCCGAGGCGGCGGGCCGACGTCGCCGTACGAGACGGGCGCATCGCCGCTGTCGGCCGCCTGGACGGAGCGACGGCAGACCAGGAGCTCGACGCCACGGGCCGGATCGTGGCACCGGGGATCATCGACCCGCACACCCACTACGACCCGCAGATCACCTGGGACCCCTATGCCACGGCGTCGTGCTTCCACGGGGTCACGACGGTGCTGGCCGGGAACTGCGGATTCTCGGTGGCCCCGACCCGTCCCGGTGACCGACGGTTCTTCGCCGGTCTGTTCGCCAAGGTCGAAGGAATGGCGCCGGCGGCGCTGGACGGCATCAACTGGGATTTCGAGACCTTCCCCGAATTCCTGGCCGACCGTGCCGGCAAGCTCGGGGTCAACATGGCCTGCTATGTCGGCCACTGCAACCTGCGGCGGTGGGTCATGGGAACCGACGGGTCGGCGCGGGCCGCGTCGTCCTCCGAGATCCTGGAGATGGGCGAGCTGCTGCGGGCGGCGATGGAGGCCGGCGCGGCCGGGTTCTCCTCCACCCACGCGTCCACCCACAACGACGGGGACAACCACCCGGTCCCGAGCCGGTTCGCCGAGCCCGACGAACTGCTGGCTCTGGCCGACGAGCTCGGCAGGACCAACCGGGGGACCATCACCTATCTGCCACGCAGCGCGGTGGGTGGCCTCGACGCGGCCGACATGGACCTGCTCATCGAGCTCGGCCGGGTGAGCCGGCTGCCGGTGATCATCCAGGGGCTCGGTGGGCGGAACAAGGTCGACGCCCCGGGTGCGGGATGGGACGTCGCACTCGAGTTCCTCGGTCGGGCGCAGGCCGCGGGTTCCGCCGTCTACTCACTCCTGTTGGCCCGCCCGTTCGACCGGCCCTTCGATCTCACCACGGGCACGACCCTCTACGAGGGGGTCCCGGCGTGGGACAAGGTGATGGCGCCGTTCGTGGACGACCGCCGGGCGAAATTGACCGACCCGGCGGTCCGCGACGCCATGCGCGACGCGGTCGAGCACCCCAACCGCGACCCCGCACGGGGCTCGACCCTGCCCCCACCCCACTGGGACGTCCTCTTCGTCGGAGCCGTGCGCGATCCGGGGCTCGATTCCTTCGTGGGCCGCTCGATCGCCGACATCGCCACCGAGCAGGGTGTCGCACCGGCGGACGCCATGATCGATCTGGCCCTGGCCGACGACCTCGGCACCCAGTTCCGATGGGTCACCGAGACCGAGGAGTGGATGGACGCGGTGCGCGAGGCCCAGCACTGCCCGAACATGATCACCGGAACCTCGGACGGCGGCGCCCACCTGGCCCGCGACGACGGCTCGGACTACAGCACGTACTTCCTCCGGCGCTGGGTACTCGACCTGGGGGAGTGGACCCTCGAGCAGGGCATCCGCCAGCTCACGTCCGTGCCGGCCGACCTCCTCGGATTCCGCGACAGGGGGTTGGTGCAGCCCGGCAACTACGCCGACCTGATGATCTTCGATCCCGGGGAGATCCGGCGCCCCGGCCGCAAGGAGCTCGTCCACGACCTGCCCGGTGACTCCGCCCGCTTCCAGGCCTACCCGAACGGGATCCACGCCACCATCGTCAACGGGGTGCCGATCGTGCTCGAGGGCAAGCTCACCGGCCACCTGCCCGGCATGGTCGTGTCCCCGGCGTAATCGTCCCGCGCCCGCCCGACCGCGAGTCACCGAAGCACCGACGTCCGTATCGACCACACGAAGGAGCACACCATGGAATTCGGGATTTTCCTGCAGGGATACGTTCCCGGCCCCAAGGCCCACGACAGCGACGCCGAGCACGTCGCCCTGACCCGGGAGATGGAACTGGCCCAGGTCGCGGACCGCAACGGCTTCAAGTTCGTCTGGCTCACCGAACACCACGGTCTCACCGAGTACTCCCACATGTCGGCAAACGATGTCCACGCCGGGTATCTGGCCGCATCCACCGAGCGCATCCACATCGGTGCCGGGATCTTCAACATCTCCCCGAGGGTCAACCATCCGGTGCGCACGGCCGAGAAGGTGGCCACCCTCGACCACCTGACCAACCGGAGGTTCGAGTTCGGCACCGGCCGGGGGGCGGGCAGTCACGAGATCGCCACGTTGAACATCCACGACAAGGAGTCGACCCGGGCCGACTACGACGACGTGATCTACGAACTCGTCCGCATCTGGGAGCAGAAGGACTACACGTACCACGGCACCCACTGGGACATGGACACGCCGCACAACGTCCTGCCCAAGCCGTGGCCACCCGGCCACCCGCCGTTCTGGCTGGCCGTCGGATCACCGGCCACGTGGGAGAAGGCGGGTCGGCTCGGCCAGGGCGCCCTTGGCTTCACCTTCTCCTCGGTGCACGACGTGGCGCCATGGATCGAGGCCTACAAGAAGGGGATCGGCGAGTGCACCGACCCGGTGGGCGAGTTCGTCAACGACAACGTGATGATCACCACCGCGGTCCGCTGCTCGAGCGACCGGGCGGTGGCCAGGGCACAGGCCTGTCGCCAGGGGAACGGCTACCTGCCGTCGATGGTGTCGCTCTACCACGACACCATGCCCGGTCCAGGCGGGTCCCGGTGGCCCAAGCCCCCCCGCCCGCCACGCGAGGACCAGCTCGACTCGCTCATCGACGGCGGCTACCTCCTGTGCGGGACGCCCGACGAGGTGTGCGACCAGCTCCAGCCGTTCGTCGACTACGGCGCGAGCCAGGTGTGCTTCGGCCTACCGGGCGACGCCACCTCCTATGAGGAGGCGATCGACATCATCGAGACGTTCGGCAGGTACGTGATCCCCGAGTTCGACAAGGATCCGGTGGTCTCCACCGATCACTACCGGGCCCAGGCCAAGCCCAAGTTCCCGACCTTCAATCGGGAGCCGATCGCCATCGCCACCCTTTACGACCCGGCCACCTGACCGGTCGCCGAGCCCGGGTCGAGAGCTCCGGGGGTCGGTCGTCCTCCTGCCCGGGGAGGCCGACCCCCGAGCACACACGCCGAGACCGACGCGATGCCGCCCGTGGAGGTGCACCGGGCGAACCGGGCCGCCGACGGGGTGGCCGGCGACGGCTGGACCGGGCCCACCGTCCACACCCAGGCCTGCTCCTGATACCGGGGTACCTCGCCGAGGGACGCGGTGAGCAGTCCAGCTGCGGCGTCGGGGGCGAACGGCCGGTCGTAGGCCGGGAGCCCGGGCTGATCCACGAGGACCACCACGGTCACACCCCAGGCGCCGAGTGCCGCGCGAACGGCGAGGATCCCGGTGGGTGTCACCGACGCGTGGGCGAACGAGCCGGAGACACCGGTCAGCAGTGACTGGGCCAGCGGGTGGCCGCCGACGCCGTCCGGTTGCGAGCCGGGACCGTCACCGCCGGCCATGGCGAAGGAGAGGTGGTCCTGCGACTGCCAGGTCAGCGAGCTCTGGATGACCGAGAAGGGTGCCGGGATCACCAGTACGACCTGGCGGGCGGGCAGACGGGGAGCGACGGTGCGGAACCAGTTGGGGAGCACGACCGGCTGGGTCGTCAGCGGAAGCGTCTGGGCCAGGTAGGCGGCCGGTGGCACCACCGCGACGGCCAGGACGGCCAGGGCCACCCCGTCGGCGAGCACCACGGCCCTCCGGTTGCGCCCCCACCGGCGGGGGAGCGTTCCGCGGACGTGGTCGGCCACCAGGGCGAGCGCGATGCCGGCGCACAGCCAGGTGACCAGCAGCACCCGCACCGGGATGACGTTTTCGGCCAGGGGCAGGTGGGCGACGAGGTCCCACGGCCGCCAGCCCTGGGACGAGCTGCCCAGGGCGAGCAGGGCGAAGACCGTGCCGACCCCGGCACACAGCCACAGGCGCCGGTCCTGTCGGAACGCCATCAGGCCGACGGCGAGCACACCTACCATCCCGACCCCGAAGTACCAGGTGGCGAGTGCCGGACCCTGGTAGCCCCCGATCCGCCCGATGTAGCGGGTGAACGCCACGGACTCCGGGGTCGGCCACACGAAGCCGGCCACGGTCGCCCCGCTGCGGGTCACCCCACTGCCGGGGTAGATGGCACCGGACAGATGGGCCGGCCCGGCCAGGGCGAACCACAGCGGATAGGCGAGGAGCACCGCGGCGGTGACTGCGGCGGAGGCCGGTCCCCGCCAGGCCCGGACCAGGCGCTCGACCGGGCGTGCGCCACTGCGGGCTCCCTCGACCAGGGCGGCGGCACCGGCCAGGGCACAGGCCGCGCCGGTGACGAGCAGGACCTCGGTGCTCACGAAGAACTGGAACGCGATCAGCAGTCCGAGGGCCACGCCGATGCGGACAGGATGTCGGGGCCGCCGCCACACGAGCTCGTCGAGGCACACCACCATCAGCGGTGGGGCGGCGACGAAGCCCACCACCAGATGGGCCTCGGCCAGGTTCATCACCACCAGGGGGGAGAACCCGTAGACCAGCCCGCCGGCGAAGGCGGCCGGGCGCCAGACGCTCCACCGGTCGAGGAGCACGTAGACGGCGAGTGCTGACACGGCCGGCGCCAGGGTCAGGGCCGTGTTCATCGAGAGGACCGACCCGCCGGCCCAGGTGAGGGGTGCCAGGGGCAGGCCGAGGCCGAGCTGGCTGGCGTCGTCGAGCACGTCGATTCCGTGTGGGTGCCAGAGCAGGGTGGTGAAGAACGGACTGGTGCCGGTCCGGAGCGCATGGGCGGCGAACTCGAAGAACCACAGCGAGAACGAGCTGTCGCCGCACCCGCAGACGGTGGTGGACCGCGGATCCGCGCTCCAGACGTTCCACCAGATCCCCACGGACAGGGCCAGGTAGGCGGCCGCGGCCACCAGTCCCGCTCCCCACGGTCGGGGCCACCGTCGGGAGCGAATACCCGCAGCCGTGGCGCGGTCGGGCGGGCCGGCCGTACCCCGGCCGGTCACCTGGCGCGCCGGCGCGGCTCCGAGTGGTCCCAGTCGGCCAACAGGGTGCGAAGGGCCGTCAGCAGGATCAGTGGCTGGTCGAGCATGGCGTGGTGGCCGGCCTCGGGGATCTCGATGACCGGCGTCACCCGGCCGAGCTCCTCGTACATGAACTGGCCGATGTCCGGGGTGACCAGTCCGTGCTCCGACCGCAGCAGGGCGAACCGGCACCGCACCGCCGACAGGTAGGGCAGGGCCACACTGCGCATGCCCCCGCTGAACTGGGCGAACACGTCCCGGTCGAACTTCCACTGCAGACCACCTTCGACCGGCCGCACCGAGTGGCGCGCCACGTGGTCCATGACGTAGTCGAGGTAGTGGTCCTGGGCCGGCACCGTCCGGAAGTGGGCGATGGCGTCCTCCATGGTCGGATAGATGCGGGGACGCCCGAACGCCTCCTTCAGCCGGTAGGAGGCGATCTCGGGGTCGGGCTCGGTCACCGGCGAATCGCAGACCACGGCACCGCTGACCCGGTCGCCATGCCGGGCGGCGGTACCGATGGTCACGAACCCGCCCATCGAGTGGCCGATGACCACGGGTGGGCCGGCAATCCCACCGGCATCGGCCACCGCCATCACCTCGTCGGTCCACTGCTCGAGCGAGTAGGACGACCGGTGCCCGCTGTCGCCGTGGCCGGACAGGTCGGTGCACACCACCCGGAACTCGTCGCTGAAGGTCGCGGCCACGTGGGTCCACCAGTGGGCGTGGGCCCCGCCGCCGTGGACGAAGACCAGGCCACGGATGCCGGGTGTCCCCGAAGTCAGGGCGTGGATCGTGCATCCGTCGACCTCGACCTCGAGGTCGGCCTGGGGGACGGCGAGCGCGCGGACGAACCACGGTGGCGCGTCGGGCAGGGGCCGGTAGGTCACGAGAGGTGCTCCTTGATGGCGTCGGCGTGGAGGTTGGACACCCGGACCCCGTGCCGCACCGTCACGAGGAACGGTGCGCTGTCGTAGCCGGCCGCCGGGGACTGGAACCATCGCCATGACGGGCGATCGAGCTGGTCGCCGAAGCAGCCGTGGGCCGCCGAGGTGCAGAAGACGAGCATGGCCCGCCCATCTTGCCAGGGTGTCCCGGAGCCGGCGGCCGCCGGGGCGGCATCCGGGTCGGCGGTGCTAGAGAGGGTGGCGTGATCGCCACCGAACGCCACGGACCTGTCGCCCTCGTGATCCTCGACCGTCCCGAGGCGCGCAACGCCCTCACCGGGGCCATGATCGCCTCACTGTCCGACGCCTTGACCACGGCGGACGCCGATCCCGACGTGGCCGTCGTGGTGCTGACCGGCCGGGACCCGGCGTTCTGTGCCGGCCTCGACCTCACCGACCTGGCCCGTACCTACGACGAGGTCGCGGCAGTGCCCCGTGAGGACGGTGGGAGTTCCGGCGGCGCGCCGGTCCGTCGGGGCCTGACCCCCGACACGATCAAGCCGAGGATCGGCGCCGTCAACGGGCCGGCGGTCACCGGTGGGCTCGAGCTCGCGCTCGGGTGCGACTTCCTGATCGCCTCGGAGCGGGCCACCTTCGCCGACACCCATGCCAGGGTGGGGGTCATGCCCGCCGGGGGGATGACCATCCGTCTACCCCAGCTCGTCGGCGTCAATCGGGCGCGCCAGATGTCGCTCACCGGCAACTTCATCGACGCCGCCACCGCGTGCGCCTGGGGACTGGTCAACGAGGTGGTGCCCCACGACCGGCTGCTCCCGCGGACGTTCGAGCTCGCCGGTGCGATCGCCGAGGCGGATCCCGCGGCCATCGCCGAGCTGCGGGCCATGTACGAGGCGCTGGCCCACCGGGGCGACCAGGAGTCCTACCGCGACGAGGCCCGATGGTCGGGTCGGTGGATGCGGGAGCGGTTCGACCCGACGGCCCTCCGGGCCAGGCGGGACGGCATCATCGAGCGCGGCTCGTCCCAGCAGTAGCGGAGCGCGTCGGGGCCTACTCGGCCTCGATGCCGGCACCCTTCAGCATCCTGCGGAGGTCGACGACGGTCTGGATGTCGACGTCGGCACCCCGGGGAGTGGTGAACGTCTCCGTCTCGGACCCGAGGGTCACCCGGAACCGACCCTCGTGGGTCTCCTCGACCTCGGCCACCGCCTGCAGCAGCGACAGCACGTCGTGCCACTGGATGTTGTGGCTGGTCGGATGGGCGAAGAGCCGTTCGAGCGTCTTGCGGTGATGGGCGTCCAACTTGATGCCGTCAGTCAACGAGGGCCTCCAGGGTGATGGCAGTGTGCCGGTGCCCATCGTAGGGGACGGCGGGAGGGGTGCCGGCGGTCGGGGTTGGCTCCCCTACCGGATCACCACGACCGACCGGAGAACCTCGCCGCGCTCCATGCGGTGGAAGGCCTCCTCCACGTCGTCCAGCCCGATGGTCTCGCTGACGAAGCGGTCGAGGTCGAGTCGACCCTGCAGGTACAGATCGACCAGGACCGGGAAGTCGCGGCTCGGCAGGCAGTCCCCGTACCACGACGGCTTCAGCCGGCCCCCACGTCCGAAGAAGTCGATCATGGGCAGGTCGATCCTCATGTCCGGGGTCGGCACACCCACCTGCACGAGGGTGCCGGCCAGGTCCCTCGAGTAGAAGGCCTGCTCCAGCACCGACGGATTCCCCACCGCCTCGATGCAGACGTCGGCACCGTTGCCCCCGGTGAGGGCGCGGACCGCGGCGACGACATCCTCGCGGGATGCGTCGACCACGGCGGTGGCGCCGAACTCGCGGGCCAGCTCGAGCTTGCGGGGATCGAGGTCGACCGCGACGATCGTCGACGCGCCGGCCAGCCGGGCGCCGGCGACGGCTGCGCAGCCCACCCCACCGCACCCGAACACGGCGACCGAGTCACCGGGGCCCACCTCACCGGTGAGCAGGGCCGAACCGAGGCCGGCCATCACACCGCAGCCGAGGAGACCGACAGCCTCGGGCCGGGCCGAGGCGTCCACCTTGGTGCACTGGCCGGCCGCCACCAGGGTCAGCTCCGCGAAGGCCCCGATGCCGAGAGCGGGGGACAGCGGTGTCCCGTCCGTCAGCGTCATCCGCTGGGTGGCGTTGTGGGTGGCGAAGCAGTACTGGGGGCGGCCCCTCCGGCACGAGCGACAGTCGCCGCACACGGCCCGCCAGTTGAGGACCACGAAGTCGCCGGGCGCCACCGCGGTCACGTCGGGCCCGACGGTCTCGACGACGCCCGCCGCTTCGTGACCGAGCAGGAACGGGAAGCCGTCGTCGATTCCTCCCTCCCGGTAGTGGAGGTCCGTGTGGCACACGCCGCATGCCTGGACCCGTACCACGGCCTCGCCGGGGCCCGGGTCGGGGACCAGGATGGTCACCACCGACACGGGTGCTCCCTCGGCCATCGCCACCACGCCACGGACGGGGGATGCCATGTCCTGCTCCTGTCTGTCGTCCCGTCGAACCGGGCACAGTGTGGCACGTCGGACCCGCGTTCGACCTGGCCCGGTCGTTCACCTCCCTGGTAGCGTGACCGACCTGGTCGACGGCGGGTCGACCGTCGGATGGGATTCGCTCCGGTCCGACCAGCGAGCGGGAGAGCGGATTTCGTGGCAGATGACGCGAGGGACGTGGTTTCGGTGGTGCCCACCGGCGAATCCCGCCGGGAGGAGCTGCTGCGGTCGGCCCTCGAGGTGATCGCCGAGCGGGGGATCACCGACACCCGGATCGCCGATGTGGCCGACCGGGCGGGGACGAGCCCGGCGCTGGTCATCTACTACTTCCGCACCAAGGACAACCTGCTGACCGAGGCCATCCGACTGGCGGAGGACCTCTGGTACGAGCTCGGTGCCGGCCGCATGGACGCCGCCGTCGGGGCCGCCGGCCGGCTCCAGGAGATCCTGACAACGATCTTCGTGCCTCCCGGTGACGGCGGGTTGCCTTCCCTGTGGGCGCTGTGGGTCGACCTGTGGGCCCGCTCGCTCCGACATCCCGAGGTGGCCAGGGTGCGCGAGGAGTTTGACGGCCGGTGGCGGCGTGCGATCGCCGATGTCGTGGTCGACGGCCAACGGTCGGGCGGCTTCGGCCCGACCGATCCGACCGAGTTCGCCATCGCGCTGTGGGCCCTGCTCGACGGGTTGGCCGTGCAGATCGCGCTGGGTGACCCGGCGATCGACTGCCCCCTCGCGCTGCGGATCTCCATGGGCTTTGCCGCGCGTTCCCTCGGCTTCGAGTGGGATCCGGACGGAGCGGGTGCCGTGCCGGTCGCCGATGGTTGACCCGGTGTCTGCCGCACCGCCGGGACCGGTCAGGCCGCGGTGGCCAGGATCTCGGCGGCCGGCGGCCGGCGGGCGGATCAGGTACGGCGGCGATGGAGCGAGACGGCGTAGTCGGCGTCGGGGGTGAACGGGTCCCGGCCCCAGGTCGACCACCGCTCCTCGAGCACCAGTCCCGCATCCCGGCAGTGGTCGTCGTACTGCTCGAGTAGGTAGCCCCGACCCAGCTGGAACCCGACCAGGAGCCGGCCGAAGACGGCGAGATGCCGTGCGCACCCGGCCACCAGTCCGCCCTGTGATCCGGCCGGGGTGAACAGGGGGACGTTTCCGGCCATCACCACCAGGTCGAAGGTGCGGCCCAGATCGGCGTCGACCACGTCGAGGACCGCGAACTCGATATCGGGGGCGAGGGCTCGGGCAGTCCGGATCATGGACGCGTCCCGGTCGATGCCGACCACGTCGATCCCCCGCCGATGGAGCTCGGCGGCCACCCGTCCGGTTCCGCACCCGGCGTCGAGTACCGATGACGGCCCGAGCCGGGCCACGAGGTCCGCCTCGCCGTGCACGTCGGTTCCGGAGGCGGCCAGCCGATCGAATCGACGTTGGTAGGCGTCTCCGTCCCAGGCCGTCTCCCCCGTGGGCTCACCGTGCGGAGGGACGGGTCCCTCCGCGGTCATCGGTCGGAACCGGAACCGTAGGCGGCGAGGCGCACCATCGACGCCTGGTCGAGCAGCTCGCAGGCGTCGCGTACCGGCCCGCCTTCCGCTGCGGTCACGATCTGCAGGGCTCGGCCACCGGCGCTGCGGACCGGAGGAAGGCAGGTGGTGAGGAGTATCAGGGGGCCGAGATCGGTGCGCCCCGGATCGGCCATCCGGGCACCGTGCAGTACGGAGGCGACCCCGAGTGCCCGCCACAGCACGTCGGACCGCTCGAGGCCCGGTCGGGTCGCCGAGTAGGCCCCCGAGAGGAGGAACAGCCACACCCCGCCCCGGGCGTCCCGGGCCCGGAAGTCGACGGCCGCCCCCAGGTCGGTGAACCCCGTCCCCTGCTCGATGTCGGTGAAGCCGGCCGCCTGGAGTGCCTGTTCGGCGATGTCCCGGGCCCTGCGGCCGAGGGCGACCGCCCGGTCCTGGGTGAGGCCGTCGGCCACCGCCGACCGCCCCGGCGCCACGGTGACCTTCCGATGGCTGTCGCGGACCGCAGCCCGCTCCGCCGCGATGCGACGCTCGGCCAGGCTGACGTAGTCCGGGTCGGTGTCGAAGCCGACGTAGTGCCGCTCGGTGCGTAGGGCGGCCACCGCCGTCGACCCCGATCCCATGAACGGGTCGAGAACCAGATCGCCCCGGTAGGTGTAGAGCTCGATCAGCCGGCGGGGGAGCTCGACCGGGAAGGGTGCCGGGTGGCCGACGCGGGTAGCCGACTCCGACGGCAGGTCCCAGATATCGGTGGTGGCGTCCACGAACTCGTCCATGGTCATGGTGCCTTCGCAGGGAAGTCCGGCCCGCGCCCGCTCCTCGGCGGTGACGGCCCGGTCGAATCGGCCCTTCGAGGCGACGACGATCCGCTCGGACACGTCGCGCAGCACCGGGTTGCCCGGGCGTTGATAGGTACCCCAGGCGCACGATCCCCCGGCGGCGCGGCTCTTCTGCCACACGATCTCCCCCCGAAGCAGGAAGCCGAGGTCCTCCAGGATGTCGATGACGTCCCTGGCCAGCGACCGGTACGGCTTGCGTCCGAGGTTGGCGACGTTGACGGCGATGCGGCCTCCGGGCTCGAGCTTGGCGAAGCACTGGGCGAACACGTCGTGCACCATGGTGAGGTAGTCGGCGAAGTCGGCCGGCACGTGGCCGACGCCCATGGCCTGCTCGTACTCCTTGCCGGCGAAATAGGGCGGTGAGGTCACGACCAGGGCCACCGAGTCGTCGGCCACGACACCGTTGGCGTCCATGTCCCGTGCGTCCCCGACCCACAGGGTGTCGAGCGCGGTCGGCAGGGCTACGGTGGCGTCGCCGGAGAGGAGGGGCGGGGTGAAGCGGGCGTAGAAGGGGGACGCGTCGTGGCCTTCGCGCCGGCCTACGCCGAAGGTGGACGTCGCGGTCGCCCGGCGGCGCGGAATCGGTGCCACCGGTGCGTCGGCGGGGACGGCGGCGGGGCGGGCTCCCATCGCCCGGAGGTTACCTGGGTGCCCCCGGGGTCACAGGGATGACGGGTGGTCAGCTGGAGGACAGGTGGGCGCTGATCGATTCACCGACGGCCACGCAGGATGACAGCGACCCGCAGTCGATGCCGGCGAGGGGCAGGCCGACCTTGACCACGGCCGCCTTGTCCCACCGGTGTGCCGCGGCCCCGCTCGAGCCGGTCAGCACGATCAGACCGGCCTGGGGGACGGAGGCCACCGTGCTCCCGACGGCCACACACGGGCCGGTTCGGCACGACACCGAGAGCAGGTCGGCACCGGTGGCGGTCACCGGGTCCGACGACCAGGTGAGCCCCCCGTCCGACGTGGTGATCACCACCGCCTGTCCGGCGCGACTGGCGCCGATGACGGTCGAGGTCGTCCCCACCGCGGTGCAGTCGACTCCCGAACCCGGGAGTGTGGACGACGTGGTCGGCGCAGCGGCGACCGGGGATGACGTGGTCCGCGAACCCGGGACGGTCGACGGCGTCGTCGTCGCCGGCGAGGCCTGACCACCGGTCGAGGTGCACGACACGTCCTGGAGGGCGCCGAGTCCCGGCGGGATCGGTTGCAGCGTCCACGTCGCCCCGCCGTCGGAGGTGGTGGCGACCACACCGGTCAGGTGACCGACGGTGGCGGGACCCACCCCGGTGGCCCAGCAGAGCGTGGCCTCGGTGCAGGAGATCCCGGTTCCGGCCGACACGGTAGGCGGCAGGGCACCGCCGGCCACCCACGGGGCCGCGGGACCGGACCGGGACAGCGAGGTCACCCGCCCGGCGACGTCGGCCAGGGCGATGCAGCTGTCACCGCTGCCGCACTCGATGGCAGTGACGTCGGTGGTGCCGGTGGGAACGGGCTGGAGCGTCCACGTCGCCCCGGAATCGTCGGTGGTGACGACGGCCCCCGGCCCGGTGCCACTCGATCCGACCTGTCCCACGACGGTGCAGGCCCGGGTGCCGGTGCAGGCGATGCCGGCCAGGAAGCCGACGATCGCAGGGAAGGGTCGGACCCTCCACTTCGCCCCGCCGTCCACGGTGGTCACCACCGTGGCTGACGACGGGGCGTTTCCGAGTCCCTGCATGGATCCGACGGCCCAACACGTGGTCGTGGTGGGGCAGGTGACCGACCGGAGTTCCTGGACCGTCGGCGGGAGGGTGACCGAGGTGAAGGTGCCGAGCCAGGGGACCGCTGTCTGCGACGGGGTCGGTGTGGTCCCTCCCGTCTGGGAGGCCGACGCGGGGCCGCACCCGGCGGTCGCCACGAGGACGACGACGGCGACCGATACGACGAGGCGCCGACCGGTCACCGGATGGCCGCTGCAGAGGCTCGGACACCAGGCATTGCTCATTCCTCTCCGCACGGTTCCGTGGTCGCGCGGCCGCCGCCCGATGCGGACCGAACGTTGCAGATACTGCCACGGCGGGCCGGTGTGGCTGGCGATGACGCTTCCGTCGCGCTGGTGCCGGTTACCGTGAGATGGTGGTCGGCGTGCTCCCTCCCTCCCGTCTCCCGGCGGATCCTCCGTCGTGGGAGGTGTGATGAACGTCGTCGACGTGATCCTCATCGTCGCAGCCCTCGCGGCGGCGTATCAGGGCTCCCGGGTGGGAGCTGTGGTGCAGGTGTGCGCCATTCTCGGCTTCCTCGGCGGGCTCTACGTGGGCGCACTGCTCGCTTCGGTCACCGTACGGTGGGCCCACGCTCCGACCGCACGGACGGCGGTGGCACTGACCACCATGGTGGGGATGGGGTTCGCCCTGGGCATGATCGGCCGCGTACTGGGTGGGCTGCTCGTGGTACGGGTCCGGCCAGGCCTGGTCAGCTCGGTCGATGCCGTGCTCGGCACCCTGGTCGCCGTGGTCGCCGCCCTGGTCACCTTCTGGCTCCTGGCCAGCACCCTGGTCAACAGTTCGTCGGCCCCGCTCGACTCGGCCATCCTCCAGTCGAGGATCATCCGCTCGCTCGACGATGTCCTCCCCGCGCCTCCCTCGGTCTTCTCCCAGGCACAGGGCTTCCTCACGTCCGAGGGCTTCCCGCCGGTGTTCGCGACGCTGGCCCCTGCGTCGGCCCTGCCGGTGTCCCTCCCGTCGAACAGCGTGCTCCGCGGGGCCGTTGCCACGGCCGGTCCCTCCACCGTGAAGATCGAAGGCTACGGGTGTGGGGTCATCCAGGAGGGCTCGGGCTTCGTCGCCGCGCCCGGACTGGTGGTGACCAACGCCCACGTGGTGGCCGGCATCGGCCAGCCCCTGGTGCAGGTGGGCACCAGCATTAGGAGCGCCGAGGTGGTCCTGTTCGACCCCACGTTCGACCTGGCCGTCCTGCGGGTGTCGGGCCTGACCGCCCCCGCGCTCACCCTCGACCCCGGGACCGTCGGCCGGGGTGCACAGGCCGCCGTCCTCGGCTATCCCGAGGGCGGCTCGTTCACCGTCGACGCCGCCGGGGTGATGGCGCTCTTCGAGGCCCAGGGACGCGACATCTACGGGCAGGGACTGAACTTGCGCAACATCTACGAGATCGACGCGCTCGTCCGTCCGGGCAACTCCGGCGGCCCGCTGGTGCTGCCCGACGGGCAGGTCGCCGGGGTGGTCTTCTCGCGTTCCACCACCGATCAGAACATCGGCTACGCGCTCGCATCGCCTGCCGTGCTGACCCGCGTGGATGAGGCCGCCACGGCGACCCACGCGGTGGGCACCGGCCCCTGCACCTCGGACTGACCCCGGATCCCCCCGGTCCCACCGGGTGCGACCGGTCCCGGACCTGGACGGGTCGCTCGGGTAGACATGGTAGATGGCGCTCCCCATCGAGGACTACGGCATCATCGGCGACCTGCACACCGTCGCTCTGGTCGGGCGGGACGGCTCCATCGACTGGCTCTGCCTGCCCCGGTTCGACTCGGGTGCATGCTTCGCCAAACTGCTGGGGACCGACGACAACGGGACGTGGCGGATCGCCCCGAAGGGGGCCGAACGGGCCACCCACCGCCACTACCGGGGGGACACCCTGGTACTCGAGTCGGAGTTCGTGACCGGAGAGGGCACGGTCCGGGTGATCGACTGCATGCCCATCCGTCATGAGCATCCCGAGGTGGTGCGCCTCGTCGAAGGGGTGCGGGGCAAGGTCACCATGCAGATGAACCTCACCATCCGCTTCGGGTACGGGCAGGTGGTCCCATGGGTGCGCCACACCGACGGGACACTGACCGCGGTGGCCGGACCCGATGCCCTCTCGCTGTGGACGACGGTGACGACCCACGGCAGGGACCTGTCCACGGTCGCCGAGTTCACGGTGTCCGAGGGCCAGTCGGTCCCCTTCTCGCTGTCGTGGTACCCGGCCAGCGGAGCGCCTCCGCGCCCGGTCGACGCCACATACGCCATCAAGGACACCGAGCAGTGGTGGGAGGAGTGGGTCTCCCAGTGCACCGTCGACGGCGAGTACCGCGATCCGGTGGTCCGGTCGCTCATCACCCTCAAGGCACTGACCTACCAGCCGACCGGGGGCATCGTGGCCGCTGCGACCACGTCGCTCCCCGAGGACATCGGCGGGGGGCGCAACTGGGACTACCGGTACTGCTGGCTACGTGACGCCACGCTGACACTCGAGTCACTCATGCGGGGCGGCTTCTACCAGGAGGCGATGGCCTGGCGGAGCTGGCTGTTGCGGGCGACGGCCGGGGATCCGTCCCAGATGCAGATCATGTACGGGGCGGCCGGCGAGCGGCGCCTCGACGAGTGGGAGGTGGACTGGCTGCCCGGGTACGAGGAGTCGCAGCCGGTCCGCATCGGCAACGCAGCCGCCGGCCAGTTCCAACTCGACGTCTACGGCGAGGTGATGTCGGCCCTGTACGAGTCCGTCCAGCCCGGGGACCCGGAGGGCGACGCGGCGTGGGATCTGCAGCTGGCGCTGATGGAGTTCCTGGAGGTCGGGTGGCGCGAACCGGACGACGGCATCTGGGAGGTCCGTGGACCGCGTCGGCACTTCACCCATTCGAAGGTCATGGCCTGGGTGGCCATCGACCGGGCCATCAAGACGGTGGAGGACTTCGGCGTGGAAGGGCCGGTCGGCCGGTGGAGGCAGATCCGCCAGGAGATCCACGACCAGGTGTGCGATCAGGGATTCAACGTGGACAAGGGATCGTTCACCCAGTACTACGGGTCGGACGAACTCGATGCCAGCCTGCTGATGATCCCGCTGGTCGGGTTCCTCCCGGCCAGCGACCCGCGGGTGCGGAGCACCGTGGAGGCCATCGAGCGGGAGCTGATGGAGGGGGATTTCGTCCTCCGCTACCGCACCGTCGACACCGGCGACGTCGACGGGCTGGTGGGCCGGGAGGGGGCGTTCCTGGCGTGCTCGTTCTGGTTGGCCGATTGCATGTCGCTGCTCGGGCGCGACCACGATGCACGCCAACTCCTCGACCGTCTGCTCGCTCTGCGCAACGACCTCGGCCTGTTGTCCGAGGAGTACGACCCGGTGGCAGGCCGGCTGGTCGGCAACTTCCCCCAGGCCTTCTCCCACGTCTCGCTGGTCAACTCGGCGGCCAAGATCGCGGGCAGCCGGAAGCCGACCGCGGACCATGTGTTCCTCGGACTGGCCCGCCAGGCGATGGCCGGCAACCGGCCGACGGGGATGGCCCGGCGACACATGACCATGAGTTCGGCGGGATCCACGTTCCGCGACCTGATCGGCCGCAAGGCGAACCGTGGTGCGCCCTTGACGTCCGGGGTTCCGAGTCAACCGACGAAGCGGTCCGTCCAACGGATGATGTCCACGACGGTGACACCGACCAAGGCGGCGGCGAAGAAGGCCGCGGCGGCCAGGAAGTCTGCAGCGAAGAAGTCCACCTCCACCGATGAGTCGGCCACGGAGGAGACCCCGGCGGCCGGCAGGGTCTCGACCACGAAGGCGGGGGCTGCGAGGAAGAAGCGGTGACCGTCCGGTGAGCGCCGGCCACCACCACGGGCCCGGCGGCCACCACCACGGGCCCGGCGGCCACCACCACGGTCATCCCTACGATCCCGGCGACGCCGCGCCGCCGCCGACGGGCTCCGTCATCGCCGAAGGGGTGATCGAGCTCGACACGCTTCTCGGCGGATGGGAGCGGGTGACGGCCGGCTACCTGATCGAAGGCGACGCGCCGGTCCTCGTCGAGACGGGCAGCCAGAGCTCGGTGCCCGCCCTCCTCGACCACCTCGGACGGCTGGGGCTCGAGGCCGGCGACCTGGCCGGGGTGGTGGTGACCCACATCCACCTGGACCACGCCGGCGGTGTGGGTGACGTGGCCCGGGCGTTCCCCAAGGCCACCGTCTACGTCCACCCGAAGGGCGCCCGGCATCTGGCCGATCCCACCAGGCTGGTCGACTCGGCCGCCCGGGTGTACGGCCCCCTCCTCGACTCCCTCTACGGTCGCCTCGACCCGACCCCGGCCGACCGGATCCACGCCCTGGAGGACGGTGAGGAGATCAAGGTGAGCTCCAACCGCTCGCTCACCGCCGTCGATTCGCCGGGGCATGCCAAGCATCACCTCGGCCTGCACGACGACTGCAGCGGCACCCTCTTCGTGGGCGATGCCGTGGGGGTCAAACTGCCCGACGGCGGTGTACTGCGCCCGTCGACGCCCCCACCCGACTTCGACCTGACACTGGCACTCCGGTCGCTGCACAGGTTCGCGGAGCGGCGTCCGACCGGCCTGGCGTTGGCCCACTACGGACTGTTGGCCGATCCGCTCGACGTGCTCGACGAAGCCGACGGGACGCTCCGGCGGTGGGCCGACGTAGCCGAGACCGCCTACCGCAACGGGCAGGACATCGCCGCCGCCCTGTCCACCGCCTTCGCTGCCGATCTTGACGGTGTGCCCGACGAGCACCGCGAGAAGCTCGAGGTCATGAACGGGGTGCACTCCAACGCGGCCGGCCTGCAGCGGTGGCTGGCCGGCCGGACGCCCTCGGAGGGTTCGCCGACCGAGGGCTGAGCGTCCTTGGCCCGTCTTCCGACGATCGGGGTCAGGGTGAGGCGGGGGGTCTGGTCGTGGTCGTCGAGCTCGTCGTCGTAGTCGTAGTCGTCCTCGGCACGGTGCTCGGCACCGTGGTCGACGATCCGGTCGACGGCTTCGTGGTCGAGGTCGTCGACGATCTGCCGATCGTCGTGGGCGTGACCAGTGGGTGCTCGACGAGTGTCGTCGAGGTCGAGGTCGTGGTCGTGGTGGTGGTCGAGGAATTCGGGCCGTCCGGCGAGGTGCACCCCGTGGGCGGAGCATCGGAACCGGTCTGCCCCGGCATCAGCACGGTGCCGGCACACCCGAAGTCCGAAATGGTGGCGAGGAGGGTCACCGTCCCGCCGTCGGCGAAGGTGTCCGTCGACTTGACCTGGCGGATGAATCCGGAGCCGTCGATCGACACGATCGCCGTGTTCGACGTGTAGCCCTGAGCCTTGAGCACGGCCAGCGCGGCGGTGATCGTCTGGGCTTCGGGAGCCGAGGTGCCGGCGGCCCCGGCGAGCTGGCTCAGGTCGTTCGTCACCTGATAGTTGGTGACCGGAACCCCGTCGACGGTCCCCGTGCCCGTCTGGGAGGCTGCGCTGATCGCCGGCTGGACGAGGTCCAGGTATCCCGTGGGGCTGGCCATCCCCATCATGGCCACCGCCCCCTCACGCTGCCCCAGTGTGCTCTCGGTGATGCCCGCGAAACCGGGGAGGGGCGACCCCGAGTCGCCGCCGTCCGAGGCGACCGGTGCGAGGCCGGTGTCGCTCGACGACCCCTCGTAGACGACGCTGCCGTCCAACCGCACCGACACGTTCAGCCCGTCGCCGATGGCGGCCGAGGCGACCATGGCGTACGGGCTGGTGTTGATCGTTCCGCTCCCGTTCACCCCCGGGCTGACGTTGTCCACCGCTCCGCCCTGGCACTCCGTCTCGGTCTGCCAGCGGTACCCGGGGGGAGGGGCCGATGTCGTGGTGCCGTTGGCGGGACCCACGCTGGTCGAGGAGCTGATCGACGTGGAACGACTGGTCGACGGGCCGGTCGTCTTCGACGGGTTGATGACCTTCGGACCACCGGTGGTCTTGAACGTTGCGGTGCCATGGGCGGACGACGGTGGCTCCGCGGGCACCGACTGGGCGGAGCCGCTGATCACGCTTCCGGTCGGCGGTGGGACCGACTCGTCACCGGGAAGGACCGCTTCCGTCGGGACGAGCACCTTGATCTGGCTGCAGGCGGTCGTCGACGTCGTCGTCGGGACGGTGGTCGTGGCGGGGGTGCTGCTGATCGAGTACGAGAAGTCGAAGCTCCCGCTGTCCGTCGTGGCGCTGAGCGCCGAGAGCACATCGTGCTCGGCCGGGCCGTCGCCGACGACGGGGTGCTGTGCGGTGGCGTGGAGGGCAGCGGGTCTCGAGGAACCGTCGGCGACCAGGGCCACCGGTATCGCCACCACGATCAGGACCGCCGCTGCGGACGCCATGACGCCCGCCTTTCGCCAGACGGGTCGGCGCGGTGGCCTCCCGTCGGTGTCGTCGTCGAGCCAGAGTCCGTTCTCCGCCATGGTGACTTCCTCTCGTGAGGATGAACGAGTGCCCTTCAACCACCCTAACCGAGGTGCGCGGACAAAGGAAGTCGGTTTTTCCACAGAAGTAAAATTGGTAAGAAAGCTTGTGAGCTGGATGTTTCCATCTCCGGTCCGCCGGATGAGTCCCGCCTGGCCCGCCGAGGCGATGAGCTGCTCGGCCGAGGACCGGGCCCGTGCCTCCGTCTCGCCGAAGCCGTCGACGAGCCACCGGGGGAGGTCGGCGGGGAGGCGGCCGTCGTTGGAGGCAGCGGCCTCGGCCACCGCCCGGAAGAGCGGAACGGCTCCGAACGCCTCCCTGCGGGCGCGGGAGGCATTCGGCTCCGTGCCGGCCAGGATCTGGCGGCCCCGCTCGGTCAGCTCCACCCGCGATCCTCGTCCGCCGATGACGCCGAACAGCCGGGCGTTGGCCACCCGGCTCAGATAGGCACCGTTGTTGGTGCCGCTGTAGCCGAGCGCCGGGGCGAGGATGTCCGGCCCGATGACCCCACCGGCGGAGTCGGCCAGCCTGGCCACCTCGATGGCGGCGGCAAGGTCGTAGCGAACGGTTCGGTACCTCGAGCGGGCCACCGCACCAGTCTCCCAGGTCGGCCTCCCCGATGGAACCGGTACAGCGCCCGGTGGGTGGACCGCCGTCGACGGGTGCGAGCCCGTAGGCTGGGCGACCGCATGCCGGCCCGGGGGCCGGGGACCACCCCGGTCGGGTGGGGCGCCGGACACGGACCGATCCGCCAGACGTCAGGAGATGACCGTGATCCCACCCCACCAGGAGCTGTCCGTTCCCCCGGTCGAGGAGTCGGTCGTCCGCACGTTCGCCGCCCTGGAGGCCTCGGTGTCGTCGGTGGTGGCCACCTCCCCGTCCACCACCCGGTTGGCCGTCGCCTGTCTGGCGGCCGGAGGCCACCTCCTGGTGGAGGACCATCCCGGCCTGGGCAAGACGACGTTGGCCAAGGCGTTGGCCGGGGCCCTGGGGCTCGGCTTCCATCGCCTCCAGTGCACCGCCGACCTCCTTCCCGCCGATGTGATCGGCGCGACAGTGCTCGGTCCGGACGGGTCGGAGCCGACGTTCCGCCCCGGTCCCGTCTTCACCAACGTCCTCATGGCCGACGAGCTCAACCGGGCGTCACCGAGGGCGCAGTCCGCGCTCCTCGAAGCCATGGAGGAACGCCAGGTGAGCGTCGACGGTGTCACCCGTCCGCTCCCCTTTCCCTTCTTCGTGCTCGCCACCCAGAACCCGTTCGACGCGACGGGCACGGCTGCACTGCCCCACGGCCAGCGGGACCGTTTCCTGGTCCGCCTCATGCTCGGCTACCCGAATCGTCCCCAGATGGACGCCCTGCTGTCCGGACCGGATCCGGCCGACACCGTTCGCCACGTGCGCGCCTCGGCTTCCCCGCACGAACTGCGGCTCCTGATGGATGCGGTCGCCACCGCCGATGTGGCCCCGACCGTGCGCACCTACGTGCTCGACCTCGTCGATGCCACGAGGACCCATCCCCAGATCGCCGTCGGTGCGTCACCGAGGGCCGCGCTGGCGCTGGTCCGAGTGTCCTCGGCCCTCGCGGTGGCGGCCGGTCGTAGCTTCGTGACGCCGGACGACGTCCAGGAGGCGGCGGTGGCCACGCTCGCCCACCGGCTGCTTCTCCGTCCCGGCGTCGAAGTGACCGGCGACGAGGGCGAAGCCGTGGTCGCCGAGATCACGGCCGGCCTCCCGGTCCCGCTGCGGGGCGACTGACGCTCCGATGAGGCCCTCGCAGCTCTGCCCGACGAGCAGGGGAGTGGCCGCACTCGGTGTACTCGGCGTCATCGTCGTGGCCGCCGCCGTGACGCGCACGCCGGAGCTGGTCCCTCTCGCCGTCGCCATCGGGGTTCCGCTGGTGCTGTGCGCCTGGCTGACCCTCCGGTGGGCACGTCGGGCCGGCGCGTCAGCGGAGCTGCACGCACACGTGGAGCCGGGACCGGTGGCACCCGGATCACCGATGCGGGTGAAGCTGCTCCTCACCAACCGGTCCGCCGGGGGAGCCGCGCTCCCACCGCTCGGGCTCCCGCCCGTCGACAGCCAGTGGCGTGCTCGTGGCGCCCCGCCCCGCCCCGTCTCCCGGCACCGCTGGGTGGCCCCGTCGACGACGTCCATGGTGGCACTGCCGGCACCCGGCCCGGGTAGGACGGGATCCTGTCTGCTGGAGGTCCCCACCCGGCGCCGGGGCGTGCTCGAGCTCCCCCCGCAACGGGTGTGGACGCATGATCCCTTCGGCCTCTTCGGCAGCCCCGGTCCCGTCACGCCGGCAGTGGTCGCGGTGGTCCATCCCGCACCCCTGCCCTTGGACGAGTCGATCACCGGGATCCCCGGTCGTCTGGGCGGTGCCGAGCCGAGCACGGGCTCGAGCCGGGCCACCGGTCTCGGCGAGCTGGAGGGGATCCGACCGTACGTGTCGGGGGATCGCCTGAGTCTCCTGCACTGGCCGTCCAAGGCCCGCTACGGGATGTGGTTCGTGCGTCAGTTCGGCGCGGAGGGATCGACGACAGTCTCCGTCGTCGTCGACGATCGTGCAGGGGTCCACCGGAGGGCCGAGTTCGAGCGGCTGATCTCGGCCGTGCTGTGGGTGGTGGTCGAGACGACCCGGGAGCGACGGGCGGTGCACCTCGTGACCCTGTCGGGACGGTCGTACTCGTTCGAGCCGAGCGACCAGGGGCGGGCCGATGCCCGGCTGGTCCTGGCCGAGCTGCAACCGGCGCAGGGACGGACCTCGCCGAACGCCGGCCCGGTGCCGATCGACTCCGTGGTGCTCACCACACAGACCGGAGCGGAGCGGTTGACGGCGGACCCGCTCGGCGCCGGCGTCCGACCGGTCGGCGCCGGAGCACGGGTGGTCGTCGTATGACCCGGCGCTGGCCCCACGAGGCGGGGATGGCCGGAGCGTCCGTGCTGGCCGCCTTCTCCCTGGCCCGGTTGGCCACGGGGGTCACCGTGTCGACGATGGTCACCGCCCTGGTCGGGACGGTGGTGGTCGCCGCCATCCGCCGACGTGAGGCACTGGCGGTCGCTCTGGCCGTGGCGGCCGTAGCCCTATGCTCCGCATGGTTCGGGCTCCGTTCGCGCAATGGGTCGGGCGTCCCGACCGTCGCCGCCCTGCGGGACCTCCGCCAGTCGCTGCAGGCGGCTCGGCCGGTCCTCGCGGCATTCGCCCTCCCGCTGGTCCACTCACCGGGCATGGTCGTCCTGTGCGCCCTGTTCGGCGGCCTGGTCGCGGTGGCCGCCCGGGCCGCCGGCACCCGACACCCGGCCTGGTCGCTGGTCCCCGCCACTGCTCTTGTGGTGGGTTCGGCCATCCTGTCGCCCACGACCAGCGCCTCGGTGGCCGGTCTCCTCCTCGGTGCCTGTGGATTCCTCGTGCTCGCCGATGATCCGGGCGTCGTCACCCGGGCGACCTCGGCGGTGGCCGTGGTGACGCTGGCGCTGGCCGCCACCACGATGGGATGGAGCGCCGTCGCCGGATCGGCCGTGGCGTCGCCCGGCGGCAATGCGGTCGAGGGTGTCGCCCCCTCGGCCCTCTCGCTCGCCAGCGATCTCACCGGGGTGGAGAGCCGGGATGCCGACGTCGTGCTCTTCACGGCGAAGACGCCTGTGTCGACCTACTGGCAGGTGGCGACGCTCACCACCTACGTCGATGATCGCTGGGTTCCCGACCAGGCGACCTCCGCGCTCCTCCGCGGTTCGGCGCCCGGTCGACCGACGGTCGAGTCGACGGACGGGAGTCTGTTCACCGCCGGGGTCACCGTGCTCGGCTACAGCGGGCAACTGCTCCCGTCCCCGCCGTCGACCGTGGCGGCGGCCGGATCCGTGTCGCCGACGGTGACCCCTGCCGGAGTGGTTGCCGGATCACCGGTCCACCTCGGAAGCAGCTACACCGTGACCGCGGTGGTCCCGTCCCCGGTGGCCGACGCGCCGTCCGGCCCGGCGTCACCCGGCCCGTACACCGCGCTCGGCCCGATCCCCCCCGTGGTGAGCTCGCTGGCCCGCTCGATCACCGGCGGGCTGTCGTCCCCCCTCGACGAGGCCGAAGCGCTGACCGACTTCTTCCGTTCGGGCCGGTTCCGGTACGACGTCGACGCCCGACAGCCCGCCGGAGCCGATCCGCTGGTGTCGTTCCTGACCCGGACCCGCACCGGTTCGTGCGAGCAGTTCGCCGGTGCCTTCGCGGTGTTGGCCCGGGTGTCGGGCCTGGCCACCCGGGTCGCCGTCGGATTCACTCCCGGTCGCCAGACCGACGGCGAGACCGTGGTCCGGGGGAGCGATGCCCACGCGTGGCCCGAGGTCTTCATCGGGGGAAGTTGGGTCTCCTTCGAACCCACCCCGCAGCTCCCTTCCGGCGAGCTGTCGCCACCGGGCGTCCTCGGCCCGGCAGCCCTCGGGCAACCCAATCCGGTCGGGCCGGGTACGCAGCCCCATGTGCCGTTGCCGGTGACGACGCCGACCCCGACGGTCCCACCGCCCACCGTCCCCGGTCCGGCGGTCACCCGCCACGGCGGGATCGGCACCCCGGGGATCGTGGCCGCCATCGTGTTGCTGGTCGCGGTTGGCGCTGTCGTCGCGATGATGGTGCGCAGACGCCGGGTGCGCGGATCCCCGGCGGACCGGGTGATGGCGGCATGGACGTCGATCGACCGGGCACTGGCCCGCAGGGGCATGGCCCGTCCGGCGTCGAGCACGCCGATGGGACACATCCGCATGCTGGCCGCACTACCGCAGACCGATCAAGGACGTTCCGCGCTCGAGGACATGGCCACCGTCGCCGTCGATCTCCAGAACGCGGCGTACGGCTCCCTGGTGCTCGGATCCGACGAGGTCGAACGAGCCGAACGGGCGAGCCACCGGGCTCGGCGGGCCATCCTCGACGAAGCCCTGTCCGGACCGGTGGAGGGCGCTCTCGTGGTACTCGGCGGACCGAACGGACCGGACCGGCCGACGGGTTGGTGAGCTCTGAGGCGCTCGGATCGTCTGACCAGATCGGGACGAAGTCCGTCTGCGGGCACGTCGTCCGACCGGGCTCACCGGAGGCGAGCGTCTGGCGTCGCCGGAAAGTGCGCCCCGGGGGACTCGAACCACCCAACCTCCGGATTAAGAATCCGGTGCTCTACCGTTGAGCTAGGGGCGCGAGCGCAGCATAAACCGGGCCGGCGGGAACCACGGGAGCCAGTGGCTACTCCGGTGGTCGGGCCGGGGCCGTACGGAGGGGGTCTCCTAAGATGGCGGCTCCGTGGCGGGTCCCGCCTGTCGTCGGGACACCCAGAAAGTGGAACGAGCCGTGACCAACGAGATCGACCAGCCGTCTGACGACGCAACCGCGCCGACGATCGACGCCCTCATCGCCGAGCGTCGCCGCAAGCGCGAGTCCCTCGCCGATCGGGGGATCGATCCGTATCCGTCACGGTTCGACCGGACGGCGCTGGCCGGGGACCTCCACGAGCGCTTCGCTGACCTCGAGCCGGACAGCCGCACGGGCGAGCACGCGGTCCTGGCCGGTCGGGTGACCGCCGTGCGCCGCCACGGGAAGCTCTCGTTCGTCACCCTGACCGACAGTTCCGGTTCCATCCAACTCCTCCTCCAGGTGGCCACGATGTCGGACCAGGCGACGACCGTGCTCGACTCGATCGACCTCGGCGACTGGGTCGGAGCCGAAGGTGAGGTCATCACCAGCCGACGCGGTGAGCTGTCGGTCGACTGCACCGGGCTGTGGCTGTTGTCCAAGGCGCTGCGTCCCCTCCCCGACAAGTGGCACGGTCTGACCGAGACCGACACCCGCTACCGCCAGCGGGAGGTCGACCTGTTGGCCAACCCGGAAAGCCGCCGTGTCTTCGACATCCGGTTCACGACCATCGCGTCGATGCGCCGCCGCATGGAGTCCGAGCACTACATCGAGGTCGAGACGCCGATCCTGCAACCTCAGGCCGGCGGGGCGATCGCCCGGCCGTTCTTCACCCATTCCAACGCGCTCGATATCGATCTGAGCCTGCGGATCGCCCCGGAGCTCTACCTGAAACGATTGGTCATCGGGGGCTACGAGCGGGTCTACGAGATCGGCCGCAACTTCCGCAACGAGGGGGTCAGCACCCGCCACAGTCCCGAGTTCACGGCCCTCGAGGCCTATCGCGCCTTCGGGGACGTCACCGACGGCATGGACCTGACCGAGCTGCTGATCGTCGGCGCGGCCGAGGACGCCGTCGGTCGTCTCGCCTTCTCCGTGGGGGACGCCCAGGTCGACCTCACGCCGCCGTGGCCCCGCAGGCCGCTGCTCGACATGCTCGAGGAGCGGTTGGGCCGCCGGGTCCATCCGACCGACCCGGTGGAGGATCTCCGAAAGGTGGGTGAGGAGCACGGGATCGACCTACTTCCCGGATGGGGCCCGGGAAAGCTGGTGTTCGAGCTCTACGATCAGGTGCTCCTCCCCGACCTGGTCGCGCCGGTGTTCGTGTGCGGGTTCCCCGTCGAGGTGTCGCCGCTGGCCCGACACACCGCCGGCGACCCGACGATGGCGGACCGGTTCGAACTGTGCATCGTGGGCAGGGAGTTCGCCAACGGCTACAGCGAGCTCAACATCCCCGAGGAACAGTCGGAGCGCTTCGTTGTCAGTGCCGCGGCGAAGGCCGGCGGCGATGTCGAGGCCCACCCTGCCGATCAGGCCTTCGTGCGTGCCCTCGAGTACGGGCTCCCGCCGACGGCGGGAATCGGTATCGGCATCGACCGGCTGATCATGCTCCTTGCCGAAGTCGAGGCCATCCGGGACGTCATCCTCTTTCCGATGCTGCGCCCCGAGGCCGCGGGCTGAGTCGCTCCGAGCGCCCGGTTTCCCTCAGGGAAGGATCAGGTGGGTATCACCGAACTCGTGCCACCGATAACCCAGCGCCACCGCGGTCCGGTACGAGTCTGCCAGGAGTCCTCGTCCTGCGATCGCTTCGAGCATCATCAGGTGGCTCGAGCATCATCAGGAGGGAGGACGCCGGCTCGTGCCATCCGGTGATCATGCCGTCGACCACCCTGACGTCGCGCCCGGGGGTGACGACCAGATCGGACCACCCGTCGTAGGCGTCGACCGTCCCGTCTGCCCGGGCCGACGTCTCCAGGGCTCTCACCACGGTCGTCCCGACCGCGATGACCCGATGGCCACCGCGATGCGCGGCATTGACCCACGCGGCCGTCGACTCCGGCACCTGCGCCCGCTCGCGACAGGGGAGTTCGTCCGCCTCCAAGGAGGCGACCCCGGTATGCACCACCAACGGGGCGACACCGACTCCGTCGGCCACCAGTCGGGTGATCGCATCGGGAGTGAACGGCCGGCCCGCCCTGGGCATCTCGGCGCTGCCCGGCTCGGTGGCGTAGACGTTCTGGTACATCCCGATGGGCCAGGCGCGGTCCACAGGCAGGCCCATCCGCTCCGATCGCACCTCGGGAGGTGAGCGACGATTCCGGCGAGATGTCCTCCGTCGGATCGCCTTCGTCCGGATCGCACAGCGCGTGGGGTTGAGCCTCGAGGAGATCGTCACCGCTCTGAGCGTGCTTCCCGTCGACCACGCACCGAGTCGTCAGGACTGGAGACGTCTCACCGTGGCTGGCAGGGCCGGATCGACGAGCGAATCGCCCTCCTCGAGGCGCTGCGGGGCGGGCTGTCGGAGTGCATCGGCTGTGGGTGCCTGTCGTTGCGTACCTGTGCCCTGGCCGATCCCGACGATGTCGCGGCGGCGATGGGCTCCGGCCCGTGGTACCTCATGGAGAGATGACGGCCGGTCCTCGTATCCTGCGGTCTGGAGGCGCTTGGCGGAGATATTGGGCGGTGCGATCGTCATGGGGCTCGCACTCGACCAATCGGAAAGCCGTCAAAGACATCAGGAGTCCCATACCGGACAACCGAGACAGAATGACGGCGTTCTCCGGTGGTGGAGGGCCCGTTGGATCCTCTTGACAATGCTCACGCGTCGGCATCTAATGGCAGCCTGGGGCACGTTGATCCGGGCGGGATCGGAGAGCGGGGATAGGCGGTGTCCGATGGTGGATTTTGCTCTTGATCGGATTATGGCGGTTCCCACGCACGAGGAGCCCAAACCGATCCCGTGGCCTTCCGGTCTGGAGCCGACTCCTGTGCCGGACAGCGCGGCCCCTGACGATCCCTTGCCCACCGCCGAGGTGCTGGTCGTCACGTGGACGTACGCGGAGGGGATGGCCCTTGCTGACGTGATGACTCCGGGAGTCCCGTCATCGAGTTGGAAGCAGTACGCCCACAACTGGGCACAGTACGAGTCGCAGCTCACCGGTCGTTCGCCGGCTCGTGACGCGGGATGCATGGGGTACCAGGCGCAGACGCAGATCGGGTCGACCAAGGTCACGCTGGTGAAATCGGAGTTGCACCTGACGACCGATGCGGTGTCGGCGCCCATCGTCCAGTTGTGGGAGCAGATGGTCGCGGAGGTCCGGCCCAAGCTCGTGATCACGACGGGAACAGCCGGCGGCATCGGGGCGGCAACGCAGCTCGGCGACGTGTTCGCCGTCCCCAACGCGAAGTTCAATTGCACGAAGGCATTCGCCTCCAAGCCATGGGCGCAGCAGCGCTTCACCGGCAACGGAATCAGCACCGGCCCACAGGCGGGGCTGTTCTCGTCACTCGTCACGCCGAATGCTGGGCAGCTGGAACCGATCGCGAACCGCGGCCCGCTTCTGACCTTCGGCGGCGATGTCGAAACTGTCGACTATTTCGCGTTCGCGAATACCGAGGACACGTTCGGCGTGGTGCGCAACGATCCACTGGCGCACACCGAGGAGATGGACGACGCCACGCTTCCGCTGGCGCTCTCCCAGGTGGCGGATCCGCCGCTGTGGGGCTCGATCCGCAACGCGAGTGACCCGCAGGTTCCGTCGTCGGTCGGCGACATCGAGGCGCAGAAGCAGTGGGCCCAGGACATCTACAACAAATACGGATATTGGACCACGATCGGCTCGGCGATCGCCTGTTGGGTCGTCATTGCCGGACTCTAACTCCCTCCCTCACGAAAGGGGCCATCAGATGGCTAACAAGTACGGACTTGAACTCGGCAAGCTTCCTGCCACACGCCTGGCGGGTGTCGCGACACTCGGCGAATACACGGAGGGCAAGCTGCCGCCTCCACCGGAGTCGGTGAAGGTGCCGGGCGACACGGGCACCTACCCGATGGACGGCAACGACCAGTGGGGGGACTGCACCATTGCCGGCATCGCCCACCTCCTCGCCGCCTGGGACATTCTCGTGGACACCACGAGCATCGCTGTCCCGAATGCTGCGGAATGCATCTCGCTGTACGAGCAGCTGACGGGGTCCAGCACGCCTCCCGGCCCGGGCCTGAACGAGACCACGTTGCTGGCCCAGTGGCGCGCGAAGGGGCTGTTCGGTAACGAAATCGAGGCATACGCCCCGGTCGACTACAAGAACATCCTCGAGCTCCATCAGGCGATTGCGTTCTACGGCGCGGCGTACCTCGGCATCGCCTGCCCTGAATCGGCGCAGCAGCAATTCCAGGACGGCAAGCCGTGGACGTATGTCTCGGGCTCGCCGGTCGAGGGCGGTCATTGCATCGTGGCCCTCGGCTACACGCCGACGGCGCTCCTCTGCGCGACATGGGGAGGTATCGCCGAAGTGACCTATCCGTTCCTGGCCCACTACCTCGACGAGGCCTTTGCCATCATCTCGCCGCAATACGCAGACGCCAAGAAGACCCCGAAGCTCGACCTCGCAGCACTGGAGCACGACCTGGACAACCTCCAGAACGCCTGAGCGACCAGAGCTCGTACCGGTTGTCCGGCCAGCCTCGACCTGATCGGCCTGTCGATCACCAGAGGCGAGGAGAGAGTGGCT
The DNA here is from genome assembly GCA_050014755.1 of Acidimicrobiales bacterium. GTDB lineage: Bacteria > Actinomycetota > Acidimicrobiia > Acidimicrobiales > RAAP-2 > Bog-756. The sequence goes on from JBEKCS010000012.1 coordinate 30,528, forward strand.
CGCGCCACACCACCTCCGATTGATGCGGCTCGCGCATGCACAGGGGCATGTGGCGGAAGGGGGGGGATTCGAACCCCCGGAGGCTTTCACCTCACACGCTTTCGAGGCGTGCGCATTAGTCCGCTCTGCCACCCTTCCGCCGGCGAGTGTAACGGAGGCTGACAACCCGCTTGAACGGACGCTCGACTGCAGCCGCCGTCGGCGACGGCGCCGGAGAGAGCTGCGTGGCCGGCGGTCGTGACTATGCGTTCCGACGCTTGGCGTCGAAGAACCCGCTCAACAGCGCGGCCGACTCGTCGGCCCGGACGCCGGCTGTCACCGCGACCTCGTGGTTGAGCCGGGGGTCCGCGCACAGGTTGTAGAGCGAGCCGCACGCCCCGGCCTTCGGGTCGGCGGCCCCGAAGACGACCCGCCCCAGTCGGGACGCCACCAGTGCGCCGGCGCACATCGGGCACGGCTCGAGCGTGACCACCAGGGTCACCTGGGACAGGCGCCAGGTGCCGAGTGCGGCGGCAGCATCCGCCAACGCGAGGATCTCGGCATGTGCCGTCGGATCCCCGGTCCGCTCGCGCTCGTTGTGGCGTGAGGCGATGACGACCCCGTCGATCAGGGCGACCGCCCCGACCGGCACGTCCCCGTGGGCGGGAGCCGCCGACGCCTCGACCAGCGCCAGTCCCATGGCCGTTCGATCGTCGGACGCGACCGCGACCGACTGCATCGGGATCGGTCCCTCGCTCGCGGCCATTTCCTGATGCTAACGAAGCCCCGCGTCGGCCGGTCCCGGCGGCTCCGTCCCGGAGCAAATCCCGACGAACCGCAGCTTGGCGGAGGCGGTGGGATTTGAACCCACGGTGAGTTTCCCCACACACGATTTCCAATCGTGCCGATTCGGCCGCTCTCGCACGCCTCCGTAGCCGCGTCCGCCCCGGGTCTCCGGGGCGTCCACAGCCCCGACAGGCTACTCCGGGCGTCCCCCTGCGAAGAACGCCTCGCCCGATGCATCGTCGACGCCGTCGGACGGGCTCGACGTGAGCTGTCGGAACGGATCGGGAGTGGTGGCTCCCGGGTATGCGCACCTTGTACACACATTGCGAAAACAAAACTACCGACGGACACTTCCGGCGCCGCAGCCCCGGGGCGGTACCATCGTCTCCGCCCCGGTGGTGGGTGCGACGGCTGGGTCCTGCGCAACGTCCTCCTGTGAATCGAGTCAGGGTCGGAAGGCAGCAGCTCTCAGCAGGCAAGGCCGTGTGCCGCAGCCAACCTGGCCGTCGCACCGACCACCGGGGTCGACGGCCCCTCTCCTCCGATGACGCCCGGGGCCTGCCGGTAGGCTCCCGAATGTGCCCGACGCGAACGAGGAGACCCCCTACCAGTCGCTGTACCGACGCTTCCGCCCAGCGACGTTCGCCGAGGTCCGGGGCCAGGATCACGTCGTGCTCGCCCTGCGAAACGCCGTTCGCGACGGTCGGGTGGCCCACGCCTACCTGTTCAGCGGCCCCCGGGGCACCGGAAAGACCTCGACCGCCCGGATCCTGGCAAAGGCGCTCAACTGCACCGACCTGCGTGACGGTGAGCCCTGCGGGGTCTGCTCATCGTGTGTGGAGATCACCCGGGGCACCTCGATGGACGTCCACGAGCTCGACGCCGCCTCGAACAACGGGGTCGATGCCATGCGCGACCTGGTGTCCCGTGCCGCCCTCGGATCGCCCGGCCGCCAGAAGGTGTACATCGTCGACGAGGTCCACATGCTGTCCACGGCGGCCTCCAACGCGCTCCTGAAGACACTCGAGGAGCCGCCGGCCCACGTCGTGTTCGTCCTGGCCACCACCGACCCGCAGAAGGTGCTGCCGACCATCCGGAGCCGTACCCAGCACTTCGAGTTCCGTCTCCTCGGCCCCGATACCCTGTCCGCCCTGCTTGCCCAGGTCCGTGACGACGCACACCTGGATGTGGGTGACGAAGCGCTGGACCTGGCGGTGCGGCGGGGGCGGGGCTCGGCCCGCGACGCCCTGTCCATCCTCGACCAGGTGGCGGCCTCCGACACGGTGGACGACGACCTTCCCGAACTGGACGAGGTGGTGGAGGCACTGGCCGAGCGCGACGTGGAGCGGGCCCTGGTGGCCGTGGCCCACCTGACCGCGGCCGGGTTCAGCCCCCAGCAACTCACCGGGGACCTGGTCGACCACCTCCGTCAGGGATTCCTCGCACTGGTCGCTCCCGAGCTGGTGACCGTGGCCGGGGCCGAACGCGACGCACTGGCTGCTCAGGCCGGCCGGGTGGGGCTGGCCACCCTGGTCCGGGCCATGGAGGACCTCGGGCGGGCCCAGATCGGCATGCGCGACGCGCCCGATCCCCGGGTCAATCTCGAGGTGGCGCTGGTTCGCCTGGCGCATCCCGAGGCCGACGATTCTCCGGCCGCCTTGCTGGCCCGCATCGAGCGCCTCGAGCAGTCCGGAGTTGCGGGGGCACCGACTCCGTCGGCCGTGCATGCCGCTCCACCGGGTCCTGCGACCGCCCCCCAGGCCGGTGCGGCACTGGCTGCCCGGGCCGCGGCGGTGCCCAGCCGGCGCCCCACCATCACCGTGGACGTAGGGCCCGAGGAGCCGGCTGACGCGCAGCCTCCGGCCGCCGCCCTACCAGCCGAGCCTCCTCCGGCGGCCGAGCCAGCGGCGGGACCCGCCGTTGCTCGTCCCACGCTGGGCGCCCACCGACGCAGGGCCGCCCCGGCGGCGGGTCCCCCGATGGTTGCCGGCGAGGACGTCCTCCCGCCAGTGGAGCCGACCACCCGACCCTCCGAGGCCTCGGCGGAGCCACCGTCGGCTGCAGTTCCGTCGGCGTCCTTCCCCTCCCGGGACCAGCTGGTGCAGGCCTGGGGCGATCAGGTCATCGGCCGGCTCCGTCCCAAGGCCAAGGCGCTGTTCCAGGCGGGCCGGTTCGTCGGCGCCGACGGTGAGCGGGCCGAGTTCGGGCTCCCCAACCAGATCCACCGCAACCGGTGCGAGGAGATGCGAGCCGAGGTCGAGGCCGCTCTGGCCGACCAGTTCGGCCGTCCGATCCCGCTGGTCCTGGTGGTCGACGCCGCCCCGGGGTCGCCGGCACCACCGGTGCCTGCTTCCGCCGCCGGAGACCCCCGGTCCGACGACGACGGGCCCTCGGACCAGGCGGCCCCCACGGCGCCCCGGGCCGAGGAACCCGAGGAGCCCGACGAGGATCTGTCCGACTTCGACGCCGCCGACCTCGAGGTGGCCGAGGTCGACAACTCGGCCGAGGCGCGCCTGCTCCAGGCGTTCCCCGGTGCCGAGGAGGTGGTCTAGGTGGCGGTCTTCTCCGGCCCGCTGCAGGCCCTCATCGACGAGATGGGACGCCTGCCTGGCATCGGCCCCAAGTCGGCCCAGCGGATCACCTTCCACCTGCTGAAGGTGGCCCCCGAGGACGCCCTCCGCCTGGCCGAGGCGATCATCGCCGTGAAGGAGCGGATCACGCTGTGCACCCGGTGCTTCAACGTGGCCGAGGGCGGGCTGTGCGCCGTCTGCCTCGACGACCGGCGCGATACCTCCGTGATCTGCGTGGTCGAAGACCCCCGGGACATCGTCTCGGTGGAGAAGACGGGCGAGTTCTCGGGTCGGTACCACGTGCTCCAAGGGTCGCTGAACCCGATCGAGGGCATCGGCCCCGAGCAGCTGCGGGTGCGCGAGCTGCTGCTCCGTCTCGACGACGAGGGAATCACCGAGGTGATCCTCTGCACCAATCCCAATCTCGAGGGCGAGGCCACCGCCATGTACCTTGCCCGTCTGCTGAAGCCGATGGGCCTGACGGTCACCCGAATCGCCAGCGGGCTCCCGGTCGGAGGCGATCTCGAGTACGCAGACGAGCTGACGCTGGGCCGGGCCCTCGAGGGGCGTCGGGTGGTCGACGCCTGACGCCGGACGGCGGGCCGAACGAACGCGGTGGGCGACATGGGGCACCATGAGGAGATGGAGCAGCCTCCCGATGTCCGCTACCTCTGGATCCTGCGGCACGCCAAGGCGGCCCCCGAGCCGACCTGGGGCGGGCTGGACCGCGACCGGCCCCTCACCGAGCGAGGGCGACGCGACGCCACCGCCCTGGGCAGGCGCCTGGTCACCGAGGTCCCGCCCCTCGGCGTCGACGGCCTGATCGCCCCCGAGCTGGCCATGTGCTCGAGCGCCCTACGGACGAGCGAGACGGCCGAGTTGGTACTCGGGGCCGGTGAGGACCGCATCCCGCTCGACGTCTACGGGTCGCTCTACCAGGCCGGGCCTGACACGGTGCTCACCTACCTCCGCGAGGTGGACGAGCACGCCCGGTCCGCCCTGGTGGTAGGGCACAACCCGACGATGTACCTCCTCGCCTGGGACCTGCTCGAGGAGGGATCGGATGACCGGGACGCGCTCGAGTCGGGCGGTTTTCCGACCTGCGGTCTCGCCGTACTCGCATTGCGGGTGGGTGCTTGGGAGGACGTGGCCGCCGGCTGTGCCACCCTGGTCGGGCTGTTCGCCCCTCCCTACTGACCCGGGCGACGGCCCACCTGTCGAACCGGTCCCTACCCGTCCGGCTCGGATCCTCCCCGTCTGCCGACCCGGCGGAGGGGCGCGGTCAGCGCCCAGCTCCGAGACGAACGGACCCGATCCAGCTCGAGTTCGAGCCGGGCGATCTCGGCGCGGGCGCGGGCGATCTCGGCGCGGTGCCGTTCGAGCTCTTCCTCACTGGCCGTCGCCGCGGCCTCGAGGGATTCGATGAGGCGCAGGCGCTCGCCGGCGAGTCCGACGGTATTGCGGTAGACCTCTTCGAGAGCCAGATAGTTGGCCTCCAGGTCCGCGTAGGCGTCGAGCGCGTCGGTCCACTTCACGGTCAGGTCGTCCTGGACGGCCAACAGTCTCCCGTACTGAACCAGTGCGTCGGTCGCCCAGCCCGGCGTGGGATCGAACGCCGTGGTCGGGAGCGAGTCGTGGGGACCGGCGAGCTGTTCGAGCGCTGCGGCCATGTGGGTGATCTCCGGCGGGAGACCCGTGGGACCGGAGTCGGCTCGGTGGGTCAGACGGGGGGAGACCGCGGCCGCCGCGGACTCGAGGTCCCATTCCTGCGCACCGGCCGGGGTGACCCCCTGACGCTCGAGCCACCCGGCCAGCGTTGCGGCTGTGCCCTTGGGATCGTCGATGAGCTCGTCGCTGTTCAGTACGTAGACAGGGCGCCCGGCCAGCCCGTCCATCGCCGCACGGTTGTAGCGCTCCCAGAGTGCCAGGCCGTGACTGGCGGTCGACCCGTCGCGTCGGTGTAGCGAGTCGCGGACCTCGTTCGGACTACGCCATAGAAATACGACGGGTGTCGGACCGTGGAGGTGGCGGATCCAGTAGGGCAGGAGGAGGCACAGGCGCGGGTCCTTCCACACCTTGGGCCCGGGACCACCGTAGATCCGGAGGAGTGTGGCCCGGGCCTCGTCGTCGTAGGCGGTGACCAGTTCGTCCGTCTCCCAGCCGGGCCTGAGTTCCGGAGGGGCGTCCCACCGACCGCCGAGTGAGCCGAGCAGCCGGTCGTTGAGGGCGATGAGCGCCTTGCTCTCGAAGTGGGTCGGGTTGTCGAACATCCCCGAGACGATGTCGGACTCCGGAGGGAGGGACATGCCCATGCCGGCGAGGAGCCCGGTCAGGGCCGAGGTGTTGCTCCTGTGCATGCCGACGACCAGGGTCCACGGACCCTCGCCCCCGGACCCGTGGTCGTCAGGCAACAGGAGGTGACTCGGGTCAGAGGGAGCGCAGGATGGCGGCGTCGCCCTGGCCGCCCCCGCCGCACAGGCTGACGGCAGCGGTGCCGCCGCCACGCCGCTTGAGCTCGAGCAGCGAGGTCAGGGCCAGGCGGGTGCCGGACATCCCGACCGGGTGGCCGAGTGCGATGGCCCCGCCGTTGACGTTGACGACGTCCGAGCTGATGCCGAGGTCGTCGGCCGAGGCGAGGCCGACGGCGGCGAAGGCTTCGTTGATCTCGAAGAGATCGATGTCGCCCAGGCTCAGCCCGGCCCTCTTGAGGGCGACCTGGGTGGCGTGCGAGGGCTGGTGGAGGAGCGACGGGCTGGGCCCGGCCACCTGGCCGTAGCCGACCAATTCGCCGAGCGGGTTCACCCCCAGCTCCTCGGCCTTGACCCGGGACATCACGACCACGGCGGCCCCGCCGTCGGAGATCTGGCTGGCGTTGCCGGCGGTGATGGTACCTTCCTTGTCGAAGGCGGGGCGCAGCTTGGCCAGCGATTCGACCGTGGTTTCGGCCCGCACCCCCTCGTCGGTGTCCACCACGAGCGGGTCGCCCTTGCGCTGGGGAACGTTCACCGGGACGATCTCCTCGGCGAACTTGCCGTCCTTGATGGCGGCCGCGGCCCGCTCGTGGGACAGGGCGCTGAAGGCGTCCTGACGCTCGCGGGACACGCCGTCCGCACCGTTGTAGCGCTCGGTGGCGAGGCCCATGGCGCATTGGTCGAAGGCGCAGAACAGGCCGTCGTACATCATCGAGTCGACCATGGTGGCATCACCGATGCGGTAGCCGGCCCGGGCACCGGGCAGAAGGTAGGGGGCCTGGGTCATCGACTCCATGCCACCGGCCACCACGATGTCGGCCTCGCCGGCGTTGATCATGAGGTCGGCCAGGTAGATCGCGTTGAGACCGGACAGGCAGACCTTGTTGATGGTGCTGGCCGCCACGTCCATCGGGATGCCGCCCTTGACGGCCGCCTGGCGTGCGGTGATCTGGCCGGCGCCAGCCAGGATGACCTGACCCATGAAGACGTAGTCGACCTGGTCGGGGGCGACGCCGGCCCGCTCGAGGGCGGCGGCGATGGCGAAGCCACCCAGGTCGGTGGCGGAAAAGCTGGCGAGGGTGCCCGACAGCTTGCCGATCGGGGTGCGTGCTCCTGCGACGATGACGGATCCGGACATGGAAACCTCCGCGGCCTGGTGGCCGATTCAGGCGGCGTTCCCCCCTTGGGCGCGCCACGACGACAGGTGGACATGATACGGCCTGTCCGGCGATGTGCCATCCCGCCCGCGTAATTCCCCTGGGAGAGGACCCTACGGTCGGGCTATCCTCGACCCCCATGCAAGAGATCCTCTCCGCAATACTGGCCGGCGCCTCCGGTGAGGAGATCGGCGCGGTACCCGTCCCGGAGGCCTATCGGGCCGCCTTCGTCAAGCGCGACGAGGTGGACATGTTCGAGGGCATGGAGTCAGAGGACAAGGACCCGCGCAAGTCGCTCCACGTGGGTGAGGTGGCCACTCCTGAACTGGCTCCGGACGAGGCGTACATCGCGGTGATGGCCAGCGCCATCAACTTCAACACGGTGTGGACGTCGATCTTCGAGCCACTGCCGACGTTCGGTTTCCTCGACCGGCTGGGCCGGGAGAGCGTGTGGGGTGCCCGCCACGCCCTCGACCACCACGTCGTCGGCTCCGACGCGTCGGCCGTGGTCCTGCAGGTGGGCTCGGCGGTCCGGAGCTGGAAGCCGGGGGACAAGGTCACGGTCCACTGCAACTACGTGGACGACCAGAGCCCCTCGGCCCACGACGACTCGATGCTGGCCGACAACCAGAGGATCTGGGGCTTCGAGACCAACTTCGGCGGCCTGGCCGACCTGTCCGTCGTCAAGGCCAACCAGCTGATGCCCAAGCCGGCCCACCTGTCGTGGGAGGAGGCGGCGGTCAACGCCCTGTGCAATTCCACGTCGTACCGCATGCTGGTCTCGAAGAACGGGGCCATGGTCAAGCAGGGGGACAAGGTGCTGGTGTGGGGTGCCTCCGGCGGCCTCGGCGCCTACGCCGTGCAGTACTGCCTCAACGGTGGGGCGACCCCGGTCGGCGTGGTCTCCTCGCAGTCCAAGGTCGACCTCCTCCACGAACTCGGTGTCGAGGCGGTCATCGATCGAAAGGTGGCCGGCTACCGGTTCTGGAAGGACGAATTCCACCAGGACGAGTCGGAGTGGCGGCGCCTGGGCAAGGACATCCGGGGCCTGGTCGGCGACGACGTCGACATCGTGTTCGAGCACCCCGGCCGCCAGACCATGGGTGCCTCGGTGTTCGCGGCCAAGCGTGGCGGGACCATCGTCACGTGCGCAGCGACCTCGGGCTACATGATCGAGTACGACAACCGCCACCTCTGGATGAAGCTCAAGACCATCAAGGGCTCCCACTTCGCCAACTACCGCGAGGCGTGGGACGCCAACCAGCTGGTGTGTGAGGGCAGGATCCTGCCGCCGCTGTCGGCGGTGCACACCCTCGACAACGTGGGCGACGCCGCCTACCAGGTCCACAAGAACCTCCACGAGGGCAAGATCGGCGTCCTCTGCCTGGCGCCCGAGGAGGGTCTGGGGATCGACGACCACGAGCTGCGGGCCCAGGTGGGCGAGGACCGCATCACACTGTTCAGGAGGCACGGGGCATGACCGCGATGCTGCTCACCGAGATCGACCATGTGGCCATCGCCGTGCCCGACCTCGACGCCGCCATCGCCTACTACGAGGAGACGTTCGGGGCCACCGTGTCCCACCGGGAGCGGATCGAGTCGGACGGTGTCGAGGAGGCGCTGCTCAAGGTGGCCGACAGCTACGTCCAGCTCCTGACGCCGACCGCCGACACGTCGCCGGTGGCGAAGTACCTGGAGAAGAAGGGCCCGGGCATCCACCACATCGGCTACCGGGTGGCGGACTGCGCCGCCGCCCTGCAGTCGGTCAAGGACCATGGTGGCCGGGTCATCGACGAGGCGCCGCGTCCCGGTTCGCGCGGCACGACCGTGGCTTTCGTCCATCCGAGCGGCGCCTTCGGCACCCTGATCGAGCTCGTCCAGGAGTAGTCGACCAGGCGCATGGAGAGCACCACCCGCGCCACTGACGCGCCGGTCGTCGCCGGCGACGACCCGTGGGCGGAGTTGGCCGCCCCCACCGAGCCGCCGCTGCCGGTGCCGGGTGACGTGGTGCTCCCGACCATGCCCTGGGCGGAACCCGCCCCGTCCGATGCCGTGGCCCCGGCCGACGCGTCGACGGTGACGGCCCGTCCCGGCCCGGTCCCGACGGCGGTGGCCGCGTCGGTGTTGCCCACGTCGTTCCCTCCCGGGGTGGCCGCCAAGCTCGCCGTCTACGTCTACCTGTTGGTCGACCCACGCACCGGCCGCCCGTTCTTCGTCGGACGGGGACGGGGTGACCGGTGCTTCCGGCACGTCGAGGATGCCAGGAGGACGGCCGGGACCTCCGGGGGTCCGCCGCCAGGTGGTGCCGCCACGACGGCCAGGTTCCCCGTCCTCGACCGGATCCGCGAGGCCGAGTCGGACGGACGGCCCGTCCGGATCGAGATCCTCCGCCACGGGTTGACCGTGCCCGAGGCCGAGCTGGTGGTGGCCGCGGTCGACGACGCACTCTCGCTGGGTCTGGAGCCGAGCCTCGGCAGTCAGCGCTGCCCCGCGGTGGAGCTGGGCGCGGCCCTGGCCAAACGGGCCAAGTTCAAGCGGAGCCACCAGGTCGTCCTGCTGCGGGTCGGTGCCCACGGGACGGACGCCAGCTACGAGTCGGTCCGCCACGGCTGGCGCATCGGTCGCCGATGGGTGGACACCGGATCGATGCGCTCGCCCCGCTGGGCCGTCGTGGTGACGGGCGATCTCGTCGACTCCGTCTACCGGATCGACCGGTGGGAGCCTGCGCCGGTGCCACCCGGAGCCGGCGCGCGACTGGTCGAGCGGTACTCGTTCACCGGCACCCGCGACCCGGGGCTCGAGGAGCGCTACGCCGGGCGCAGCGTGAGCGCCTACCTGGGGACGGGCACCCCGAGCCAGGTCACCTACGTGTGGTGCGGTCCCCACTGGGTGAACACGGCCCAGTAGCGCCGGACCGTCCCCCGGGTGCCGGATCGAACCTCTGTGGCGGTTCCGGTAGCCTCGGCGTCCATGGATCACACGATGACCCAACGGCTCGAGGACCTCGAGGAGCGCAGGGAGCTCGCCCGCCACGCGGGCTCGGCCCGTGCGGTCGAGAAGCACCATGCCAGGGGCAAGATGACGGCCCGGGAGCGCATCGACTACCTCCTCGACGACGACTCGTTCCAGGAGCTCGACATGCTGGCCCGCCACCGGGCCCACGGGATGGGACTCGAGGAGAACCGCCCGTACACCGACGGGGTCATCACCGGCTTCGGCACCATCGACGGCCGCCGGGTCTGCGTGTTCAGCCAGGACTTCACCGTCTTCGGAGGAGCGCTGGGCGAGGTGTTCGCGGAGAAGATCCACAAGGTCATGGACCTGGCCCTGTCCATCGGGGTCCCCATGATCGGCCTCAACGACGGCGCCGGTGCCCGCATCCAGGAGGGGGTGGTCTCCCTCCACTCCTACGGGGGCATCTTCCATCGCAACGCCCAGGCGTCCGGCGTCATCCCCCAGATCAGTGTCATCCTCGGGCCGTGCGCCGGCGGTGCCGTCTACAGCCCGGCCATGACCGACTTCATCTTCATGGTCCAAGAGACGAGCCACATGTTCATCACCGGACCCGACGTGGTGAAGACGGTGACCGGCGAGGACGTGACCCTCGAGGAGCTCGGCGGCGCCATGAGCCACGCGACGAAGTCGGGGGTGGCCGCGTTCGTCGCCCCCGACGAGAAGTCGTGCCTCGACGACGTCCGCTACCTCCTGAGCTTCCTCCCCTCCAACAACCTGGAGGAGGCGCCACTCGTGGCCACCGGAGACGACGCCGAGCGGCTGACGCCCGAGCTCTCCGACCTGATGCCGGGATCGCCCAACCAGCCCTACGACATGAAGAAGGTCATCGAGGCGGTCGTCGACGACGGCGAGTTCTTCGAGGTCAACCACCACTGGGCCATGAACCTGGTGTGCGGCTTCGCCCGGATCAACGGCCGGTCGGTCGGGATCGTCGGCAATCAGCCCCAGATGCTCGCCGGGGTGCTCAACATCGACGCCTCGGAGAAGGGCGCCCGGTTCGTGCGTACCTGCGACGCCTTCAACATCCCGCTGATCACCTTCGTCGACGTTCCCGGGTTCATGCCCGGCACCGACCAGGAGTACGGGGGGATCATCCGCCACGGGGCCAAGCTGCTCTACGCCTACTGCGAATCGACCGTGCCGCGTGTCCAGATCATCACCCGCAAGGCCTACGGCGGCGCCTACGTGGTCATGAACTCGAAGTCGATCGGTGCCGACCTGGCCTTCGCCTGGCCGTCGGCCGAGCTCGCCGTCATGGGCCCCGAGGGCGCCGTCGAGATCGTCTACCGGAGGGATCTGGCCGAGGCCGCCGATCCGGTGGGTCGTCGCAAGGAGCTGGTCGAGGAGTACACCGAGCGCTACGCCAACCCGTACGCCGCCGCCGAGCGGGGGTACGTCGACGATGTCATCGACCCGGCCGAGACCCGACGGATCCTGGTACGCAGCCTCGACCTCCTGGTCTCCAAGCGGGAGGACCTTCCCAAGCGCAAGCACGGGAACATGCCGCTGTGACCGGACGGGAGCCCGTCGACCCCGAGGTGCTGGCCGTGCTGGCCGCCGCCGTCGAGCTCACCTGGCCCCGTCCGGTGGCGGTGGCCGAGACGGCACCCGGTCCGCCGTCCTGGCGGTTCAGCGGACGGTGGTGGGCCCGTCCGGCGACCACTCGACGCGACCGTCCCTGGACCGGGGGCTGAACTGCACCCACCGGCCCAGGGACGCTGTGCCGCTTTCGACGTCGGTACGGCCGTCGCCGAGTCCTAGATCTCGGCGTCCTCGGGCGTCCGGCGCATGTGGACGAAGCCGAGGATGGTGAAGATCACCATGACGACCGCCAGGGCGAAGCAGGCGATCGACGCGTACAGGGCGATCTGCCCCATCTGCCAGAAGGCGTAGGCCTCGAGCAGCAGGCCCCGGAGGGTGGTCCCCTGGAACACCGTCTGCACCGTTCCTTCGGCCTTGGTGTACGCCGCCGACCCCTTCGGAAGGGCCATGGCCGTGGCGCTCAACTGTGCGTAGGACTTGCCGCCACCGATCTCCTGGAGATGCACGGCGATGAAGTGGTCGGCATAGGCCTCGGCCTGCTTGCCCGTCACCAACTGCTGGCCGGCGTACTGCGAGATCACCGGGATCATGCTCGGGGTGATCTCGGTTCCCACCTCGGCATGGGCGAATGCAGCCGCGGGCGGGAAGGTGATCTGCTGCTCGACCAACTGGTTGTGGACGTTCGAGTTGGCGAAGCTGTATGCCCACAGTCCCAGGCTGCCGGCCACGATCAGGAAGATCGCGATGCCGGCTCCGGCGGCTGTCAGTATTCCGTCAAATGTCCGTCGTTTCATGTTCCGTCATCTCCTTGGTGGTCCCCCGACGTTCGGGTGCTGTCCGCTAGCAACGGTAAGGCCGGCCCCGTCGGGCCCCTAGGGCCGAAGGTCCTACGGGGAGGCCCGAAAGGCCCGAATCGCCGGCCGCTCCTGCCTGGGTCGCGGTCAGGTCGGGTCGGTGACGAAATCGATGAGACGCTCGACCGCACCGACCAGGGCGGGCTCCAGATCGGCATAGCTGGTCACCGAGGCGAGGATCCGCCTCCACGCGGCCGGCGGGTCGCCGAAGCCGAGTGCCCGGCAGACGCCGGCCTTCCACTCGGTCCCCATCGGTATGTCCGGCCACGCCCCGATCCCCAGCACCGACGGGCGCACCGCCTGCCAGACGTCGACGAACGGGGTACCGGTGACGAGGACGTCCGGTCGCCGGATCCGCTCGGCGATCCGCGACTCCTTGCTACCCGGTACCAGGTGGTCGACCAGCACCCCGAGCCGCCGGGCGGGCCCGGGGCGGAACCCGGCGATGGCCTCGTCGAGGTGGTCGATGCCGTCGAGGCGCTCCACCACCACGCCCTCGACCCGCAGGTCGTCCCCCCAGACCCGTTCGACCAGCTCGGCGTCGTGGACGCCCTCCACCCACAGTCGTCCCGCCCGGGCCACCCGCGCCGGCACGCCGGCGACGGCCACCGAGCCGGACGCGGTCGTCGGTCCCCCGGTCCCCGTCGCCAGTGCACCGGGCACCCGCACCAGGCTGACGGCCCTGCCGTCCACGGCGAACGCCCCGGGGGCGAGGCGGAAGACCCGCTCCTGTCCGGTGCGGCCCCGGATCTCGACCCCGCCGCCCTCGATGCGGACCAGGGTGCCCGAGAAGCCGCTGGCCCGGTGGACGAGCGCCATGCCGACCACCGCGTCGACCCGTGGAAAGACCTTGGCCAGCCTGGTCGCCGGGGGAGCGTCGATCGGCCCGGACAGGATGCCGGAGGAACGACGCGCGGACGGGTCGGGACGGGTCGGCACGCCGGGAACCTACCCGGTAGGTGGCCCCCGGGGGTGGAGCGGGGCGACAGTGGGGTCAGCTGTCCCGGAGGCGGCCCCCGATGACCGCCCGGAGCCCCACCGGGAGCTCCTCGTCCCCGAAGGCGTCCCGCACCTCAGCCTGCAGCCCGTGGGCGGCGAGCAGTCCCGGGACCGTCGAGGTGTCGATGAGCACGTTGTCGTGGCGTTCGTCGTCCCGCCGCCACGAGTCGTCGTCGTTGCGGACGAAGGTGGTCATCTCGCGTACATACCGGTCGGGTGTCGGCATGCTGAACCTGGTGACGATGGCCCAGTCGTCACCCGCCCGCCCGATGCTGTCCTGCCTCGCGCGATGCCGGCCCCACTCGAGGTCGCACAGGTCGATGGCGAGGAGGCCACCCGGCCGCACGGCCCGGGCCAGGTGGCCGAGCGCCCGGTGGACGTCATCGATGTCGTCGAGGTAGTTGAGGGCATGGCCGACACCGACGATTGCGTCCGCCTCGGGCACAGGATCGTCGGGGAGGGACACCCGCACCAGCTCGACACCGGGAACCTCGGCGGCGGCCAGACGGAGCATCGCCGGGGACGCATCGGTGGCCACCACCCGGTGGCCGGCGGCGACCAGGGAACGGGTCAGCAGCCCGCTGCCGCACCCGATCTCCACGACCAGCCCGCGTCGCTCCCGCACCGGTTCCAACAGGGCGAGGATGCCGGGAGCGCACATCGCGGCGTGGAAGGCGAATCCCCGGTGGTGGACGAGCGCCAGGTCGTCCCGGTAGTAGGGATCCGGGGGAGGGGGCGGTGGGGCCATGACCCAGTGTGCCCCGCGGCCGCGGGTCGGCGCCGCCTCAACCCACGGATGCGGCCCTGTGCTGCTCCACCAGGTCGATCATGTCCTCCATCATCTGGCCCAGTTCGAAGTCCTTCGGCGTGTACACCCGGGCCACGCCCTTGCCCAACAGGACGACCTCGTCCTCGGGCGGGATGATCCCGCCCACCACGACCGGTGCGTCGACCCCCGCGGCCCGCAGTCGTTCGACGACCTCGGGCACCAGTTCCATGTGGCTGCCCGACAGGATGGAGATTCCCACGATGTCGACGTCCTCGTCCCGTGCGGCTGCCGCGATCTCGGCCGGGGACAGTCGGATTCCCTGGTAGACGACCTCGAAGCCGGCGTCACGGGCAGCCACCGCGATCTGCTCGGCACCGTTCGAGTGACCGTCCAGCCCGGGCTTGGCCACGAGCAGCCGGGGCGGTCCGCCGGCCCGCTCGGCCAGTGCCTTCGAGCGGGCGAGCACGGCCCGGAACTCGGCTCCGCGGTGGCCCACCCCCCCGCTGACCCCGGTCGGGGCCCGGTACTCGCCGAACACCTGACGGAGCGCGTTGGCCCACTCGCCGGTGGTGCCGCCGGCGTGGGCCAGGGCGATGGTGGCCGGCATCACGTTGTCGGTCCCTTCGGCTGCCCGGCGCAGGTCGTCGAGGGCGCGGGTGACGGCGGCGTTGTCGCGGCCCGCCCGCCAGGCCTCGACGTCGGCCCGCAGCTGGGACTCGACGGCTGGATCGACCCGCATGATCGACCCGCCCTCGCCGCCGGCCGAGGCGAGAGGGGACTCGGCGGTCTCGGTGAAGCAGTTGACCCCGACGACCTTGAGCTCCCCCGTCTCGATGTGGCGGACCCGTTCGGCCTGGCTCCCGACCAGGCGCGACTTGAGCTCGTCGATGGCCTCGAAGGCGCCGCCCAGTGCCAGCACGTCCTCGAGCTCGGCCCACGACGCCTCGGCCACCTCGGCCGTCTTCTTCTCGACGACGACCGAACCGTCGAAGATGTCGCCGTACTCGAGCAGGTCGGACTCGAATGCCAGGACCTGCTGGATCCGCAGCGACCATTGCTGGTCCCACGGCCGGGGGAGGCCCAGGGCCTCGTTCCACGCCGGGAGCTGCAGCGCCCGGGCCCGGGCCTTCTTGGACAGGGTCACCCCCAGGGCCTCCAGCACGATGCGTTGCACGTTGTTCTCCGGCTGGGCCTCGGTGAGCCCGAGCGAGTTGACCTGGACGCCGTAGCGCATGCGTCGCAGCTTCGGGTCGGTGACGCCGTAGCGCTCGGCGCACACCCGGTCCCACAGCTCGGTGAACGCCCGCATCTTGCAGGTCTCCTCGACGAAGCGCACCCCGGCATTGACGAAGAAGGAGATCCGACCGACCACGTCGGGGAACTCGTCGTCGGGGATCTGCCCGGAGTCGCGGACGGCGTCGAGGACGCCGATGGCCGTGGCCAGCGCGTAGGCCACTTCCTGGTGCGGCCTGGCGCCGGCCTCCTGCAGGTGGTAGCTGCAGACGTTGATCGGGTTCCACTTGGGGACGTTGCGCACTGTGTAGGCGATGGTGTCCACGGTGAGGCGCCTGCTCGGGACGGGCGGGAAGATGAACGTCCCCCGGGACAGGTACTCCTTGACGATGTCGTTCTGGGTGGTGCCCGAGAGGACCCGGGGGTCGACCCCACGGTTCTCGGCGTTGGCGATGTAGAGACCGAGGAGCCAGGCCGCGGTGGCGTTGATGGTCATCGACGTGTTCATGGACTCGACGGGGATCTGGTCGAGCAGCTCGGCCATGTGGCCCAGATGGGCGACCGGGACACCGACCTTGCCCACCTCCCCCGAGGCGGCCGGGTCGTCGGGGTCGTACCCGATCTGGGTGGGCAGGTCGAAGGCGATCGACAGCCCGGTCTGACCCTTGGCCAGGTTGGTCCGGTAGAGCTCGTTCGAGGCCTTGGCCGTGGAATGCCCCGAGTAGGTCCGCATGACCCAGGGCTTGTCCCGGGTCGGGACGGCCCCTGACGCGCCGTTGGCCTGCACTGGCTGGTCCGTGTCGCTCATGCCTTCATTGTGGCCCGAACGGGGTGCCGAGCGGTAGGTGGGGCGGGTCGCCCGGCCCCGCCCGGCCGGCGCGCGGTCGTCGTCCTACTTGCGGTAGTCGAGGAACCCCCGGCCGGACTTGCGTCCCAGCTGCTCGGCACTGACCATGCGGCGCAGGAGGGGCATGGCCGCGTAATTCGGGTCCTTGAACTCCTCGTACAGGGCGTCGAGGATGGCCAGCGAGGTGTCCAGCCCGACCAGGTCGAGGAGGGCGAACGGTCCCATCGGGAACCCGCATCCGCCCTTCATCGCCGTGTCGATGTCCTCGACCGACGCCACGCCCTGCTCGCAGAGCCGGATGGCGTTGTTGAGGTACGGGAAGAGCAGCGCGTTGACGATGAACCCGGCCTGGTCCTTGACCTCGACCGGCGTCTTTCCACAGGCCTCGGCGAACTGGCGGGCGGCGGCGATGGTGTCGTCCGACGCGGTCAACGGACGGACCACCTCGACCAGCGCCATGACCGGGGCGGGGTTGAAGAAGTGGATGCCGCACACCTTGTCGGGGCGACCGGTCTTCATGGCCATCTCGATGACGGGCAGGGTCGAGGTGTTGGTCGCCAGGATGGCGTGGTCGTCGGTGATCCGGTCGAGGTCGCTGAACAGCTCCTTCTTGACCGACAGGTCCTCGACCACCGACTCGATCACCAGGTCGCACCCGGCCAGCGCGTCGAGCTCGGAGGTTCCGGTGACCCGGGACAGCGCCTGGTCACGCTCCTCCTCGGTCTTCTTGCCCTTCTCCACCTGGCGGTTGAGCGACTTCTCGAGTGCGGCCAGGGTGGCGTCGGCGGTCGACTGGCTCCGCGACCGGAGTACCACCTCGAACCCGCTGACAGCCGCCGTCTCGGCGATGCCCGAGCCCATGATTCCCGAACCGACGATTCCTACGCGTGCAATTGACATAGGAGGGGATGCTAGCGGTGGCCCGGACAGGTCGCGGAATGCCGCGACGCTTGCCATCGGCCGGGGGCACCGACACGATGGGGCGGTGCCCGACACCACCCCGACCGCCCCTACCACCTCTACCGCCCCCGACACCTCCGAGACGGAGGCCAGACGTTCCGGTCGATGGGCCGGAGGTGGCTGGCCCGGCGGACCCCGGGGTAGGTACGGGCTACGAGCCGTCTACAACCGCCGGCTCCGGGAGGCCGACGAGCGGTGGTCACTACCCGGCCGCCTGCTGGCGACCGTGCTGTCCCACCCCGAGACGGTGCTCACCCTCAGCGGTCGGCGGGCACCGGTCGAGCGCGACGGCCGCGTCCTCAACCGTGGTGTCCAGGCGCTGCTCGAGCTCGTCGCCGTGCTGGACCGGGCGACCAACCGGGGTGGCGGCACCCCCGACCCGGTCGAGACCCGGGACGTCTTCGCCGCCACCACCCGGATGGTCATGCCGGCGCGGACCGACGTCCACGTGACGGGGCGGACCATCCCCGGATCCGACGGCGGCCCCGACCTCCCGGTGCGCATCTACCGGCGCTTCGGTGTGGGGATCGGTCGGCCGCAGAGGCGCCCCTCGGCCATCGCCTACTTCCACGGCGGAGGCTGGGTGGTCGGGAACCTCGACTCTCACGACGCGTCGTGCCGCCTGGTGGCCGCGGTGACCGGGTGCGTGGTGGTCGCGGTCGACTACCGGCTGGCCCCCGAGCACCCGTTCCCGGCCGCGGTCGAGGACGCGCTGGCCGCCTACGCGTGGGTCCAGCGGAACCACGAGACCCTGGGCACGGCACCGGGCCGGGTCGGGGTCATGGGCGACAGCGCCGGAGGGAACCTGGCCGCCGTCGTGGCCCAGGAGACCCGCCCCGGGCAGCGGTCGGCCGCCGCCGACGTACCGCCGCCGGTGGCCCAGTGCCTCGTCTACCCGTCCGTGGACGCCCGGTTCGTGACCGAGTCGTACCGGGTGATGGGGGACGGATTCCTCCTCACCGGCGAGGGAATGGCCGCCTACCGGGCCCACTACGTACCCGACCCGGCCGACTGGGAGACGCTGCGGGCGTCACCGATCCTCTGCGAGGACCTGGCCGGGGTCGCCCCGGCCGTGGTGGTGACCGCCGGCTTCGACCCGTTGCGGGACGAGGGTGACGGTTACGCCCGGGCCCTGGCCGCCGCGGGCGTCGAGGTCGAGCACCGCTGTTACGACGACATGGTCCACGGCTTCTTCGGCATGGGCGTGGTACCCGACTGCCTGGCGCTGGCCACCGAGGTGTGCGCTGCCATGGGCTCGCTCATGCGACGGGTGGCCGTGTCCGCGGACGCCTGAGCAGGGCCCGGCCGACCTCTACACTCCGCACATGGACACGACCCCGGGAATCCTGGCCCTCGTCGGCGGTGGCGAATGGCAGGAGGGCTGCACCTTCGACGCCGACCTGCTCGCGGCTTCGGGGTCCGAGGAGGTACTGGTGCTGCCGACGGCCGCCGCCTACGAGCACCCCGAGCGCCTGGTGGCCCGGGCCGCTGCATGGTTCGAGCCGTTGGGCGGTCGGGTGGAGGGCCTGATGGTGCTCACCCGTTCCGACGCCGAGAACGACGGAGCCGCCGCCATCATGCGCCGGGCCCGCCTCGTCTATCTGGCCGGGAGCTCGCCGATGCACATCCGCAGTGTGCTGAAGCACTCCGGGGTGTGGGACGCGTTGGTGGCCGCGTGGAACGACGGCGCCGTGGTGGTCGGCTCGTCGGGGGCGGCCATGGCGCTGACCGACCCCATGGTCGACGCCCGGGGGGGAGGCCTCACCATCGGGCTCGGCCTGATCACCGGGGTGGCGGTGGTGCCCCACTTCGGCGACGACGCCGAGGACGAGCTCGGTCAGAAGATGCACCGGTCGGTGCTGCTGGCGCCGGCCGACACCCCGGTGGTCGGCATACCGGAGCGGACGGCGCTCATCCGCGACCCGCAGGGAAGTTGGCGCTCCGCTGGCTCCCGACCGGTCGCGGTGTTCCTCAACGGGGCAGCGGCCCCTGACGGGCTCGCCGCGCTTCCTGCCTGAACCGACCGGGTCGGACCGACCGGGTCGGCCCCTCGATCAGGTCAGTCGCCCTCGGTGATGGCGACGGCCTCGATGACCACCTGTTCGGAGGGGGCTCCGGAGCGGCTGCCCACCGACTCGATGGCCTTGACCACGTCCAGTCCCTTGACCACCTTTCCGAACAGCGAGTAGTTCGGTGGCAGGCCGACGCCGTCGGGCCCGCTCACGATGAAGAACTGGCTGCCGTTGGTGTTGGGGCCGGCGTTGGCCATGGCGATCGAGCCGATCTCGTAGCGGCCGGGGGCCGGCAGCTCGTCCTCGAACTTGTAGCCGGGCCCGCCACGTCCGGAGCCCTCGGGGTCACCGCCCTGGCACATGAATCCGGGGATGATCCGGTGGAAGGTGACCCCGTCGTAGTAGTGCCACCGGGCCAGGAAGACGAAGTTGTTCACCGTCTTGGGGGCGGCGATCGGGTTGAGGGAGATGGTCAGCGCGCCCTTGTTGGTCAGCATCTCCGCTGTGTACGTCTTGGTCGGATCGATGATCATCGGTGGCGCGGCGTCGAAGCGCTGCGTCTTCGGGCTGGAGCCGTCTGCTGCGGGAATCTCGGGTGCCATGGATCTGCTCCTGGAGGTCGGGTGAGTCGCTGGTGAAGGTCGGTGCGGACTACGCCGATCGTACGGACCGTGCGGACGGCGCGTGGCGGTGGCGCTAGGACACGGTGACGGTGACCGACAGCATCCGGTGGATGACGTCCGGTGGCACGCCGTTGGCGTCGGGGTTGGCGTTGCCGTCGGCGTTGATCTTCTGGACTACGTCCATCCCCGACGTGACCTGGCCGAACAGTGCGTACTGGGCCGGAAGGCTCTCGCCTTCGGGCCCGGCCACGATGAAGAATTGGTTGCTCGACGTGCCGGACGGGGCCTGCGCGGTCTTGGCCATGGCCAGCGATCCCAGGGGGTACTGGGGATTGGCGGTGGCGGGCACCTCGCCCTGAACGGTGTAGCCCACGGCACCGGACCCGGAGCCCGTGGGGTCGCCCGTCTGGTTCATGAAGCTCGGGATGACCCGTTGGAAGATGACGCAGTTGTAGTACTTCTGGTCGGCCAGGAACACGAAATCGTTGACGGCGACCGGTGCGGTGCTGGCGTCCAGCGTGGCGACGATGGTCCCGACGTCGGTCTTGATCGTCGCGGTGTAGGTCTTCGACGGGTCGATCGTCATGGGCGGGGCCTTGAACTGCGGGTTCGGCAGTGCGGCCGACGGGCTGGACGGGCACCCCGCCGCCTTGGACGCGGCGTCGGCCTTGGCCTGGGCCGGCGACACGGTCGTGGTGGAGGTCGTCGTCGAGGCGGTGGTGGAACTGCCGTGGCGGCCGAAGATGAGGAGTGACAGCCCCACCACGATCACCACGACGATACCGATGGTCACGTAGCGGCGGATACCTTTCCTGCGTTTGACCGCCTTCTGCTCAGCCTCGCGGCGAGCCTGTCGTCCGGCCTTCTGACGTTCGCGTTTCTCGGTTCCCACGGCCTGCAGGGTAGCCGGTCCGAGCGGAGGGTCGACAGCAGCGACGGTGCCCGGCCGCCGGGTCCGGGCGCGACGGGTTGTAGCCTGGTGCACCATGTCTCTCGTGGTCCAGAAGTTCGGCGGCACGTCGGTCGCCGATGCCGATCGCATCCGTGCCGTGGCCGATCATGTGGCCCGGACCCGCAGGGCCGGCAACGATGTCGTGGTGGTGGTCAGCGCCATGGGCAAGACCACCGACCAGCTGGTCCGCCTGGCCGCGGACGTCAGCGCGGTCCAGCCGGAGCGGGAGATCGACATGCTCCTCACCGCGGGGGAACGCATCTCCATGGCCCTGTTGTGCATGGCCCTGGCCGATCTGGGGGTCGACGCCACCTCGTTCACCGGGAGCCAGGCCGGCATGATCACCGACACCGTCCACACCCGGGCCAAGATCCTGGAGGTGCGGGCCGACCGGCTCCGCGCCACCCTGGCCGCAGGAGGGGTGCCGGTGGTCGCCGGCTTCCAGGGCGTGTCGACCGACAACGAGGTGACCACGCTCGGGCGGGGCGGTTCGGACACCACAGCCGTCGCCCTGGCCGCCGCCCTCGGTGCCGACGCCTGCGAGATCTACACCGACGTCTCCGGCGTCTTCACCACCGACCCCCGCATCGTGCCCGAGGCCCGCAAGCTGGCCCGGGTCAGCTACGACGAGATGCAGGAGATGGCCGCCACCGGCGGCCGGGTCCTCGCGCTCCGGTCGGTGGAGTTCGCCCGCAACCACAATGTCCCGCTCCACGTGCGCTCGAGTTTCACCTGGGAGCCGGGCACGTGGGTCGACAAGGAGGATCCGTCCATGGAGCAGGCAGTCGTCACCGCGGTGACCCACGATCTGTCCGAGGCGAAGGTGACCGTCACCGGTGTGCCCGACCGGCCCGGGGTGGCAGCCAGGCTGTTCCGGGGCCTGGCCGACAAGAACGTCAACGTGGACATGATCGTCCAGAACGTCTCGCTGCACGGGACGACGGACATCTCGTTCACCATCCCCGAGTCGGACCTGGCCGTGAGCACCGAAGTGTGCGAGGCGCTCGTGCCCGAGCTGGGGGCCACCGGGGTGATCAGCGACGGCGACGTGGCCCGGGTGTCGCTGATCGGCGTGGGCATGAAGACCCACCCCGGGGTCACGGCCCTCACCTTCGAGACACTCGCGGCCCATGGCATCAACATCGAGATGATCTCCACCTCGTCGATCCGCATCTCGTGCCTCATCCGCGCCGGGCAGGCCGAGGACGCGGTGCGGGCCCTGCACGCCGCGTTCGAGCTGGCCTGACCCGGGCGGACGACCACCCGCCGCACAGGGCCTCCGGCAACCGCTCGTAGACTGGACACCATGCGCATCGGAGTGGTCGGGGCAACCGGACAGGTCGGCACGGTCATGCAGACGGTCCTGGAGGAGCGCGGCTTCCCGGTCGACGAGTTGCGCCTGTTCGCCTCGGCCAGGTCGGCCGGTCGGAGCCTGGTCTTCCGTGGGGAGTCGATCGTGGTCGAGGACGCGTCGGCAGCCGACGTCTCGGGCCTGGACATCGCCCTCTTCTCGAGTGGTGCCACCGCGTCGCGGGTGCTCGCCCCCCGGTTTGCCGAGGGCGGGGCCATCGTGATCGACAACTCGTCGGCGTGGAGGATGGACCCCGACGTCCCGCTGGTGGTCCCCGAGGTCAACGAGTCGGCGCTGGCCACCATCCCGAAGCGGATCGTGGCCAACCCCAACTGCACGACCATGGTGGGCATGCCGGTGCTGAAGCCGCTCCACGACGCCGCCGGCCTCGAGCGGCTGATCGTCTCGACCTACCAGGCGGTATCGGGCGCCGGGCTCGCCGGGGTGGCCGAACTCGACGCTCAGCTGCGGGCCACGGTCGATGCGGCCATCGGGCTCACCTTCGACGGATCGGCGGTGACCGGACCACCCGCCTCAATCTTCGCGGCCGCCATCGCCCACAACGTCCTCTCCATCGCCGGGACGCTGGTGGAGGACGGATCGGGGGAGACCAACGAGGAGCAGAAGTTCCGGGACGAGAGCCGCAAGATCCTCGACATCCCCGACCTGGCCGTCACCTGCACCTGCGTGCGGGTCCCGGTGTTCACCGGGCATTCGCTGTCCATCGTGGCCGAGTTCGCCCGCCCTCTCCCCCCGGCCGAGGCCACGGCACTGCTGGCCGGGGCGCCGGGCGTCGAGCTCTCGGACCTCCCCACGCCGCTCGGTGCGGCGGGCATCGATCCGTCGCTGGTCGGGCGGATCCGGGCGGCCGAGGGCGGCACCAACGGGTTGGCGCTCTTCGTCAGCGGCGACAACCTGCGCAAGGGTGCGGCGCTCAACGCGGTGCAGATCGCCGAGTCGCTGGTGCGGCTGGGCGTCGTGGGCTGACCGCGAGTAGCGGACCGCCCGGCCGGGCCCGACGTCAGTCGGCGATGGTGGTGGTGCGAGACAGCACGGCGACCCGTTTCGCCAGGTTGACGGCGTGGTCGCCGAACCGTTCGTAGAAGCGGGCCAGCAGGGCCAGCTCGACGGCGACCGGCAGCGGCATGGTGCCGGCCACCACCTCCACGGTGAGACTCACGTGCAGGTCGTCCATCTCGTCGTCGAGGTCGTCGACCAACGCCCAGCCGCCGGCCTGGCGGTCGGCGTAGGCATCGGTGGTGGCCCGCCACATGTGGACGGCCACCTCGCCCATCCGCTCGAGGAGGCCGCGGCTACGGGCGGACAGCTCGGCGCCGAGGCCGCGTGCCGCCCGCCTGGCGACGTGCTCGGCCAGGTCGCCGTTGCGCTCCAGGTCGGGCAGCATCCGGATCACGGTGACCAGATAGCGGAGCTGGTTGGGTGAGGTGATGCCGGCCACGGTCAGCTGCTGGAGGGTCAGTTCCTCGATGTCGTGGCAGACCGAGTCGACGACTTCGTCCCGGTCGGCCAGGGCCTTGGCGGCCTCCCGGTCGCCGGCCAGGAGGGCGTGGGTCGCTCCGGACACCGAGTCGCCGACCAGCGCGAAGAGCTGGAGCACCTTGCGGTCGATCTGCTCGAGGGGGGACTCCACGGAACCACCGTATCGCCAACGGACGATCAGCCCGTTGGTGGCCCGGCACCGTCAGTCCGGAAGCGGGCCTTCCGGTTCGTCGACCGCGGCCGCGGTCTCCTCGCTCACGATGATGCGGGGCCCGGAGCCCCACGACAGATACCGCCACGACCAGTTGACGAACACCACGATCTTGTTGCGGAAGCCGACCAGGTAGACGAGGTGCAGGCCGAGCCAGGCCAGCCAACCGAGCGTGCCGCTCACCACCCGCCCGCTCCTGAACTGGGTGATCGCCGCTCGGCGTCCGATGGTCGCCATGATCCCCTTGTCCCGGTAGTGGAAGGGGCTGGTCGGCGTTCCGCCGAGCCGGGCCAGGATCTGGTGTGCGGCGTGTTCGCCGGACTGGATGGCCACCTGGGCCACCTGGGGGCAGATGCGATCGGCGTCCTCGCCCGGCCCCCATCGCACCGCGGCCGCGTCGCCCACCGCGTACACGTCCTCGTGCCCCTCGACGGTGAGGTCGGAGTCCACCCGGAGGCGGCCGTTCGGGCCGGTGGGTGCGCCGATCGAACCGGCGACGGTGTTCTCCACGGTGACCCCGCCGGCCCACACCACGGTCCGGGTCGGGATGAACGAACCGTCGTCGAGCGCCACCCCGTCGGCGGTCACCGACTTGACGAGCGTGCCGAGCCGGAGCTCGACGCCCCGGCCGACCAGCGTGCTCGCCGCGTACTCTGCTGCGGACGGGCGGAACGGGGTGAGCAGCCTGTCGAGGCCGTCGACCAGGATGATGCGGCCGGCGGACCGGTGGAAGTGGAACCCGTCGTGCCTGACCGCCACGTCGAGGAGCTCGGCCAGCGCCCCGGCGACCTCCACCCCGGTCGGACCGCCCCCCACCACCACGAAGGTGAGGGCGCCCCGGCTGGTCGCCCCGTCCGGGCGGGCGTCGACGTCCTCGAGGCGCCGCAGGATGTGGTCCCTCAGACGTCGGGCGTCGGTGAGCGTGTACAGCGGGAAACTGTGGTCGGACGCACCCGGGATCCCGAAGAACTTGGCGGTGGCACCGCTGGCCACGATGAGCGAGTCGAACTGGACGGGGTCGGTGTCGGCCAGGAGGACCTCGCGCCGGTCCCAGTCGACGCCGGTGACGGTGGCCATCCGGAAGGTCACGTTGCCGGCCTTCCCGAAGATCACCCGGATCGGGTACGCGACGTCGCCCGACTCGAGACCGGCCGTGGCCACTTCGTACAAGAGCGGCTGGAAGGTGTGGAAGTTGCGCTGGTCGACGATGGTGACCTCGACCGGCCCGCCGATCAGCGCCCGGGCCGCGGAGAGGCCGGCGAATCCGGCACCGACGACCACGACCCGGTGCATCCGCCCATGCTTGCACAGAGGATCCCGTCCGGTCCCCGGGCCGGTCGCACCCCCTCGGTACGCTGCGCTCGTACCGCGCCGGTCGCCCCGGTTGGACGGGGCGCCGCCCGCATCCGCCCGGGGTGCGGCACCGACCCGGCCGCGGGGGAGGAACCGCCATGCTCACCGGAATCGCCCTCGGACTGGCCGCCGGCATCGTGCTCGGCATCGCCGTCGGCCTTCTGGCCCGCTCCGGCCAGGTCACCCGGGCCACCACGGCCCGGGCGCGCCTCGAGGCCGAGCTGGCCGCCACCCGCGCCTCGGCCGGGGAGCGGGCGACGGCCCTCGAGGATGTCCGACGCCAGATGGCCGGGGAGTTCGCACAGCTGTCCAGCCAGGCACTGCGCCAGAACGCCGACCAGTTCCTGCAGCTGGCCGATACGAGGCTGGGGGAGTCGCGGCAGGCGGCCGAGGGCGACCTGGCCCGCCGCCAGGAGGCGATCGAGCACCTGCTCGTGCCGATCGCCGAACAGCTCGGGAAGTACGACGAGGGGATGCAGGCGCTGGAGCGCGAGAGGCTCCGCTCCTACACGGCCCTGACCGAGCAGATGCAACAGCTGTCGACCTCCCACGACAGGCTGCAGAAGGAGACCCGCAGCCTGGTGACCGCGCTGCGCAGTCCCCAGACCAGGGGCCGGTGGGGTGAATTGCAACTCCGGCGGGTGGTCGAGATGGCCGGGATGCTCGAGCGGTGCGACTTCTCCGAGCAGGTCAGCTCGGACGGCGATGCCGGTCGGATGCGCCCGGACATGGTCGTCCACCTGCCCGGGGGGAAGAACGTCGCCGTCGACGCCAAGGTGCCGATGCAGGCGTTCCTCGACGCCAACGAGGCCGAGGACGAGTCGGTCCGGCGCATGCACCTGGCCAGCCACGGGCGCCAGATGAAGGCCCACGTCGACGCCCTGGCCAAGAAGGAGTATTGGAAGCGGGTCGACCCCTCGCCCGAGTTCGTCGTGGCGTTCGTGCCCGGCGACCCGCTCCTGACCGCCGCCCTGGAGCACGAGCCCGGGCTCATGGAGTACGCCGTGGCCAACCACGTGCTGCTGGCCACCCCCACCTCCCTGATCGCCCTGCTCCGGGCCGTGGCCTACGGGTGGCAGCAGGAGGCCCTCACCGAGAACGCCCGCCAGGTCCAGGTGCTCGGGGCGCAGCTCTACGAGCGGATCTCGGTCCTGGGGGACCATATGGCCGGTGTCGGGAAGAGCCTGACCGGCGCGGTGGCCGCCTACAACCGGGCGGTCGGGTCGCTCGAGGGACGGGTCCTGGTCACCGCCCGCCGCTTCGTCGAGATGGGAGTGGTCGGGCAGGGGGAGCTGCCCCAGCCGGCACCGGTGGACTCGGCCACCCGGCCTCTCCAGGCATCCGAGTTGGTTGCCACCACACACAGTGACGACGGGATGTCCGTGCCGACCGCTGGACACGCGGCCACCAACGACGGTCGGGGAGAGCTCAGGCCGACATGACCCGGCGTAATCTCCCTGGTCAGCAGGGTGCGGCCCGGGCCGGACCGCCTTCGGGGCCCCGACGACCGCCCGTCTCCAGCGGCTCGAACCGTACGCCTTCGGGTGGCACCCATGCGGTTGTGCGGTAATTCTCAGCGAATTCCAAGGTGGGGACGGTAGAAACCAGGCTGTTGGTATCCCTCCGGTCGATCACCTTCCGGGGGCTGGTTTCACCGCGCTGGGAAGCTAGGGCAGAAAGGGAGATTCCGCGTGAACATCCTGGTTCTCGGAGGAGACGGCTACCTGGGGTGGCCGACTGCGCTGTACCTGTCCCGTAAGGGGCATCGGGTGGGCGTGGTGGACAACTTCGCCCGCCGTGGCTACGACCTCGAGATGGGCGTGGACTCCCTCGTCCCGATCGTGAGCCTGCAGCAGCGGATCCGGCGCTGGGAAGAGGTATCCGGCAACATCATCGATCTGTATGTGGGCGACCTCACCGACCCGGCGTTCGTCAACGCGACCCTCGCCTCGTTCGAACCGGACACCGTGGTGCACTTCGCCGAGCAGCGGTCGGCCCCGTACTCGATGATCGACCGGAAGCACGCCGTCTACACCCAGGTCAACAACGTGGTCGGCACCCTCAATCTGCTCTATGCCATCGCCGAGCAGGACCGGGACATCCACCTGGTCAAGCTGGGGACGATGGGCGAGTACGGGACGCCCAACATCGACATCGAAGAGGGCTTCATCGAGATCACTCACCGGGGCCGCACCGACGTGATGCCCTATCCCAAGCAGCCGGGCTCCTTCTACCACCTGTCCAAGGTCCACGACAGCCACAACATCATGTTCGCCTGCCGGATCTGGGGCATCCGGGCCACCGATCTCAACCAGGGCATCGTCTACGGCCACGAGACCGAAGAGACCGGCCTCCATCCCGATCTGGCCACCCGCTTCGACTACGACGGCGTGTTCGGTACGGTCCTCAACCGGTTCTGCGTGCAGGCCGTGACCGGTCACCCGATCACCGTCTACGGCGCCGGGGGCCAGACGAGGGGCATGCTCAACATCCTCGACACCCTGGCCTGCGTGGAGCTGGCCTGTGAGAACCCGGCCGAGCGCGGCGAGTTCCGGGTGTTCAATCAGTTCACCGAGTCGTTCTCGATCGAGCAGATGGCCCAGATGGTCGCGGCCGAGTACTCCGGCCCCACGACCATCGAGCATCCGCCCACTCCACGGGTGGAGAAGGAAGAGCACTACTACCGGGCCGCGCACACCAAGCTGCTCGACCTCGGCCTGGTACCGCACCTGCTCACGTCCTCGGTCATCCGTTCGCTGCTGACGGTGTGCGAGCAGTACAAGGACCATGTCGACCCCACCGCCATCCTCCCGACCGTCGACTGGCGCAGCACGTCGTCGAGTCTGGTCACGGCCGGTTCGCACGGCACCCAGGTGAAGACCAGGGACAGCTCCGGGCGCGCCGAGGTCGACTGAACGCACCTGGTAGCGAACGCCGCCGAGGGGGTCCGTCCCCGGGGGCGGCACTATCGTGCGCTGGATGCCGAGAGCCAGCCGCCGTCGCCGTCGCCCCCCTGGGCGCGGCCTCGGTCCGTCGGTCCTCGTCGCCGTGGCGGCCACCATCACCATCGCCCTGGTCGCCGGATCGCTGCTCGCCATCCACACCCAGTCCCAGGGCTACCGGGACGCAACCTCCAGCGGCTACGCCGTCCTGGCCGACCGGGTCGGGGTGGCGTCGACGGATACCGGCGCCCGGCTGTCCTCGCTGATCGCGTCGGCACCCACGTTGACCGACGGGTCCTTCCCCCGCACGGCCCGGGGTGTCCTGGAGGAAGGGCTCGACTCGGCCGTGGCCGACACGGCGTCGCAGGCCACACAGGCCGCCACCATCGCGTCCCCGCCACCGGTCGCCGATCTTGCCGACCGGTTCAGCCAGGTGATGGACCTGCGGGCATTGGCCACCCGGCAGCTGCGGGCGACGATCGACAAACTGCTCGGGATGCAGCCGCTACCGGTGGCCGGGGCGCCGACGAGCGGTGGGGAGTCGGCGCCGGCCACCCTGATCTCGGCCGATCAGGCGGCGTCCGAGATGTCGGCCGAGGGGCAGGATCTGGAGGACGCCGACGCCGACTTCCGGGCCCTGGTCGGCTCGGCCGCGGCCCAGCACCATCCCTTCCATCTGCACGCCTCGGTCTGGGTACCGGCCCCGGTCGATGCCGCGCCGCTCGGTCCGGTGGCCCTCGGCTCGACTGCCGCCGCGCTGGCCTCCTCGCCGGCGCTGGCGCCCTTCCATCACCTGGTGGTCACCGCCGTCGGCCTCGAGCCTCCGGCCGTGCCGTCGGGTGGCGTGGGGAGCGCGGGGACATCGTGCGCCGACCCGCAGTCGACGGTGCCGGGCAGCACCCCGACCGAGGTACCGCCCACGTCGACCCTGACAGCACTGGTCTCGGTCACCAACTGCGGAAACGTCGGCGAGTCGGACGTCACGGTGTCGGTCACCGCGGCCCTGTCCGATCCCCCGGGCACGGCCCTTCCACCCGTAGGTCAGAGGGGTGGCCGGGTCCAGGCCGTGGTGGCCATCGCCGCGGGCTCGTCCTCGGCCCCGGATCTGGCGCCGCTTGCCGTGGCGTCCGGCCACCGGTACACGGTGACCGCGTCGGTATCGCTCCCGCCGGGCCAGGTCGATCCGACCGGCGCCACCCAGGTGTTCCTGGTCCAGGTGACCGCCTGATCCGCCCGGCCGGCGGCTGCCCGGTTGGTCATGGACACGGGGGGAGGATCTAGGATTGCGGAAGATAACGAGGAAACGAAGCCAACGGAAGGTTTGAGGCGAGTGGCCGAGAGCATCACGATCACCGACAACCGCACGGGGCAATCCCTGGAGATCCCCTTGGAGAACGGGGGGGTGTCGGCGGCGGAGTGGTCGAAGCTCCTTCCCGGCGTGTGGTTCTACGACCCCGGCTTCACCGCCACCGCGGCGTGTGAGAGCGCCATCACCTACCTCGACGGCGACGCCGGGATCCTGCGCTACCGGGGCTATCCGATCGAACAGCTCGCCGAGGACTCGACGTTCCTCGAG
This sequence comes from Acidimicrobiales bacterium, assembly GCA_050014755.1. GTDB lineage: Bacteria > Actinomycetota > Acidimicrobiia > Acidimicrobiales > RAAP-2 > Bog-756. The sequence continues at coordinate 60,230 of JBEKCS010000012.1, forward strand.
GTCGCCTACCTCCTGCTCAACGGCGAGCTCCCCACCACCGCCGAATTCGAGGTGTGGGAGCGCGAGATCACGCTGCACACCTTCATCCACGAAAACGTACGCAAGCGCTTCCTCGAAGGGTTCCACTACGACGCCCACCCCATGGGCATGCTGGTATCGGCGGTAGCCGCCCTCTCGACCTTCTACCTCGACGCCAAGGACATCTTCGATCCCGAGTCGAGGGACAAGCAGATCATCCGGTTGATCGCCAAGATGCCCACCCTGGCCGCCGCCGCCCACCGCTTCAGCGTCGGGATGCCCTTCGTCTATCCGGACAACTCCCTCCCGTTCACGTCGAACTTCCTGTCGATGATGTGGAAGATCGCCGAGCCCCGCTTCGAGGCCGACCCGGTCCTCGCCCGGGCCCTCGACGTCCTGTTCATCCTCCACGCCGACCACGAGCAGAACTGCTCGACCTCGGCGATGCGGGTGGTGGGCTCGTCCCACGCCGACCCCTACTCGGCCACCGCCGCCGCCGCGGCCGCCCTCTACGGCCCCCGTCACGGCGGCGCCAACGAGGCGGTCATCCGGATGCTCACCGAGATCGGTTCGATCGACAACGTGGAGGCCTTCATCGCCTCGGTCAAGTCCGGTTCCGGCGGCCGCCTGCAGGGCTTCGGACACCGGGTCTACAAGAGCTACGACCCGCGGGCCACCATCATCAAGCGGACCGCCGACGAGGTCTTCACCATCACCGGCAAGAACCCGCTCCTCGACATCGCTCTCAAGCTCGAGGAGATCGCACTGTCGGACGAGTACTTCACCTCCCGCAAGCTGTACCCGAACGTCGACTTCTACTCCGGCCTCATCTATCAGGCCATGGGGTTCCCGCTCGAGATGTTCCCCGTGCTGTTCGCCATCCCCCGTACGGCCGGGTGGCTGGCCCACTGGCAGGAGATGCTCAACCAGGACTCCAAGATCGCCCGGCCCCGCCAGCTCTACATCGGCGACGCCGAGCGCACCTACCGCCCCATCGGCGAGCGGTAGGCAGCATCCCGGGCCTCCCGGCCCGGCGGAGGCGGTCAGGGGTCAGGGTGCCTTCGGGGCCCGCACCTGGCGCATGAGTCCCTCCTGGACCATCGACACCACGAGCTCGCCGTCGCGGGCGAACATGAAGCCCCGGGCGAGGCCCCGCGCCCCGTGGCTGGACGGGCTGTCCATGTCGTAGAGCAGCCAGTCGTCGGCCCGTAGGGCACGGTGGAACCACATGCAGTGGTCGAGGCTGGCCCCCATGAAGTCGGGATCGTCCCACCCCACGCCATGGGGGGCGAGCATGGTGTCGAACAGGTTCATGTCCGACGCGTAGGTGGCGACGCAGGTGTGGAGCAGCGGGTCGTCGGGGAGGGTGCCGTCGGCCCGGAGCCACAGTCGCTGGACCGGCTCCTGGACGGAGCGGTGCAACCAGGGGAGCGGGCCGATGTGGCGTTGGTCGATCGGGTGGGGTCGGTCGAACCAGTCGCCCACCCGGTCCCGGTAGGGCTCGAGCCGCTCGCGCAGGGTCGGGAGGGACTCGGGTTCGGGCACCTCCGGCATGGCGATCTGGAAGTCGAGCCCGGGTTCGTCCACGTGGAACGAGGCGGACAGGTGGAAGATGGCCCGGCCGTGCTGGATGGCCACCACCCGTCTGGTCGTGAAGGACCGGCCGTCGCGGATCCGGTCGACCTCGTAGAGGACCGGGATGTTGGGGTCGCCCGGGCGGAGGAAGTACGCGTGCAGCGAGTGGGGCCGCCCGAACTCCACCGTGCGACCGGCCGCCATCAGCGACTGGGCCGCCACCTGACCGCCGAAGATCCGCTGCCGTTCCTCGTGCGGGTTGGACCCCCGGAAGATGTTGACTTCGATGGGCTCGAGATCGAGTAGATCGACGAGGGAATCGAGGGCTTCGCTCACGACCCTCATCCTGTCAGGTCGCCCGCCGACCCCGGTCACCCGGATCGGCCCCGGCGGTGCCGGCGGTGCCGACGGAGGGGAGGGGCGCCCGCTACGGTGACCCCCGTGCCAGAGACCACCTTTCCCGGACAGTTCCTCTGGGGGACGGCCACCGCCGCCCACCAGATCGAGGGCGGCAACGTCAACAACGACTGGTGGGTAATGGAGCACGACCCGACGTCGGGGTGCGCCGACGTCAGCGGGGACGCCTGCGATTCGTTCAACCGCTACCCCGAGGACATCGCCATGGTCGCCGACCTCGGCCTCGGCGCGTACCGGTTCTCCCTCGAGTGGAGCCGCATCGAGCCCGAGGAGGGCGAGTTCTCGACCGTGGCCCTCGACCACTACCGCCGGATGGCGGCCACCTGCCACGAACACGGGATCCTGCCGGTGGTCACGTTCCACCACTTCACCCACCCCCGCTGGCTGGCCGCGGCCGGCACCTGGGAGGCGCTGCACGCCCCGGACCGGTTCGCCCGGTTCTGCGAGCGGGTGACCGCCCACATGGGCGACATGATCGGGATGGCCTGCACCCTCAACGAGCCCAACGTGGTGGCCACCATGGGGTGGCGCCTCGGCCTGTTCCCGCCCCGGGTCCGGGACCGCACCCGGCGCGACGTCGTCAACGCCGCCATGGTCTCGGCCCACGGCAAGGCGGTCGAGGCCATCCGATCCGGGCCGGGGGAGTTTCCGGTGGGGATGACCGTGTCGATGACGGACTACCAACTCCAGCCCGGGGGCGAGGAGTGGCTCGAGCGGATCCGCCGGCCCAACGAGGACGTCTTCCTCGAGGCCACCGGCGGCGACGACTTCATCGGAGTGCAGACCTACACCCGGATGCGGGTCGGGCCCGAGGGAGGGCTCCCCGGCGAGGAGGGGGTCGGCACCACCCAGATGGGGTACGAGGTGTGGCCGGAGGCACTGGGCGCCACCATCCGACGGGCCACCGAGGTGACCGGGGGCCTGCCGGTGTACGTCACCGAGAACGGGATCGGCACGGACGACGACCCGCTCCGGATCGAGTACGTGACCCGGGCCCTGGCCGGGGTGCGCCAGTGCCTCGACGACGGCATCGACGTCAGGGGCTACTTCTACTGGAGTCTGCTCGACAACTTCGAGTGGGTCCTGGGCTACGGGCCCACCTTCGGGCTCGTGACGGTCGACCGGGAGAGCTTCGAACGCACGCTCAAGCCCAGCGCCACCTGGTTCGGCGGCGTGGCCCGGGCGAACGGACTCTGAACTCCCGGGGACGTACGGCTACGAACGTTACGGATGGGTTACGAGTAGCATCGGTACAATGACGTCCCTCCTGACCCGGGCCGAGCACGTCTGGCAGAAGCGGGGTACGCCGGAGGCCAAGCAGCTCATCCGCTACACCCTGGTCTCGGTCATCTCGACCGCTGTCTCCCTCGTCGTCCTGGCCCTGGTCTTCGGGGTATTCCACCTCTGGGCCGAAGTCGGCAGCACCGTCTTCGCCAACGTGGTCGCCAGCGTTCCCTCCTACTTCCTGACCCGGAACTGGGTGTGGGGAAAGTCGGGGCGGTCCCATCTGGTCAAGGAGATCATCCCGTTCTGGGTGATGTCCGGCCTCGGCATCGCCTTCTCCATCATCGGTGCCGCGACGGCCAAGGCGGTCGGCAGGCACTACGGCTTCAGCCACCTCGAGCAGACGCTGCTGGTGGAGGCGGCCAACATCACCTCGTTCGCCGTGTTCTGGGTGGCCAAGTACCTGGTCTTCAACCGGATCTTCAAGGTCCACCCGCTCGAGGAGCTCGACGAACTCGTCGAAGCCGCCTGAGTCCGGTAGGGACGGGTCACCGTGCTGACCGCTGCCGCCACACCGACCAGTGCGGTCGTCCTCGCCGTCGCCGTCTTCCTGGCCTGTGCCGTGGAAGGCGTCGAGGCCCTCACCATCGTCCTGGCCGTCGGGGTCACCCGGGGGTGGCGCTCCGCCCTCGAGGGCGTGGTCGCCGCCCTGGCCGCCCTGGCCGCGCTGGTGGCGCTCCTCGGTCCGGCGCTCGTGCACTGGGTCCCGCTGTCCGCGCTGCGGCTGGTGGTCGGCGGGCTCCTCCTGGTCTTCGGTCTGCGGTGGCTCCGCAAGGCGGTGCTCCGGGCGTCGGGCCTCAAGGCCAGGCACGACGAGGACGCCATCTTCGCCGAGCAGGTGGCCGAGCTGTCCGAGGGACCGGCACGTGGGGGTCGTGACGGCGTGGCCTTCGTCGTCGCCTTCAAGGGGGTCTTCCTCGAAGGACTCGAGGTGGTGGTGGTCGTGCTGACCCTGGGGACCACGTCGCACCACCTGGGCCTGGCCGCCCTGTCCGCCGGAGCCGCGGTCGTGACCGTGTCCCTCGCCGGAGTGGCCGTGCACCGTCAGCTGTCCGGGGTCCCGGAAAACGCCATGAAGATGGGGGTCGGCCTCATGCTGGTCAGCTTCGGCACCTTCTGGGCCGGGGAGGGCGTCCACGTCTCGTGGCCGGGATCGGACCTGGCCATCGTGGGACTCGTCGCCTTCTACGGTCTGGTGGCCCGGCTCCTCGTGACCACACTCCGACGAGGTGCCGGGGAAACTGCCGCCGGTGCGGCCCCGACCGGGGAGCCGGCCCGTGGCTGACGACCGCCCCGGTCGCGACAGGACCCTCCCGGTCGTCTGGCTCACCGCCTTCGGGCGGTTCTGGTGGGACTTCCTGATCGGCGACACCCCCGAGCTGTTCGTCGGGGCGGCGGCCGTCGTCGGGGCGGTGGCGCTGATGTGCCTCCGGCCGGATCTGCGCCGGCCGGCCGCGTTCGTGGCACCGGTGCTGGTGGCCGCGGTGGTGACCGTCTCGGTGTGGCACGCTTCCCGCCGCAGGTAGTGGCCGGTGCGGGCGGGGTGGTCAGTCGCGGAAGTTGTTGAACTGCAGCGGGATCCCGAAGTCCTCGCCCTTGAGGGCGGCGATGACGGCTTGGAGGTCGTCGCGCTTCTTGCCGGTCACCCGTAGCTGTTCGCCCTGCGTCTGGGAGGAGACGCCTTTGAGGGCGAGATCCTTGATGAACCGGTTGATCTTCTTCGCGTGGTCGGACGAGATACCGGCCTGGATCCCGAGCCGCTGGCGGGCCGTCCCTTTTGCCGCCTCTTCGATCTTGCCCACGTCGAACGACTTGAGGGAGACCTCCCGCTTCACCAGCTTCTCCTGCAGCACCTGGTAGAGGGCGCGGAGCCGGTCGTCGGTCGACGACGCCAGGATGAGCTCCTTGTCGTTGAGCTCGATGGTCGAGTCGGTGCCCTTGAAATCGAACCGTGTGGTCGCCTCGCGGTTGGCCTGGTCGACGGCGTTGCGGACTTCCTGCATGTCGACTTCGGACACGACGTCGAAGGTGGGCATGGCGAAACAGTAGCGCTGCGCGAAGCGGTAACCTAGCCCGCCTGCGGGTCGGTGCCCGAGTGGCCAAAGGGAGCAGACTGTAAATCTGCCGGTTCTGCCTTCGAAGGTTCGAATCCTTCCCGGCCCACGCAGACAGAGCCCCGATCAGTGAGCGAACACGCTCCTGATCGGGGCTTTTCCGTCCCGTGGGAGCGGTTGCGGGCACGGGCCGATCGGTCCCGTGGGCACCGGTCGACCAACCTGACCCCGGTGCCGACACTTGGTTACAATGACGTTACGGAATGATTGCGTTCAGCTTCCGACGGCAGTGCCGGCGGAGTTGTCGGGGGACGTGGATCCAGTCCGGGAAGGACACCTCCGGCAGGGCGCCGGCCGTGCACCGAAGTGCGATCCAGGAGAACCCCCACCCCACATGACAGCGGAACGGACAGCGGCGGCAGTGCCCGAAGACCACGTTCCCACCGGTGACCGGTCGGCCCCGTCCCGACCCCCCTCGGCGTTCCGATCAGTGATGGCCCGCCTCGACGCGCTCCGCGACCGCCTGGGCGGACCGTCCGATGCGTTCGCCGGCGACCGGGTGCCGAACGAGGATCTGGGTACCCGGGGCATGGTGCTGCGGCCCGCACTGGTGGGGTTCGTGGCCGTCCTGGCCGTGGCCATCGGCGCCTCGATCCCCAGCTCGCCGTTCAAGCTCGAGATGCCGGGTGTGTGGTTCTTCGGCGAGCCGGCCACGACCATTCCCAGCCACTGGGGTCTCTACTTCTCACTGGCGGCGGTCTATGGCGGGCTGCTCCTGTTCATGCGGGTGTGGTGGGGGATGCTCCGGCTCTACCGCACGCGTGGCGGGGTCCCGGTCAAGGCGATGATGGGCGTCTTCGGTCTGTGGTCCCTGCCCGTCCTGGTCATCGCCCCGCTGTTCAGCCGAGACCTCTACTCCTACGCCGCGCAGGGCGAGATGGTCAGCCACCACATGAACCCGTACCTGTACGGGCCCTTCGAGCTCGGGAACAACGCCTACACCGCTCCGGTCGACTCACTGTGGGGGAACGCCCCCGCCCCGTACGGGCCGCTCTTCCTCCAGATCGACGGCTTCTTCGCCCGGATCACGTTCCACAACGAGCTGGCCACCATCGTGCTGCTCCGACTGCTGGCCCTGGTCGGCGTGCTGCTGATCGCCGCGTGCGTGCCCAAGCTGGCCAAGCTCTACCACCGTGACGGGGCCGAGCTGTTCACCCTCATGGTCCTCAACCCGGTGACGATCTTCCACCTCATCGGGGGCGGCCACAACGACGCCCTCATGCTCGGCCTCCTGGTCGCCGGGCACACCATGGCCAAGGAGAAGCGACCCATCGTCGGGATCGTGCTGTGTGCGCTGGCCACCGCGATCAAGGCGCCGGCGGCCATCGGCATCGTCTACATCGGGTGGAGCTGGCTGGGGAGGGGGGTGCCGGTACGGGACCGGATCAGACCGGTGGTCACCGCCGGTCTCGTCGGCCTCGGCATCCTCGGATTCTTCTCCTACGTCAGTGGTCTCGGCTGGGGCTGGGTGACCATCCTCGGGACCCCCGGCGCCGTCCGGTCGTGGGCCTCGCCGATGACCGCGCTCGCCTTCCTGGTCAGCGGAGGCGCCCACCTGGTCCACGTCGATCTCGGCGTGGGCGGGGTGCTGTCCGTCTGCCGCTTCCTCGGCATGGTGGTGGCGGCGGTGTCCGGGGCCTGGCTCCTGTTCAACAGCGACCGGATCGGCACACTCAAGGCGCTCGCCATCACGCTCCTGCTGTTCGTCCTCCTCGGGCCGGTGGTCCAGCCCTGGTACCTGTCCTGGGGACTGGTCCTCCTGGCCCCGGTGGCCCTCGGCCAGCTCCGTTCCCTGGTCATCGGCCTATCGATGGTGACCGGCTTCGTCACGCTGCCCGGAGGCAGCCAGCTGGTCTCCACCCTGCTCCAAGGCGACCCCCTGCGCATCGTCCTCACCCTGCTGTGGCTGCTGGCCGTCCTGACCGTGCCGCTGTCGTCGTGGGACATTCGCAGCCCGGCCACCGCCGTCGACACACCGACCTTCGACACACCGACCGTCGTCGAGGCAGCGGTCAGCGCCTGACCGGCGGGGACGCCGGCGCCGGTTGCCCCGAGCAGACGGGTCAGCCGGGGTCGATGTCGACACCGGCCCCGCCCAGCATCCGCTGGAGCACGGCCACATCGAGCCACCGGTTGAATTTTCGGCCGATCTCGCGTTCGACCCCCACCTGTTCGAACCCGCACGCCTCGTGGAGGGCGATGGAGGCCGTGTTGTCGCCGCCGATCCGGGCGATCATCGAGTGGAAGCCGTGGAGGGTGCCGAGCCGCACCAGCTCCTCGAGTAGGGCCCGGCCCACCCCCCCGCCACGGTGGACCGAGTCGACGTAGACGGAGTCCTCCACGGTGGTGGCGTAGGACGGCCGGTCGCGGTAGGTCGAGAGGGAGCCGAAGCCGAGGACCGCGCCGGCGTGGTCGACGGCCACGACCACCGGATAGGTCCCCTGGTGCTCGGCCATCCAGGCCGCCTGTTCGGCCGGCGTGCGGGGCCGGAGGTCGAATGTGGCGGTCGAACCGACCACTTCGGCGTTGTAGATCCGGCGGACGGACTCGGCGTCCGAGGGCTCGGCCAGGCGCACGTGCATCAGTGGATGGTAGACGTGAGCCTGCTGCCCGGGTGTCCAGGATGTGGCTATGATCTACTTTCTTGCTGCTCGGTCGAGCCGCACTGCCCCTGTAGCTCAGTGGTAGAGCACCGCCATGGTAAGGCGGGGGTCGTGGGTTCAATCCCCACCGGGGGCTCGCCCATGGCGGCGTAGCTCAGTTGGTTAGAGCACACGGCTCA
>JBEKCS010000013.1:0-68393 GCA_050014755.1 Acidimicrobiales bacterium
CGACCGGTTCGTCAATCTCCAGCAGATCATGCGGGCGTCGATGGCCGAACTCGAACAGGTGGACGGGGTGGGCCAGGCCAGGGCCCACTCGGTCAAGGACGGTCTGGCCAGGCTGGCCGAAGCCAGCATCTTCGAGCGCTACCAGTAGCGGCCCTGCGCTGCTCCGGCGGCCCAGACGGGCAGTCCGGGGCGCCACCCCGCAGCTGGTAGAATGGTGTGCTCTCCCCATCAGACCGGATGTCGCTCACCAGCCCCGGTTCCGCACCGCAACGCCAGGAGGAACGGTGTTCGACATCGGTGACAAGGTCGTCTATCCGCACCACGGCGCGGCAGTAGTTGAACGACGCGAGACGAAAGAGGCGTTCGGCAAGAAGCAGGAGTACCTCGTGCTCCGCCTCGCCTACGGCGACCTCACGCTCATGGTTCCGGCCGACAACACGGACGGAGTAGGCCTGCGCGAGGTGATCAACGACGAAGAGGTCGAAGAGGTCTTCGCCGTGCTCCGCAAGAAGGAAGCGCGCATGCCGACCAACTGGTCGCGTCGCTACAAGAACCACTCGGAGAAGCTCCGCTCGGGAGACATCTACCAGGTGGCCGAAGTGGTCCGGAACCTCTCGATCCGTGACAAGGACAAGGGACTGTCGGCCGGTGAGAAGCGGATGCTGAGCCGGGCTCGCCAGATCCTGGTGTCCGAGCTGACCTTCGCCCTCGGAGTCGACGAGGAGACCGCCGAGGTCCGCCTCAACGAGGCGCTGCCCTGAGCCGAACGGGGCCCGTATGGGCCATCGTGGTCGCCGGTGGATCGGGTCGCCGGTTCGGCGGTTTCAAGCAGTTCCTCCCCTTGGCCGGGCTGCCGGTCGCTGCGTGGTCGGTCCGTGCCGCCCGGTCGGTGGCCACGGGCGTGGTACTGGTGGTCCCTGGGGACGACGCCGGTGACCCGGGCGAGGGGCTTCCCGTCCCCGGTTCGACCGGTGAGGCTGCATTCGGTGCGTCTTCGGTGGTCGCCGGCGGTCCGACCCGAGCCGCGTCGGTGCGAGCTGGTCTGGCGGCCGTCCCCGACGACGCCGCGGTCATCGTGGTCCACGACGCTGCCAGGCCACTGGCCGCTCCCGCTCTGTTCGCCTCGGTGGTCGCCGCCGTGCGGTCCGGCGACGTCGACGGGGCGGTCCCCGTGGTCCCCGTGGCCGACACGTTGAAGCGGGTGGAGGGCGGGCACGTCCTCGGGACCGTCGACCGGGAGGGTCTGGTGGGCATCCAGACCCCGCAGGCCTTCGCCGCCGCCGCACTGCGAGCGGCCCACCGCCACGAGGGTGAGGCCACTGACGACGCCGGGTTGCTCGAGGCCGCAGGCCTGATCGTCGGGACGGTGGAGGGGGACCCCCGCAACCTGAAACTGACCCGGCCCGAGGACCTGGCCCTGGCCGAGGCCCTCCTGTCCGGGGTGACCCGGTGAGCGTCGCGCCCGCACTGCGGGTGGGCCAGGGCGTCGACGTGCACGCCTTCTCCGACGATCCGGAGCGGCCACTGGTGCTCGGGGGCGTGACCGTCCTCGGTGACGGTGCACGTGGCCTCGTGGGGCACAGCGACGGCGACGCGGTCTCCCATGCCATCGCCGACGCGGTGCTCGGTGCTGCGGGCCTCGGCGATCTCGGGCACCACATGCCCGACACCGACCCGGCATGGGCCGGAGCGGACTCGCTCGGCATCCTCTCCGAGGTGGTCGCCCTGGCGGCCGGGGCCGGATGGGTGCCGGTCAACGCCGACTGCACGGTGATGGCCGAACGTCCCCGCCTGGCCTCCTACATCGACACCATGGCCGAACGTCTGGCCGCCGTACTGGGAGCCCCGGTCAACGTGAAGGCCACCCGGCCCGAGGGCCTCGGAGCGCTGGGCCGGTCCGAGGGGATCAGCTGCACCGCGGTGGTCCTGCTGGCTGCTCCGGCCACCGATGCCGCGGGGGGGTCCCGGTGAGCCCGGCCGGAGCGAAGGGCGGTCGGGGGAAGGGCTCGCGTGCGCCCGCCCCCAAGGGAGGCGCACGGGGCAGCTCCCCGAGCCGGGGGAGCGACGCCAAGGCGGCCTGGATGAAGGCGAAGGACGCCAAGGCCGGTCGGAGTGCCGGCGCCGGACGTGGCGCTGCGACCGGCCGGGGTGCCGGCGGCGGCGCACCGGTGAACGATCGCGGGCGTGGTCCGGGAAGCCGGAGCGTCCCGGTGCGTCGTGGGCCGAAGCACGAGGGCCTCGGGGGAGATCAGGTCGAAGGACGCCAGGCCGTCCGCGAACTACTGAGTGCCGGCCGACGGCCGGTGACAACGCTCCTGATGGCGGAGGGGATGGATGCCGCCGAGATCCTCGACGACATCGAGGCCCTGGCCACCCGCCGACGGGTCAAGGTCGAGTACGTCTCGCGCCGGCGCATCGATGCCACCGCCCGCACGGACGGGTCCCAGGGCGTCGTGGCGCTGGCCAAGCCGATTGACGACACGCCGCTCGAGGCGCTGTGCCAGCCCACCAGGCGGGGGCGACTGCCCTTCCTGCTGGTCCTCGACGGAATCACCGACCCGCACAATCTGGGTGCCGTCCTCCGCAGTGCCGAATGCGCCGGTGTGACCGGCATCGTCCTGCCCCGGCACCGCTCGGCCCACCTGTCGCCCACGGTGGCGAAGGTGGCGGCGGGTGCGATCGAGTACCTGCCCATGGCGCTGGTGGCCGGGATCCCCGTGGCCTTGCAGCAGCTCACCGGACTCGGCGTGCTGTCGGTCGGACTGGTGGGCGAGGCTCCGACGTCGATCTACGCCCTTCCGCTGGGCGACCAGCCGGTCGCCCTGGTGCTCGGCTCGGAGGGATCGGGCCTGGCCGCACTGACCCGAAAGCGCTGCGACGAGCTGGCCGCCATCCCCCAGCACGGGACGCTGTCCTCGCTGAACGTAGCGACCGCCGGCGCCATCGCCTGCTTCGACGTGGCCCGCCAGCGGAGTGCTGCAGGTAACTGACCCAGCCGATGGTCGCCGTGTCGGAACGGCGTGTTCGAGTGGGGTCACGTGTCCTCCGTTCGAGGAGACCATCGACGGAACGCGCCCTGGCGTCACACTTCTTGACATCCCGGTCACTTCGTGTCTGAATGCCTTCAACGCGTGAACAACGTCGCTATTGTGCCCATGAGCTGTGATGGTGGCGTCATCCGTCATCGGGCTGGGAGAGTCCCGGCGCACTCCACAAGAACAGCGCACGGCGTTTTGGCGTTTGGGGGAAGGACCGCATTCCGCCGTACGGGGGCAATTGGCGTCCTGCGGTCGTTCCGAACGGGCCGAAATCCGGCCAAACACTACCCAGGGGGTTACCCATGAACGTCCGCCTCAACCGACGCAGGCCTGTACGCACCGTCATTGCCGCCGGCTTGCTTGCCGTATCGGCGATGATCGCCATCGGCGTCACGCCACAGGCCGCCCGGGCCCAATCTCCGCTCAACTACGTCGCACTGGGTGATTCGTACTCGGCGGGCCCACTGGACGGACCCACGACCGGCAACCTCCTGTGCCTGCAGTCGTCGGCCAGCTATCCCTACGACACGGCGTCCCACCTCGGCGCCTCGCTGAACGACGTGTCGTGTTCCGCCGCGACGTCCGCCGATCTGGTCAATACGTCCCAGTATCCCGGTGTACCGCCGCAGGTGGATGCCCTCTCGTCGTCGACGCAACTGGTGACGCTGACGGACGGGGGGAACGACAACGGGCTGTTCGTCTCGGCCATCCTCGACTGTGGCATCACCGACATCCTGGACATATTCAACATCGGTAGCCCGTGCAAGGACCTCTACGGGAACACCTTTGTGAATGACGTTGCCTCCGATGCATCGACGGTGAAGCAGACATTTGCGACCATCAAAGCTGACGCCCCGAATGCGCAAATCTTCGTTCTGGGTTACCCGGACATTCTGCCGTCGAGTGGAGGGTGCTATCCGACAATGCCCCTCACCAATGGGGACACGTCCTACCTCAATACCCTCGAGGTGACGCTGAATTCCATGATTCAGACCGAGGCGGCGGCAGCCGGGGTCCATTTCGTCTCGACCTATGCGCAGTTCGAGGGGCACGGATCATGCGCCTCTGGGTCCAACCAGTGGATCAACGCGATCATCGCCACCAACGGCGGCATCTCGGTGCACCCGAATGCCGTGGGTGAGCAGCAGATGGCCGACATTCTCGAGTCGGCACTGGCGGCTGACGGCATCTCGTAACCGAAGCGGACCACCGCCGATCGGCGGCCTGCGGTCGGCCGGAGAACCCCGGACCCGAAAGGGTCCGGGGTTCTCTCGTGGTACCTCTGCGACACTGTCGTGGTGCCAGGCGATCAGGCGCATCTGCGAGCCGTCCGGGACGCGCGGCGCAAGCTTGCCCAGAACGACCCGCACGTCGTCCGCACGGCTGGCGACTTCGAACGTGTGGCCCTTCCCGGCCCGGACGGTGACGTCCTGCGCGACCTCGTGGTCGACGAGAACGCCTGGGTGGTGGTCGAGATCGGCCTTGCCTACGGCAGTTCGGCCCTCGCCATCGGTGAGGCCCTGGTGCCCCTGGGGGCGCAGGGCAGGAAGCACCTGATCGTCGACCCCTTCCAGGAGCACTTCCACGACGTCGGCTGGAAGGCGGTCGTCTCCGCAGGGCTCGGTGACCAGTCCGTGCTCGTGGCCGAGCGGTCCCAGCTCGCGTTGCCGCGCCTGGTGGCCGAGGGATTCGTCGCCGACGCTGCGTTCGTCGACGGCAGCGACCTCTTCGACGACGTCCTCGTCGATCTCTATTTTCTGCGCGAGATCGTCCGACCTGGTGGGCTCGTCGTTCTCGACGACTGCCGGTGGCCGTCGGTGGCGACGGCGACGCGCTACGTCGAGGTCAACGCTGGGTGGCGCTCGCGGACCGCTCGGGGAGGGTTCTCACCGGTCCAGGGGGAGTGCAGCGATGCCCGACACCGACTGGGCGAGGGGAATGCCACCCATGGATCCGTAGAACGGTGTGCCGAATGCGAACACACCGCCGTCCGCTGCGGCCATCCAGTACATGCCGTTGAAAGGATCGGCGGTCATTCCGACGACCGGTGCTGCGAGCCGCGTCCCGACGAGCGTGCCGTGGTTGCCGACGTCGCCCAAGGGGTAGACGTTGCCGTCGGAGCTGACCACCCAGTAGCCCGTCCCGTCGGGACTGAAGTCGATCGCCACCGCCGGGGCGGTGAGATCGGTGGCCGATCCGTCGGATCCGATGTCCCCGTAGGAGGACACCGTCCCGTTGGCCTCGACGAGCAGGTAACCGGCGCCCGAGGGAGCGGCCGCGATGGAGACGAGGGGAGAGCTCACCGCCGGATCGACGGCCGAGCCGTGGAAGACGGCGTCGCCGAAGCTGAAGACCCCGCCGTCGGCGGCGACCAGCCAGTAACCGTCGCCGTCGGTCGTCGCCGCGATTCCCGCCACCGGCGCGTTCAGCTGCACGGTCGCCGCCGAGCCGTAGAACCGGGCGTCGCCGAACGCGAACACGCCGCCGTCGGAGGCCACCAGCCAGTACCCCTGCCCGTCCGGTGTGGGGGCGATTCCCACCACCGGCGCGTTGAGATCCCTGCCGGCCATGGAGCCGTAGAACCGGGCATCGCCGAAGGCGAACGTCCCCCCGTCGCGGGCGACGAGCCAGTAGCCGGTATCGGCGACGGTCCGGGGGGTGCGCACCGCTGCCGCGGCCGAGGCCGGCGCCGAAGCGAGCACGGTCGACGTGGTTCCGCCGAGCGTCAAGAAGCCGGCGGTCGCGATGGTCGCAAGGAATCGTCGTGGCTGTGTCATATGGAGAACCTCCTGGCTCACTGACCGATCGCACCGGGCGGCTTCGACAGCCGTCCAGGAAGGACCGACGGCGTCAGGCTAGGTTTGCCCGGTCCGACGGACCAGAGGCTTACGCCCCTTCTGCGGGCGGCGGTCGCCCTCCCGACCGGTCCGACAGTCGGTCGACAGGGTGGGAGGGCCGAGCCGGAGGCTCCGGACAGCCGTCCGGCACCAGGCTCGGACCACTACCGGGCGGCCATGGTCATCAGGAACTCGTCCCCGGGCGACACCCATGTCTCCTCGACGGCCAGACCCGCCTCCTCGAGCTCTGCCCGGAGCGAGCCGGGGGAGAACTTGGTGCTGATCTCCGTGAGCATCTCCTCGCCCGCGGCGAACCTGACCTCGAGGTCGAGGTCGCTGACCACCACCCGGCAGTCGTCGAGGGAGCGCAGCCACATCTCGATGCGGCGGTCCCGGTCGTTCCAGCGGGCCACGTGGGCGAACCGCTCGGGGACGAAGTCGGCACCGAGGTCGCGGTTGAGCACGTGCAGGACGTTCCGGTTGAACTCGGCGGTGACGCCGGCCGAGTCGTCGTAGGCGGCGATCAGGCGGGCCCGGTCCTTGATCAGGTCGGTGCCGAGCAGGAACCGGTCGCCGGGCACCATGACATCGACCAAGCCGGCGAGGAAGGCGGCCCGCTGGTCGGGGTCGAGGTTCCCGATCGTTCCTCCGAGGAAGGCGATGAGCCGCCGCCCCCCGGCGTCCAGCTGCTCCATGTGGTGGTGGAAGTCGCCGACGACCGCCCGCACGGTCAGTCCCGGATAGTCCTCGGACAGGGCGGTGGCCGCCTCCCACAGGGTGGTGTCGCTGACGTCCAGGGGCACGTAGGTGCCGAGCCTGCCGCACGACTGCATGGCGTCGAGGAGGACCCGTGACTTGTCACAGGTCCCGGCGCCCAGTTCCACCAGGACGTCGGCCCCGGCCGACTCGATCATGTCCTTGGCGTGGGCCTCGAGGATGGACCGCTCGGCTCTGGTCGGGTAGTACTCGGGCAGCCGGGTGATGTCGTCGAACAGGCGGCTGCCACGGTCGTCGTAGAAGTAGACGGGAGGGAGCTGTTTCGGGGACGAGGTGAGGCCGCTCCTGACATCGGCCTCCATGGCGGCCCGCAGGTCGCCCGGGGCCAGGTGCACCTCGATGGTCGGGGGGATGACGGTGTCCATGGGCTCCGTGGCTTCGTTGCGGGGTTGGTACGTCGGTCGGTCGTGGTCTGGAGGACAGGGAACCGTCCCGGTGGGTGGTCAGGCGTTACGTGCCAGTCGCAACCCCGAAAAAGCCCAACGGGACGACGGGTGGAAGAAGTTCCGGTAGGTCGCCCGGATGTGGTCGGCCGGTGTCGCGCACGATCCGCCTCGCAGGACGTACTGGTTGACCATGAACTTCCCGTTGTACTCACCGACGGCCCCGGACTCGGGGGCGAACCCGGGGTAGGGGCCATAGGCCGAGGAGGTCCACTGCCAGACGTCGCCGAAGGGGGCCGACGCTCCGGCGGTCGCCGGGCCCGGATGCAGGGCGGCGGTATCGAGCAGGTTGCCCTCGTCAGCGGCAGCCGCGGCGCGAGCGGTGGACACCACCTCCCACTCGGCCTCGGTGGGAAGTCGACATCCTGACCATCGGGCGAATGCATCGGCCTCGTAGTAGCTGACGTGGCAGACCGGTCGGGCGGGATCGACGGGACCGTCGCCGGCCAGCGTGAACTCGCGCCATCCCTCGTCCGTGCGGGACCAGTACAAGGGGGCGTCCCACCCGTCGGACACCACGGTGGCCCACCCGTCGGACAGCCACAGCTCGGGGCGCCGGTAGCCGTCGTCATCGATGAACGCCAGCCACTCGCCGCACGAGACGGTCCGGTCGGCCAGGGCGAAGGGCTCGAGGTGGACCCGGTGTCGGGGGAATTCGTTGTCGAACCCGAACCCGCTCCCGGTGTGTCCGACGGACGCGGTGCCCCCGGGATGTGTGGTCCAGGTCGCCGGGGAGGGGGTTCCGGGTTCCAGCGTCGTCAGTGTGGCGTAGGCGGGGAGCATCGGGTTCCGGGACAGCACATGCTTGATGTCCATGAGCAGCAGCTCCTGGTGCTGTTGCTCGTGTTGGATGCCGAGCTCGACGAGGAATGCCGTTGCGGCGTCGAGACCGCGGGCGAGCAGGTCACCCATGGCACCGTCGACGTGGCACCGGTAGTCGGCGATCTCGGCGATGCCCGGTCGGGACACCAGACCCCGGTCGGGCCTCGGGAACCGGTCACCGACACCGACGTAGTACGAGTTGAACAGGTAGCGGAAGCCCGGATGGAAGACCTCGTACCCGGCGAGGGACGGGGTCAGCAGGAATGTCTCGAAGAACCAGGAGGTATGGGCCCGGTGCCACTTGGTCGGGCTCGCGTCGGGCATCGACTGGACCGTCTGGTCCTCGGCGGACAGCGGGGCGGCCAGTCGCTCGGTCAGCCGCCGGGTGGCGTCGAATCGCTCGGCCAGCATCTGGTCGTCCACGGTCGTCAGGAGATCGGCCATCCCCGCTCCTTCCGGCTCGCCTGGGGATCGTCCGGCGCGGGCACCGGTGGGCCGGTGCACTGCCACACGAAGAACATACCCGGAAGCGCTCCGGGACAGTCCGGGACGCTTCCGGGGGTGTGTCGAACGCACGGGAAGGCGGTCCGGGAGCGCCTCGCCCCTCACTCAGTCCGGATCGCTCACGCCGGGTTCTCCGGGCCGGCCTGCAGGCTGTAGCCGACGCCCGGTGTCGTCCGGATCAGCGTCCCGGACTCGTCGTGGAGCTTCTGGCGCAGCCGGTGGACGTAGGTGCGCACGTACTGTCCCTCGTGGCTGTACCCGGCACCCCACACGGCCGACAGGATCATCTGGTGGGTGCACGTCCGGCCTGCGTGACGGGTCAGGAAGGACAGCAGGTCGAACTCCCGTGCGGTGAGCTCGACCCGGGCACCGTCGAGACGGGCCTCGTGGTGGACGAGGTCGAGCTCGAGCGGTCCCGCGGCGATGGTCGCCGGCAGTGTCTCCAACGGTTCGGTCGTCCGGTGGCGGACGACCGCACGGATCCGGGCTTCCAGCTCGGCCATTCCGAAGGGCTTGGTCACATAGTCGTTGGCCCCGCCGTTCAGCGCTGCGACCTTCCGGTCCTCGGTGCCACTGGCCGAGAGGATGATGATGGGCACCTCGCTCCACTGGCGGATCCGCTTGCACACGGTGAGGCCGTCGATGTCGGGGAGCCCCAGGTCGAGGACGATCACCTCGGGGGAGGTGAGCGCGGCCTGCGATATCCCCTGCTCGCCGTTGACCGCGGTGACGACCTCGTGGCCCCCGGTCCGGAGGCTGACCCGCAGCGCCCGCAGCAGCGAGGGGTCGTCGTCGATCACGAGCACCTTGGTCATGTCCGCTGCTGGTCGGTGCCGTTGGTCGACGCGAGGGGGAGGGTGAAGACGAAACGGGCGCCCCCGCCAGGAGCGTCCTCGACCCACATGTGCTCACCGTGGGCCTCGACGAACGTCCTGGCGATGGTGAGGCCGAGACCGGCCCGACCGCCCGTGTCGAAGCGCACGAACCGGTCGAACACCGCTTCCCGCTCGGCCAGGGGAACGCCCGGCCCCTGATCGCTGACCGTCACGGCCACACGGCCGTCCTGGAGCTCGCCGGTGACAGTGATCACGCTGCCGGCCGGGGTGTGTCGATTGGCATTGTCCAGGAGGTTAGCGAGTACCTGGCCGATGAGGACCTGGTCGACGTCGACCTCGGGCAGTCCGTCGGGGACCGCCATCTCCACAGCGTGGTCCCCCAGGGCGGACTGGAGGGAGCCGACGGCCTCGGACACCAGGTCTCGGACGGCGATGGGGGCCCGTCGGACCTCCAACTCGCCGGCGTCGATGCGGGTGAGGTCGAGCAGGCTGGTGACCAGTCGGGTGAGGCGGTCCGTCTCCAGGTCGATGAGGGCGTGCAGTTCGTGGGTGTCCTCGTCGGACAGGGGATTGGGTGGATCCAGCAGGATCGAGGAGGCCACCTTCATGGTGGCGAGCGGGGTCCGCAGATCGTGGGATACGGCCCCCATCAACGCGTGGCGCAGTCGGTCGATCTCCACGAGCAGGTCGGTGCGCAATGCCTGTTCGCGTAGCTGGGCCCGTTCGAGCGCCAGTGCGGCATGGTTGGCGAACGTGCCGAGAAGCGCCCGGTCCGCTTCGGAGGTCGGGATCCCCCGCAGGGCCAGCATGCCCACCGGGCGTCCGGCCGCCGTCAGCGCGACGGTGTGCATCCCGTCAGGGGCTCCGCCGGCGGTGCCGAGGCTCACCGGGATGCCGGACTGGGGGCCCAGCTGGCGGAGTTCGGTGTCGGACAGCTCCTCGCCGGCCGACGCGGCGATGGTCAGTCGGTCGCCGTCGGGCACGAGGAGGGCCACTCCGGGGACCTCGAACACGCTGGCCACGACCCTGACGATGGTCTTGAGCAGGTCGTCGACCGATCGGTCCTCGACCAGCAGCTCGGAGAGTTCGAAGAGCCGACGGGTCTCGGTCGCCCGTCGGTTGGACTCGGAGCGTGCGGTCTGCAGATCGGCCACGACCCGGACCATCACCAGCATGACGATCGAGTAGATGACCAGCACCTCCCAATCCTTGGGGTCGGCGACGGCCAGTCGGTAGTACGGAGGGAGGAACACGAAGTCGTAGACGAGGAATCCGGCGGCGACGCTCGCCATCCCGGCCGGGAACCCGCCGATGATCACCCCGGCGACCACCGGCAGGACGAACACCAGCGCAGCAGCGGCGATGCTCAGATGCGGACGGAGCGGCGCCATGGTCGCACCGAGTGCGACCGCGAGGACGATCCCGGCGACCGATCCGGTGAGCCCTCTGCGCACCACCTCATTGTCACACCGATTCGGACGGCCGTCGGAGGTGGTGGGCCCGTTAACGAATTATTGAGAGCCACCGACTTCTGTTCACAACCTATTCACAGCACTCGCTGGATACTCGACCCATGGCAGATTTCCTCGCAGTGCTCGGCATGATCGGCTTCGCCGCAGTCATGCTCGGTCTCATCTGGGCCTTGGACCGGGTATGACGGTCACCCAAGGCATTCTCCTCGGCGTCTCGGTCCTGATGTTCCTGTACCTGGGCTTCGCCATGTTCAAGCCAGAGAAGTTCTGACATGGGCCTGACCTTCACCCTCATCGCCCTGGTCATCGCCCTGGGGCTCACCTGGCGCTACCTCGGGTCGTACATGGCCGCCGTGTTCGACGGCCGGGTGCACTATCTCGGTTGGGCCGAGCGACCGGTCTACCGGGCCCTCGGCACCGATCCTGAGCAGGAGCAGAACTGGAAGCGCTACGCCACGTCGATGGTGATCTTCTCGGCCATCGCCATGGGCATCACCTACCTGCTCATCCGGATTCAGGGGTCGCTTCCGCTCAATCCGCAGCACCTCGACGCCGCAGGACCGGCGCTGAGCTTCAACACGGCTGCGTCGTTCATGACGAATACCAACTGGCAGAACTACGGCGGCGAGTCGACCATGTCCTACTTCTCGCAGATCGGCGCGCTCACCTTCGAGCAGTTCGTGAGCCCGGCGATCGGCATCGCCGTGGCCATCGCCATGGTCCGGGGCTTCTCCCGGCGCAACTCCCCGACCATCGGGAACTTCTGGGTCGACATGACCCGGGCGCTCCTCTACATCTTCTTCCCCATCGCCTTCGTCTTCGGGATCATCATCGTGGGCCAGGGCGCGGTGGAGACGCTGGCCGGCACCATCAGCATCCACGACGCCATCAACGGGGTGACCCAGACCATCGCCCGGGGCCCGATCGGCTCCATGCAGTCGATCATGCAGCTGGGTAACAACGGGGGTGGGTTCCTCAACGCAAACCAGGCCACAACGTTCGAGAGCCCGACCGGCTTCACTGGATTCCTGGACATCTACCTCCTGCTGGCCATCCCCTTCTCCCTCACCTACACCTTCGGCAAGATGGTCGGCAGTGTCCGCCACGGTGCCGCCCTGCTGGGTGCCATGGCCATCATCTTCGCCGTGTGGGTGGGTGGGGCCACCTACGCGGAGCACGGCCAGAACCCGGCCGTGGCTGTCGCCGGGGTGCACTCGACGGTGGGGAACACCGAGGGCAAGGAGGTGCGCTTCGGCGACACCACCAGCGCACTGTTCGGGGTGGCCTCGACCAACACGTCAACCGGCTCGGCCGACTCCGCCTACGACTCGTTCACTCCCATGGGCGGCTTCTGGCTCATGAGCGGCATGATGCTCGGGGAGGTGACACCCGGGGGCACGGGTAGTGGCCTCTACACGATCCTCATCTACGCCATCATCGCCGTGTTCATCGGGGGCCTGATGATCGGGCGAACGCCGGAGTACCTGGGGAAGAAGATCCAGGCCAAGGAGATCAAGCTCGCGGGCCTTGGGGCCCTGGTCATGCCGATCGCCGTGCTCGTGCTTACCGCCATCGCCGTGTCGATCCACGCCGGCCGGGCCGGGCCACTCAACTCCGGACCCCACGGGTTCTCCGAGATCCTCTATGCCCTCACCTCGCAGGGGAACAACAATGGATCGGCCTTTGGCGGCCTCACCGGTAACACCACGTTCTACAACGTCATCGGAGCCGCCGACATGTTGATCGGAAGGGTCGGAATCATGATCCCGGCGCTCGCCCTCGGTGGCGTCCTCGCCGCCAAGAACGTGGTGCCGGAGTCGCTCGGCACCTTCCGCACCGACAACGGCATGTTCATCGGCCTCACTATCGGCGTCATCGTGATCATCGGTGGCCTGACCTTCTTCCCCGCCCTCGCTCTCGGCCCGATCGTCGAGCAGCTCAGCCACGGAAAGTTCTTCTGATGACCATCACCACCACTCAACCCGAGCACCCGTCGCCCGGCACCGAGGCCCACGGCGTGGCCGAGGCCAGGGGACTGTTCGACGGCCCGATCCTCCGCCAGGCGCTGGTGGACTCATTCAAGAAGCTCAACCCGGCCCAGGAGATCCGCAACCCGGTCATGTTCGTGGTGCTGGTCGGCACGGTGATCACCTTCATCGAGGCGATCGCCCACCCGAGCACGTTCACCTGGTCGATCACCATCTGGCTGTTCCTCACGGTGATCTTCGCCAACTTCGCCGAGGCGATGGCCGAGGGACGCGGCAAGGCCCAGGCCGACACGCTGCGTCGGATGCGGTCGGAGACCGAGGCCCGCCGGCTCAACCCCGACGGGACCGAGGAGCTGGTGCCGGCGGCGTCACTGGCCAAGGGCGACCACGTGGTCTGCGAGGCGGGCGACCTCATCCCCTCCGACGGGGACATCATCGAGGGCATCGCCTCGGTCGACGAGTCGGCCATCACCGGCGAGTCGGCCCCGGTCATCCGCGAGTCGGGTGGCGACCGCTCGGCCGTCACCGGTGGCACCAAGGTCCTGTCCGACCGGATCGTCGTGCAGATCACCGCCGAGCGGGGCCAGACCTTCCTCGACCGGATGATCACCCTGGTCGAGGGGGCCAACCGGCAGAAGACGCCCAACGAGATCGCCCTGACCATCCTGCTCGCCGTGCTGACCATCGTGTTCCTGCCGGTGGTGGTGACGCTCCAGGCGTTCGGCCACTATGCCGGGGCGACGGTCTCGGTGGTGGTCCTCATCTCACTGCTGGTCTGCCTCATCCCGACTACCATCGGCGCCCTGCTGTCGGCCATCGGCATCGCCGGCATGGACCGACTCGTGCAGCGCAACGTGCTGGCCATGAGCGGCCGTGCCGTCGAGGCGGCCGGTGACGTGCAGACCCTGCTGCTCGACAAGACCGGCACCATCACCCTCGGAAACCGCATGGCGTCGGACTTCTTTCCGGTCGCCGGCCACAGCGAACACGACGTGGCCGACGTCGCCCAACTCGCGTCGCTGGCCGACGAGACGCCCGAGGGCCGCTCCATCGTCGTGCTGGCCAAGGAGCGCTTCAACATCAGAGAGCGTGAGCTCGAAGGAGAGCACGCCTTCGTGCCCTTCACCGCCCAGACCCGGATGTCGGGCCTCGACATCGGCACCCGCCAGATCCGCAAGGGGGCGGCCGACTCGGTCAAGCGGTGGGTGGCTGAGAACGGCGGGACCGTGCCGGCCGACCTCGACACCATCGTCGAGCGGGTCTCCCGGGCCGGCTCCACCCCCTTGGCCGTGGCCGACGGGACCGACATCCTCGGGATCATCGAGCTCAAGGACGTGGTGAAGCAGGGCATCAAGGAGAAGTTCGACGAGATGCGCCAGATGGGCATCCGCACGGTCATGATCACCGGTGACAACCCGCTCACCGCGGCGGCCATCGCCCAGGAGGCCGGGGTCGACGACTTCCTGGCCGAGGCCACGCCCGAGGCCAAGATGGCCCTCATCAAGGCCGAGCAGGAGGGTGGCAAGCTCGTCGCCATGACCGGGGACGGGACCAACGACGCCCCCGCCCTGGCCCAGGCCGACGTCGGGGTGGCCATGAACACGGGGACCACTGCAGCCAAAGAGGCCGGCAACATGGTCGACCTCGACTCCAACCCGACCAAGCTCATCGACGTGGTCGAGATCGGGAAGCAGCTGCTCATCACCCGGGGATCGCTCACCACCTTCTCCATCGCCAACGACGTGGCCAAGTACTTCGCCATCGTCCCGGCGCTGTTCCTCGCCACCTACCCGCAGCTGGCGCCGCTCAACATCATGAAGCTGCACAGCCCGCAGAGCGCGGTGCTCTCGGCGGTCATCTTCAACGCCCTGGTGATCGTGGCCCTGATCCCACTCGCCCTCCGCGGCGTCAAGTTCCGTCCGGCCAGCTCGCAGGCCATCCTGCGACGCAACGTGTGGATCTACGGAGTGGGTGGGGTCATCGTCCCCTTCATCGGGATCAAGATCATCGATCTCATCCTCGTCGCGCTGCACGCCTACTGATGGAGTCCCTCTGATGCTCATCCACATCCGCCGAGCGGTCGTCCTCGCACTGATCGCCTTGGTCCTGGTGTTTGCCTACACCTTTGCTTCAACCGGAATCGACCAGGTTCTCTTCAAGCACCAGGCCGACGGTTCGATCACCGCCAACGGCTCCACTCTCGTCGGGCAGAACTGGTCACAGACGAAATGCCCGGGCCACCCGTTGGGAAGTTGCGTGTTCCAGGGGCGCCCCGACGACCTCGGCCCCTACGCCGGCTCGGCGAAGCCCGTCGCCGCCGGTGGAGACAACCCGCTCCAGGCCAACAACATCCCCGGCCAGCCCGGAGTCCTGAACAGTGGCGAGACCGGTGCCTCCAACCTGGGCCCACGGTCCAAGGTCCTGGTGAGCAACACCCAGGCCCTCGTCGCCTACTGGCACAGCCTGGGGGTGAACCCCACCCCCGACCTGGTCACCACGTCGGGCAGTGGCGTGGACCCGGACATCACTGCGGCGGACGCCATCGCCGAGATCCCCATGGTCTCCAAGGCGACCGGTCTCGGGCCGTCCACCCTGCTGGCGCTCATCAACCGGGAGAACAACAGTGCCCAGTTCGGTTTCCTCGGCAGCAGCTACATCAACGTCCTCCAGCTGAACGAGGCGCTGGTCCGGCTACGATGAACGTGCTCAGTTCCCCAGCACCGATCGGTGGACTGGGCGAACCACCGCCCGTCGTCGTCGACGCAGCAACCGCCCTCGTTAGCCTTTGACGTGATCCATCCGTTCGGCGACGACCCGACCAGGTGTCGCCAGCCGGACCGCTCGTCCACCCCGACGACCGCCCGATGAAGGTGAGACGAGCTGCCGATGGCCTCCATACCGGATCTGCCCGAGCCCGAGGGTGACAGCGGCACCGACCCGTCGGACTTCGGTCCGGTGGCCGGCACTGGGCGCTTCCGCGTCTATCTGGGTGCTGCCCCCGGGGTCGGCAAGACCTACGCCATGCTGGGCGAGGGCCGTCGACGGAGCCAGCGGGGCACCGACGTGGCCATCGGGTTCGTCGAGTGCCACGGGCGCAAGACCATCGAGGACCTGATCGACGATCTGGAGGTGATCCCCCGGAAGGTCGTGGACTACCGGGGATCGCAATTCGAGGAGATGGACCTCGACGCGGTGCTCGAACGCCATCCGCAGGTGGCCCTGGTGGACGAGCTGGCCCATACCAACGTGCCCGGTTCGGGTCGCCACGACAAACGGTGGCAGGACGTCATCGAGCTGCTGGAGGCCGGGATCGACGTCATCACCACGCTGAACATCCAGCACCTCGAGAGCATCGCCGATGCAGTGGAACGCATCATCGAGGTGCCCGTCCGCGAGCGGGTACCCGACCGGGTGGTGCGCATGGCCGACCAGATCGAACTGGTGGACTCGTCGCCCGAACAGCTCCGGAGGCGGATGGTCCACGGCAACATCTACCCACCCGACAAGGTCCCGGACGCACTCGCCCACTACTTCCGCCCCGACCATCTGACCGCACTACGGGAGCTGGCCCTGCGGTTCCTCGCCGACGAGACCGAGGAGGAACTCCTCGCGTACCTGCGGAGCCAGCAGAAGGGCGTGGTCTGGGAGACCCATGAGCGCATCCTGGTCGGTGTCACCACGGCCCCGGGTACCGAGGCCATCGTCCGCCGGGCCGCTCGCATGGCCAATCGCATCAAGGCCGATCTCGATGCCGTCCACGTCGTGGTCGGAAGGGCGGCCCCCCGACCAGAAGACGGACGCCTGGCCGCCCTGCGCCAGGCCGTCGCCGACGTGGGTGCCGAATGGAACGAGGTGCACGGCGACGACCCGGCCCACACCATCGTGGAATTCGCCCGGGAGCATCACGTCACCCAGATCGTGGTCGGATCGAGCGCCCGCAGCCGCTGGCAGGAACTGATGGGCGGGGGATCCATCGTCCGGAGGATCTCGCGGCTGGCGGCGCCCGCCGCGATCGACGTGCACATCATCGCCCGACGCGAGGACGTCTTCGAGCCGCGGCCCTCGGCAGGGGCCGTCGACGAGTCGTAGCCGTGCGATGCGGCACGGACCGGGCGCCCGGGGCCGACCGCCCGACGTCACACGAGTACCGGGCCTGTCACCGCCCGATGGCGGACCGGAGCTTCATGAGGACCGCACCCGGTCGCGTCCGTGCGCTACCGGGGGCGCGCGGAGCGTGCCGGACCTGGTACTGCGGACACGTAGCGAACGGGAAGTCACCGGTCGGCGCGACCTGAGCCTGCGGAGCACCACCAGGTCGTCGGCTCCGGGGATGAGAAGGGCCTGCTCGCCCGTGTCGTCCCAGCGGACCAGGTAGGAGTCCGGCCCGTGTTCCGAGCGCACGTCGAGCACCTTGCACAGGCGGGTCCCACCCATCCGGGTCCCCCCGATGACGATCCGATCCCCGATGGCGGCTTTCATGGCTGCTCCCTTCTCCGTTGGGAGACTGCGCTTCCATGATCGCCCCACGGTCGTCCTGCCGCCAGAGCCGGAAGCCTCCAAAATCGGTCGGCCGTTGTGACTATCGGCCCTTCTGGAGAGCGACGCCGTGGGCGATGATGGCTATCTCGGAACCTGACGGAGGTGGATGCGATGCGGTGGCCTTCGCAAAAGCGAGCTGACCGGGGCGTGGAGGCGGAGGGCCGCCGCTTGGTCGGTGAGTGCGAGAGTTTCCTCAGCGGGCGGTATCCGGAGCTGCTGCTGTCCGAAGGCAGCCGCGTCCCGGACTGGGCCTGGATGAGCGCTCTGGCCCACGCCCCGGTGGAGGCGCTGGCTGCGGATACCCGGCAAGCGCTTACCGCGCCGGGCCGAGATCGCATGACCGTTCTGTGGGAGGGTGCGCTCGAGCTCTTGGCCGGTGAACTGATGATGACGGCCGAACGCGCCGGTACGACCGTGGAACGAATCCAACGCGCCCTGGTCGCCGAGGTGGAGCTCAAGGGTCCCTGGGCGGAGTCCGGTGCAGTCACCTTGGGGCCGACCCGGTGTGTCCAGGACGTTCGCCGGGTCCTGTGCCGGTTCGGAGACACTTCCCGTCGGTGGTGATCCGGGGCCGGTGAGCGCGGCGGCGAGCGCGGCGAACGGGTGGACGAATGGTGACGATCGCCTCTTCCGGACCTGGCCCCATCGGCGCACGATTGACCGAAGAGGGGCTACCTAGCGAACCGAGTCAGAACGACGGAGGATGGATATGGCACTGGTGCACCGAAGCAAGCATGTGGCCGAGTGGCCCGTCATCAGGCTGCCCGAACGATGGGGCTGGCCGTTCGATGCAGGAGACGGCCAGCAGTGGCTACGGGTCGAGGAATTCCATGACGGTGACGATCTGGTCGTGCGGGCGGAACTGCCCGACATCGACCCGGACAAGGATGTCGAGATCACGACCGAGGGCGGGGTCGCCCGGATCCATGCCCGACGCGAGCAGTCGTCCGAGAAGAAGGGCAAGGAGGGGTATCGCTCCGAGTTCCGCTACGGCGAGTTCGATCGTGAGATCAGCCTGCCTCCGGGCACGCAACCGACAGACGTGAAGGCCACGTACAAGGACGGGATCCTCGAGGTCCGGATCCCGTGCCCGTCCGAGCCGTCCGAGGCCGCATCCAAGGTCCCGATCGCCCGGACCTGAGCGGCACCGGTCGGGGCCGGAGGTCTGGCGGCCGCGCCTCGTTGCGTGCGGGTCAGGCCGTCGGCACGGGTCGGCTCGACCGGCCGATCGGTGACCTTCGGCCCTGGGCCGACCCGTCGGGGACGATCACGATATGGACGCAGCGCGTCGAGCGCAGGTCGTCACCGGGAAATTCCGGTTGACGGGCAAGGGTCCGGTTGACGGGAAAGGTGGAGTCCGATGGTGGATACGGCAGCCATGACGGGTCTCTCGGGTAGCACCGAGGAGTGGGGAATGCGATCCCTGAAGGTGATGGACGACCCGAGACGTCGACTCGACCGGCTGGTGCCCCTGCTGCACGAGATGATCGCCTGGGATCTCGTAGAGCAAACCGAGGACGGTGGATTCGTTCTCCGTGACGACGTGCAGGAGCGGCTGCGTCGTCTGACCGCGGATCGCCCCGTGCACTCGGCCGAGGTCTACGTGGGTCGGAAATGCGAACGGTGCGGGCGGGTCAGCGTGACCCGGATGGTCGAGGGCGTTCGGACCTGCTCGACGTGCAGCCAGGTCATCTGGCTGGAAGGTGACGAGAGCACCGTTGGCCCGACCGAGGTGCCGAGGAACCAGCGCGCCGGACTCCACCGGTGGTGGAGGGCCAGCTGAGTTCGTGAGGTCGCCACAGCGACCGGGGTCGGATCAGGTATCCGATCGGCTTGCCGGAGGCGCCGCCGGGTCGACGGTGGCTCCCTGGGCCATGGCGCCGGCATAGATGACCAGGCTGAGAACGGCCAGACAGGCCATGTCCCACCACAGCGGGATCACGCCGTGGCCGCCGACGAGGACGTGCCTGAAGGGTCCGACCCCGCCCAGGATGGCACCGGTGCCGAAGTCGCCGAGGTAGGAGACGACGGAGAGCCCGATCAGGTAGGGAAAGAGCCACCGGGCGGCGGCCCACTCGATCCTCGGCGGGTCGAGGTCCAAGTGGAGTGAGCGGGCCACGCCCATGAGCCCGTAGCCGAGGAGGAGGGCGATCATCAGTGTCGAGATGGTCTGCCACCCCGACCAGTAGGCGATGAATGTGGCGAAGACGAAGGACAGCGGGGAGAGCAGTCCCGCCGCCGGAAGTCGGTAGGGTCGGTTCATCTCGGGTCGGGAGCGACGCAGGGACCCGAGGGCCAACGGTGCTGCGGCGTACATCAGCACCACCGCCCCGGTCACGACGCTCACGAGTTTGCTCCAGCTCGGGAAGGGCAGGAGGAACAGCAGGCCGAGCGCTCCGGACATGATCACGCCCCACAACGGGACGTCGCTGCGCTCGTCCTCGACCAGGAAGAGCCTCGGGACGTAGCCGTCCCTGCTCAGCCCGAAGCTCAGCCTCGATGCCCCGGTCAGGTAGAGCAGACCCGTACCGCTGGGCGAGATCACCGCGTCGACGCGCATGATCCAGGCCAGCCAGACCAGACCGATGAGGCTGGCCAGGACGAAGAACGGTGCCCTGGAGAGTTGCGGGTCCGTCGCCAGCTCCGTCCAACTGGTGTAGTGCGACAAGAGGGAGGGCGGGAGAGCGGCGATGAAGGCGACCTGGACGGCGATGTAGATCGCCGTGCAGCCGAGGAAGGCGCCGAACACGGCCCGCGGGAGATCCCGCCGAGGATTGGTGCTCTCGCCGCCGACCTCGAGTGCCCCCTCGAAGCCCATGAGCGCGAAGGCGATGCCGCCGGCCGTGATGGCACTGAGGATGGCATGGGTGGGCCCGCCGTCGGTGTGTACGAAGAATCCGCCCGCAGCCGTGAAGTTGTGGAGGTGGAAGTCGGCGACGATCAGGGCCAGGGCGGCCAGCGAGGGGATGGCCAGCTTGAACACCGTGATCGCCGAATTGGCCCGGGACAGCAGACGGATCCCCAGGAGGTTGAGGGTGACGAAGACGCCCATGAACACGACGGCCACGACGTAGCCCGAGGAACTGAGCGTGCCGCTTCCGGCGTTGTAGAGGCCTGTTGCCCACGAGTTGGTCGACAGGTATTCGATGGCGGCGAGCACCTCGATCGGAGCGATCGTTGCCGCCTGGATGTAGGAGAACCAGCCGAAGGTCGCTCCGGCCAGGCTCCCGAAGGCGTGGTTCGCGAAGCGACCGGGACCTCCGCTCTCGGGGAACATGCCACCCAGCTCGGCGTAGACCAGGGCGATCGGCGCCATGAAGAGCGAACCCAGGAGCCAGGCGATGAGCGCGGCGGGCCCGGCGATGGTGACTGCGACGAAGGCCCCGAAGAGCCAGCCCGATCCGAGCGTCGTTCCGGCCGAGATCCAGAGCATGCCGAAGAAGCCCACGTCGCGGCGGAGCCCTTCGTCGGTGGGGTCCTCCATCGGTTGCTAGGGGATTCTCGTCGCCGGTGGGCGACGGGGACCCGGATCCGGCGTCGAGCGGGATCCGGGAGCCCTCGCAGGGTGACCGGTGTCGGCTTGGCGCGGCGACGTCCCTCGTCCGGTCACGTCCCCCACCCTACGAGGGAGAGGAACCAGGAGGGTGGTGTGCTGCCGCCTACCTGGGCGCAGTACCGACCACGGTGACGTGACGGATTGCCACGGTGGTTCCTGTCCGCTTCGACGGCAGTCACCGGCCGACGGGTGTCCGGCCGGATGCGGGCCGGCCACGCCGACGACGGGGAACCGCAGGGAGCCGGCGGTGGGAATTGAACCCACGACCTGACGATTACAAATCGTCTGCTCTGCCAACTGAGCTACACCGGCGCGGGTCCGACCGAGTCGGAGCCCGTCCCAGTCTACGGCTCCTGACCTGGGGGAAGTGAGTGCTTGCTTCTCCACCCCATGGTTGGCAGGCTGGCGGGAGTGGACGATGACCTGGCGCCCGACCCACATACCTCGGAGCGCACGGGCCACCGCTTGCCCGTGGATCGGGCTGTCGTCCTCCTCGGGCTCTTCATCCTGGCCACCGTGCTCCTCCTCGGCCAGATCCACACGTCGTCGTCGGGTCCGTCGACCACGACCAAGACGACGACGAAGCCGACCCATGTGGTAACCAAGCCGACCACCACGACCACCACGGCGCCGCCGAAGCCCCCGTCGAACGTGCCGGTGGTGGTGGCCAATGCATCAGGCGTGACCGGGGCGGCGGCCGCGTTCACCAGTCAGCTCCAAGGAGCCGGATGGGACACACAGACACCGATCGACGCCTCGACCGATGTGGCGACGTCGGCCGTGTACTACGTGGCCGGTGAGAAGACCGCGGCCACCGAGGTCGCCGCCGTGATCCACCTGCCCGCGTCGGCCGTCCTGCCCTACACCACGGCCGCGCCGGTGAGCACGATCGGAACAGCCGAGATCCTGGTCGTCATCGCTGCGGACCTGGCTTCGGGACTTCGCTCGACGACGACCACAACGGGCACCTGAGCGGCACCCTCGGGTCCGGGGGACCGGATGCCGAACCCCTGGGGTCGACCGCCGCGGCCATCCTGGCGCCGCTCGTGGCGCACCCGTCGACCACCGCGCTGATCACCGACTTCGACGGAACACTGGCACCCATCGTCGACGACCCAGCCGCCGCCCGACCCGTTGAAGGTGTTCCGGCGCTACTGCGACGACTGGCCGGGGTCTTCGCCGAGGTGGCCGTCGTCTCGGGCCGACCGGCGGCGTTCCTGCGGGAACACCTCGGCGCGGCGACCGGGCCGGGGTCCGAGGGAACCACCGGGGCCCGCCTGTTCGGCCTGTACGGGATGGAGTCGGTCGGACCTGACGGTGCGGTCGAACTCGACGAGGCCGCGGCGGCATGGCTTCCCACGGTCGCCGAGGCTGCGGGTCGGCTGCGGGCCGGGGCCCCTGACGGCGTACTGGTGGAGGTCAAGGGGGCGGCGGTCACCGTCCACTGGCGTCGAGCGCGCGGTGCCGAGGACTGGGCGTGGGAGCGGGTGGCCGGTGAGACGGCGCGCAGCGGGTTGGTGGCCCACCCCGGCCGTCTGTCAGTCGAGCTGCGTCCTCCGCTGGCCATCGACAAGGGCACCGTCGTCCGCCGTCTGACCGAAGGATGCACCGCGGCCTGCTTCCTGGGTGACGACGTCGGCGACCTGCCGGCCTTCGTCGAACTCGGACGGCGGTCCACCGAGGACGGGCTGACGACGGTCGGTGTCGCGGTCATCGACGACGAGACCTCGCCCGAGGTGGTGGCGTCGGCCGATCTGTCCGTCGCCGGCCCCAGGCGTGCCGTGGCCCTCTTGAACTGGTTGGCCGACGAGGCGTCGGCCGGTGGCACCGCGAGCTGACGTCCTCAGCGGGCCGCGGCCAGCAGGTCGCAGAACCAGTCGGAGGGACTCCGGGCCAGGATGGCCGCCTTCAGGACGGCGGCCCGTTCCGCTCGTTCCTCCTCGTCGGTGGCCAGGGCCCGTGACAGCACCGCCGCCGTCCCCGTCACGTCGAACGGATTGACTTCGAGGGCGCCGCCGGCCAGCCGGTCGAACGCCCCTGCTTCTCGGGACAGCGCGAGCACACCGTCGCGGCCGTTGATGACCGGGCCTTCCATCGCCACCAGGTTCAGCCCGTCGCGCACCGGATTGACGAGCAGCACGTCGTAGCGGGTGAGTGCCGCCAGCGACCTGGGGTAGTCGTCGTCGATCTCCAGGACGATCGGGGTCCACCCTGCCGTGGACCACCGCTCGTTGATCCTGGCCACCGTCGACTCGACCTCTTCCTGGTAGGCGAGGTACTCCGGCAGCCCCTGGCGGGTCGGGTAGGCGAGGGCGACGAAGACCACCCGCTCCCGATGGGAGGGCTCGTGCTCGAGCAGCTCCTCGAAGGCCCAGAACCCCCGCAGGAGGTTCTTCGACAGCTCCATCCGGTCGACCCGGACGATCACCTTGCGGTCGCCTTCTCCCACCGACTCCTCGATGCGGGCGAGGGCGGCGGCGACCGCCGGTTCCGACGCCGCGGTCCGGAGCCGGTCGGGGTCGCTCGACAGGGGGGAGATGAACGTGCGGTTGGCCCCGCCGTCCAGACCGGCCGAGGCCAGACCGGCCCGGTATGCGCTCGCCCACCGCTCGGAATGGAAGCCGCAGGAGCCGAACCGGGCCAACGAAGCCAGCAGCTCGTCGCCGACGACGGTCGGGAGCATCCGGAGGACGGAGGGATCGGCGAACGGGGTATGGGTGAAGTGGACGGTGCGCAGGTCGGGCCGCAGGTCGTGCAGGGTCGGCGCCATCAGGGCGAGGTGGTAGTCCTGGACCAGTACCCGGCCACCCTCGGGGGCGACATCGGCCACCCGTGCGGCCATGAGTGCGTTGAAGTCGCGGTAGGCGTCCCACGCCTGCATCCAGTGCCGGTCGGTGCGCGGACGTCGGGCCGCGTCGAACAGGTGGTGGTGGCAGAACCACAACGTGGAGTTGGACACCACGTTGTAGGCCATGTTGTACATCTCGGGATCGGGCTCGACCAGATCGACGCGGAGTCCGCCCACGGTCATGAGGCCGGTGGCGGCGGCCAGGCGATCGGCGTCGTTCATCGACGAGGCGACCCATGTGGCATCGCTCCCCTCGACCAGCGGGTGGAGGGAGGCGGCGAGCCCGCCGCCGGGCGTCGCCCGCACCGGACGACCGTCCACCATGCGGAAGGACAGAGGACCCCGGTTGGAGACGAGGACGGTATCGGCCAGCGATCGGTGTCCCGACACGGCCGGGGGGGCCCCGGGGGAGGGAGACGGGTCGCGGGGCATGCCGGGACGCTACCCCGTCGACCCCGGTGGACCTGGTCTTTGGTGCGCCGCCGGTCGCCTACCGGACCGTGCCCGCAAGAAGGGTCTTGACAGGTAGTGAGTGAGCACTCACAATGGGCCGATGATGGTATCGACACGGATGACCGCATCGGAGCGCCGGACCGCCGTGTTGGCCGCCGCCGTCACCGAGTTCGCCCGGTCGGGCTATGCCGGGACCTCGACCGAAGCCATCGCCACCCGGGCCGGGATCTCCCAGCCCTATCTGTTCCGCCTGTTCGGCACCAAGAAGGACCTGTTCATCGCCACCTACGAACTGGTGGCCGACCGGATCATCGCCGCCATGACCCGGGCCGGCGACGGCCTCGAGGGCGAGGAGGCCATGCTCGCCATGGGCGGTGCCTACATGGACCTCATGCAGGATCCCGAGGTTCTCCAGGTCGAGCTCCACGGGTTCGCCGCCGCGCCGGGGGACCCGGACATCGCCGCAACCTGTCGGCGCACCTTCGACGTCCTCTGGCACCTGGTGCACGAGCGCACCCTCCTTCCCGACGAGGACGTCCAGAGGTTCTTCGCCATGGGGATGATGGCCAACGTGATGGCCGCCATCGACCTGCTGTCCGTTTCCGAGCACTGGGCCCAGAGCTTCTGCCCGATGCCCGAGAAGATCGCCGCCATCCGAGCCGCCACCCAAGCCATCAAGGACCAGCGCGCCGCCGAGCTGGTCACAACCATGGAGGTCCCCGCATGAACCAGCCCATCGTCCCCCTTTTTTTGCCCCGTCGAGTAAGTGATCGCTCACAACTGAGCGAGTGGCCACCGGTTCCGTACCGTCGCCGGACGTTCACCACTGTCCGCCCCCGCCGGGTCGGCAGGCCCGGGAGCGGTGGAGGCACGGCGACCCCGGTGGCCGCGCCTCCGGTCCCGCCTGCGCCGCCGACCGTCGGAGGTACTCCCCCCGCGGTCGACCTCGAGTCCCCCGCGGCCCGCTCCCGTGCGGTCTGGGCCGTGGCCATCACCGGCGTCGCCCTGTTCATGGCCTCGCTGGACAACCTGGTCGTCTCGACGGCACTGCCGGTCATCCGGGTCCACCTCCATGCCGGACTCTCCGGCCTCGAGTGGACGGTGAACGCATACACGCTCACGTTCGCGGTGCTCCTGCTGTCGGCGGCCGCGCTGGGCGAGCGTTTCGGACGCCGTCGGATCTTCGTGGCCGGGATCGCACTGTTCACCGCCTCGTCGGCGGCCGCCGCCATGGCCCCGAGCATCGGGGTCCTGATCGCGGCCCGGGCCCTGCAGGGTGCCGGCGCG
This sequence comes from Acidimicrobiales bacterium, assembly GCA_050014755.1. Taxonomy (GTDB): domain Bacteria; phylum Actinomycetota; class Acidimicrobiia; order Acidimicrobiales; family RAAP-2; genus Bog-756. Next base: position 25,401 of record JBEKCS010000013.1, read on the forward strand.
GCGATGATCATGCCCCTGTCGCTCACGCTCCTGAGCGCCGCCGTTCGACCCGAGCGCCGCAACGCGGCGCTCGGGATCTGGGGCGCCATCGGCGGGACCGCCGTGGCGGTCGGCCCGCTGGTCGGTGGGGCGGTGACCAGCGGCTGGGCCTGGCAGTACATCTTCTGGCTCAACGTGCCGGTCGGGATCGTGCTGCTCCCGTTGGCCCGGTGGCGCCTGGTGGAGTCCCGCGGGTCGGCCGCCCCCCTCGATCTGACCGGGGTCAGCCTGGTGAGCGTCGGGCTCTTCGGGGTCGTGCTCGGCCTGGTGCGCGGCAACGCCCACGGCTGGACGTCGACGTCGGTCCTCACCTCGTTCGCGGTCGGGGCGGTCATGCTGCTCGCATTCGTGGCCTGGGAACTGCGCACCGACCACCCGATGCTCGACATCCGCCTCTTCGCCCACCGGGGATTCGCCGCCGTCAACGCGACCGCCCTCCTGTTCAGCTTCGGGATGTTCGGTTCGATCTTCTTCCTGTCCCAGTTCCTCCAGACCGTGCAGGGGTACTCACCGCTGTCGGCCGGGGTGCGGATCCTGCCCTGGACGGCGATCACCATGTTGTTGGCCCCGCTGGTGGGCCAGATGGCCGAGCGCTGGGGCGGCAAGCCCCTGGTGGTCACCGGACTCGGGCTCCAGGCCACCGGTCTGGCATGGCTGGCGATGATCGTGACCCCGACCCTGCCGTACCCGGACATGATCGCCCCATTCGTCCTGTGCGGTGTGGGGATGACGCTCTTCTTCGTGCCGCTCGCCTCGGTGGTGCTCGGCACCCTGCCGAAGGCGCTCGAGGGGGTCGCGTCGGGCACCAATGCCGCCTCCCGCGAGCTCGGCGGGGTCCTCGGCATCGCCGCCCTCGGCGCCGTCTTCAGCTCGCACGGCGGCTACGCCTCGGGGCAGGACTTCGTGTCCGGTCTGGCGCCGGCCGTCGCCGTCGGGGCGGCCGTGGTGGCCGTCGGAGCGGCAACGGCGATGCTGCTGCCGTCCAGGAGGAGGCTCCGTTCGGCCCTCGCCATGCCCCACGTTCCGGCCGTGGCCGCCGTTCAGCTGACTGCACTGGCCGAGCAGATCCGGCCGGTCGAGCTGGGCGAGCCGATCTGCCGCTAGCGGTGACCGGTCCGGCGCCGACCAGGCGCCGGCGACGGCGGGTTCAGTCGCCGGTTGCGCCGCTGGAGAGGAGCGGCGACCGGGCCAGGGCCGCGGCGAGGATGTCGGTCGCCTGCGGGCGCAGTTCGGACAGGGGACGGTTGCGGTGGACGCGGATCCCGAGGTCCACCTGGGCGATCGTCTCGACGCCGAAGTGCGAGGCCACGTCGATGAGCAGGGCGAGCTCGACGGCGTATCCGTCGGCCAGGGTGCATTTCTCGAACACCCACCGGGGGGCGGCCGTCTCGCCGGCAAGGGGCTGGCGGACCACGGACAGCGCGGGGAACAGCAGGTCGATCACGGGACGGGCCATGAGCTCGGTCACCCGGCCGCCACCGTCCGGCTCCCCGTTGAGCGGGCGCTGGTAGAAGCCCTTCACGACGGTCGTCCCGTCATCGGGCATGAGCGGCCCGAGCAGGCCGGTCACGAAGTGGGCACCGAAGTTGGTGACGTCGCCGTCGACGAAGACGATCAGGTCGCCCTCGGCCTCGGCCAGGGCGGCCCGCATGGCCTGACCCTTCCCGCCTCCGGGCGTGTCCCGGGCCACGACGCGGGCGCCCTCGCGTCGGGCGATGGCGCCGGTGTCGTCGCCCGATCCGTCGTCGACCACCACCACCTCGTCGACCAGGTCGGTGCCGCCTCCGGCCACGGTCAGCTCGGTGACGATGGTCCGTACGATGGGGCCGATGGTCGCCGCCTCGTTCCGGGCCGGAATGCAGACCGAGATGGACCGGTCCGCCTTGGCCGCGGCGAGGCTCCCGGCGGCGAAGTCGGTGTGCACGGAGGTGGAGCGGTCGTCCCCGTGTGCGACCGTCGCTGACATGCCACCATCATCCCTCACCGCCGGAGGGTCCGGGACGGCCTGCCCGAGGGTTTCCGGGCCGCCGCGTTGACGGAGCACCTCCGGATCGGCCAGAATGGAGGCCATCATCCAGAGCAGCTGAGGGACCGGGCCCGATGACGCTGCGGCAACCTGAACGCGAACGACCTGATCGGATAGGTCGGAATGCGTGCCAGGTGCCAATGCCCGAGCGATGAGGAGACTGCTGTGGACTTCGTTTCCGGCTTGCGCTGCCGTGAATGTGGCCGTACCTATCCGGCCGAGGCGCTCCATGTGTGTGACTTCTGTTTCGGACCCCTCGAGGTGTCCTACGACTACGAGCGGGTGGCAGCCACCATCACCCGCGAGCGGGTGGAGGCCGGACCGCGGTCGATCTGGCGCTATGCCGACCTGCTGCCGGTGGCTGACGCCGTGCCGGTCGACCTCGGTGCCGGATTCACCCCGCTGGTGCGGGCCGACCGACTGGCGGCCGAGCTGGGGCTGGGCGAGTTGTGGATCAAGGACGACACGGCCAATCCGACCGGCTCGTTCAAGGACCGGGTGGTCTCGGTCGCCCTGACCAAGGCCCGTCAACTCGGGTTCAAGGTCGCCGCCTGTGCCTCGACGGGTAACCTGGCCAACTCGGTGGCCGCCCACGCCGCACGGGCCGGGATGGACTCGGTCGTGCTGATCCCCCATGACCTCGAGCGGGCCAAGATCACCATGACCTCTGTCTACGGAGGACGGGTGTTCGCCGTCGAAGGCAGCTACGACGATGTCAACCGACTGTGCGCCGAGCTCACCAGCGAGCAGCCCGAATGGGCCTTCGTCAACGTCAACGTGCGGACCTACTACGCCGAGGGCTCGAAGACCCTGGCATTCGAGGTGGCCGAACAGCTCGGCTGGCGGGCACCGGACCACGTGGTGGTGCCCATCGGGTCGGGCAGTCAGCTGACCAAGGTGGACAAGGGATTCAAGGAGCTCTGGAAAGTCGGTCTGCTCGACGAGGAGCCGTCGGTGCGGGTGTCGGGCGCCCAGGCGGAGGGCTGTTCGCCGGTGGCGACGGCGTTCGCCGAGGGTTCCGACGCCATCCGGCCGGTCAAGCCCCACACCATCGCCAAGTCGCTGGCCATCGGAAATCCGGCCGACGGGTGGTATGCGCTCGACGCGATCCGTAAGTCCGGCGGCGCCTGCGCGTCGGTCACCGATGACGAGGTGCTCGACGGCATCCGCCTCCTGGCCCGGACCGAGGGGATCTTCGCGGAGACCGCCGGCGGTGTCACCATCGCCACGCTGGCCAAGCTGACGGCCGAAGGGGTCATCCGCTCGGACGAGCGGGTGGTGGCCATGATCACCGGCCACGGGCTCAAGACGGTCGAAGCACTCGCCGACGTAGTCGGCCCGACCGCCACCATCTCCCCCACGCTCGACTCGTTCGCACAGGCCATGGCGGCCGAGTCAACCCATTCATCCACCCCGAGGAGCCCCCGATGAGCAAGGTCCGAATTCCGGCGCAGTTGCGCACACTGACCGGCGGGGTCGGCGAGCTCGTCATCGAGGGGTCGACGGTGGGTGAGGTGCTCAAGGGTCTCGATGCCGCCCACGCCGGATTTGCCGAGCGGATCTTCGACGCCGACGGCGGTCTCCGCCGCTTCGTCAACGTCTTCCTCGACGAAGAGGACGTCCGGTTCCTCGAGGGACTGGCTACGCCGGTTGCCGACGGGCAGACCATCTCGATCGTCCCGGCCGTCGCCGGAGGCTGACCCGGCCGTCGCCGGAGGCTGACCCGGTTGCCGGCCGGAGGCTGACCCGGTTGCCGGCCGGAGGCTGACCCGGTTGGCACGGGGTCCCGATACGGCTTACGCGGCGCCTCCCAGTACACTGGTGCGGATAGTCGAACCAGTACAGGAGCGATGATGAGCTCGACGCAAGGATCTACTCCGGGAACACCGACAGGTGGGACTGCGACCAGGACGCGCCGTTCCGGCGGGTCGTTCGGAACGGTGTCCAACTACAACCGGATGCTGACCACGTTCCAGGGCGCGCCGGCGACCGCCCCGTCCAACTGGAAGCAGCAGCCCGACGGCAACTGGTGGTCGTGGGACGGGGCCACCTGGCACCTCCAGCCCCAGGGACCGCCGCCGGCTCCTCCTGCCGCCGGCCAGGCCGCCCGTTTCACGGCGGACGGCGCCCTCAACAAGGCCGGTCTCCTCGGCCTGATCGCCCTAGTGGTGGGCGCAGTCGCCTATCTGGGCAACCTGCCGATGGCCGTCGCCATGGTCGCCATGTTCGGCGGCCTGGGCGTTGCTCTGTGGTGCATCTTCCGGCCCCGGCTCGCCCCGGTGCTCGCCCCGATCTACGCAGTGGCCGAGGGTGCGGTCCTCGGGATCATCTCCCGGTACTACGCCGACGCGGGCCAGCACGTCGTCACGTTGGCCGTCTTCGGGACGGTGGCCATCGTGGCCGGTGTGTGGGGTGTCTACCGGACCGGACTGGTCAAGATCGGGCCCCGGTTCTTCATGGTCACCGTGGTGGCCACCCTCGGGATGCTCGTCGTGATGATGACCTCCTTCCTGACCGGGTGGGGGCTCTCGGGGATGTCCGGCCTGCTCATCTTCGGCGTCCTCTACCTGATCATCGCCGTGATGAACCTCTTCATGGACTTCAGCTTCGTGGACAGGGCACAGGCGGCAGGCATCGAAGCCGAGGCCGAGTGGTTCTCAGCGTTCACCATCCTGGTCTCCTCGGTCATGGTCTACCTGGCCCTGGTGCGCATCTTCGGAGGCGGGCGCTAGGCGCCAGCCGCCAGGCCGTGCCGTGGCTCAGGCCGCCAGGCCGTGCAGTGGCTCAGACCGCCGGGCCGTGCCGTGGCTCAGGCCGCCAGGCCGTGCAGTCCGTGCAGGATGAAGCGCACGGTGTCGGCCGCGGCCAGCGCCCGGTGGCGTGGAGCCGGCTCGGCCGCCCGCACCGCCATCGCTCCGTAGATCTGTTGGCCGATCAGATTGATGGCCAGGTCGATGTCGAGAGGCTGGATATCGCCACGGGCCACGCCCTCTTCGACCAGGTCCTGGATCAATCCGGCGATATCCAGGCCGATCAGGGCCAGTTCGTCCCCCACCGCTTCGGCCCCCTTCGCCGGCGTCCCCTGGGTGACCAGGGCCAGGCGGAAGAACCCCGGGCTGTCGTCCACGCGCGCCAACATCTCCTCGATCAGCCGCTCCAGGCGGCGGGCCGGATCGGCGTCATCCGCCCACGTCGAGGCGATGGCGTCGAGTAGCTGGACGTGCATGCGCTGCAGGCAGGCACGAAGGAGCTCCTCGCGGTTGGCGAAGTAGACATAGACCGTCGATCGGGCCACACCGGCCTCCGAGGCGATCTCGTCCATGGACACGTCGGTGGTGCCGCGCTCACCGAAGAGGCGCCGGGCTACGTCGATGACCTGGTCACGGCGGAAGTCGCGAATGACCTCCTTCAGGTCGTCGGAGGTCTTTCGTGCGGGCATCTACCCGGGGTTGACGGTCGGTCCGGTCGGGAAGGTGATCGGAATGTGCTTGACCCCGCTGATGAATGCCGACTGGAGCCGCTGGACGGGGCCGGCGAGCTCCACGTCCGGCATCCGGTCGAGCAGGTGCTCGAACATGACCCGGATCTCCATGCGGGCCAGGTTGGCCCCCAGGCAGAAGTGGGGTCCGCCGCCGCCGAACGCCATGTGCGGGTTGGGATTGCGGGTGACGTCGAACGTCTGGGGGTTGTCGAAGACCTTCTCGTCCCGGTTGGCCGAGATGTGGAAGAACACGACCTTCGAGTCGGCGTCGATCTTCTGGCCCCCGAGCTCGAACTCCGACGTCGTCTGGCGTCGGAAGTTCATGACGGGCGTGACGTAGCGCAGCATCTCCTCGACGGCGTCGGGCAGCAGGGAGCGGTCGTTCCGTAGGAGTTCCCACTGGTCGGGGTGCTCGAAGAAGGTGGCCATCGCTCCCGAGATGAGGTTCCGGGTCGTCTCGTTGCCGGCGACCGTCAGTAGGAGGAAGAACAGCTCGAGTTCGAACGACGACAACTGCTCGCCGTCGATGTCGACCTGGGTGAGCACGCTCATCAGGTCGTCGTGCGGGTCGGCGCGCTTCTTGGCGAAGAGCTCCGAGGCGTAGGCGTAGAGCTCCATCGAGGCCACCTGGGCCACCTCGCCGGCCGTCTGGTATTCGGGGTCCTGGTTCCCGATCATCCGGTTGGACCAGTCGAACATGCGGTGGCGGTCCTCGTCCGGCACGCCCAGCAGCTCGGCGATCACCACCAGCGGGAGTTCGGCCGCGATGTCGGTGACGAAGTCGGCGGATCCCTTCTCGATCACCTGGTCGATGATGGTGTCGGTGGCGGCGTGGATCCGCTCGTGGAGCTGGTTGACCATCCTGGGGGTGAACCCCTTGTTGACGAGCCGGCGGTACCGGGTGTGCAACGGCGGGTCCATGTTGAGCATGATCAGCTGCTGCTGGGCCAGGTCGTCCTGGGACAGCTCCCAGAGATAGGTGGCCTTGCGGGCCGAGGAGAAGTGCTCGTAGTCCCGGTTGACCTGGGTGGCCTCGGCCAGCGTGGTCACCGCCCAGAATCCGGGCCCGTCGTCCTCCTCCTGCCACCACACGGGTGCGTTCCGGCGAAGGTAGGCGAACCACTCGTGGGGAACGCGCTCGGCGAAGACCGTCGAGTCGAGCAGGTTGATGTCATCGAAGCTGACGCCGCTGATGTCCAATTCCGTCTGACTCATGTCGGACGCCCCTTCCCATCGGTCGGACACCCTGTCCGATGACAAGGATCGTACGTCCGGCGGCCGGACCCGTCAACGGAAAGGGGGGCGGTGGCGCCCGGGAGGACGGCGCACGGCAGAACCGTGCCGGCCCCGGCTACCAGTGGACGTCGCCGTCGATGACGACGATTGGCTCCTCGGTCAGCACCACCTCGAGACGGTCGGTGTCCAGGAATTTGGCGATGTCCTCCATCATGGCCGGAAAGTCGTCCTCACCCATGTGGGCGTAGTAGGCGTCCATCGACTCGAACCACTGGACGGTGACCCCGTCGTAGCCCGAGCGGTCGTCGTCGCCCCGGTAGTCGTCGAGGGGACGCGGATTCTGCTCGTAGCGGACCACGTACTTCGCCGCGCTGCTGGTGGCGATCAGCGGGCCGTGGTGCTCCCGCCAGTAGGCATGGAACTCGGCGGGGGTCATCCCCTCCTTGCGCTTCAGCAGACAGGTCATCTTGATCATGGTCGTCGCCTTCCCCCGATTGCCGGGCGTCCAGCGCACCGTCGCGCCGGCCCTGGACGGACAGGCTGCACCGCCGGGACGGCGCAGGGCAAGCCCGACTGCCGGCCGGCCGGGTCAGCGCACCCGCGCGCAGAAGAGATCGACGAGGTAGGGGAGTTCGATGGGCTCGTCGAGGGAGTCGGCCAGCGCGGCCACGCCATCGAGGATCGCCCGGCGCCGGTCCTCGGGGAGGACCACGATGTAGCTGCGCGAGGCGACCTGCTCGACGAAGGCGGTCCGGTCGAGCGGCTGGACGAAGCGGAACCGGGTCCGGGTCACCGGTCCGTACCGCGCCGAGGCGTCCACCACCTCCCCGAAGTCGCGACCGACGGGATAGGGCTGATGGAGGTCCCACTTGCTGATCCGGGTCAGCTCGGCGACCATCGGATCGGACTCGTCGCGCTCGTTCCAGATGAGTGCGAGTCCTCCGCCCGGTCGGAGCACCCGGGCGAACTCGACCAGGGCCTCGGTGCCGGCGAACCAGTGGAACGCCTGGGCCACCGTCACCGCGTCGAACGTCGAGTCGGCCATGGGCAGGAACCTGGCGTCGGCACCCACCTGGGGCACGTCGGGCAGGATCGAGGCGAACGCCGCGCGCATCGAATCCGACGGCTCGGCGGCGATACAGGAGGCCCCGGCGGCAATGAGGGAGCGGGTCAGCTTGCCGGTCCCGGAGGCGACGTCGAGGACCAGACTGCCCGGGGCGATGCCCAAGGACTCGACCAGGTGGGAGACCGACTCGTCGGAGTAGCCGGGCCGGGCCCGTTCGTACAGGTCGGAGCCGGAGGCGAAGCCCGACCTCCCGAGCAGCGCCTTGTCGGTCAGCACCTGGTCGATGTCGTCGATCTGTCCGGTGTCCGTCGTGCCGTCCATGGCCCCATGGTAGGGAGCGGCGGGGTGGACCGGCGGGCGCGTCGGGCGCCCCGGCCGCATGCCACCGCACCCGGGTGCCGAACTTGGCTACCGTCGCGGGGTGAGCGTTGCGAACCCGGACCATGACGATCGGGCGGAACCCGGCAGGCCTGAAGCCGTCCCCCAGCCGGTGGCCGGGCTCCCACCCCGCCACGGAGTCGCCCCGGCGGGGGGCATGCGCAGGCTTCGTCACCGCGTCCTCCACGCACTGGTCCACTCGGGGTGGGACTGGATGGTCCGCCAGGGGGCGACCGGTCCGGGCGACCGGCTGGCCGACGCGTTCGGGGCCTTCGGGAGGGGGAGCTGCCTGGCCTTCCCGACCGGGGCCATCTTCGGCGAGCGTTGGATCCACATCGGCGAGGACACCCTGGTCGGCCCCTACGTCAGTCTGTCCGCGGGCATGGTCCCGGGACAGCGCATGGTGACCGACCCGGTGGTCCGCATCGGCGACCGGAGCATGATCGGACGGGGCAGCCACATCGTCGGCCACTTCTCCATCAACATCGGCAGTGACGTCCAGACCGGTCCCTACGTGTACATCACCGATCAGAACCACGGCTACGAGAACCCGGACGAGGTGGTCCACGTCCAGTGGCCCCACGACGTCCCGGTGATCGTGGGCGACGGCAGCTGGCTGGGCACCGGCGTGGTCATCCTGCCGGGGACCGAGCTCGGGAAGAACGTGGTGGTGGCGGCCGGTGCCGTGGTGCGCGGGGTCTTCCCCGACCACTGCGTGGTCGCGGGGGTGCCGGCCAAGATCGTGCGTCGCTACGTGCCGGGATCCGGTTGGGTCAACGGCTCGGGTCCCCCGGCGGGGGCCGGATCGCGGGGCTGACCGGCCGTCGGTACCTCGCCGTCGGTGACGCCGACCCGTCGGTCGCCCGAACGGCGGTCTCCGGTCCGGCGCTCGTCATCCGGGTCGCCATCCTCGGAGACGACGGTCCGCGCGGGCATGGGTGGCGCCGGATAGGCGATGGTGCCGAGCCCGTAGCGCCGCACCACCTCCGACGCCTCGGCCCGACCGAGGGCGATCAGGTGCTCGGTGGTCGAGAAGTCGTCGAAGTCGCGGGTGGCCCCCTCGGGTCCGGCGCACAGGATCACCTCGACGCCGTCGGGGAGGTGGGACATGTCCCTGACGAACCGGGCGTGGATGGAGATGAACAGCGCGTTGACCATCCCCTCCACCGGTCGCCTCGAGACGGGCGGCTCGAACACCGGCGGCGAGCACAGGAGGACGACGATCCGGGTCGCACCGGCATCGATCGCCCGCTGGAGGGGCACGTTGTCCACCACGCCGCCGTCGATGTACCTCTCGCCGTCGATCTCGACCGGCGGAAAGATGGCCGGCATCGCCGCCGAGGCCAGGACGGCGTCGACGGCCGGACCGTAGGTGAACCACCGCTCGCCGCCGTTGGCCAGCGACGTGGCCACCACTTCGACGGGCACCACCGCATCCTCGAGGCGCTCGAAGGGGATGCCCTCTTCGATCACGGCGCGCAGGCCGGAGTTGGAGAACACCGCGTCGCGCTGTTGGAGGTACAGCCAGGGCCCGTGGAGCCTCCCCTGGGGATAGATGTCCTCACGCCGGAGGCGCAGCCAGACCCGGGTCATCTGCTCGACGCCCTCGCGCGTCGGGTCGGCGGCGAACCCGACGCCGTTGATGGCCCCGACCGACGAGCCGTAGATGCGGTCCGGCACGAAGCCGTGCTCGGCCAGCACCTGGAGCATCCCGATCTGGATGGCCCCCCGGGTGCTCCCGCCGGCGAGCACCAGCGCGGTCATCTCCTCGTCGTCCTCGTCCTCGTCTTCGGCGTCCCCGTCTTCACCCGTGTCACCGGTGTGTCCGGCCTGCTCGCCGGCGAGCCACTGTGACCGTGCCACCCTGGCCTGTCGGACGACGAACCGGACGGTGAGGACGACGAGTACCGCGAAGGCCACGACGAAGAGCGAGAACACGACGACGAAGGACGTGGTCACGGCGGCAGGGGTCATCGGGGCAGAGGCTACCGGGGTGTTCCGGGCGGATCGGGTCTGTGACACCCGCGGTCCACACTGTGGCCATGGTCACGATGGACGCCCCCAGGGGGGATCAGGTTGCGCGGGGTGGGGAGAGGTCCGCAGCGGGTGGGACCTCCAGCCGTCCGTCGGTGGCCTCGGCGTGGCGGCCACTGGCCGGGCCGGCGCTGCTCGAGCGGCTCCGCCACACCGGGCGCGCCCGCCCCCCCGCCGATCCGACGGCCGCCGCCGAACTGCGTTCCTTTGTCGAACGGGGGCTGGCCGGGATGCCCCTCACAAGCTCCGGATCCGGGTCGAAGGCCGAACCGCCGTTGGTGGTCACCAAGGACCGGCTGAGCCGGGGTCTGGCGTGCGCATCCCACCGATCGGCGCGGGAGTTCGGCGGGCGTCCGTTCACCCGGCCGCTCGCCTGCGGTGCGCTGGTCGACGTCCTGTTCCGCCAGCTGGTCACCGTCGGCTCGATCGGCGAAGCCATGACCGATGCGATGGACGGTCTCGCTCTCGACGATCACCAGGCGCTGCTGCTGTCCTGGATCCGGGAGCTCCCCCGGGCCGAGCTGGCCGAGCTGGGTGCCGAGGTCGACCGTCAGGCCGACGGGCTGCGGACCCGGTGGCCGGCGCTCGATCCGTCCTGGCTCCCCCGGACCCAGGAGGTGTTGCGTGTGCCGCTCGCCGGGGGTCGGGTGGAACTGTCCGCCCGGGTCGACCTGGCCATCGGGCGCACGGACGAGGATGTCGCGTCGGTCGCCCTCGTCGAGGTGAAGTCCGGTGCCCGCCGGCCCGGGCACCGGGCCGACCTCCACTTCTACGCGCTGGTCGAGGCGTTGCGCAGTGGCAACCCTCCGTTCGCGGTGGCCGTCTACTACGCGAGGACCGGTGAGCTCGATGTGGAACCGGTGACGCTCGAGCTCCTGGCCGACGCCGCCCGTCGGTGCCTGTCGGGGATCCGGGCGATGGCCGCCGCCGACTGTGACGGCGACCCGGCGGCTTCCGCCCGCTACTGCGCCGCATGTCTCGAGCACCCGCTGCAGGGCTTGCCATCGGTGGGGAGTGGTCCGGACGCCGCGGCGGCCGCGGTGGCCGATGCCGGGGCGCCGGGGCCGGACACGGTCGTCCCCTTCCCCCACGAGCGGGCGGCGTGAGCGCCCGGGTCGATCGGAGGACGGACCTGCTGCTGTCGGCACCGATCGGTCGGGTCGGGGCGGACGCCCGGGCCCGGATCCGTGGCCGTCTGGTCGACGGGGTCACCGGAGCGGTCGCCGACCTCCCTGCGGGCGGTGTGGTCGACGTCGGCCTTGCGTCACTACGACGGTCACGTTCCCATCCCGAGCTGGTGGGGGTGTGCGAACCCCCGTTCACCTGGAAGCCCGCATTCGTGCGGCGTTCGCTCGGTCTGGCCGCTGTGCGGGCGTGTGCAGAGGGCCGGTTCCGCGGCCCCGCCTCCGCCGTGGGTCCGTTGGCGGAGCAGGCCGTCGAGGAGTGGAGGCGAACGGGCTGGCGTACGTTCCATTGGGAGCCCTGGTTCGCCGGTCTGGCCGGAGGAGGTCGGGCGGTCGTGTTGGCCGAGGCGATCTCGTGGTCCACGCCCGTATGGGCGGCATTCGACTGGGCCGCAGTGGGTCCCCGGTCCGTCGTCGGCGGCCCGGACGACCTGTGGACGTGCCCCGCGCCGCGCGCCGTCCGCCTGAAGGGCAGGTGCGAAGCGCGGGTCCGCCTCGATCCGATCGACGGTGGGCCCGCCCGTCCCGGATCTTGCGAAGGTGCTTCCTGCGGGGGTGTGACCGCGCTCGTGTCGGTGTGCGGGGGGCGTCCGGGTGACGGGTGGCGGGAGGAGCTGGCCTATCTGGCCCTGGTGGCGGGGTTGCACACCGCGGATCGTCCGGTCCCGGTACGGGTGCTCGGGATGTGGCCCGAAGCAGCGGTCTACCAGGCGGTGGAGATCGACGAGGACCTGCTCGCCCGTGCGGTCGATCGGGTGGTCGGCACGGTCGCAGCCACGGTGGCGGCCACCTAGGTCGGGTGCACCGGTCGATGATCGCCCACGGGTCCGACGGTGCCGTCGACGGTGGTGTCAGAAGAGTGCTCTGGCCCCCTTGGCGTCGGGCTTGCCTGCGGCGGTCAGCGGGATCTCGTCGACGAGCAGGATCTGGCGGGGCACCTTGTAGCCGGCGATGTGGTTGCGGCAGTGATCCTGGAGGGTCTCCAGCCCGAGCGGCGGAGCCCCTGCTCTGATCCGGACCACCGCGGCCACCCGCTCGCCGAAGCGGTCGTCGGGCAGTCCGACCACGATGGCGTCGTAGACGTCCGGATGGGCCTTGACCGCCGCCTCGACCTCCTCCGGAAAGATCTTCTCGCCACCGGAGTTGATCGACGCCGATCCGCGTCCGTGGACGGTGATGACCCCGTCGGGCCCGATCGATGCCAGATCGCCGGGGACCGACCACCGGACCCCGTGGCGATCGGTCGGGAAGGTCGCGGCCGTCTTCGCCTCGTCCTTGTAGTACCCCAGCGGGATCCTGCCGGACCGGGCCAGCCGGCCGATCCGGCCGTCCCCCGGTGCCAGGGGGAGGAGGTCGTCGTCGAGGACGGCCGTGTCGTCGCTCATGACGAACCGTGGCCCGCTCGCCCCGATCTCGACCGCTCCCTGGGCGCCCGCCTCGCTCGAGCCGAAGCGGTCCATGATGACGGCACCGGGCAGCTGGCGGCCGAGATCGACCTTGACCGGGGCCGACAACATGGCGCCGCCGGACCCGATGACCGCCAGCGTGGAGATGTCGTAGGTACCCGGGACCGCCGCGGCCAGCGTGTCCGACAGGGGGCGGGCCATGGCATCGCCCACCAGCGCGGCCGACATCACACCCTCCTCGCCGATGATGCGGAGGAGCCGGTCGGGATCGAACCGGTGCCCGGTGTAGAGCACGGCGGTGCCGGCCATCATGAAGGCGTTCCACATGGCCCACTGGGCGTTGCCGTGCATGAGGGGGGCCACCACCAGCATCGGGATCCGGCCCGCCTCGTCGGTGGGGAGCCGCCCGGTCAGCTCGTCGGGACTGGTGATCGGTGGGGCACCCCATCCGCCGCCGCCCATGGCCGCGAAGAAGATGTCCTCCTGGCGCCACATCACCCCCTTGGGCATGCCGGTCGTCCCGCCGGTGTACAGGACGTAGAGGTCGTCGGGAGAGCGGGGCGCGAAGTCGCGTTCCCCCGACGACCCGGCCAGGGCCGCCTCGTAGGCGACCGGCCCTGTGGCCAGGGGTGCCGCCGGTGGGACGGGCGAAGCGCCAGGGGTGCCGTCGGGGGTGTCGTCGTCGAGGACGAGCAGGTGCAGCGGTCGGCTGAGCGAAGCGCCCTCGAGCGCGTCGGCCACCAGTGCCGAGTACTCGCGCTCGTAGACGAGCACCTCGAGGTCGGCGTTCTCGATCACGTAGCGGAGTTCGGGAGCCACGTAGCGGTAGTTCAGGTTGACCGGGACGCACCGTGCCTTGTAGCAGCCGATCATCGACTCGACCCACTCCGACCGGTTGCGGGCGAGGATGCCGACGTGGGATCCCCGGGCGAGCCCGAGGCCGGCCACGTGGTGGGCGAACCGGTTGGCCCGTGCGTCGAGGCCGGCATAGGTGAGCCGGGTGTCGCCGGCCACCAGTGCCAGCCGCTCGGGGACGGCGTCCACGACGATCTCGAACAGATCGGCCAGGTTGAATCGTCGGTCGCTCACAGACTGTCTCCCTCGTGTCGCCGGCTCGGTCACGCCGGCAGAGCCCGACGGGAGCGGTGTCGTGTCACCCGTGCGGGATTGCCGTTCCCCACTGCCCGTAGCATGCTGCTCCGGAACTCCGAACGGTAGCCACTCCGGCCACCGCTGCAGCGCGCCGACGACGACCACACGAGTGAACACGGGGGAATACCAGTGACCGATGCCACAGGAAGCTCGACGGGAGTCGCCGGGTACACCGCCCTGGTGACCGGCGGAGGTAGCGGCATCGGCCTCGGCGCCGCCACCCGCCTGGTTCGCGACGGGGCCCATGTGACCATCTGCGGGCGCACCGAGGAGAAGCTGGTGAAGGCGGTGTCCGAGCTCGAGGCGGTGGCGGCCGGGGCTGGCGGCGGCGTGTCGGCGGGAACGGCCCGGTACGTGGTGGCCGACGTGACCGTGGAGGACCAGATCGCCGCGGCGGTGAGCGAGGCGGCTTCGCCCCGGGGCCACCTCGATGTCCTGTTCGCCAATGCCGGCGGGTCGTTCCACATGGGCCCGATCACCGATGCCGATCTTGACGGGGTCCGGGCGACGGTCGACCTCAACCTGATCGGGACGTTCCTCTGCATCAAGCACGGTGCCCCCGTGATGGCGGCCGGCGTGGGCGAGGGCGTCGACGGCGGGGAGGCGACCGGCGGATCGATCATCGGGATGTCCTCGGGAGCGGGCCACTTCCCGCACCGCTACCTGTGGGCCTACGGGGCTTCGAAGGCCGGGATCGACATGCTGTGCAAGTGCGCAGCCGAGGAACTGGGCCACACCGGGGTGCGGGTGAACACCGTCCAGCCCGGGATCATCGACGACGAGCTGATGTCGTTCATCACCGCCGGTGGCCCGCTCCTCGACGACTACCTGGCCGAGATGCCCATCAGCCGGGTGGGTACCGTCGAGGACGTGGCTGCCGCGGTTCGCTACCTGGCCGGACCCGAGTCCGAGTGGGTGACCGGCGTGTCGTTGCCTGTCGACGGGGGCCACCACCTCCGACGGGGGCCCGACTACGGGCTGCTCTTCGGCGAGTAGACCGGGGTCGGGGTCGAACGCAGGGTCGTCGTTCGGGACGTGCCGCCGGCCGCCGGGTCGACGGTCACGGCCGCCAGAATCGGCCCTCTACCAGCACTTCCCGTCCGATCGCCCCCTGGCCGGGGAGGGTTTCCAGGCGCCGTCCGTGCACGGGGTCGACTACCGACCCGCCCGGAGTGGGCGGTAGCGTGACGGCGATGACTGTCCGTGCCAACCGCTGATGACCGGCATGGGAGGTCCTCCCGGACCGGGCGACGCATCGATCCTGGCGGAGTTCCATCACGCACTGGCGGTCCAGGGTGCCCTGGTCATGGCCCTCGTGGCCGTCCTGTTCGTAGGGTGGAACCAGCTGCGGGCGATGCAGTACCGCAGGGCGGTCGCCCGGGGCGAGCCGTTCGGGGCACCTGCGCCCCCCGTCGCGCCGGAACCGGCGGCCAGGAGATTCCTGCGGATCTCGTTCGGCCTGTTCTGGCTCTTCGACGGCTTGTTGCAGCTCCAGTCGGGTATGCCTCTCGGCTTGTCCACCGGGGTGATCCAGCCTTCGGCGGCCGGTTCGCCGGGGTGGGTGCAGCACCTGGTCAACTCCGGGTTGACCGTGTGGACGGACCACCCGGCTGCGGCTGCGGCCTCCACCGTGTGGATCCAGGTGGGCATCGGGGTCCTTCTCCTGGTGGCACCGCGTGTGGCGTGGAGCCGGGGCGCCGGCCTGGTGAGCATCGGATGGGGCCTCATCGTCTGGTCCTTCGGCAACGCGTTCGGGGGGATCTTCGCCCCGGGCGTCACGTTCCTGTTCGGCGCACCGGGGGCGATCGTGTTCTACATCGCAGCCGGCGGACTGGTGGCGCTGCCCGACACGGCGTGGAACGGCAAGCGGCTCGGCCGGGTCATCCTCGGATCGGTGGGGGCGCTCCTGGTGGGCTTCGCCGTGCTCCAGGCGTGGCCGGGCCGGGGGTTCTGGCAGGGTTCGGTCGACGGACGGCCCGGCACCCTCGTCGCCATGGTCAACCAGATGGCGCAGACCTCGCAGCCCCGGTTCCTGTCGTCGCTGGTGTCCGGGTTCGGCTCCTTCGACCGGTCCCACGGCTGGGGCGTCAACCTGTTCACGGTGATCGCCATGGCGGCCGTGGGGTGCGTCCTCCTGGCGTTCTCCGGCTCGGGCCGGCGGGTGCTCCACCCGACCATGGTGGTGCTGGTCGTATTGTGCGTGGCCGACTGGGTGCTCATCGAGGATTTCGGATTCTGGGGCGGCGTCGGGACCGATCCGAACTCGATGCTTCCCTTTCTGGCCGTGGCCGTCGGGGGCTATCTGGCGGTCACCCGGCCGTCACCGGCGGTCGAGGTCCGCTCCGGTGACCTCGCTGCGGGTAGCGAGGGTCGGGGTGCACCCGGGGTGCCACCGGAGCCCGTCGCCCCGACGGGCCGGGTGCCGTCCGACGTCACCGCGGGGGCCGAGCCCGTGCCGGTCGGGGTGGCGGCCGCCGCCGGAGCCGAGGTCGGGGCGGACGTGTCGGAGGATGTGGGCGATGTGGGCTGGGCCGTACGGAAGGGGACACCTCCTCCGGACAAACGGTCGTGGTGGGAGGGGATCGACACCCGCATCGCTGCCCGGGTGGCGGCCACCGTCGGCGCGATCGGGATCCTGCTGGTCGGGGTCGCCCCCTTGGCCGTTGCCGCCACCGACAGGACGGCCGATCCGCAGATCGCCGAGGCGACCGACGGTGCCCCGGTCGTGACGGTCGGTCCGGCTCCCCCCTTCGACCTGGTGGACCAGACGGGTGCCCCGGTGTCGCTCGGCGATCTGCGGGGGTACACCGTGGTCCTCACCTTCCTCGACCCGGTGTGCACGACCGACTGTCCGATCATCGCCCAGGAGCTGCGGGTCACCAATACGCTGCTCGGTGGGGCCGCCGCCAAGGTCCGATTCGTGGCGGTCGTGGCCAATCCGATCTACCGCTCGGTGGCCAACGTGGAAGCCTTCGACCGCCAGGAGGGACTGGACTCCCAGGCCAACTGGCTCTTCCTGACCGGATCGAGGTCCGAACTGGAGTCGGTCTGGAACGCCTACGGCGTCACGGTGGAGTCGGCCCCGGCCGGCGGCATGGTGGCCCACGAAGACGTCGTCTACATCATCGACTCCCACGGATCGATCCGGAGCATCCTCGATGCCGACCCGGGACCGGGCGACGCCACATCGCAGTCGTCCTTCAGCGGCCTGGTGGCCACCCAGGTCACCCGGGTCCTACACCCATGAGCCGACGGGTGACGCTGATCGTCGGGGGTGTGGTGGCTGCGGCTGTCGTGGCCGTGGTGGTGGCCGTCGTCGTCGGGGACGGTGGAGGACCGACGGCAACCTCGGTGGCGCCTGCACCAGGAGACCTGATCGCGTCCACGACCGCACCGGGACGCACCGCGGTGGTCCTCGCCATGGGTCACTTCGACGATCCGTCGAACACCTTCTTCGAGCTGTTCGAACGGTCGTCCGCCGGCTCGTCGTGGGGCTTGGCGACACCTCCGGGAGTGGCCGACAACGGGGGGCTCGTCGTGGCACCCTCCTCGTCCGGGGCACTGACCGCAGGATTCCTCCCGTCGGCCGACCTCACCTTCTCGGTGGTGGCCCAGAGTGGCGACGGGGGAGCCAGCTGGCTGCCCGGCGACATCCCCGGCACCATCGCCCCCCAACCCGACGCGCTGGCCACCGGTGCGGGCGGGCAGGTGGCCGCGGTGCTGTCCCTCCCCTCGCCGTCGGTCATCGCCGCCGGACCGGCGCTCTCGGTGTGGAACAGAGTGGCCACGACGGCACAGTTGGCGGCATCGGTGACCGGGTGCGGCGTCACCGCGGTGACCGCGGTGGCCATCACCGGTTCCGGGGCTCCGGTGCTGGGCGTCCGCTGCGCCCATTCCGACCGGGTCGGTCTCCTGATGCCGGCGACACCTTCACCGGGTGGCCAGGCCTCGCCCCCGACGGCCCCGGCCTCCGGGTGGAGGTCGGTCGGACCGGTCTTCGACGGTCGGCTCCCGTTGGCCACCACCGTCCTGCGGCTGCAGGCGGCCGGCAGTGGCGTCGTTGCCCTCGCCGAGGGATCGTCCGGCGCGGATGCCGAACTGATGGGTGTCTGGGGGAGCTCGGGTGCCGGCGCGGCGACGGACTTCGTCCGATCAGCGCCGTTGTCCGTTCCGACGGGCTGGTCGGTGCGGGCCACCAGTGTGGGAGGTGGAAGCGGCCAGGGCATGACGGTGCTGCTCGGATCGGACTCGGGGCGGGCCCAACGGGTCGAGTCCGTCGGCGGGCCCGGGCTCCCCTGGGTACTGCTCGCCACGCCGCCGGACGGGTCCACCGCGGTGGCGGACATCGGTGGCGCGACGTACGCCTTCGTCCCGTCCGGCTCCGACCTGGCCGTCTGGTCGTCGTCCTCGCAGTCGCCGTCGTGGGTCCGGACCTCCCGGATCACGGTCCCCATCCAGTACGGCTCGTCGGACTGAGCCGACCACCTGCTACCGGGTCGGTAGCATCGGACCGTACGGAAGGATGGACCAGATGGTTCTCCCCCAGTTCTGGCAGGTCTCCCCACTGGCGGTGTTCGCCGTGGTGGTGGGGATCACCCACGAGGTCGGCAGGCGACGCCTGGCCCGTCGCCAGACCGAAGCCCATCGTCGGGCACGTTGGCGGCGCTCGCTCGCGTTCTACGCCGGACTGGTCGTCCTCGCCCTGGTGGCCTCAGGCCCGCTCGAGCGGTGGGCCATGTCCTGGTTGAGCGTGCACATGGTGACCCACGTGCTCGAGATGTTCTACCTACCGCCTCTCCTGATCCTCGGGGCCCCGTGGGTACCGATGCTGTTCGCCCTCCCCGTCGAGCGCCGGCGCCGGTGGCTGCGTGCCTACCACCTGTCGAAGGCCGGCAGGCTGCTGCGGGGACCGGTGGCGCTGCTGACCAACCCGGTGACGGCGATCGTCCTGTTCAACGGCACCATGGTCCTCTGGCACATCCCGGCCGTGTTCGACTGGGGCTCGTGGCACGACTGGGCCATGAACTGGCTGATGGGACCGATGTTCGTGGCCACCGGCTACCTGTTCTGGCGGGTCATCCTGCCGTCGCACCCCGGCCCGCCGAGGGGCTCGACCAAGGTCCAGGTAGCTGCCGTGGTGATCACCGCCTTCGAGATGCTGGTGCTGGCCATGGCGCTGGCGGTCTTCACCCAGACCCCCTGGTACTCGATGAACGTCGCCATGGAAGGGCCGATCGCCGCGCTGCGGGACCAGCGTTGGGCGGCAGGGATCCTGTGGGTGTGCGGCGACTTCTGGGCCATCCCGTCCCTCGTCCTCATCGCCTACCGGGTCTACGGCGCCGACGGGGGTGTGTCGGCCTCGTTCGAGCGTGCCCTGGGGAGGGTCTGAGCGGCCGGTGGTCAGTCGGACCCGGGGGAGTCGGGACCGGCGGTGCGGGCCTCGTCGGCCTCCATCTTCCGCAGGTACTCGCGCCAGGCGAGGAGGTCGGGGTCGACCGGGTCGTCACCGGCCCTGGGCGCTCCGGGCCCGGCTCGGCCGGGACCGACCCCGTCAGTCCGGACGTCGACGTCCGGGCGTGGTCGCTTCCGCCGGACGCCGTCCTGTCCGTGGAGGAGGTTCCACCACATGTAGATGGCGAACGCGGCGAAGATCGGCCATTCGAAGACGTATGCCCAGCTCAGCGTGTTCCCTTCCAGCGCCCGGATGACCTCGATGATGAAGGCGCCGATGCAGATCGCCAGTCCGACCGCGAGCGTGAGATGGAGCCGGAGTGCGTCAGCTCCCCTCAGGCGCCCGGGCGGGGTCCCGGAATCACCCTTCCCCGGGGATGCCCCAGAAGAGTGGTCGTCGGGTCGGCGGGATGCCACCTGGCCACCCTACCGACCGGTCGCTGCGGCAAGGGATCCGGTCCATCCGCCGACCACGGTCGACGCCGGTGCCGGCACCGGTGGAGCGGTCGGTCATTTCCCTCCCGAAGTTTGCTATGAATAGTTGTGCAGTCGGCCACTGGGCAATTGTCCGGAGGGCCGCTAGGGTGCGGTACAGCGGGATGGGTCACATCAGTGGTGGGTGCTCTGGCCCCATCGTGACACCAGCCCATGGAGAGGGAGGGCCGTGTCTCAGAACGAACCATTGGCGGACCGGCCGGATGACCAGTCGGCGGATGCGGGATCGGCCAAGGTCAGGCCTCTCGGCTTGATCGCCACCTTCGTGGTGGCGCTGGTCGCTCTCGGTGGGGTCGCCGCCTTCTTCATGTCGCAGGCCTACACGTCACCCAACTCGCCGAACGGTGTCGAGGTGGCCAAGTCGCTCGGCACCCAGGTGGTCGACGGACAGACCCTCCAGCACGTGGCGCTCTCCTTCCAGACCTACCCCGACTCGACGGGGGTGGTCGGCGGGAAGCCGGTACACCCGTCCGGCAATCCGAGTTGGCCGGCCTACGGGATGACCAACCAGTTCCAGGTGCCGGCCCACGCGCTGGTCACCGTGACCGTGCGCCAGTACGACTCGGGTGGGTCGCTCAACAACCCGTGGTTCGCCAAGGTGGCCGGGACGGTCGGCGGCACTGCCACGGTCACCTCTCCCGACGGCAAGACGCAGACGGTCACCCAGTGGGATCCCACCAACATCGGGCACACCTTCACCATGCGGGGCGCACCCGGCGTCGACCCGAACTTCTTCGTCAACGTCCCCCTGCCAACGAACGCCAACCTGCCGGAGGGTTCGTCCAACGATGACGGTGGCCAGTCCTACAAGGTGGTGTTCAGTTTCATCTCGGGCAGCAAGGGAACCTACGCCTGGAACTGCGAGTTCCCCTGCGGTTCGATGGTCGCCAGCTTCGGAGGGGTAATGGGTGCCTACGGGTTCATGTCGGGGTTCGTACATGTCGTTTGAGGAAGAGGTAGACGAACTCGAGGCGAACACGTTCCTCGCCGGCGAGCCGTTCTTCTCGAGGGCCGGAGGGAAGATCTTCCTGATCTGGGTGGTGTTCACCACCGTCGGGGTACTGCTCGGGGTGTTCGCCCCCCACCACCTGCTGCCCGACCTGCTCTCGCCTTCGGGCCGCGACGTGTGGTCGACGATCGTGTTCTTCACCGTGCTGGCCGCTCCGGTAGCGGCATTCGTGTACGCGGTGGCCTTCTACAGCCTCGTCGCCTGGCGCTACAAGGGCGACCAGGACGAGCCCCCGCCGGACGGCGCCCCCCAGCGCGGCAACGGACCGGTGACGATCCTGTGGCTCAGCGTCTCCTCGTTCCTGGTGGTCGTCCTGCTGGCCTGGGGGATCACGGTGTGGAGCTCACAGCAGGTCACCCACCCGAACACGCTCCAGGTCGATGTCACCGGGCAGCAGTGGCTGTGGACCTACAGCTACCCGGGCACCGGCGTCGAGACCCGGACGCTCGAGCTGCCGGTGAATCGCCCGGTCGAATTCAATGTGACCTCGGAGGACGTGACCCACGGGTTCTGGCCGGTGGCCCTCGGGATCCAGGTCGACGCCAACCCCAACGAAGTCACCGTCATCCGGACGACACCGAACAGGCTCGGCACGTTCACGGTGCGGTGCAGCCAGCTCTGCGGCCTGTACCACGCGTTCATGTACAACAACGCCGCCGTCGTCACCCCGCAGCATTTCGCCCAGTGGCTCCAGAGCCGGGGAGCGTCGACCACCGTCGCCGACCAGGTGGCGGAGGCCACGCCGCCCTCCGCCACCACGACGGCGGCGGGCACGCCGACATCCGCGGTGTCGTCGTGAGGGCCCGTCGGGTGATCGGGATATGAACTCGGACAGCAATTCGATGGCGCGCAGCACCGAAAGGGTACGAACGTGACGACAGCCGTGGCTCCACCACTCGTCGAGGACACGAAGCTCGGGCCGACGGCAGGCGGCCTCTATCGGCACCAGAGCATCTGGACGGGCCTCGGGTTCGGCATCTTCCTGGGCTTCGTGGCCTGGCTGGTGTCCCATGCGCTCGTCCAGGGGTCCAACTGGGGATCCGACATGGTGGTCACCTGCACCATGGTCGGCTGGGTCGTGGGCTTCAACGTCGGTATGGGCACGTTCAACGCCCCGATCCGATGGATGCTCGGCCACGACCAGAGCCACGAGGACGAGCTGTATGCGGCCGGCGTCGGCCAGGGAAGTTCCCGGTACCTGAAGTTCTGCACCGACCACAAGGTGGTCGGGACCCAGTACCTGGTACTGGTCATGGTGCTGTTCGGGGTCGGCGGTGCCCTGGCCATGATGATCCGGACCCAGCTCATCACCGCGCACTCGACGTTCCTCGACCCACAGACCTACAACTCGATCGTGACCATCCACGGCATGGTGATGATCATCGCCACCATCATCATGGTGACGGGGCCCTTCGCCAACTTCATCATGCCGATCATGATCGGCGCCAAGGACATGGCCTTCCCCAGGCTCAATGCCATGAGCTTCTGGGTGGTGGTCTCCGCGGTCCCCTGCCTGCTGTCGACCTTCTTCCTCGGTGGCGTCAACGCCGGTTGGACCACCTACGCCCCCCTGTCGGTGCAGGCGCCACCGGCCATGGACGCCTTCGCCATGACCATCATCACCTTCGTGGTGTCGGTCACCATCGCCGGTGTCAACACGATCGTGACCGTCATCACCATGCGGGCGAAGGGCATGACGATGGGCCGGTTGCCCATCTTCACCTGGGGCGCGGTCGTGGGCAGTGCCCTCGGGCTCTACGCCATGCCTGCCTTCCTGCTGGTCATGACCATGATGATCACCGACCGGGCCACCGGCACCTCGTTCTTCGTCGCCAACATCGGCGGCTCGGGATGGCTCTACGAGAACATCTTCTGGATCATGGGGCATCCCGAGGTGTACGTGATCCTGCTCCCCGCGGTCGGTGCCGTGCTGGAGATCGCCAGCACCTTCGCCCGCAAACCGGTGTTCGGCTACAAGGTCGCCATCGCCGGATTCGTGGCGATCGGGGCACTGTCGATCATGGTGTGGGCCCACCACATGTTCACCACCGGGTGGGCGCCCAACCTGGCCGGTCCGTTCATGCTGACGACCGAGCTCATCTCCATCCCGACCGGCATCATCTTCCTGTGCGCCATCGGGACCCTGTGGAAGGGGAGCATCTGGACGAGGCTGCCGATGTACTTCATCTACCTCTTCGTCTGGAACTTCATCATCGGCGGTGTCACCGGTATCTACCTGTCGGACGTGCCGGCGGACCAGTACTTCCACGGGGACATGTTCGTGACCGCCCACTTCCACTACACGTTGCTCGGGGGCGCGATGATCGGCGCGACCGCGGCGGTCTGCTACTGGTTCCCGAAGGTGTCGGGCAGGATGCTCAACGAACGGATCGGCAAGGTGGCGTTCTGGATGATCGCCATCGGCATCCAGGTGACCTACTTCGGTCAGTTCTGGGAGGGATTCCAGGGCATGCCGCGACGGGTGGCCTACTACGACCCGAAGTTCCTCGACGCCAACGTGATGTCGTCGCTGGGTGCCTATCTGTTGATGGCCGGCTGGATCGTGTTCCTCTACATGATGCTCCACGGATGGCGTCGCGGGAAGATCGCCCCGGCGAACCCGTGGCACGCAAAGTCCCTCGAGTGGAAGGTGCCCACCCCGGTACCCCTCGAGAACTTCCTTGTCGATCCCGTCGTGACTTCCGACCCCTACACCTACGGTGAGGGCGTGCCGGACGGCCAGGAGGTACCCGAGTTCGCGCCGTCGGAGGAGCCCGAACTGGTGCCGGCCGGATCCGGGGCGTCGGGCGAACCGTCCGATTCCGAGGGGGCCCACTGATGTCGATCACCACGACGGACCACGACCACGGGAACGGGGACGACCACGGACACGGTCCGGTGGTCGAGGGTGCCGAGAACCCCGGCGGCCACCACGAGACGGCGTTCCAGCGCGACCAGAAGGAGCGTCTGGCCCTGTGGCTGCTCATCGGGGGCGACGCCCTGTTCCTCATCCTGGAGCTCTTCACCTGGTTCTACCTCCGGGCGCTCGATACCAACGGCATGTGGAACGGCGCACTGTGCACGAAGGCCAATCCGTGTACGGACGGCCTGGGGAACCCGATCGTCCACCAGATCACCAGGGCTGACCCGTGGTACTCGGTGGTCGTGGCCGTCCTGACCGTCCTGGCCGCGGCGTTCGTGTGGATGACCGAATCCTCGGCCAGGAGGGGCGCCGGGCGCCGGGCGGTCTCCGGATCGGCCGGTCTGGCCTTCGTGTTCCTGGTGGCTGCGGTGGCGGCGCAGATCTACCAGTTCCAGAAGTTGCCGTTCACCACGATCGACGGGGCCTACGCCTCCACCTACGAGTTCTTCATGGGGTCGTCGCTGGCCCACCTGATCCTGATCCTCTTCATCGTCCTCGGGCTCTGGATCCGGTCCGGAAAGGGTCGCTACGAGGGCGCGACGTGGTACCGGGTTCGGCTGATCCGGTACTTCACCGTGTGGATCGCCGTGTCGGTGGTGGTGCTCGCCCTGGTCGGCTCGCTCTTCTACTGAGCTGAAGGTCTACTGGGCTGATCGTCTACTGAGCTGAAGGTCGGGCATCGGGAGGCGCGGGTCTCAGGGTTCGAATCGGTAACCCATCCCGGGTTCGGTGATGAAGTGGCGCGGTCGGGAGTGGTCGACCTCGAGCTTGCGCCGGACCCGTCCCATCAGGACCCGCAGATACTCCGTCTCCGTCTGGTACTGGGGCCCCCACACGTCATGGAGCAGCTGGCGCTGGGACACCAGTCGGCCCGGATTGCGGACGAGCACCTCGACGATGTCCCACTCCTTGGGCGTGAGGTGCACGTCGACCCCGTCGCGCACGACCCGTTTGGTGTCGAGGTCGATGCTGAATCCCTCGGCCACGACGTGCGGGTCCTGCACGGCGCCGGGCGCCCGTCGCAGGGCGGCCCGAAGGCGGGCGAGCAGCTCGTCCATGCCGAACGGTTTGGTCACGTAGTCGTCGGCGCCGAGGTCGAGGGCCTCGACTTTGCTCATGGACTGGTGACGGGCCGAGAGGACGATGATCGGCACCTCGCTCCAGCCCCGGATGCCCCGGATGACCTCGACCCCGTCGATTCCGGGCAGCCCTAAATCGAGCAGGACCACGTCGGGGTGCCAGTGGGACACCTTGTCGAGGCCCTCCTCGCCAGACCGGGCGGCGGCGATCTCGTAGCCGCGGGCACCGAGGCTGATGGTCAGGGCCCGCAGCAGGGACGGGTCGTCGTCGACGACCAGGACCCGGGTGCCCTGCTCGCGGTCGCCCGCCTGCTCGGAAGCGGGCCCCGGGGCCGCCCCGGTCACGGGCTCGCTTCGATGTCGTCGGGGATGCGACCGGCCCCGCTGTCCTCGCCAGCCCCGCCGGCCCCGCTGTCTTCGCTGTCCATGACGTCCTCGACGACCTCGTCGTCCCCCAGCACGTCGGCATCGGCATCGGCGTCGATGATCGACTGGATCCTGTCGGACGGGGCCGGCAGTCGGAGCACCATGGTGCAGCCCCCACCCGGGGTGTCCTCGACTTCCAACTCGCCACCTACCGCCTCGGCGAATCCCCGGGACACGGCGAGACCCAGGCCCACCCCGACGCCGGTCTGGCCGTCGCCCAGCCGCTGGAAGGGGAGGAACACCCGCTCGCGGTCGCTTCCCTTGATGCCGGGCCCGTGGTCGACGACGCGGATGTCGACCCGCCCGGCGACATGGCCGGCCTCCACACGTACCGGTCGGCCCTCGCCGTGCACGAGGGCGTTGTCGACAAGGTTGGCGATGACCCGGTCGACCAGCACAGGGTCGGTCTCGATCGGCGGGACGTCGGGTTCGACGGAGCCGGTGACACCCTTTCCCCTCGGACCGAGGCTGGCGAGAGCGGTGTCGATGAGCTCCTCGACGTCGGTGGTCCTCCACCGGATCTCCATCGCCCCGGTCTCCAGACGGCTCATATCGAGCAGGTTCTCCACCAGGGAACTCAACCGGTCGGCCTCGTCGTCGATGGTAGTGACGAGGATCCGGGTCTCGTCGGGTCCGAAGTCGAGCTGGTCGGACAGGAGGCTGGACGATGCCGCTTTGATCGAGGCGAGCGGCGTGCGCAGGTCGTGGCTCACCGCGGCGAGGAGCGCTGAGCGGAGCTGGTTGGCCCGGGCCAGCGAATCGGCCTCGGCGGCCTCGGCGTGGAGCCGGTCGCTCTCGAGCGCAGTGGCGAGCTGGGCGGCGAACGCCGCGAGGATGTCCCGGTCCTCGGCCGTCAGTCCGGGACCGCGGAGGGCCAGGACATCGAACTCGGTCAAGGGGATCGAGAGGGACCCGTCCTTCGGCGACTCGGGGGGTGCGGCTCCGGCCGAAGCCACCGTGGTCCATGCCGCCCCGTCGGCACCACCGGTGCTGTCGGCCGGGTCCGATGCCGACCGCAGGATGGCGGCGGACTCCTGGTGGAAGGCGACGACCAGCTCGTCGAGGAGGCTGGGCAGCGGGTTCCCCTCGGGCGAGACGAGCCGACCGGCCACCCGGGCCAGCATCCGGGCATCGGAGCGGGCCTGGTTCGCCGACGCTGTCTGCCGGGCGGCGAAGTCGACCAGGACGCTGACCACGCCCGCGGTGACCAGGAACATGATCAACGCCAGCACGTCCCGGGCGTCGCCGATGGTGAAGGTGTGGATGGGGGGGGCGAAGTAGTAGTTGGAGAGCAGGAAGCCGGCAATGGCCGCGAGGATCGCCGGCCACACCCCTCCGGTGGCGGCCACGGCCACCACCAGGACCAGGTAGGAGCTGAGGGCGGTCGACAGGCCGGAGTGGGACCTGGTGGCAGTGAGGATCAGGGTCAGCAGTGGGAAGCCGATGACGCCGATGGCCACCGCGGCGGCGCGTCGTCGGACCGACAGGGGGGAGAGGAGCCGGCGTTGGCGACGCGGAGCCACCGGCTGCTCGGTCTCGGCGCCGGCGTGGTCGTCGGGACTGGCTTCGTCGGGCAACGCGGCGTCGGTGGCGATCACGTGGACGTCGAGGGCCCCTTCGGCGGCCCGGATCACCGAGTTGATGACCGACCCACGGAGGAATTCGGAGAGGCGGCTCCGGTGGGTGGCCCCGAGCACGAGCTGGGTGGCATTCTCGGCCCGGGCCACCTGGACCAGCGCCGGAGCGATGTCGGCACCGACCACTTCCACGTAGCGTCCGCCGAGATCGTCGAGGAGTGTCCGATTGCGACGGAGGCCCTCGGTGCCTCCCCGCGAGATCCCGTCGTCGGTGCGCACGTGGACCCCGACCAGCTCGGCCTTGGTCCGCATGGCCATCCGCGCCGCCCGTCGCACGAGGACCGCGCTGCCGGGTGACCCGGAGAGGGAGACCACCACGCGCTCCTTGGTCTCCCAGGCCCCGGCGATGCCGTGCCGCTCGCGGTAGTCGTGGAGCTCCTCGTCGACCCGGTCGGCCACCCACAGCAGGGCCAACTCCCGCAGGGCGGTGAGGTTCCCCGTGCGGAAGTAATTGCCAAGGGCCGCATCGATCCGCTCCGGCGGGTAGACGTTGCCGTGGGCCAGTCGGCGCCGGAGGGCCTCGGGGGCCATGTCCACCAGCTCGATCTGGTCGGCGGCCCGCACCACCGGGTCGGGGACGGTCTCTTGTTGGGCCACCCCGGTGATCCGTGCCACCACGTCGTTGAGCGACTCGAGGTGCTGGAGGTTGACGGTGGAGATGACGTTGATCCCGGCATCCAGGAGCTCCTCCACGTCTTCCCATCGCTTTGCGTGACGTGAGCCGGGGACGTTGGAGTGGGCCAGTTCGTCCACCAGGACGAGCTCGGGCTTCCTCGCCATCAGGCCGGGCACGTCCATCTCCTCGAAGTGCTGGCCGCGGTAGTCGAACTGCAGGCGGGGGAAGATCGGCAGGTCTCGGATCTGGGCATCGGTCTGGGGTCGACCGTGCTCCTGCACCCAGCCGATCACCACGTCGGTACCGCGCTCGCGGCGGCGCCAGCCCTCGTTGAGCATCGCGTAGGTCTTGCCGACCCCCGGGGCCGCGCCCAGGTACAGCCTCAGCTTCCCTCGTGCCACGCGGTCCCCTAGCTGCCCGGCGGGCGCAGCGCGGTCACCGGTCGCTCGAGCGGTCCAGCGCGAGGTTCAAGGTCAACACGATCACTCCCCGGTCTGTGAACCACCCCAGGCTACGCCAGGTGGTGGGGACGGTGGCCAACTGCGCTCCCCGGCCGTCGGGGTCCGGCGTGACGGGTCCCCGGCCGGGGAGAGGAGCGGCTCGTCGTCGGGGTTAGCATCGAACGGGTGGAACGGGACAGCCGCGAGGTCGAGCTCGTCGGCTGGGACGGCCCGTGGGACGAGGACGATCCCGACGCCAACTTCAAGGCGGACGTCGCCCTGTACGCCCGTGTGGACCCGATGGCGACCATCGGCAACCTGGCCGTCGCGATGGGCATGCCCGAGGGGGCGATCGTCCACTACGTACTGGCCAAGTGGGCATCGGCCGGCAGCGGCGGCCTCCTCGAGCTGGGACCGTCGATGGTCCATCGGCTGGGAGGGGTCGTCGACGGTGCCGAGCAGACGGGCACCGACGAGGCCCGACTGGCGGCATACGACCAGCTCCGCCAGATGATCTCGTGGCTGCGACTTCCCCTGGCGGACGACGGTTCGGAAACGGGGTACTGAGGGCCTGGCGCCCGTAGGGCCTAGGTGGCGAACCGCCAGCGGGTGGCCCCTCCCGGTTCGACGGTCGAGACGGCCACGGCACGGTGGGGCACCAGGCGGTAGACGGACCACGGAGGAGGTCCGGCGGACGGGGCGCTGTAGTCGGCGGTGAGCGCCACGCCGGACGGGTCGACCCGGGCCGGCCAGCCCTGGGCACTCCACCGCTCGGCCATGGTGGCCACGGTGGCCCGATCGGTGACCATCTCGGCCACGCCTTCGACGGTGAGGTCGAACTCGTGGGTGGCGAGGCTCAACGTGCAGCGCGGGTCACGGGCGAGGTTCCTCCCCTTGCAGGACCGTGCCCCGGTCTCGAACCAGAACGTCCCGTCGTGCCACAGCGCTCCGACGCCCGTGACGTGCGGGCTCCCGTCGAGGTTGACCGTGGCCAGCCAGCTGGTGTGGCGATCGGGACCGCCCGTGCCGGGGGCCTGGGTGACACCGAGCGCGAGACGGTCCTCGATGCCGGCCCAGTCGACCGGGGGCAGCCCGTAGAGGTCGGCGAGGTTGGCGGAGTCCACGACGGACAAGCGGGTCACGGGACGGGAGGTCATCGGCCCGACCATTGTTGCCCAGACGGGCCTGGCCCGCCCGGTCCGGACCCGATCCGGTGACCCGAGACGGCCCCGGACGCCGGGAACCGCGATCCTGACAGAATGGGGCCGATGACGAAACCAGTGGTCGGCGGGACCCGTGGGTCGTCCGAGGTGCCGGCGCCTCCGGCAACGACGGGTCCCGAAGCGGGCCACGTCCGCGACGGAAGGACGGCGCCGTGACGATCGACCCGGATGCATCCGACGCCGGGTCCAGCCACCCGGCGGCCCGGGCCGTGGACCTGGTGAAGACCTACGGGACGGGTGACGCCGTCGTGCACGCCCTGTCCGGGATCACCGTGGAGTTCGAACGCGGACGGTTCACCGCGGTCATGGGGCCGTCGGGCTCGGGCAAGTCGACGCTCATGCACTGCATGGCCGGCCTCGACGTCCCCACGTCGGGTCACGCATTCGTCGGTGACCAGGACATCGCCCTCCTCAACGACACCGGTCTCACCGAGCTGCGTCGCGACCGGATCGGTTTCGTGTTCCAGTCCTTCAACCTCGTATCGACCCTGACCGCGGGTGAGAACATCACGCTGCCCCTCGATCTGGCGGGGACGAAGGTGGACCAGGCGTGGTTCGGCTATCTGGTGGAGCAGTTGGGCATCGGGGACCGGCTGTCGCACCGCCCGACGGAGATGTCCGGTGGACAGCAGCAGCGCTGCGCCTGCGCCCGGGCGATGATCAGCCGCCCGGACCTGATCTTCGCCGACGAGCCCACCGGCAACCTCGACTCGAACTCATCGGCCGAGATGCTGTCCTTCCTGCGCCGCTCGGTGGACGAGTTGGGTCAGTCGATCGTCATGGTGACCCACGACCCCCGGGGCGCCTCGTACGCGGACCGGGTGGTGTTCGTGGCCGACGGGAAGGTGGTGGGTGACCTGGCCTCGCCCACGGCCGACCTGGTGCTCGAGCAGATGGGGCAGCTCGGCAGCTGACATGTGGAAGGTCACGGTCAAGGGACTGCTCGCCCACAAGCTCCGTCTGGCGCTCACCGCGATCGCCATCGTGCTCGGCGTCACCTTCGTCTCGGGGACCTTCATCCTGACCGACACGCTGCACAACACTTTCACCTCGCTGTTCGGCAACATCTACCAGAACATCGACTTCCAGGTGCGGGGAGTAGCCCAGTTCAGCGCCGGCACGGGGGAGGCGGTGCGCAACCCCGTACCCGAGTCGATCCTCGCCTCGGTCCGCGGCGTTCCCGGCGTGGAGGCCGCCTCCGGCTCGGTACAGGGATACGCCCAGTTCGTGTCCCGGGACGGCAAGGCCGTGTCGACCGGAGGTGCGCCGACGCTCGGGCTCTCCTTCGACCCGGATTCGCGGATCTCCGAGTTGCGGATCGTCGAGGGAAGGGCCCCCACGACGTCGCACGACGTCGTCATGGACATCGGGACCGCGCAGAAGTTCGGCTTCGCGGTGGGGGACCGGGTCCGCGTCCTGCTGGCCGGGCCGCCGAAGACGTTCACCATCACGGGTCTCGCCCGGTTCGGCACCGCGGACAACCTCGCGGGCGCCACCCTGGCCGCGTTCACGATGCCGACGGCTCAGGCCGTTCTCGGCGACGAGGGCCAGTTCGACGCCATCGACGTCGTGGCCGCCCCGGGCGCCGACAAGGCCGCCGTGGAGCAGGGCATCGCCCGGGTCCTGCCCCGTGGTGTGGAGGTGGTCACCGGTCAGACCGTGGCCGACGAGCAGACCAGCTCGATCGACCAGGCGCTGTCGTTCTTCTCGACTGCACTACTGGTCTTCGCGTTCATCTCGCTCTTCGTGGGGGCGTTCACCATCTTGAACACGTTCTCCATCATCGTCGGCCAGCGGACCCGTGAGCTGGCCCTGCTGCGCATCGTGGGCGCCAGCCGGCGACAGGTCTTCCGGTCGGTGCTCACCGAGGCGGCCATCGTGGGTCTCGTGTCATCGATCGTCGGCCTCGGCCTCGGCGTGGTCGCCGCGATCGGGCTCGTGGCCCTCCTCCGTGGGTTCGGGATCACGCTGCCCACCGGCCCACCCGTGTTCGAGGCGCGCACGGTCGTCGTCGCGCTGGTGGTCGGCGTCGGCGTCACGGTCATCGCCGCCATCAGCCCGGCCCGACGGGCCGTGCACATCCCGCCGGTGGCGGCCATCACCGCGCAGCAGGTCGAGAGCGACGTGCCGTTCCGGCGTCGCTTCATCGGGGGTGCCTCGGTCGCGCTCCTCGGCGGAGTGGTGCTCGGCGTCGGCCTCGCCTCGCCGAAGATCCAGCTGGTGGGCGTCGGCGCGGTGGGTCTCTTCGTCGGCGTGGCGATGCTGGCTCCCGTGGTGGCCCGTCCGCTCTCGAGCATCATCGGGCGCCCGTTGGCCAGGGCCCTGGGGGTGGCCGGCAAGCTGGGCCGGGAGAACTCGATGCGCAGTCCCCGGCGTACCGCCCAGACGGCCTCGGCACTCATGGTCGGACTGGCTCTCGTCGCGGCGATCTCCGTGCTCGGCGCGTCGCTGTCGACGTCGGCCACCAGCTCCATCGACGGCGCGGTGAGCGCGGATCTCATCGTGTCGACGGCCGACAACACCGGGCCTGGAACGTTCAGCACCACCGTGCCGACCGTGGCATCCGCCGTCCCCGGCGTCACCGGTTCGTCGACCGTCTTCGGCGGTCAATTCGAGATCAGGCGGTCGCTGGAGATGCTCCGGGCCATCTCGACCCGGAATCTGTCAGCCACGATCATCATCCATATGACCGCGGGAAGCCCCCGTGCGCTCGCCGCCGGTGACCTCCTCATCGACACCAGCACGGCCGACTCCGACCACCTCGTGGTTGGCCAGACGGTCCCTGTCCGGTTCGCACTGACCGGCCGCTCCACGATGCGCATCGGCGGGATCTACCGGCCCAACGCGCTGGCCGGGAGCTATCTGGTCGGCGGCGCGTTCTACCTGTCCCACTACCGGAATCCGCTGCCCGGGGCGGTACTCCTCCGGACCGACGGGAACCCCGCGGTGCAGACGCGGGTCGCGGCCGCGCTGGCGCCGTACCCGAACGTGCAGGTCCAGAGCCGCGCCCAGTTCGACAAGTCGCAGACGGCCCAGGTCGACCAGCTGTTGGGCCTCGTCTATGCCCTGCTCGCGCTGGCCGTCCTCATCGCGCTCATCGGGATCGTGAACACCCTGATGCTGTCGGTGTTCGAACGTACCCACGAGATCGGCCTCCTGCGGGCCGTCGGCATGCGACGGCGACAGGTGCGGACCATGATCCGGTCCGAATCGGTGATCCTGTCCATCTTCGGCGCCATCATCGGCATCGTCATCGGGACGGGACTCGGGGTCGCCCTGGTGTCATCGCTGCGCTCGCAGGGCATCAGCGACACCGTCGTACCGGTGTCGAGCCTGGTCGTGTTCCTGGTGCTCTCGGCGGTGCTCGGCCTCCTGGCCGCCACGTGGCCGGCCCGGCGGGCAGCCAACCTCGACGTTCTGGCCGCGATCGCCGCCGAGTGAACGCGACGTACTCGCGGGCTGACCATCGAGCGCCAGCCGGTGGGATGTCCACCATGTCAGTTCCTGACGTCAAGTACGATCCGTGCATGGGCCGTTGGAAGCCAGACGCACGCGGCCGGCTCGAGAGGGCGGCGCTCGAGCTCTACATCGACCGTGGCTTCGAGCAGACCACGGTGGCCGAGATCGCCGGGCGGGCGGGGCTCACGGAGCGGACGTTCTTCCGGCACTTCGCCGACAAGCGCGAGGTCCTGTTCGCGGGAGCGGGGGAGCTGGAGCAGTTCCTCGTCGGCCGGGTCGCCGACGCACCCGAATCACTGGGTCCGCTCGACGCGGCGGTCGCAGGTCTCGAGGCGGTGGGCGCCCTCATCGAGGAACGGGGATCGTTCGGGCGCCAGCGCCAGATCGTGATCGCCGCCAATCCGGAACTCCAGGAGCGCGAGCTGATCAAGCTGGCCACATTGTCCGCGGCTCTGGCCGGCACGCTGCGCAGCCGCGGTGCCGGGGACCCCGGTGCGAGCCTGACCGCTGAAGTGGCGATCGCCGTCTTCAAAAATGCGTTCGAGCGT
This sequence comes from Acidimicrobiales bacterium, assembly GCA_050014755.1. Classification (GTDB taxonomy): domain Bacteria; phylum Actinomycetota; class Acidimicrobiia; order Acidimicrobiales; family RAAP-2; genus Bog-756. The sequence goes on from JBEKCS010000013.1 coordinate 58,709, forward strand.
TGGACGGACGGGACCGACCAGCGCGACCTTCCCCGACTCATCCGGGACTCACTCGACGAGCTGAGGGCCGTCACCGCCGGAGAGTGATCCCACGGGTACCCCGCTGAGGGGCTGATGGTCGGTAGTGTCGCCCGAGCCGTCGAGGTGCAGCGCCGTCACGAGCACACGTCGAACGACGATGGTCATCTCGACGGCGGTGGTCGGTGGCAGACTCACGGGTGCCGCGTCGGAACCCGGTCAGCGGGTCCCGGCCGCGCAACCACATGTAGTGGCCGTTCGTGACGGCGAACACGGCCGCAACCACACCATGCAACGTGAACGTAGAACTGGGAGGACGTCATGACCACACTGGGCGCCATGCACGCAGGAACGTCGTGGAATATCGCGGTGTTGATTCTGCGACTCACCCTCGGGGGCATGATCCTGGCCCACGGCACGAACAAGATCTTCGGCGGGGGGCGGATCCCAGGAACGGCCGCGTGGTTCGAGTCGATCGGCATGAAGCCCGGGAAGCTCAACGCCTGGGCGGCCGCCCTGACCGAAGTCGGCTGCGGTGTGCTGTTGATCCTCGGCCTGCTCACGCCTCTGGCCTGCGCCGGCCTGGTCGCGCTCATGGTGGTCGCCATCGTGACGGTCCACCGCAAGAACGGCTTCTTCGTGTTCAACCCTGGTCAGGGCATCGAGTACTGCCTGGTGATCGCACTCGTGGCCATCGCGCTGGGCGGGCTCGGAGCGGGCCGCTGGTCACTCGACCATGCGTTGAAGGTCTGGACGTTCCGGCCATGGGTCGGCCTGGTGGTCGCTGCCGGCGTCGGCGTCGGTGGGGCCGCCCTCCAGCTTCTCGCCGTCTACCGGCCGCCCAAGAAGACCGACTGAGTGGGCGTGCCGGTGTGCCCACTTGCCCCGACACCGACGGTGCGGTGCGGTGCGGTGCGGTGCGGTGTCAGCTCCCCGTGTAGCGCGGAGCGCGCCCGGCTTCGCGCGCCGCCTTGAACTCGGCGAAGTCGGATGACTTGTTGACGAAGGTCTGGTAGATCAACTCGTCGTCCATGGATGCCCGCACGCCCGGTTCGCTCAGATGTTGCAACGCCTTGCGGGCCAGCTTCACGGTCGCAGCGGGAGCTGCAGCGATGCCCTGCGCCATCGCCCAAGCTTCATCGTCGAGCTGCTCGCGCGAGACGATCCGTGAGATGACGCCCAAGGTGAGCGCCTCCTCCGCGTTCATGGTCCGACCGGTCATGACCAGGTCACTGGTGACACCGGGGCCACAGATCTGGAAGAGGCGACTCATGCCCCCGGTGTCGGGGATGACGCCATAGCTGAGCTCGGGGAGTTTGAACCGGGTGCCGGCGGCCGCGATGCGGATGTCGCAGAGCAGGGACCGCTGGAACGACCCACCGATGGCCCACCCGTGCAGGGCGACGATGATCGGAATGTCGAGCTCGAAGACCTGCAGGATGCCGCGGTGACCCCGGGTCATCAGGTCGTGATGGCTCAACGTCGTCGCATTGTGACCGATGACGGAGACATCGCGGCCCGACGACCACGCATCACCTTCGGCTCTCCAGATGACGGCCCGAACGTCCTTTCGCCCCTTGAGCTCACCGAGAATCTGGAACAACAGGAGGTCCATGTCGTCGTCGAATGCATTGAGCTTCTCCGGGTTGTCGTTCGTGATGACTGCGACGGATTCCCGGATCTCCAACGTGACCTTGTCGCCCATGGTGTTCCCCCTTGTGTGTGGTATGGATCGCAGTCGACTTCGTCGGCGAACGAGTCTTGCACCCCGGCGCCCGGTGGCTGGCCCACGGTGACGTGTCGACGACGGGCGGTCGCTCCTCGTCGGTTCAGTGGGAGCCGTAGAACGGCGCGTCGAACGCGAACACACCGCCGTCGGCAGCGACCAGCCAGTAGCCGCCCGTTCGTGGATCCGTCGCCATTCCGGTGACGGGGGCGACAAGTGGCTGTCCGCCCATCGATCCCCGGAACGGCGCGGTGCCGAACGCGAAGATGCCGCCGTCGGAGGCGACCATCCAATAGCCGTGACCATTCGGCGTGGACGACATCCCGTTGACCGGTTGGTCGAGAATCAGGTTGCCGGTCGAACCATGGTATTCCGCCGAGCCGAAGGCGAAGATGCCGCCGTCGGAGGCGACCATCCAGTAGCCCTGGCCGGACGGATCGGCGGCCATCCCCACCACCGGTTGGTTGAGATGCTGACCGCCCATGGAACCGTGGAACCGGGCGTCGCCGAAGGCGAAGATACCGCCGTCCGCCGCCACGAGCCAGTAGCCGTGACCGTCCGGGGTGGGGGCGATGTCGACCACCGGCGCGTTGAGCGGTCTACCGCCCATGGAGCCGTAGAACCGGGCGTCGCCGAAGGCGAAGATACCGCCGTCGGCTGCGACCATCCAGTAGCCGTGACCGTCGGGTGTCGACACCAGGTGGCTGATGGGCGCATTGAGCGCCACCCCGGCCATCGAGCCGTACGAGGCGGCGGCCCCGAAGGGGTGGACGGCACCGGAGGAGTCGACCAGCCAGTAGCCGTCGCCCGGGGGGGTCGAAGCGATGCCGGTGTAGGTGATCAGGGGCGGAAGTGGCGCGAGATCGGTGGAGGCGATGTACAGCTGGCGTTGGTTGACCGACAGGTTCGCCGTGCAGTCGGTGCAGGGATTGTTCCACGCGGCGAAGGCGAGCCACTGCTGGCCCGACGCATCCTGGAAGATCGATCCGCCGCCGGGACCATTGGCGCCGCCGTAGGTGGTGAGGAACGGTCCGGGGGGATTGGTGCAGGGACCGAGGGGGCCCGCACACGGTGCCAGCTGTTCGTCGTAGGTCGAGTCCTCGAAGTTCCCGCCCGAGAAGAGGAGAAAGTAGGAGCCGGCGCTGTAGACCAGATCCGGGTCGTCAGTCGTCTGCTTAGCCGAGGTCACCGTGAGCAACAGGGACGGCGTCCCCGCGAACGTGGTTCCGTCGGCGGTGAGCTTCACCCCCCATACCTGGGAAGGGGCGGCCGTGCTGCCGTCGTTGGTCTTCCACACCAGATAGGGAAGGTGGGAGACCGGATCGACGAACGGACTCGGATCGAGCACCCCGCCCGACGGACACCACGGGGACGAACCCGACGTGTCGCTGAATACGGGTGACGTGGGAGTCAGCGACGCGGCTGTGGCCACGGCCAGGCACGAGAACCCGGAATCGACGGCGTGCCCGGCCAGTGAGGTGTCGTACCACATGACCCAGTGGCCACCGATGAAGGCGACTCCGGGGGAGGTCTCCGTGCCAATCTGCTGCCACCCCGGCGGGTCGGGAAGTGCTGTGGATCCGTAGGACGTCCCCGTGTACGACCGCCAGCCCGTGGTCGGGGTTCCCGAGGTATCGACCAGCGCCTGGATGTTGTTGCCGAGTGCCGTTCCCGTCGTGAAGGCGTAGTAGGTGCCGTCCGAGTAGACGACGTCCGGGTCGCCTGCGTTTCCGGTGAAGTCGGGACCGGACGGAGAATCCACGGAGAGGTGAGGGGTGGTGGTCGTTCGGACCACAGCCGGCGCCGGTTCTGCATTTGGTTGCTGACCTTGGTGGACATGGACGGGGAGCGCGGCCGCGCCGGCGACACTCGGCGAAGCCGCCCCTCCGGCCACCATGGACAGTGCCGCGGCACACAGTCCGGCGGTGATGACCCGACCTCTGTGGCGGCGGACGCCGAGTCCAGGTCGAACGTCGAGCAGTTCCCCAGAGGGCGCCTTCCGCCGCAAGCCAGCGCTCATGCGGCCATCCCGGCAACATCAGCCAGGACCGCTCGATCACGACCGGATTGTTTGGCGTCGTAAAGAGCCCGGTCCGCGGCTGCGTAGGTTGCCTGGGAGCTCGTCTTGGGTCTGTGCACTGCCACTCCCGCGCTGAGCGTCGCGAGCGGCGAGCCCTCTCGCCACAGACGAACCAGACGCGACGCGGTGCTGATCCCCTCCGGTCCTGCGCCTCGCATCACGACCATGAACTCCTCACCACCCATCCGAGCAGCGGCGTCGCGCTCTCCCCGCATCGAAGCATTCACGAAGGAACCCAGTTCATGGAGGAGCCTGTCGCCTTCGGGATGGCCGTAGGTGTCGTTGACGTGTTTGAAGTGATCGACGTCCAGAATCGCCACTGCGTCACCGGGTTCGAGCGACTCGAGCAGCATCTCGCCAAGACGACGGTTGCCGACCCCCGTGAGCTCGTCGGTGACGACCTCCCGGCTCAGATCTCGGAGGAGGCGTTCTCGTGACACGTCTGCCCGCCTGACCCTGTCCGTGTAGTGGGCGATCGTCCCCCCTGCCAGGACCGCAACCGGTACGACCACGAGTACCGCCTGGACAGCTCCGGGGGCCCGTGGCGCACCGAGCAGCAGGGGAGCCAGATAGGCGCACACCATCACCGGCGACATGGTGACGACGGCCCCCAGCGGATACCAGATGCCGACCCACACCATGACGAGCACGAAGAATGAGCCGTAGGCGGCCGGCGGGCGCACGCCGGTAGCGATGTTGACGGCGATGTCCGCCATGGCGAACGTTGCCAGAAGGAGCCCTCCTCGGCCGTGGAGAAAGCGCCTCTTGCGGAGCAGGACCATGGCGATGCCGGCGACCACGTTCAAGGCGTCCAACCTCACGGAGATGAGGATCCCATGGCCGATACCGCCAGGTAGGACATCACCCACGAGACCCATCGCTCCTGCCGCGATGAAGAGAAGTCCGATCTGGCGAACGCCCTTGCCGGCATCGGAGCTCGTGCGGCGCTCGCCTGCGCGGTCCGACTCGGGCCCGTCGGATTGAGTTGACGCCAGATTCACAGGACTGCTGCCTCCTGTTCCGGTATCGGCGCCTGCGGCCTTCAGGTGAAGGCCGAATCCGTCAGGACATCGAAAGGGACCCGCCATCAGGTGGTGAGCAGCAGAGATCGGCCACCGTGTCCGCCGGCGGAGGGCCTGAGGCTCCAAACCGTCCCGACCCGGTGCTCGTGCTCGAGGAGGTTGGGGGCGCCACAATCGATGGGGACAGCCAGCCAGCCAGCCGAGCTACCTCAGCCCGTGACCGTGGCCATGAGTAATCACTAGTAATAAGTTACAGGAAAACCAAAACCCGATTCTAATATCTAGAGGACGATGCCAGCTACCAGGGTTCGGCTGTTGCCGACGGCACCTGGCGAATGCCAGGCACCGAATCGGGAGGTTGGAACTGTGGGCTTGACTGGAATGGTCTTCAGCACCATCTCGATCGCGGTGGGTGCCGTCTTGTACTGGGGGGTGACCACTACCCAGAACCACGGGTTCCGCCTGTCCACGGTGGGGGTCATCCTCATGGTGATCGGGGCTATCGGCCTCGTCGTGTCGTTGATTGTGTTTGCCACGGGCCGTCGTCAGGCAGGCGGCAGTCATCGCACCTACGACCGCCAGGCCATCGACGCCCAGGGTGTCTCGACTGCGGTCCACGAGGAAATGCACTGATCGGGCTCAGACGTATCGCTCCCGCTGACGGACACTCTCCACGGCGCGAATCCCGACAACTGGGCGGACCGGATCGACCGCGGACTGGTCCACGTCACCACGGTGACCCTGCTGGAGGCAGGATATGCCGCCCGCTCGGCCCACGACGTCGGACGCATCCTCACGGGGCCACCGATGGCGGCAACGCCGGTCGAGTACCTGACGCCGGCAGTCGAGGACCGGGCAGTCCAGATCCTGACCGCACTGGCTGAACGTGGTCGCCACCGTGCGCCGTCGCTTCCCGATGTGCTGATCGCCGCGATCGCAGAGCGGTCGGGCCTCACGATCCTCCCCGTGGACGAGGACTTCGAGCTGATCGCCGAGGTGACCAGTCAACCGCTCGAACGCCTCGTCATGACCGACGAGTGAGTGGAGCGGCGCCCACGACCGCCTCTGCGCCCGGAGCGGCAGCGGGTCCGACCCGGCTGTCCGGACAGTCGCCGGCTCCCGGATTCTGGCTCGCCCTTCACTATTACGATCGCGCGAACTCAGTCCGATCCGGCCCGGATCCGGGTGACGGCCTGTCGGTGGATCGATACCATTCGATCAACCGAAAGGGAGGTCCCATGGAGATCATCCGGCACGTGCTGAGGTCGACCGACAACGGTCGTGTGCATCGATGACCGCGACATCCACCGACGTGCTGCCCGTCGTCGACATCTCTGGCCTGTGGTCCGGCGACCACGAGGATCTGGTGCGTATCAGCGCCGAATTGGGGGAGGTCGCCCACGATGTCGGCTTCTGCTACCTGTCCGGCACCGGCATCCCGGAGTCGACCATCGAGCGGCTGCTCGAGGTCACCGAGGCCTTCTTCGCCCAACCCACCGAGACGAAGATGCGCTCGTACATCGGCCTGTCCCGTTGCCATCGGGGGTATGTCCCCCCGGGGGAGGAGATCGTCTACGACGGCACGGTGGACCTGAAGGAGGCATTCGACACCGCCCTCGACCTGCCTGCCGACGACCCGGACTACCTCGCCGGCAACCCCATGCTCGGTCCGAACCTGTGGCCCGACATCGACGGCTTCGCCGAGGCCGTGACCGACTACTACACCCGGGCGATGGACGTCGGCCGACTGCTCTTCCGGGCATTGGCCCTCGCCATGGGTGAAGGGTCCGACTTCTTCGATGCCATCACGACCCGCACGCCGAGCCAGCTGCGGCTGGTGCACTACCCGTTCGACGAGTCGGCCGTGGACGCCGTCGGGTTCGGTGCGCACACCGACTTCGAGTGCTTCACACTCCTCAAGCCGACGGCACCGGGCCTGGAGGTGATGAACGCGGACGGCGTCTGGGTCGACGCGCCGCCGATCGACGGCACCCTGGTCATGAACATCGGCGACATGTTCGAGACGTGGACCAACGGTCACTTCGTGGCCACGTCCCACCGGGTGCGCAAGGTGGCGGAGGAGCGCTACTCATTCCCCCTGTTCGTGAACGTGGACTACGACACGGTGGTCGAGCCGTTGGATCAGTTCCGTCGGGCCGGCGAACCCGGTCGCCAACCACTCTGTGCCGGAGAGCACCTGTTCGCCCAGACCGCCCGATCATTCCTCTACCTGCGCAGGCAACTCGAGGAGGGCACCCTGGTCCTGCCGGAAGGCAGCGTGGGACCGAGGGCGTTCGGTCAGGACGTGCGACATGGACAGGTGGGCCCGTGAGCCGCGTCCGGAGCTGAGCCCCGACCGGATTTGCCGCTGACTCGGCACCGGCGGGAGACTTTCTCCTTGGACGTGCACCGTGGGCAGACGCTGACGACGACATGGAGGCGTCACACGTGAACCCGGACGTGTCGTCTCCCGTCGGCCCGGTGGATGCCACCGCGGAGCCCCGGTTTTCCGGGCTCACCACCTTCTTCCGTCTCCCCACCCGTGAGCAGGTCGCGTCCTGGGACGTGGGCGTGGTCGGGATCCCCTTCGATGCCGGCACCAGCTACCGGCCGGGCGCCCGGTTCGGTCCCTCCGCCGTCCGGCAAGGCTCGCGGTTGCTCCGCACCTACCACCCGGATCTCGAGGTGTCGCCGTTCGCCGCCGTCCAGGTGGTCGACGCCGGCGACATCATCTGCACGCCTTACGACATCGAGACCGCGGTCGTCCAGATCGAGGCCGCCGCCGACCGGCTGCTGACCGAGGGATCCCGGATGGTGGCCGTTGGCGGCGACCACACGGTGGCCCTTCCGCTCCTCCGCTCCGTCGTGCGTCGTCACGGTCCCGTGGCACTGGTGCACTTCGATGCCCATCTGGACACCTGGGATACCTACTTCGGTGCCCGCTTCACCCACGGGACCCCGTTCCGGAGGGCTTGGGAGGAGGGCCTGCTGCTCCCCGACCACGCCGCCCACGTCGGCACTCGTGGACCCCTGTACAGCGCTGCAGATCTGGACGACGACGACGCCATGCGGTTCTGGCGGGTCTCGGCCGCCGAGGTCGGCGACCGTGGCGTGGCCTCGGTGGTCGAGGGGCTGCGGACCCGTATCGGCACCGCACCGCTCTATGTGTCGGTGGACATCGACGTCCTCGACCCCGCCCACGCCCCGGGGACCGGGACCCCGGAAGCCGGCGGCCTGACCAGCCGGGAGCTGCTCGCCCTGCTCCGCGGACTCGACGGGCTCGATCTCGTGGGCGGGGACGTCGTCGAGGTGGCCCCCGCCTACGACCACGCCGAGATCACGGCCAACGTGGCCGCACACGTCGCCTTCGACCTCGTCAGTCTCCTGGCCCGCCGACTGGTGGCCGGCGTCACTCCGTAGCCTCGCCATCCGCATGGAGGGTCGTCGAGGCCCTCTGGGAGCGGACAGACGGCCGCACGGTTCATCGAGCGGAAACATTCCGTTCGATCGATCGAAATAAAGGCGGAGTTGAATGGGCGCAGCGAATGTCCCGACGTTCCAGGTCCCGGTGCGAGCCGAAGGCACCGTCCGGAGCGAAACCGATCAGTCGCCGCGAAGGAACCTGAAGAGCGAAGGAGCAAGGCATGGGGCAGCAGCCGATGATCGTCGGGCGACCGGCCCTCGTCGTCATCGACATCCAGAAGGACGGTGGGCTGCCCGTCGAGGTCGGCGGCATTCCCCGCATGCCAGGGTTCGACCGGGTGGTCGCCACCACGGAGCGCCTCGTGGCGGCAGCCCATGTCGCCGGCGTCCCGGTGATCTACTTCCAGGAGGTCCACCGGCGCAGCGGCGTCGACTTCGGACGTGAGCTGGATGGCGTCGAGGGTCGCCACTGCGTCGAGGGTGACGGGAGCACGGCACTGTGGCCGACGCTCCTGCCCGGCCCCGACGACTACTTCATCGCCAAGCGCCGGTACTCCTGCTTCTTCGGCACCGAGTTGTCCATCTTGCTGAACGGGCTCGGTGTGAACACGCTGATCCTCACGGGTGGGCTCACCGACGTCTGTGTGCACTACACGTTCGCCGACGCCCACCAGCACGACTACTGGACCCGGGTGGTCGAGGACGCCGTGCTCGGCTCGTCCGAGGAGCGGCACGAGGCGGCGCTCGACGCCATGGAGTACCTGCAGTCCGGCGCCCGGCGCTCTTCCGAGGAGATCACGTCGGGCTTCGCCGCTCTGGGGTCCGATCCTGCAGTCCCGTCCGATGAACTCGTGGAGGTCGTTTGATGCATATGCCCGGAACCATGCCGAACCAGCTCGTCCCGATGCGATCGGGTCGAGACGGATCGCCAATTCGACGTTTCTGGCTCCCGGTTGCGCTGGTCACCCTGCTGGCCACCGCGCTGGCCGCGTGCGGTTCCAGCGGGTCGTCGTCGACGTCGACCTCATACCCGACGAGCCACACGCTCCAGCTCAGCTTCCTGCAGGACCCAGGCCAGCCGCCGGACCCGGACGTCTACTACGCAGGTGAGGGGCTCCTCCTGACCCGCAACCTCTACGAGGGCCTGGTCAAGTACCAGTCGGGTACCGCCAGCCGGGTGATCGTGCCGTCGCTCGCCACCAGCTGGGCCATCTCGAACGGTGGGTCGACCTACACCTTCCAGCTCCGCAAGGGAGTGCTCTTCCACGACGGCACGCCGTTCACCTCCGCCGCCGTCGCACCGTCGTTCGCCCGGCGCACCGCCGTCGACGGCGGTCCTGCCTACATGGTCGCCGGGGTGACCTCGGTCCAGACCCCGTCGCCCTACACGGTCGTGATCAACCTGAACGCCCCGAA
>JBEKCS010000014.1:0-63269 GCA_050014755.1 Acidimicrobiales bacterium
ATCGTGGGGGTGGCCACGACGCCCGACGGCGACGGCTACTGGCTGGTCGGTGCCGACGGCGGGGTGTTCGCCTTCGGCGACGCGGTGTTCCACGGATCGCTCCCGGCGTCGGAGATCTCTCCGGCCCAACCGATCGTGGGGGTGGCCACGACGCCCGACGGCGACGGCTACTGGCTGGTCGGTGCCGACGGCGGGGTGTTCGCCTTCGGCGACGCGGTGTTCCACGGATCGGCCGTGGGTACGGGGTTGGAGCCGGTGACCGCCATCGTGGCGAGCCCCGACGGGGGCGGGTACGCCCTCGTCGACCGGTACGGTGCGGTCTCGGTGTTCGGCGACGCCGTCGACTCGGGAGCGATTCCTCCGGTCCCCGGCACCAGCACCAGCACCGAGACGGACACCAGCCTGCTCGGCCCGATCGTCGCGGTCGCCGCCAACGCGCAGGGGACCGGCTACTGGATGGCGGGTTCCGACGGCGGGGTGTTCGCCTTCGGCGTTCCCTTCGCCGGTTCGCTCGAGTCGACCCATCGTGCACCGGGCGCCCCGATCACCGGGATCGCCACGTGGGTCACGCGGCCTTTCTCGTGCTCCGTGGCCGGCCCCCACCGGATCACCGCCGGGTGCTGACCGGGCCTGCGCCGCTCCGGGGATCCCGGATGACTGAAGAACCCCGGACGGACCGATGCCCCGCTGACCGTTCCAGCGGGGCATCCGGCAACGCTGTGGGCCCCTGCCGGGCCGGCCTAACCTAGCCCTCGGCGACCACGTCGACGGTCAGCTCGAAGACGACACCGCCCACCAGCTCGACCCGGACGTTGTGCTCGCCCACCGTCTTGATCGCCTCCTCGAGCACCAGGCTGTTGCGGTCGATGACCGCCCCGTACTGCTCCTCGACATGCCGCACGATGTCGGCGGCGCCGACCGATCCGAAGAGTTTGCCGTTGCTGGCCCGGGCGGAGATGGTGATCGTGTTCCCCACCAGGGTCTTGGCCACTGTCTCGGAGCCTTCGCGGTCCCGGGCGTCCCGAAGGTCGCGTGACCGGCGCATGGCGGCACCCTGGGCCTCGACCCCTTCCGAGGCCAGGATGGCTTTGCCGGCCGGGAGAAGGTGGTTGCGGGCGAAGCCGCCGGCGACGTCGATGATGTCGCCGCGCTTTCCCACTCCGTCCACGTCACTGCGGAGAAGGACCTTCATCACTCCCCACCCGCCTCTTCGACAGGTTCGACAGGTTCGACGATGACCAGCTCGTCGCCGGTGTCGAGCTCCACGACATCGACCTCGAGCACCTCGGCCGGCTCGTCGAGCGGGGGTGCGCCGTCGGGAATGGCCGTCGACGCGCCCTCCTCGCCGAGCGTGCGCTCCTCGTCGCGGCCACGACGGCCGCCACCACCGGCAAATCCCCCGTCCCGGCCGCCGCGTCCACCGCGTCCGCCCGGACGCTCGGTCGTGGTCCGCTGCGTATAGGGCAACAGGACGAGCTCGCGGGCCGTCTTGATGGCGATGGCCACGTCACGCTGGTGCTGGGTGCAGTTCCCCGACACCCGGCGGGCCCGGATCTTTCCGCGGTCGCTCATGTACTTGCGGAGCATGGCGACGTCCTTGTAGTCGACCCACTCCACCCGGTCCTTGCACAGCGCGCACGGCTTCTTCTTGATGCGACGCCCGGTGTCCTTGGGAGCGCGCCGAGCGGTACTGCCTCCACGATCGTTGTTCCTGGCCATGACTAGAAAGGCTCCTCGCTGTATCCGTACCCGGAGTCGGCAGGTCCGCCGCCCCCGTTCGACTGTCCGCCCCGACTGCCTGCGCCGCCTCCGCCGCCACCGCCGGAGGGACCGTCGCCCGGCGCCCGGCGCTCGTTCTTGGTGACCTGCGCCGTGGCCCAACGGATGCTGGGCCCGATCTCGTCGGCGATCACCTCTACCTTGGACCGCTTGTCGCCGTCCGGCGTCTCCCAGCTGCGCTGCTCGAGTCGGCCCGTGACGATGACCCGGGATCCGCGGCTGAGGCTCTCGGCGGCGTTCTCGGCCATCTCACGCCAGCACACCACGTCGAAGAAGGAGGTCGCCTCCTCCCACTCCTGGGTCTGGCGGTTCTGCCACCGGCGGTTGACGGCCAGACCGAAACTCGCCGTGGCCTGTCCCGTGTTGGTGAACCGGAGTTCGGGATCGCGGGTGATGTTGCCCACGAGCGTGACTGCATTGCCGGTCACGGTCAGCCCTCCCCGTTGGCCGCGGCGGCCGCCGCGGCGGCACGGCGGCCGGCCACCTTGTCGGGCAGGCGGATGACCTTGTGGCGCAGGACCTCGTCGGCCAGCACCAGCACGCGCTCCATGTCGGCGACGGCCGGCGGCTCGGCGTTCAACTCGATGAGCACGTAGTAGCCCTCGCGCTTGTGCTGGAGCTCGTAGGCGAAGGTGCGGCGCCCCCACCGCTCCACCCGGCCGGGGTTGCCATCCTTGGCGCGCAGTGCGGCCAGGGCACGGTCGAGTACCCCGTTGACCGCAGCCTCATCGGCTCCGGTATCGAAAATGACCATGGTTTCGTATGGCCGCATGAACGGCTCACCTCCCTCTGGATCAGGTGCTGGGCACCCGAGCCCCACGGCGTGGGGCAGGTCGGAACTCTGACGGCGACCACCTGTGAGTACGGCGGGTGGCCGGAACAGCCAGAGCACTCTAGCCGACGGTCAGTGGTACACCTCCGCGTCGGCCGGGAAGGCACCCGACCGTACGTCGGCGGCGTACGCGGCAACTGCGGCCGTGGCCTCGTCCCCGAGCTCGGCATAGCGCCTGACGAATTTGGCCGTCGTGACCGTGATACCGAGCAGATCGTGCATGACCAGCACCTGGCCGTCGCAGTGGGGGCCGGCCCCGATCCCGATGGTCGGCACGTCGAGCGCGTGGGTGACGGCGGCGCCCACCTTTTCGGGGACGGCCTCGACCACCACGGCGAAGATGCCTGCCGCAACGAGGGTTTCGGCCCCCTCCACCAGCAGCCGCGCCGCCTCGTCGTCGCGTGCCTGGACCCGGAACCCGCCGAACGTGTTCACCGACTGGGGCGTCAACCCGATGTGCCCCATGACCGGGATCTCCGCACGGACCAGCGCCTCGACCATGGGTGCGCGGACCGCCCCGCCCTCCAGCTTCACGCACTGGGCACCGGCACGGATCAGGGTGGCCGCGTTGCGCACGGTGTCGGCAACGTCGACGTGGTAGCTCATCCATGGCAGATCGCCCACGACGAGCGCACCGGGACGCGACCGGGCCACGGCGGCCACGTGGTGGGCCATGTCGCCGATGGTCACCTGCAGCGTGTCCTCGTAGCCGAGGACCACGTTGGCCACCGAGTCGCCCACGAGGATCAGGTCGACGCCTGCGGCGTCGGCGATCCGGGCGCCGGGGGCGTCATAGGCGGTGACCATCACCAGCGGTTCGTGCCCGTCGCGCACCTTGGCGGCACGGATCTTCGGGACGGTCACCGGCGCGCGGCGCGGATCAGGCATGGGTTCCTCCTCATCGACCGTCCAGCGCCCTCGGGCTGCCGGCGGCATCGGCGGGGTGTACCCCGCGGAGTACGGGATGGTGCACCTCCATCGTACTGCGCCGACCGGTCCCGGGACAGGGGGCCGCGCCCGATGTCAGCTCGTGGTCCGGCTCCGCAACGGCTTCCGGGCGACAGTGTCCACGCCGGCCCCAGCCGGATACATGCGCGCCAGGTGGTTCCACCGGCACCCGCAGCAGACTTCGATGACGTAGCAGACGACCGGCTCCTTGCGCCGCCAGTAGCGGCCGAGCTCGGCCGGGGACGCCACGCACCGGCCGCCGGCCGGCAGCTTGGCGCCGAACACGAAGGTCACGTCGACCAGGTCGGACTCTTCGCAGATCGGGCACAGCTCTCCCATCGGGCGCCCCAGGTTGGACGCGGCCCGGATCAACTCCGGATGGGCGTCGCACACGTCGAGGCGGGAGAGCCGCCCCTTGCGGAACTCGCGGATGATCGAATTCCGGGCGAGGAGATAGTCGACCTGGCCCCCGGTGGGGGATGTCTGCACGCCATCGAGCGCTCCGGGTCGGAAGCTCACCCGGCCCAGGGTACCGCCTCGGCCCCGCCCGGGCGCCGATCGGCCGGTCGTCGACGGCGGGCCGGAACGGACCCGAGTCCATTTCGATGTATCAGTTCGATACATCGAAATGATGTATCGTTGTGGGTATGCAGTTGGTGAACGTACCCCTCCCCGCCGGAAGTCGAGCCTGACGTGCTCGATCTGGCCATCCTGGGGCTGCTCTTCGAACAGGAGATGCACGGCTACGAGATCCGCCGCCGCCTGCGCGACGAACTCGGCCTGTTCGCCAACATCTCCTTCGGATCCCTCTATCCGGCACTGTCCCGCCTGGAACGCTCGGGAGCGGTGGCCGTCACCGAGTCGGGAGGATCGACGACGCCGATCCCGTCGACCGGTTCGCTGAGTGGCGAGCGGGCGGGCCTGCGGGCCCGCCGGGCCGGCGCCACACTCGGGACCAAGCGGTCGAGGAAGGTCTACCGGATCACCGATACCGGACGGGTCCTGTTCGAGCAGCTCCTCGAAGGCGAGGAGCCGGCCGGCACCGACGACGCGCGCAGCTTCGGACTGCGACTCGCCTTCGCCCGACATCTCGCCCCATCGGCCCGACTGGCGCTCCTCGAGCGTCGCCGGGCCCAACTCACCCGCCGCCTGGCCACCGACCTGAGGCGCGCCTCGGGCGAGAGTCTCGACGTCTACACCCGCTCGCTCGTCGAGCACAGCACCGAAGCCACCGAGCATGACATCGCGTGGTTGGATCGTCTCATCGACGCCGAACGCCAGAAGCAGGGCTCTGTCCGTTCCGATGCCCGGTCCACGTCCGACACCACCGACCCAGGCGAGCCCCATTCCGGGGAAGCCATGACCTCGACGTCCCCCTCGGGGGCGTCATGAGAGCCAGCACCCTCCGGGGCGCACCTGCCAATGCGACCCCCCGGGGCGCACTCACACACGAAGGGAACCGAAGCATGAGCAAGATCCGAGTGGCGATCGCCGGCGTGGGCAACTGCGCCAGTTCGCTTATCCAGGGCGTCGAGTACTACCGCGACGCCGAAGCCGGCGAGACCGTCCCGGGCCTGATGCACGTCGTGCTCGGCGGGTACCACGTCAGCGACCTCGAATTCGTGGCCGCGTTCGACGCCGATGCGGCCAAGGTCGGCACCGACCTGGGCAAGGCCATCTTCGCCGGCCAGAACAACACGATCCGGTTCGCCTCGGTGGGCGACATGGGCGTCACGGTCCAACGTGGCCCGACACTCGACGGGTTCGGCAAGTACTACCGGGAGACGGTCGAGGAGTCGCCGGCCGAGCCCGTCGACGTCGTCGCCGTGCTCAGGGAGACCGGCGCAGAAGTCCTGGTCAGCTACCTACCGGTCGGATCCGAGCAGGCCCAGCGCTTCTACGCCGACGCCTGCCTCCAGGCCGGCGTCGGGTTCGTCAACGCCATCCCGGTGTTCATCGCCTCGGACCCGGTGTGGGCTGCCAAGTTCCGCGACGCCGGCCTCCCGATCGTGGGCGACGACATCAAGAGCCAGGTCGGCTCGACCATCGTCCATCGGATCCTGACCCGCCTGTTCGAGGACCGCGGCCTTGCGCTCGACCACACCTACCAGCTCAACGTGGGCGGCAACATGGACTTCAAGAACATGCTCGAGCGCGATCGCCTCGAGTCGAAGAAGGTCTCCAAGACCCAGGCCGTCACAAGCCAGATCGAGCATGGCGACCTGGACGCCGACGACGTGCACATCGGCCCCTCGGACCACGTGCCGTGGCTCCACGACCGCAAGTGGGCGTACATCCGCATGGAGGGCCGCAACTTCGGCGACGTGCCCCTCAACCTCGAGCTCAAGCTCGAGGTGTGGGACTCCCCGAACTCCGCCGGGGTGATCATCGACGCCGTGCGCTGCGCCAAGCTCGCTCTCGACCGGGGACTCGGCGGCCCCCTGCTCGGCCCGTCGGCCTACTTCATGAAGTCGCCGCCCGTGCAGTACCACGACGACGTGGCCCATCAGATGGTCGAGTCGTTCGCGGCCGGCGAACCGGGCCCGGTCTGGCCCGAGGTCTGACCCCTCAGGTGGGCTGACCGCGGTCGGCCCACCACGCGTCCAGCCGCCGGAGGGCCTCCTCCTCGCCGAGTGGGCCCTCGTCCAGCCGGAGGTCGAGCAGGAAGGCGAGCGCCTCGCCCACGACCCGACCCGGCGGGATCCCGAGGTGGGCCATGACCTGGGCCCCGTCGAGGTCCGGGCGGATGGCGTCGAGCTCCTCTTGTTCGCGCAACGCCGTGATCCGGGCCTCCAGCTCGTCCATCCGGCGGTCGAGCATGCGCGCCTTGCCGGCGTTGCGCGTCGTGCAGTCACAGCGGGTCAGCTCGTTGAGCCTGTCGAGGAGCGGGCCGGCGTCGCGTACGTAGCGGCGGACGGCACGGTCGGTCCAACCCAACCGATAGGTGTGGAAGCGGAGATGCAGGTTGACCAGCTCGGCCACCAGGTCGACCTCGTCGTTGGGATAGCGGAGCGCCTGCATCCGCTTCCGGGTCATCCGCGCCCCCACCACCTCGTGATGGTGAAAGGTCACCCCACCGTCGACGAACGCACGGGTCCGGGGTTTCCCGACGTCGTGGAAGAGCGCAGCCAGTCGCAGCAGCCGGTCCGGGGACGTCTTGTCCACCACGGCCAGGGTGTGGCCCAGCACGTCCTTGTGCCGGTGGATCGGGTCCTGCTCGAGGGCCAGGCCCGGCAGTTCGGGCAGGAATTCGTCGGCCAGGCCGGTCCGGACGACGAACCACAGCGCGGTGGACGGGACGGGCAGCACCATGATCTTGTCGAGCTCGTCGCGGATGCGCTCGGCCGAGACGATGGACAGGCGCCCGTGGCCGGCCTTCACGGCCTCCACGAGCTCCGGCGTGGGCTGGAGATCCAGCTTGGCCATGAACCTCGCCGCCCGCAGCATCCGGAGCGGGTCGTCGGCGAAGGAGACGTCGGGGTCGAGCGGCGTCCGCAGTCGGAGCTCGGTCAGGTCGGTCAGGCCCCCGAAGGGGTCGATGAGCTCGAGCTCGGGCAGCCGGAGGGCCATGGCGTTGACGGTGAAGTCCCGACGGGACAGGTCGTCCTCGACGCTGTCCCCGAAAGCCACCTCGGGCTTGCGGGAGTCCGGGCGGTAGGCCTCGGCGCGATGGGTGGTGATCTCGTACTTCTGGTCGCCGCGCAGGCAGGCGATGGTGCCGAAGCGCTTCCCCTGGGTCCAGATGGCGTCGGCCCATCCCCGCAGCACCGCTTCGATGTCATCGGGACGGGCATCGGTGGTGAAGTCCAGGTCGTGGGAGGCATCGGCGGCCGGCGCCCCGGCTTCGGCCACGATGGCGTCACGGACCGAGCCCCCGACCAGATAGAGGGTGTGCCCGGCCGATCGGAAGCGGTCGGACAGGTCGGCGGTGGCGTCGACCAGTGGCCGCAGGCGCTCGGGGAACACGCAGCCGAGGGTAGTGCGGCTGGCATAGGCTGCGGTTCGACGTGGACCGGCAACGAGCCAGAACCAGCCCCGGGGGCAGTGACTCCGGAGGCAGCGGACCGGCCAGCGCCCGGTCGGCACCCCACTCGGGGACCACACCGGGCCGTGCAGCGCGCAACAGGACCCGGGCCCTCGCAGCTACGGGCGCACTGGTCGCCATCTCGCTGTCGGTCATCCTGGCCATGGCCCCGATGACCGGTCCCACCGGCCGGGCCGGAGCGCTGCCGACCGGATCCGCCTCGCCGAGTGCCGTGGCGCTCGCCTCCACCACTCCCTCGCTCGTCCTCTTGTCGCAGACACCGTGGGTCGTGCCGGGGCACGACTTCGACCTCCACCTGCGGGCTGCGGCATCGGCAGGACCGACGGCCGACCTCGGGATCACCGTCTCCGTCTACTCCTGCCTCTCCAGCTTGTCGGGTTTCGACCAGTCCCTCGAGTCGTCCCCGTCCGACGCGCCGGAGTCGACGACCGGATCCGCCCTGGCCGTGAGCGGTCTCACCCCGCTGCCCGGCGGTGGGTTCGACCTGCCGATGCCGGTCGAGGTCGACGGTTCGGGCACGACAGGCCAGACCGGCCCCTTCACCATCGACCTGCTCCCCGAGGACCAGCAGTGCCGGTCCTTCCCCTCCGGCGTGTTCCCGGTACGCATCCAGCTGGTCGATCTGTCGACCAGTGCGGTGCTCGACTCGCTGATCACCCATCTCGTCTACACCGAGGCCCCGGCCGATACCCAACGCCTACGGGTGGCGGTGGTCCTACCCATCCAGCTGACCCAGACGGCGGCGCACTCGCCGTCACCCACCGAACTACTGGCCCGCGTCGGGACGGCACTGGCCGCGCCGTCGGAGCCGGCCGTGTCCGCGCTGACCGCCACGGTCGACGCCATCGCCACCCAGTACCCGTCGGTGCCGCTCTCCCTCCAGGTGAGTGGGCAGACCCTCGGGCTGCTCGCCGGCACGGCCCACGCGGCGACCCTGACCCAGCTCGCGCAGCTGGCGTCGAACCCGGACGTCCACCAGCTCACGGCAGCGCCGTTCACCCCGGTCGACGCCACCTCGCTGGTCGACTCGGGCCTGGGAGGCGAGCTCGCCCTCCAGGTGGAACGCGGTGTCGAGGCAGTGGCTGCAGCCACGGGCCGGGCCGTACCGGACCCGACGGCCGGGCTCGGGGTGTGGATCACCGGTGACCCCATCGACGCCACCACGGTGGGGGCGCTGTCCGGCGACGGCTACCAGGAGGTGGTCCTGCCGGCGGCCGACCTCACGTCCACCCCCGCCAACGGATCGACCACCGAGCCGTTCACCCTGAACGGTGCCCACGGGACCCAGGTGTCGGTCCTGGCGTCCAACGACGATCTGGGTGCCCGGTTCGTGTCCGATCCCGGGAACCCGGTCCAGGCCGCCCACGAACTGGCCGCCGAGCTCGCCCAGATCTACTACGAGGGGCCGAACGGCATCACCCCCCGGGCGGTCGTCGCCGTCGCCCCCAACTCGTGGGCCGACGACCCCGGCTTCGTCGACGCGCTGCTCGGGTCGCTCGACGGGAACCCGATGGTGCAGGCGGTGACCGTCTCCCAGGCCTTCTCGCTCTTCCCGACGTCGGCCACCTGCCGCCCCGACTGCCGGCTCGTATCGGTCGGCGGGGGGCCGCCCCTCCCGGTAGGGGCCATCCGGACCCAGCGGGCACGGATCGACGGCTTCGCCGACTCGGCCCCCGGAGCCCACGCAACCACCCAGCAGCTCGGCGACCTCGTCCTCGGCGGCGAGGCCCAGGCGCTCCACCCCGGCCAGCAGGCCGCCGTGGTGGCCAACGCCGGTGCAGCGCTCGACGCTCAGATCGGACAGTTCGCCATCGAGGGCAACCAGTCCGTCACCCTGACGGCCAGCAGCGGCCGCGTGCCGGTGACCATCGTGTCCACCGCCGCGTACCCGATCACCACGTCCCTCGAGCTCAGCAGTGACAAACTGCTGTTCCCGAACGGCGAGACCACGTGGTCCACGGCGGTCACCCTCCTGCCGCGGCACACCAACGTCGTCTACGTGCCGGTGCGGACCCGGACCTCGGGGGTGTTCCGCCTCGACGTCCTGCTGAGCTCGCCCGACGGATCGCTGCGTCTCGCCGTCGGCGATCTCTCGATCCGGTCGACGTCGTCCTCGGTCGTGGGCGTGATCCTCACCGTCGGCGCCATCGCGGTGTTGGCCGTGTGGTGGTTCCGGACGTCGCGAAAGCGCCGGGCCCTGCGCGACGCTGACGGGACAGAGGACGACAGCGACATCCAGCCGGCCGAGGTCGGCGCTGCGCCGGTACCGACCGGAGGGACCGGTCCGGCACCGTGACCGACGAGGACGCCTTCCTCGAGGCGGGGGCCGCGCTCACCGGTGGTGCCCGCGTCCCGACGCCGCCCCTGGGCGCACGCCGACGGCTGGCCGGGCCCACCGCGGGGATGGCCGTGGGAACCACCCTGTCCCGGATCACCGGGGTCGGACGGGTGGTCGCGCTCACCGCCGCGCTCAGCGGCGGTGGCTTCGCCGACGCCTACAACCTGGCCAACACCACACCCAACATCATCACCGACATCGTCATCGGTGGCGTCCTGGCCGCCACCTTCGTCCCCGTCTTCGTCTCCGAGCTGACCACCAAGCCGGCCAAGGAGGCGTGGGAGGCCATCTCGTCGGTGGTCACCGTGACGGTGACCGTGGTGATCGTGGCCACGATCGCCTTCTTCGTGCTCACGCCGTCGATCATCGACCTGTACACGATCACCAACCATCACGCCGACGTGCACCAGCAACGCATCGTGGCCACCTTCCTCCTCCGGTGGTTCGTCCCCCAACTGGCCTGCTACGGGCTGATCGCGCTGTTCTCGGCCCTGCTGAACACCCAGGGGAAGTTTGCCGCCCCGATGTTCGTCCCCATCGCCAACAACCTGGTGGTCATCGCCATGTTGGTGTGGTTCCACGCCCTGGTGCCCACCCCCACCCTCGCCAACATCCATGCACACCACGCGGCACTGGTGCTCCTCGGCATCGGGACCACACTCGGCGTGGTGGTCCAGGCCGCGCTCCTCGTCCCGTCGCTCCTCCGCTCGGACCTACGGATCCGGTTACGGTGGCAACCGGGTCACGAGGCCATGCGGCGCATCACCCGCCTGGCCGGGTGGACGTTCGGGATCGTCCTGTCCAACCAGGTCGCGCTGGTGGTGGTGCTCGCCCTCGCCGACGGGGCCCGCGTCCCGGGGGCGGTGTCGGCGTACACCTACGCCTACACGTTCTTCCAACTCCCCTACGGGGTGGTCGCCGTATCGGTGATGAGCGCCGTGACCCCGTCGCTGTCGGCCCGTTGGACCCAAGGGAACATCGCCGCATTCCGCCACCGCATGGCATTCGGGCTCCGGAGCATCCTGGCCATCATCATCCCCTCGGCCGTGGGCATGATCATCCTCGCCCATCCGCTGATCGACCTCATCCTGGACCACGGTGCCGAGACATCGGCCCAGGCGTCCACCACGGCCACCACACTGGCCATGTTCTCCTTCGGCCTCCCCGGCTTCTGCACCTTCCTCTACATGGTCCGGGTGCTCCAGTCCATGCAGGACACCCGCACGGCCTTCCGGATCTACCTGGTGGAGAACGCCGTCAACATCGTGCTCGGCGTGGCCCTGGTCGGGCCCCTCGGGGTCCGCGGCCTGGCGATCTCGGTATCCGTCGCCTACACCGTGGCCGCCCTCATCTCGCTGCGGGTGGTCGCCAGGAAGGACGACGGCCTCGGTGGTCAGGATCTGGTCGTTCCGGTCACCCGTGTACTGGTGTCGACCGCGGTCATGGCGGTGGCCACCGTGCTGGCCGTCAACGTGTCCGGGGCCACCTCGGGATTCGCCCTCCTCGGCCGGGTGGTGTTGGCGGTGGTCGTGGGTGCGGTCGCCTTCGCGGGCGCCACGGCCGTGCTCGGCGCCCGTGAGGCGAGGAGGAGGCCGGGGGGACGGTCGCGACCGACGGACGACCCGGCCCCGACCGTGGGTCCCCCTGCTCCGCCCGATCCGGACGCTGACGACCCCCGGGACCGGGCAGGCCGCTCCTCCATCCGGCTCGTCGCCCCCGGAGACGACGGTACGGACGAAGCGGTCGGCGACCACGACCGCGGGGATCCCGGTGCGCGGCGCTCGGCGATCCCGTTCCGTGGCAGACTCGGCGGACAGCCTGACCGTGCCCCGGCGCGCCATCTGCGTCCGGTGCCAGGCAAGGGGGAGGACCCTTCTCCCGACGGCACGGGAGGTACCCAGACCACCGGCGGACATTCGGTGGTGGAGCCGGGGGCCCAGTCGCCCCCCGAACACGAGGAGTAGCCCCATGGCTCGAATCCGGGTGATCACCGACAGCGCCTGCGACCTCTCGGCCCAGATGGCCGCCGAACACGACGTCACGATCGTGCCGCTGACCAT
Organism: Acidimicrobiales bacterium; assembly: GCA_050014755.1. Lineage (GTDB taxonomy): Bacteria > Actinomycetota > Acidimicrobiia > Acidimicrobiales > RAAP-2 > Bog-756. Next base: position 12,003 of record JBEKCS010000014.1, read on the forward strand.
CCGCTTCGGCGACGAGGAATTCGTCGACGGAAGGGACCTGACCGCAGAGGAATTCTGGGCGCGCTGCAAGGCGAGCGACGTGCTCCCCGAGACGGCCGCGCCGTCGCCGGGGGCGTTCCAGGAGGCGTTCCTCGCCGCGGCCGCCGACGGTTACGACGGGGTCCTCAGCCTGAGCATCTCCGGCGGTGTGTCCGCCACGTTCCAGGCCGCCGCCGCGGCGGCCAAGGCGGTCGCCGACACCATCGAGGTCCGCGCGCTCGATTCCCGGTCGATGACGATGGGGCTCGGCCTCATGGTGCTCGACGTGGCCGAACTGGCCGCCACGGGAGCCGGTCTCGACGCCCTCGAAGAGCGGGTGACGTGGCTGATCCCACGGACCTCGGTGTTCGGGGTGGTGGAGAACCTCGAGCACCTGGAGAAGGGTGGCCGCATCGGCGGCGCCCGGGCCCTCCTCGGTTCGCTGCTCTCCATCAAGCCGGTGGTGACCCTGCTCGACGGCACGGTGACCGAGGAGTCCAAGCAGCGCACCCGGGGTCGTTCGCTGCAGTACCTCGCCGGCAAGGCACTCGACGCACCGCCACTCAGCCGGATCGCCATCCCGCACGGGGCGGCCACCGACATCGACGACTTCCTCGCTCTGCTCGCCGACCTGAAGTCCGAGCACCCGCTGATCGTGACCGACCTCGGTCCGGTCGTCGGTACCCACACCGGTCCCGGCACCATCGGCGTCTGCATGATCACCGTGGCCTGAGAGCGCCCGTCGACCGTCCGGCGTCCGGCGGTTCGACGCCTCGGCCGGGGTATCCTCACGTCATGGATTCCCAGCCTGAGAACTACGCGTCGACCCTCCCCGGACTTTCGGCACTCGACGACCTTCCCGCCAAGGGCGCCGACGCCGTGGACGCCGTTGTCGACTTCATCCAGAACAACGCGGTCCGCCCGCTCACCCTGGCGACGCGGGCGATCGTCTTCGGGGTCATCGTCCTCACCGCCAGCATCGTCACGGTGACCCTGCTCTCGATCTCCTTCGTCCGCCTGCTCACCGTCTACATCCCGGGCAACCGCGTCTGGGTGTCGGACCTCATCGTCGGGGCGTTCTTCGTGGTCGCCGGGTTCATCGCCTGGTCCCAGCGCATCAAGCGCGGTGCCGCGGCGAGCGCGGGATGACGGAGTCCCGTCAGGTCGTCATCGTCGGCTCGGGCCCTGCCGGTCTGACCGCCGCCATCTACGCCTCCCGCGCCCAGCTCGAGCCGCTCGTGATCGAGGGGGAGCCGTCCTCCACCAGTGACCAGCCCGGCGGTCAGCTGATGCTCACGACCGAAGTGGAGAACTTCCCCGGATTCGTCCAGGGGATCATGGGCCCCGAACTGATGGGGGCATTCCGTGAGCAGGCCGCCCGATTCGGTACCGACTACGTGACGGCGAAGGTGTCCCGGGTCGACCTGTCGAGGCGACCGTTCGGTCTGTGGGTGGGCGAGACGGATGCGCCCGAGCCTGCCTACGAGGCGGACGCACTGATCGTGGCGACCGGGGCCAAGTCGTTGATGCTCAACCTCCCCAACGAGGAACGCCTCCTCGGCTACGGCGTCTCGACGTGTGCCACGTGTGACGGCTTCTTCTTCCGCGGCCAGGAGATCGCCGTCGTCGGCGGGGGCGACTCGGCCCTCGAGGAGGCACTGTTCCTGACCCGGTTTGCCGACAAGGTCACGATCATCCACCGGCGAGGCGAGCTGCGGGCCTCCAAGGTCATGCAGCAACGGGCCGTCGACCACCCGAAGATCGAGTTCCTGTGGCACAGCTCGGTGGTCGACGTACTGGGCGACACCAAGGTCGCCGGAATCCGGGTTCGCCACAACGAGACGGGGGCCGAGACGGAGCTGGCCCTGTCGGGGCTGTTCGTGGCCATCGGGCACCAGCCCAACACCGAGTTGTTCAAGGGTCAGCTCGACATGGAGGACAACGGCTACCTGAAGACGATCGGCTCCACCACCTACACCAACGTGGAGGGCGTGTTCGCCTGCGGCGACGTCCAGGACCACCGCTACCGTCAGGCGATCACCGCGGCCGGCTCGGGGTGCATGGCGGCACTCGACGCCGAGCGCTGGCTCGAGGACCAGGCCGCCTCCCGGCACTGACCCCGACCCGCCGTCGGACCGGGACGGGAATGAGACCGGTGTGACCGAGGTTGACCTAGCGTGTCCGCACAGAGGCACCGGTTCGGCCCCGATCGGGCCCAGGAGGAACAGGCATCATGAGTGAGAAGATCGCAAACCTGAGCGACGCTAGTTTTGACGAGCATGTCAAGGCCTCGGATGTTCCCGTGCTGGTGGACTTCTGGGCGGAGTGGTGTGGCCCATGCAAGATGATCGCTCCTGTGCTCGAAGAGATCGCCACCGAGCAGGAGGGCAAGCTCGAAGTGGTGAAGCTGAACATCGACGACAACCTCGACGTCACCCGTCGGTTCGACGTGATGAGCATTCCGACCCTGATCCTGTTCAAGGATGGCGAACCGGCACTGCGGATCGTCGGCGCCAAGGGCAAGGGCCAACTGCTCCAGGAGCTGTCGCCCCACCTTTGAGCGACGGCGCGGCTCGCGGCGGGCCGCCCCGTCCACCGGCCGACGGGTTGCGGGCCGGACGGGTTCGGTGAGCTCCGACCAGGAGATCCGGCTCGGCCTGGGTGACGAGGGACAGGCTGTCACCGACGTCCAACTGCGCCTGGCTGAGCTGGGCTTTTCCTCGGGCGTCGACAAGGAAGGGCAGTTCCGCGAGGGAACCCGGGCGGCCGTCGAAGCCTTCCAGTACCGTCGCGGCCTCCGGGTCGACGGCGTGTGCGGACGCCAGACATGGTCCGCACTGGTGGAGGCGGGTCGACGGCTGGGCGACCGGTTCCTCTACCGTCGGTCCCCCATGCTTCGGGGCGATGACGTCGCCGAACTCCAGCAGCGGCTGAGCGCACTGGGGTTCGACACGGGGCGGGTGGACGGGATCTTCGGCGACCTCACGTCGGCCGCGCTCGGCGAGTTCCAGCGCAACGTCGGCCTCCCGGTGGACGGGATCGCGGGCGGATCGACCGTCGCCGAGCTCCTCCGCTTCGGATCGCTCCACGACGAGTCGGAACTGGTGTCGGCGGTCCGCGACCGCGAGATCCTCCGCCAGGCTCCCCGCACCCTCTCTGGGAGGAAGGTCTCCCTCGGCGAGGAGGGAGGGCTCGGGGCCACCGTCGGAGCCATCCGCCGCCTCCTGGTCAGCCACGGGGCCAACGTGACGACCCACCATCACCCTGACGACTCGATCCAGGCGGCCGAGGCCAACGCAGCCGGCGCCGAGGTCTACGTGGGCCTCCGGCTCGGGACGGAGCCGGGCTGCTCGGCCTCCTACTACTCGGGGTACCGGTACTCCTCCCCGGGAGGACGCCGCCTCGCCGATCTGCTCCACGTGGCCCTGGCCAGCTCGTTGGGACTGCCCGATGGCGGCAGCCGGGGCATGTCCGTCCCCCTCCTCCGCGAGACCCGGATGCCCGCGGTGATCTGCGAGATCAGCCCTGCATCGGTCATGGTCGAGCGATCCGCCGTCATCGCACGGGCCATCGTCGACTCGCTCGCCGAGTGGGTCGACACGGCGTGGGACTGAACACCGCCTCCGGGCCCATCGGGGCATCCACCTCTAGCTGAGGTCGGGTCGGAACAGTAATCCACAACCTCATGCACAGGTTGTGGAAGAAGCTCTACTAATGCTTCAGGGATGTGAACTATCACCTATAGTGAGAATCTGACCTGCGAATTTAACCATTATGTCAGTTAACCTCACTATGAGTGACTGACTTAACCGGCCGAGCTCTCCACACCCCCGACCATCAACTTGTAGATTCGCTCCAGGTCCTCGAGGGTCGCGAATTCCACGATCACCTTGCCGCGCTTGGCCGTCAGGTCCACCTTCACCCGAGTGTTGAGATGGCTGGCCAGAAGCTCCTCCAACTCGAGGATCCCTGGAGGCGGAAGCTGCCGTGGACCAGCCCCCGACCCCGGTGTGGCCTCAGGAGTCCTCGATCCCGCAGTCGCAGCAGGGTCCCGCTGCCCCACGCCGCCGGGCGCCTCTGCCGCGTCGGGAACGATGCGGAGGTCCCGCCCACCCTCACCTTGATCGTTGTGCTCGCGCACCAACTCCTCGATGGCCCGAACCGTGAGGCCGTCGGCTACCGCCGTACGGGCCAGAGTCTCCTGATAGCCGCGATCGGGTGTGCCGAGCAGCGCTCGGGCATGTCCCGGAGTGATCTGGCCGTCAGCCAGCAGTCGCTGGACGCCGGAGGGAAGTTGCAGCAGCCGGAGGATGTTGGTCACCGCGGTGCGGCTCTTGCCGACCCTGGTGGCCACCTGGTCGTGGGTGAAGCCGAACTCCTCGATGAGCTGCTGGTAGGCGGCGGCCTCCTCCAGGACGTTGAGGTCCTGACGGTGGAGGTTCTCCACCAGTGCCTGCTCGAGGCTGTGGGTGTCGTCCGAGGTCTGGATCAGGACGGGGATGGTGTGGAGGCCGGCCCGACGCGAGGCGCGCCACCGCCGCTCCCCGGCGATCAGTTCGAACTCGTCCGACGACTCCCCCCCGATCCTCCGGACGAGGACCGGCTGGAGTACGCCGAGCTCCTTGATGGAGGCGGCCAGCGAGGACATCGTCTCGTCGTCGAAGTTGACCCGGGGCTGACGGGGGTTCGGCTTGATGTTGCCGATCGGGACTTCGCGGAGCGCGGAAGTGCGATCACCCGTTACCTCGGTGGGGATGAGAGCGCTGAGGCCCTTCCCCAATCCGCTACGACGTGCCACCGCTGACCTCCTTGGCTAGTTCCCGATAGGCGATGGCCCCGCGGGACGCGGGGTCGAACGCGGTGATGGGCTGACCGAACGACGGTGCCTCCGACAGTCGTACCGTCCGGGGAATGACGATCCGGCAGACCTTCGAGCCGAAATGCTCCCGGACCTCGGTGGCCACTTGATCGGCAAGCTTGGTCCTGGCGTCGTACATGGTGAGGACGATCGTCGAGATGTCCAGCCTCGGGTTGAGGTTCGATGCCACCAGGTGCACGTTCCTCATCAGCTGGCTCAACCCCTCCAGGGCGTAGTACTCGCACTGGATCGGCACGAGCACCTCGCTGGCCGCGGCGAGTGCGTTGACGGTGATCAGTCCGAGGGACGGCGGGCAGTCGATCAGGACGTAGTCGAAATCGTCGATGACCGACTCGATCGCCTTGCGCAGCTTCAACTCCCTGCTGAATGCCGGGACGAGCTCGATCTCTGCACCGGCCAGGGCGATGGTGGCCGGGGCGACGAAGAGATTCTTCATGCTGGTCGGTTCGACACAGTCCTCGAGCGAGCAGTCCCGCATGAGTACGTCGTACATCGAGAGCTCGAAGTTCCTGGCGTCGATTCCGAGGCCGGTTGTCGCATTGCCCTGAGGGTCGAGGTCGATGACCAAGACCCGGAACCCAAGCTCGGCCAGAGCCGCACCAAGGTTCACCGATGTGGTGGTCTTGCCGACGCCACCCTTCTGGTTGGCGACGGCGAGGACGCGGGGGAGCGGGTTACCGGAGGCCGACTGGACCTGCCGGTCCGATATCGAGTCTGCGCCCGCCTCGTCCCGTTCCTCGGGGGTGGGAGATGGCGTGGAATCGGCGACCGGTACGCCGTCCTCCTTGCCCACGGAGGCCGCGGCTCCGGTCGACGGAGGACTCTCCTTGTCTTCTGCCTCCGTCCCCGGCGCCTCGGGAGCATCAGTCCGGGCGTGACCATCCCCGATCTCCGATATGGGGGTGGGCTCGGTCGGAGCTGCTTCGTCGGCCGGGCCCGAACTCCGGGGTGATCTGTCGGTGGGGGAGTCAGCGGCAACCGTGGCCTCTGCCACCGTGGCGGTCTCCCCCGACGTCGACACCCCGTGCCGTCTGTCCTCCGGGCTCGCCGCCTCCACCAATTTGACGGATCCCTCACCCTTCGAGTTCGCCGCGACCTCGGATCCCTCGACCGAGGGACCTGCAGAGGATGGCCTGTTCCGACCACGACGTCGGCCGCGCATTATCGTCTCCTCGAGTAGGCAGGGTGCAAGGGCTTCATACTCCCCTGCCATGACCCTCAGGTCAAGCATCCCCGAGGATGTTCCACGTGGAACATCCGGAGCGCTCCCTACTGCGCCTCATGAAGCAACTGAAGCCCAGCTGAGGATCGGGTTGCACTCTCGGACCTTCCGGTCCGGCCAGCAGCGACGACCCGGGCCAACAGAGACAAGGGCCGGTCATCGGTGGCCGGTGCACCACCCGACCTTGGCACGTGGGACGTCCGGGACTCGTCGGGTGCTCCGGATTCGAGGGAGCGGAACGGTAGCGACGAAACGCTGTCGACCTGTGCACCTGTGGCCTCCACCCGAGGGGGCGGCCAGGAACACCGGCGAGGTCCGGTCCTCCTCCTACGATGTCCCGCCCGGCGGCGACACGAGTGAGCTGCCGACAGTCCGGCACAACGGGTAGACACACTCGTTGCCGGTGGAGACCCCCGGGCCTGCGGCCAGCTCCACGGGTCGCTCCCGAAGTGCGGATCAGCGTTCGGCACGGCTGAAGGCGGCAGGCCGACCCGTCTCAACGCCGAGGAGCCGCCATTCGTGAGCAGGGGGACGCCCTCCTCCAGCGGGATCCCGACCTCCGGTTTCGACCTTTTCGTCGACCAGCCGGTGCGGCGGCCCGAGCAACGGTGTGTCCAGTCCGACAGGCGATCAACGCCGCCCTCGGCCGGCCGTCAGTCGAGCCTGTTCCCCACCGAGGGCAGTTCCCCACGCACTCCGTGTCGAACCCGGTGGGACCGTTCCGGTCGCTCCCGGATGTTTCACGTGAAACATCCATGGCCCGAGGCCTCCCTGCTCAGAACAGGGGGCGTTTGGCCGGGATCCCTACACGACGGGGAAACCGGTCGTTGACACTCTCGACCTTCCGGATCACCTGGTACCCGAACCGACCGATAAGACGGACCCTCTCTTGCGGGAACAGCCCCAGAGTGGCGAGACCGGAGACGGGCCAGCGGTCCTCCGGCTCGACCTCAGGAGGCTCCGACACGACCATCAGGCCGTTGGGGGACAGGAACGCCGATCCGCACTCCGCGGTAAGGGCGGGGGCACCGAACGAACGGGATGTCACCACCTCGAACCGCTCACGAAGCCCTTCCTGGCGACCCAGCTCTTCGGCTCTGCCTCGGATCACCTCACCGTTCCGGGCCGTCGACCAACCGTCGACGGTCTCCTGGAGGAACTCCGTCCGCCGCTCACTGGCGTCGACGAGCACGACGCACGCGTCCGGCCAGCAGGCGATCAGAATGAGCCCGGGAACCCCCCCGCCGGTTCCCAGATCGATAGCCGCTTCCGGTGCACCACCAAGTACCGCCTCGACGACGGCTACGAACCCGAGCGCGTGGTCGATCTGGTCCCCGATCGGCATACTCCCGAGGAATCCCAACTCGAAGGAGCGGAGGAGCGCAGTCCGCACCTCGGGAGGAACCCGGTCTCGAAGCCCGGTCAGCTGGTCCTCATCGAAACCCTCAGTGTCCACCGGTGCGCCGTTCCTCTTCGAGTCGCCGACGATTCCGTGTCCGCGACCCATGATCCACGAAGGCGAGGACCCATCCCGAACCCGGACGCGGACGTGGCACCGGTGGGAGCCCGGTGCCACGCTGTCGAACTGCCGCTCCGGTCATCGGGGAGCCGTCAGACTGGTGAGATCACCACATACCTCGTGGGCTCCAGACCATCGGAACGGGTCTCCACTCCTTCGATCTCGTTGACGGTATCGTGGATCACCTTCCGGTCGGCGGGCGACATCGGCTCGAGAGCGCGCTCGTCGCCGGAGCTCTTGACCTCTGCGACGATCCCTTCGGCAAACCGCCGGAGCGCGGCGTTCCGCTTCTCCCGGTAACCCCCGACGTCAACCAGGATCCGGTCGGTCCGGTTCTCCGACTGACGCTGCACGAACGTACGGGTCAGATCCTGTACGGCAGCCAGGGTTGCCCCGCGCGGCCCGACCAGCAGTCCGAGATCGTCCCCCGTTGCCGCGACCTGCACGGTGTCCTCATCGATCTCCGAGAACTCGACGGTGGCGGCAAGCCCGAACTCACGTACCAGTCCAGCGAGGAATTGCTGGGCCGCCTCTCCCTGCTGCTCCAGTGTCAATGACTCTTCCATACTGCCCTCACTATCTCCGGACGTCCTGCCCGATGCTTGCTCTTCGTGTTGCTTCGACTGGGCGGTGCGGGGCCGGCTTCGCCGCCCGCCGCCCGAGGTACGCCCGTGCCCGTTGGCCGACGCGGCCACCTTCGAGTCGTCCGCCGAGTCGTCGGACCCATCGGCTGAGGCACGCCCGCCCTCCCGGCCGTCCCGTCCGCCTGCTGTCCCGTTCTTGGATCCCGGTCCCTTGGCCCGGGAACGATCTCCGCCCTCGCGCTTCTTGTCCTTGTCCGGACGGGGCCGACGGGTCCTCTTCGGGGGAGGGGTGACCGGGCGTACCCGGGCCTGGACCCGGGCCTCGCCGCGCAACCTGCCGAACAGCCCGGCTTTGGGCTCGCTCAGGACGACGAACTCAGCATCGTCCTCCGCAACGCCCAGCATGTCGAGCACCGTCTCCTTCGCCTCGGCGAGGGACTTTCCGCTTGCTTCCACCCACTCCACGTGTCAGCGCGCCTTTCTCTCTTTTTTCGCCTTCGACCGGGGGTGCTTCTTGGCCGCACCCTCGGCGGTCGAGTCATTGTTCGATCCGTTGCTGCTCCCATTGGACGACGAGGTCGACCTGTTGCCCGAGGCCGGCGTTCCCGACCTCCCCTTGGACGGGGTACCCCCCGACGATCCGTTGGCGCTCGTCGCCGGGCCCTTCGTCTTCGGGAGTGCCCGCTCGGTCGTCTCGACCCCGGCCTCCTTGACTTCCTTCGCTTCTTTGGCCGGACCCAGGGTTCGGGCCTTGCCGGCGGCAGCCGCAGTCGGCGCGTTCGGCCCCGGGACCATCCCCCGACGGAAGAGGATCTCCTGTGTGGCGATCCTTATGGCACTCGAAATGATAAAATAGACGTTCAGAATTGCCGCCACATTGAGATAAATAAAGCCAAAGATGAGTGGCATGTATTTCTGCATCATGGCTGCCTGAGGATTGGCCGCGTTCGCCTGCGGATTTCGGGCATTGAGCCGTGCCATCTGCAGGTACTGAAGGCCAACTGCTCCGGCCACCAGGAGACCGTACGGTATGAACAGCCATGCGCTGCTGTGGTGGGAAAGGAGCTTCGTCGCGAAGTTCATTCCCCCGGAGAGAAGCTGGCCGTGAGCAGCAACGATGTCGTGGTACATCTTCGTGTTCTGCCCGATGTACCTCGGGTCGGCACAGACCTCGCTGAGGCATTTGCTCGGCTGGTTCTGTGCGATGCCGGTGGTCGTCACGGTGTACGGGATGGACGCGCCCTTGGACACCGTGTTGGTAATGCCACGGATAACGCTGTAGAGCATGAAGAAGAACGGCATCTGTAATAGCATTGGAAGACACCCGGATGCCGGGTTTACTTTGTGCTCTTTATAGAGCTTCATCATTTCTTCGTTCAGCTGGGTCCGATTTTCCGGCCCTTTGTACTTCTGCTGGAGCTTCTTCATCTCCGGCCCCAGCGCCTGCATGGCCGCCATGTTCTTGGTGCTCTTGACCGTCAACGGGGTGAGGGCGGCCATGACCACAATGGTCAGAAGGGCGACCGCGACCGGGTAGCTCGGGATCAGGGCGAAGAAGAACGCCAGGATGTCGGCGATGAATTTCAGGATCGGCTGGAAGACCCCGCCGATGGCGTGAACGAGCGAGCTCATGGGGCACTCCGATCAGGTACGGGATCGATTCCATGGCGGCCCCACGGGTGGCAACGCGCCAGCCGGCGCACGGCGAGGGCGGTCCCCCGTGCCGGTCCGTGCCGGTCGATCGCCTCGGCCGCATACTCCGAGCAGGTGGGGAGGTACCGGCAACCGGTGGGTCGTCCGGCGCGGGCCGTCTGATACCCGCGGATCACCGCGATCAGCACCCTGACCGAAGCCGGCCGGCGGGTGTCGTCCCCGGATCCGTCGTCGGTGGTGGCGTCGTCACATCCCGGTGCGTGCACGGTCGACGGCATCACCCGTCGACTCCGTCGGCCCATGGGATGCCACTGGGCGAACCTGAGGGAGACCGCTTCGTCGCCTTCTCGATTGCTCGGCTCATTGCCACCTTCAGTTCGTTGAAATCGAGCGACGGCCCTGTAGGACCGCTGCGCACCAGGTATGCCCCGATCGGAAGTTCACCCGAGCGGTCGGACACGATCGCCCGCATCCTGCGCCGTAGCAAGTTCCGTTGGACGGCGCTCCCGACCTTCCGGTTCACTGCGTAGGCGACTTCGGAACGGGTCCAGTCCGGCCGGGCCACGAAGCTGACCGACACTGGCCCGCACCTGCCCTTTCCCGTAGGTCTGCGCAAGTCGGCGAACGTACGTCGGGACCCGATCGGGCTCACGCCCGGCCGGTCGGTCCGGCCCGGCGTCACACCGACAGGCGCTGGCGTCCCTTCGCCCGGCGCGACCTGATGACAGCCCGGCCGGCCTTTGTCGACATACGCTTGCGAAAGCCGTGTGTCTTGGCGCGTTTGCGCACGTTGGGTTGGTAGGTCCGTTTCATCCATCCACATCCTTCCTCGCCCTGAACCGCGGACATCGGCGTCCGTTGCGGCAGGGGGCCCCGTCACTCGGGACTGGGCATTCGACGTACATGCTACGCCGAAACGCGCCGGCCGCTCTAGTCGGAGCCCGTGGGCGCCACCGACGACCACGGTGTACCGTTCCGAGCCAGGCACGCTTCGAGCCTCGCCGGCCGGGACCCGTTCCCATCCCCAGCGTGCGCAAGACCGGAACTCAGTGAACACGTAGTGACAGCGCCCCTTTCCCACCAGGGGAGGAGCGATATCCGAAGGTGCTCGTCCACAGTTGTGGATATCCTTGTGGAGCAATTGGGCAGTCAGAGGGCGGAGGCCCAAGTGAACGACACCGAAGACCTGTGGATATCGTGCTCCGAGGCTCTCCGTGAGCAGGTCTCGGACGCAATTTGGCAGGCCTATCTGTCCGGAATTACACCGGTATCCATCAAAGAGCATGAAATCCTCTTAGGGGTACCGAACAAGCTGATCCGCGACCGGGTCGAGTCCCGGTTCCTCGGCCTCATCCAGGACACGGTCGCCGGAACGGTCGGCAGGAACCTGACCGTTCATCTGGAAGTGATGGCGCCACTCGACGATCCCGGTGAACCCGGTGACCAGTCGGTGAAACAGGATCCCGGCGACGCCGGCACATCCCGTCCCTTCGCGCGTACGGCCCCGAACTCCCGGACCGACCACGGACCGACGCCCGTCCTCGACCCCAGATACACCTTCGACACCTTCGTGATCGCCTCGTCCAACCGGTTCGCCCACGCCGCCGCGCAGTCCGTCGCGGAGTCACCTGCCCGCTCCTACAACCCGTTGTTCATCTATGGCGACGCCGGTCTGGGCAAGACCCACCTCCTCCACGCCATCGGAAACTACGTCCTCGAGAACTTCAGTGGCCGCAACGTCCGTTACGTGACCACCGAGACCTACATGAACGAATTCGTGGACGCCATCCGCCACAGCTCCACCACCGCGTTCAAACGGCGGTACCGGGAGTGCGACGTCCTCCTGATCGACGACGTGCAGTTCATGGAGCGCAAGGAGTCCTTGCAGGAGGAGTTCTTCCACACGTTCAACTCGCTCTACGGGGCCTCGAAGCAGATCGTCCTCACCTCGGACCGACCGCCCAAGTCGATCGCCACACTGGAGGACCGGCTCCGGAGCCGCTTCTTGTCCGGTCTCATCACCGAGGTCCAACCTCCCGAGCTCGAGACCCGATTGGCCATCCTCCAGACCAAGGCTGAACACGAACAGGTCGCCGTCCCCGACGAGGTCCTCGAATTCATCGCCACCCACGTCAAGGAGAACATCCGTGAGCTCGAGGGCGCGCTCATCCGGGTGACCGCGTTCGCCAGCCTCAACCACCAGCCCATGAGTCGGGCCCTGGCCGAAGAGGTGCTGTCCGACATCGTCTCGGCCGACCAGCCCCGCCGCATCACGCCACAGGTCATCCTGGACGCCACGTCGGAGACCTTCGGCTTCTCCGTCGAGGAGCTGTGCGGCCCGAATCGCCGGCGCCCGTTGGTCACCGCACGACAGGTGAGCATGTACGTCTTCCGGGAACTCACCGACTTCAGCTACCCGGCCATCGGCCGCGAGTTCGGCGGACGGGACCACTCCACCGTGATGCACGCCGTCGAGAAGATCGCCGGGTTGATGAAAGAACGCCACCAGATCTACAACCAGGTCACCGACCTGATCGTCCGCATCAAGAGCGGGTCCTGATGGCCGGCCGCTATCCAGAGCTTGTGCGCATCCTGTGGATATCACCCTGTCCATCTGGGGTAATTCTGTGAACTTGGGTGAACTTGTCCATAACAGGACACTCCTCGGACACTCTCGGGGCCTGCTCACCCACATTCGGGGGATGACGAGTGGAAATCCATACCCGTCGTGGCCTGGGAGAACATTGGTCTATCCACAGTCCACAACCCTTACTACCATCACTAGAAATTTCTCTAAGTAAGTAACTAAGAAGCAATGCGAGAAAGGACTTCTTCGTGAAGTTTCGATGCGAGCGTGACTCGTTGGTCGAAGTGCTGGCGACAGCCGGTCGTGCTGTCGGTACCCGTTCGTCCGCTCAGATGGTCCTCAGCGGCGTACGGATCGAATCCGTCGGAAACCTCCTGTCGGTGGTCGGGACCGACCTGGACCTCACCGTGCACGTTTCGACGGAGGCGATCGGGATCACCGACGGTATCTGTGTGGCGCCGGCGAAGCTCCTGGTCGACATCGTCCGCTCCCTGGAACCGGGGGCGGTGACCATCGAGTCCGAGGGGGAGAAGGTCGAGATCGGTGCGGCGCGGTCGCGGTTCAGCCTCCGAACGTTCCCGGTCGCCGAGTTCCCCTCGCTGCCCGAGCCGCCCGAACCAGCGACGTTCCTGCCGGCCTCCGGGCTAGCCAGCGCCCTCCGCCAGGTGGTCCGTGCCGCATCAGGCGATGACGCCCGCCCGCTGCTCACCGGCGTGCTGATCGCCCCGGAAGGCACCGGTGTCCGATTGGTGGCCACCGACTCGTACCGGCTCGCGTTGCGTGACATCGAGGGTAGCGACGCATTCTCCGGGGCATCACAGATCCTGGTCCCGGCGCGGGCCCTGGCGGAGCTGCAGCGCCTGTCGGTTCTCGGTGTGGCCACCAAGAGCGGCGACATCGGATCAGACGCAGACGGCACCTCCGTTCCGGGGCCGGTGGTCGGTCTGTCGATCGGGGAGCACGACGTGACGTTCACCGCCGGCGACGTCAAGGTGAGCACCCGCCTTCTCGACGGGACCTACCCCGACTACCGCCAGTTGATCCCGGCGAACTACCCGAACCGCCTGCATGTCGGTAAGGACTCGCTCCTCGACGCCCTACGCCGGGTGCGCCTCCTGGTCCGCGACAACACCACCCCGGTTCGTCTGTCGATGCGCCACGGGGGAGTGGACCTGACGGTGGTGTCCCAGGAGGTCGGCGACGCCAGCGAGACGGTCGATGCCGACTTCGAGGGCGAGGACCTCACGATCGCCTTCAATCCGACCTACCTGATCGACGGGGTCGAGGCGGTGGCCGGCGACGAGGTCCTGCTCGAGACGGTCGACGCCACCAAGCCGGCCACTGTGCGGGCAGCCGAGGAGACCGACTTCCGCTACCTGCTCATGCCCGTTCGCGTCTCCTGAACCGCAACGGACACCGGCACACCCGTGCATCTCGTCTCGTTGGCCGTGACCGACTTCCGCAACCTTGCCGAAACGGACATCGAACTCGATCCCGAAGGAACGACGGTGATCACCGGTCCGAACGGCGCCGGCAAGACGAGCCTGCTCGAGGCCACGGCCTATCTGGCGACGCTCGAGTCGTTCCGGGGCTCACCAAAGGAGGCCCTGGTCCGCCGCGGAACGAAGGGTGCCATCCTTCGGGCCCACACCGTGGTAGCGGACCGGAGCCTCACCATCGAGGCCGAGGTGCTGACCACGGGCCGGTCGCGGACCCAGGTCAACCGGCAGGTGGTCCGTCGGCGCGCCGATCTCCACGAGGCGCTCCGGGTGACGGTGTTTTCACCGGAGGACATCGGGATGGTCAGGGCGGGTCCGTCCGATCGGCGCCGTTTCCTCGACGAGACGTTGGCCGTGGTCGATCCCAAAGCGGCCCGGTCCGCCGAGGAGGTGGAGAAGGTGCTGCGCCAGAGGGCCGCGCTCCTCCGCACCAGCGGCAGCGCGCTCCAGGCCGACACCGCGACGACGCTGGACGTCTGGGACGCACGTCTCGACGACGCCGGGACACGGCTGGTCGAATCGCGGGAGCTCCTGGTGGACCAGCTGGCGCCGCTGGCCGGTGAGCACTACTCGCGGCTCGCCGGCACATCCACCGACGTAGGCCTCACCTACGTCCGTTCGTGGAGCGGGCGACTGCTCGACGCGCTCGCCGGGGCCCGGACGAAGGACATCCAGCGGGGGATCTCCACCGTGGGCCCCCACCGTGACGAACTCGAACTGACCCTGAACGGACTTCCGTCGAGGACGCACGCATCCCAGGGCGAACAGCGGTCCCTGGCGCTCGCCCTCCAGCTGGCGGCCCACCAGCTGGCCACCGAGCGTCTGGGAACCGCTCCGGTCCTCCTGCTCGACGACGTGTTCTCGGAGCTCGATCCGCGACGGTCCCGGGCCCTCCTGGCCGGCCTGCCGCCCGGCCAGGCGATGCTGACGACGGCTCAGCCCGCGCCACCCGAGGTGGCGGCGGCCAAGGTGTACGCAATGGACGCGGGCGGCCACGTTGCGGCCTCCCGCGGGCGGTCGTGAGCCCCGAACCCAGCCACCGCAGGAACTCGGAACCGAGGACCCTCGACGGCTCGCTCGAGGCTCTCTCGAAGCGGTTCGGGCTCGAAGGGGCCCAGGGACTCGGCCGGCTCTTCTCGGGCTGGTCGGAGATCGTCGGCGACGCCATGGCCGAGCACGTGCAGCCGGTCAGGATGGACCGGACGGCCCTCGTGGTGACGGTCGACCACCCGGCCTGGGCCACCCAGGTCCGGCGCCTGGGGGACACCCTGCTCGACCGGGCGGCGGAGTACGCGGGAGTCGAGCGGCCCGGGCGCCTGGAGGTCCGTGTCCAGCGCTGACGGGGCCCACGGGGCCCGGGGCATCGGCCCGGGGTGAGGCACCGGGGGGCTACAATGGAGCATTGGGATCGGGGGAGGTCCGAAGGACCGGACGTGGGTTACCCACGACCTGGAAACCGTCGGATCACCGGTCCCCTCTCACTCGAGTACTGCGAAAGGGCGCGCCTGTGGCGCTGAAAAAAGAGGACGGCGGCGGGGGACGACGCCCGACCTACGACGCTGCCGACATCACCGTCCTGGAGGGCCTCGACCCGGTCCGCAAACGACCTGGCATGTACATCGGATCGACCGGCCCGACCGGCCTCCACCATCTGGTGTGGGAGGTGGTGGACAACTCGATCGACGAGGCGATGGCGGGCCACTGCGACCGCATCGACGTGACGCTCCTGGCTGACGGGGGGGTCAAGGTCGTGGACAACGGACGCGGGATTCCCACCGACCTCCACCCGAAGTACAAGGACCGGTCCGCGGCCGAGGTCGTGCTCACCGTGCTCCACGCCGGGGGCAAGTTCGGCGAGGGCGGCGGCTACAAGGTGTCCGGCGGACTCCACGGTGTGGGCGTATCGGTGGTGAACGCCTTGTCGACCCGGCTCCTCCTGGAGATCGATCGCGACGGCGACCACCACGTGATGGAGTTCGCGGACGGGGGAAAGCCCACGGGAAAGCTCACCGTGTCCGGCCCCGCTCCCCGCGGCCGAACGGGCACGACGGTGTCGTTCTGGCCGGACCCCTCGATCTTCGAGGAGGTCGAGTTCCGGGCGCAGACGGTCATCGAGCGGCTGCAGGTCATGGCCTTCTTGAACAAGGGCCTCGAGATCCACTTCGTCGACGAGCGCGAGGACGGCAAGGCGGCCCAGACCTTCAAGTACCGCGACGGGATCGTCGACTACGTCCGTCACCTCAACGCGGCCAAGGAGGCCCTGTTCCGGAAGGTCTGCTCCTTCGAGCAGAAGGAAGAGACCATGGAGGTCGAGATCGCCCTCCAGTGGAACTCCGGGTACTACGAGTCGATCCACTCGTTCGCCAACGGCATCTCGACGATCGACGGGGGAATGCACGAAGAGGGGTTCAAGAAGTCCCTCACCAACGTGGTCAACAAGTACGCGCGGGCCCGTGGCGCACTCAAGGAGAAGGACGACAACCTCCTGGGCGAGGACATCCGCGAGGGCATCACCGCCATCATCTCGGTACGTCTCCAGGACCCGCAGTTCGAAGGCCAGACCAAGGGGAAGCTCGGCAACGTTCCGGTGCGGTCACTGGTCGAGCGGGCTACCAACGAAAAGCTGGCCGAGTGGTTCGAGGAGAATCCACGCGAGGCCAACCAGGTGATCCAGAAGGGCCTGCTGGCCGCCCGTGCCCGGGTCGCCGCCCGGTCCGCCCGCGACCTGACCCGACGCAAGTCGGCGCTCGACGGTGCCGGACTGCCGGGGAAGTTGGTCGACTGCTCGTCCAAGGAACCCCGGGAGAGCGAGCTGTTCATCGTGGAGGGCAACTCGGCCGGTGGTTCGGCCAAGGACGCCCGGAATCCCAAGACCCAGGCCATCCTGCCCATCCGGGGCAAGATCCTCAACGTCGAGCGCGCCCGCATCGACAAGATGCTCAAGAACACCGAGATCCAGGCGCTCATCTCGGCCATCGGCGCAGGGCTGGCCGAGGACTTCGACGTCACCAAGATCCGCTACCACAAGGTGATCATCCTGGCCGACGCCGACGTGGACGGCTCCCACATCCGGACACTCCTCCTGACCTTCTTCTTCCGCCAGATGAAGCCCCTCGTCGAGGGCGGCTTCGTGTACGTCGCCCAGCCCCCGCTCTTCTCGACGCTGGTGGGCAAGGAGAAGATCTACCTGAAGGACGAGAACGCCCGAGAGGCGTTCCTGGCCGAGCATCCCAACCACAAGGCGGAGTTCCAACGCCTGAAGGGCCTGGGAGAGATGGACTTCGGCGAGTTGAAGGACACCACGATGGATCCGGGTCAGCGCTCGCTCCTCCAGGTGGCGGTCGAGCAGGCGGCCATCGCCGACGAAGTCTGCTCGGTGCTCATGGGCGAGGACGTCGAGCTCCGACGCAACTTCATCCAGACCAACGCCAAGGACGTCCGATTCCTCGATATCTGAGGCGGTGGCCACGTACCGCCGCCGCGGCGCCTCTCCGGGGGCGGATCGGAACGACACGGTACCGATGACGGAAGCAACACAGAGGACAGCAGTGCAGACGACAGCGACGCAGACGGGGACAGTGGATGCCACAAGGTGACAACGAGGGCCGCGGTGGGTCCGACACGACCGACGATGTAGTCACCGGGTTCATCGAGCCGATCGAGATCCAGGAGGAGATGGAGCGCTCCTTCCTCGAGTACTCGATGTCGGTCATCGTGTCCCGGGCACTGCCCGATGTCCGCGACGGGCTGAAGCCGGTCCACCGGCGGATCCTCTACTCGATGTACGACCAGCGCCTCCTGCCCGACCGGCCGCACACCAAGTGCGCCAAGGTCGTCGGGGACGTCATGGGCTCGTACCACCCGCACGGCGACTCGGCGATCTACGAGGCGCTGGCCCGGATGGTCCAGGACTTCTCGATGCGCCACCCGCTGATCGACGGCCACGGGAACTTCGGGGGCACCGGTCCGGACGAGGGACCGGCGGCCATGCGGTACACCGAGTGCCGGCTCGGTCAACTCGCTCTCGAGCTGATGAGCGGGATCGACCAGGAGACGGTCGATTTCACTGCCAACTACGACTCGACCTCGGAGGAGCCGACGGTCCTCCCGGCCCGGTTCCCCAACATGCTGGTCAACGGATCCCAGGGCATCGCCGTGGGGATGGCCACCAACATCCCTCCCCACAACCTGGGTGAAGTCATCGACGCCACCACCCATCTGCTCGAGCACCCCGACGCCACCCCGGACGACCTCATGGCGTTCATCAAGGGACCGGACTTTCCGACCGGTGCGCTGATCCTGGGGCGCCAGGGGATCCAGGACGCCCTGCGCACCGGGCGCGGTTCGATCAAACTGCGCGCCGTCGCCGAGATCGAGGAAGGGCGGGACGGAGCGACCCGCATCGTCATCTCCGAGATGCCGTACCAGACGTCGATCGCCTCGGTGTCGAAGCGGATCGAGGACCTGGTCCGGGCGGGCGACCTCGACGGTATCGCCGAGGCCCAGGACGACTCCTCGGGGGGCAAGACCCGTCTCGTCATCCGCTTGAAGCGTGACGCCAACGCCAACGTGGTGCTGAACAACCTGTTCAAGCAGACGCCCATGCAGACCACCTTCAGCGTCAACGCGGTGGCCCTGGTCGACGGCGTGCCGCGCACGCTCAACGTGGCCCAGATGCTCACCCACTACGTGGCTCACCAGGTCGAAGTGGTGACACGGCGGACGGAGTTCCTTCTGGCCAAGGCGCGGGACCGGGCCCACGTCGTCGAGGGCCTCCTGAAGGCCATCGACATGCTCGACCAGGTCATCGCCACCATCCGGGGCTCTGACGACCGTCCCGCCGCCCTCGAGGCGTTGCGGGCCGCGCCCTTCGAATTCTCGGAGGAACAGGCCAACCACATCCTCGACATGACCCTGGCCCGGCTGACCCGCCTGGGCCGGACCAACCTCGAGGAGGAGCTGGCCAAGCTGCTGGAAGAGATCGCCGAGCTCGAGTCGATCCTCGCCGACCCGGCCAAGCTGCGCAGTGTCATCGCCGGCGAGCTGGGCGAGATCCGCGAGAAGTTCGCCAATGACCGCCGCACGATCATCACCCACGATCCCGGCGACATGAACGTCGAGGATCTCGTCGACGACGAAGAGCTCGTGGTCACGATGAGCCGCGCCGGCTACGTGAAGGCGGTTTCGGCCGACGCGTTCCGGACCCAGGCCCGTGGGGGTCGGGGAGTGCAGGGTGCGAAGCTGAAGGAGGAGGACCTGATCGACGACGTGGTGCACACGTCGTCGCACGCCCATCTCCTGTTGTTCTCCAACCGGGGCCGCGTGTTCCGCCTGCGGGCGCTCGAGATCCCCATGAAGGAACGCACCGCCCGGGGCACGGCCATCGTCAACCTGTTGCCACTCGCTCCCAACGAGAGCATCCAGGCCATCATCGGAACCCGCGACTTCCCGGCTGACAACTTCCTGGTGTTCGCCACCAAGCACGGGCAGATCAAGAAGACAGCGTTCAGCGAGTACGACAAGTCGAGGCGCGAGGGATTCATCGCCATCAACCTGCGCGACGGCGACGAGTTGGTGCGGGTGGTGGAGACCCATGGGGACGACGATGTGTTCATCGTGACCTCCTCTGGTATGACCATCCGATTTTCCGAACAGGATGTGCGTGCCATGGGCCGCGATGCCGCCGGGGTGCGTGGGGTCCGACTCAAGCCCGAGGACGAGGTGGTCTCGTGCGACGTCGCCAGGGACGAGGCCGACATCCTGATCGTGACCGATGCCGGCTACGGCAAGCGGACCAAGGTGGAACGGTTCAACCGGCAGGCCCGTGGAGGCCAGGGTGTCCGGGGGATCAAGCTGACGGCCAAGCGCGGCCGGGTCGTCGCCGCGTTCATGGCCGGACTGGAGGACGAGCTGCTGCTCATCTCCACGTCGGGTGTCGTGATCCGGACCGCGGTCCGGGAGATCGCCAGCCAGGGTCGCGACGCCACCGGTGTCCGGGTCATGAACCTGGGCGAAGGCGACGCAGTGGCCGCGGTGGCCCCGGTCGCCGGCGAATCCACCGGGGACACCTGACCCGGGAAGCCGCCACTGCCACCCGGCGAGCCGTCGGCTTCGGCGCGCGTCAACGGGTGGTGTAGCGTCAGAGTCCGGTTTGCGGGGCTATAGCTCAGTTGGTTAGAGCGCAGCACTGATAATGCTGAGGTCGCAAGTTCGATTCTTGCTAGCCCCACCACAAAAGTCCTGGTGAAATGGGTTTTTGACTGGGTTTCCTCCCTCGCCCTAGCCTGTGGGCCAACAGATGGGCCAACAATTGTTGGCCCAGGCTGATTGGACCAGGAGGAGACGACGTGGCCGGAAGCATTCGACAGCGCCCTGACCGAGGCCCGAACACGTGGCAGTTGCGGGTCTACGTCGGTCGGGATTCCAGCGGTCGGGTCCGACACCAGAGCTGCTACTTCCAGGGTACGAAGCGTGCAGCAGAGAAAGAGCTGGCTCGCCTGGTCCTGGCACAGGACGCGAATCCGGAGGTCGTTCCCGACGAGTCCAGCCGTCCCTGGGGTCCGACCACCACGATCAACGATGCCATCAGCGGGTGGAAGGCGAACGGGTGGGATGACTTGAGCCCCGTGACGTCCCGTCGGTACGAGAGCATCTGGAAGCTCCACATCAAGGAGTCGATCGGAAAGAAGCGGATCGCCTCGCTGAGCCCGTACGACGTTGAGAAGTTCTTCCGCCAGCTGAAGTCCGACGGTGCCGGCCGCGAGACGGTTCGTTACGTGCGGTCGGTGCTCCACCGGGCTTGTCGCCTGGCCCGGAAGTGGAGCGGCAACCAGCTCCACAACCCGGTGACCGATACGGAGATCCCGTCGTGGGGTCTCGACGACACGCCGGAGCCGGTCCGGGCACCGACGCTCGAAGAGGTACTGGCTCTGATCGACGCCGCAGCGACGCTCGTGGCCGACAAGACTCTCGACAGTCGCTACTCGGTGGCACTTCGCGTGGTGGCAGCGACTGGACTGCGACGAGGGGAGGCGTGCGCGCTTCGTTGGTCCGACATCGGCTGGGAGGCCGCAACGCTGACCGTTGACGAGTCGGTGATCCCGGCAGACGGAGGAGCCGTCATCAAGTCTCCGAAGACCCGTGCGAGCATCCGCCAAGTCGCCATCGACAAGGGCACCATCGCGGCCCTCCGAAAGCTCCGTGCCGAGCAGGAGGACCTCGCCGCCCTCGGCAACATCACCATTCCCGACGAAGGGTTCGTGTTCTCGGCCGAACCGGACGGACAACTTCCCCCGTACCCCGACACGCTCAGCCGCGCCTTCTTGAAGGCGCGGCTCGCAGCGAAGCTCCCCGACGACCTCCACCTGCATTCGCTCCGGCACTTCCAGGCGACGTCCCTCGACACAGTGATCCCCGAACGGCAGAAGCAGGCACGCCTCGGATGGTCCACGGTGCACATGGCACGCCATTACACGGACCCTCTGTCGGAGGAGGACGAACGCGCCGCCAAGCACATGGGGAACCTCCTCGACGGCATCGAGAGCGAGGCGGCGGTTGCTGGCTGAGTCACGACTGGTCCGGGCTGTACCGATGTTCGGTATTATCGAACATCGGTACAGATGAGGTATCCTGTCTGCATGGCTCAGATCACCGAGACCGAGGGCGCAGCGGATCTTCTGGATGTCCTGGCCCGTCTCGATCTCCCCGTCACCTCTTCGCGACACGACGTGCACGTTGCCGATGGCATGGCCGACCTGGTCATCCAACTCGACGGGGAGGACCAACCGCTGGTGGTCGAGGTGAAGCGCTCGCCCTCTCCGGCCGGAATCCGCCAGCTCGTCACCCGCCACGGCGACGACCCGGCTCACCACATCCTGGTGGCCGACCGCCTCACGTCCATGGACAAGGAGATGCTCGAACAGGCCGGCTGGGGCTACCTCGACCGGCGGGGCCACGTCCGCCTGTGGCTCGATCGGGTGCGGGTCGACACCCACATAGACCCGCTGGTCGAAGTACCGCGACGCAGTCCACTCGACACGGGGACGGGACAGGCGGTCGCGGTGTGCCTCCTGGCAGCAACGGGACCGCTGACCGTACGGGGCATCGCGAAGGAGACCGGGGTCGCAGTGAGCTCGGTCTCGACGGCCCTCGCAGAGCTCCGAGCCGAAGCCCTCGTCCGGGAATCGTCGACGGAACCCGTCGGGCCCGAACTCTTCTGGGCCCTGGCGGGCCGGTGGGGGGTACGGGAACGCCTCGTCTCCCTGACCGAGACGCCGCATCCGGGCGACGCAAGCCGCACAGCGCAGCTCGGTCTCGGTCTTGACGACATCGAGACCACCACGGGCTGGGCGCTGCGAGGCGACGTGGCGGCAGCCACGTGGGGTGCCCCGCTCCCGCTGCAGGGCGACGCACCACCGGACTTCTACGTGCCCGATGACCGGACCCTGCGGATAGCGAAGCAGCTCTACGGCGAGGCACCTGCGGACGCTGGCCGGGGTGCGACCGTCACCGTCGCCCCGGTCCGGTACGCGGTGACACATCGCTACGACGCGACTCGACGAGGGCTGTCGAACACGGAGTGGCCGGTGGTCCATCCGGTGATTGCCGCGCTGGATCTGACGCGCAGCGGTGCACGGGGCCAGGAAATCCTCGAGGATTTCGATCCGCCCGAAGGCTTCCGCCGTGTCTGGTGAACCCACCGAGATCATCCTGGCAGCCGATCCCTCGGGTGCCATGGCCAACCTTCTCGGCCATCTCGGCGAGGTGGACCGTGCCGGGCTGACGGATTGGGCACTCATCGGTGGCCTGGCCGTGATGGTCCGGTTGGAGGACGCCCACCGACCGACCCGCGACATCGACACCCTGTCGCGCCAGGTCGACCCCGAACCGAAGGTGACCCTGCTCGGGATCGCGGAGAGCGAGACTTCCACGGGAGTGCTGCTTCCCGACGGCACGAAGGTCGACGTCATCGGGGTGGAACCGATCCTCGATCTCGACGCGCTGCCCGACGATGACCGCCAGCGCATGTTCGTCCTCTCGCACTGGTGGATGGCCGAGACAGCAGAGCTCGTCACCCTGACCCTCGTCGATCTGACCAACCGCGATGGGAATGTCCTGGCGCGATGCCAGATCCGTCTCGCTCGTCCAGCCGCCCTCGTGGCGGCGAAGCTCCAATCGATCGAAACCCGCCGCGGTGCAACAGCGGCCAAGCGCGAGAGCGATGCCTACGACGTCTACCGGCTCCTCCGGGCCGGCCGCCTCCCCGAGATCGCGGAGGAGCTGGGCGGAGCGCCAGCCGACCTCGGCACCTGGTGCGTGTCATACCTGGAGGGGCTGTTCGTCGATCGCTCCGACCAGACGGCGCGATGGCTGCGCAACGTGTCCCCGGCCGAGGTTGTCGAAGCCGGCGACCTGTCGGCGCTCGGTTCCCTGATGGTCGAGGAGTTCCGGCGGGACGGCTAGATCCCTGAACCGTTGCCGTGGTCGGTCGTTCCCTATCCGATCCGTCAGCGACCAACGAGAGACACGGGCTGTTCGGCGCGTGCAGGAACGTCCCCGGCAATCAGGCGGTCGACGGCACTGCGTGGGATGCGGAGGCGTTCACCGATGCGTACGACGGGGAGGGGGAACGTCCCGGCCTTGACCGCTCGGTAGACAGTCGAGCGCGCCTCACCGAGCAGAAGTGCTGCCTCTTCGACGCTGAGAAACGGCCTCGCATTGGCAATCCCTTGTTTCATTGACATCCGTCCTCCCTGGTTCGGTGCCGGGACACCGCGCCCCGGTCCCTTCTCATGCTCCGGACGGTCGTCACCCTGAGCGTCACCCTGTGACGTCACCCCGCGGATTTGTTTTGAGGGAAGAACGTCACCCTCGAAACCTGAACGTCACCCTCGGGTCTGGACCGGTCGTAACAGTCGGGAAAGTCGTGTTTCCGCAGTGCACACACGGTGTACGGAATACGGTGTGTGAAGGCGCTATGGTGACGAGCGTGAAGCTGATGGGAGCAGGAGCCAGCTGCCTACCGAGACGCCAGATGAGGGGGAGCGGTCATGAGCAAGGCAACGGTGCCGTCGCCCGGCCTACGGGACGAGAGGGACGCGAACCGCAGGAAGCCAGAGGGGGAGCTGTGGGAGCGGCGCCACATCAGGGTGACCTACTGGCTCGAACAGACCTTGCGCGACGAGGTCCGAGAGGCAGCCAAGGCCCGTGCCATGAGCATCAGCCAGTTCGTGGCCCAGGCGCTCCGGCGCGCCGTCGACGAAGTTCGGTAGCGCCTCGACGGAAGACAGCCTCGATCCGGCACCGGCTCCGGGTCACTACCCGAGAACGTCACCCTGAGTCGAGTTTCAGTCTCTCTGACGGGCTCGTATTCGCCACGAAAACACCGGCGCCGGGCATCAGAAACGTGCCGCTGAGCTGGGAGGGTGACGTTCAGGGTGACGTTGCGTTCGAGGCCGGGCGGGCGGCGAGGGTGACGCCGGATCCGGCCGCTCGTCGCCTCGCAGATCGGCCGCATCACGGCGTGTCGGCTCGAGAAAATCTTCGAGAAATCCCCCCTCTGGCTTCGGAGGGTGACGTTCAGGGTGACGTTGGTCCCGCATCATCCAACACAGTTACGGCGCCGACGCGGCCGACCAGGGCGCGATCGGGCGACCGCCTCCCAAGGCGGCTGACGAGAGGAGAGGAAAGGTGACACGAGCGATGACCCCGCCCAAGGCGAAGCTGCGGAGATCGGTGGCTGCCATGTCTGCCGTGGCGATTGCCGTCGTCGCGGCCGGATGCTCGTCCGGCCCGGCAACCAAAGGGAGCACGTCGAGCTCGGTGACGAGGACCACCGGGTCGAGTGGCACGACCACCACATCGACACCGGCCGCCACAACGCAGACGGCGGTCCTCAACGCTTGGGAATCCGCCGAGCAGACCCTCTACGGCTACCTGCAGGGGACCTGGCAGCAGGACCGGGCCGACCTCGTCGCCGGTGAGACCAGCGCCGACCTATGGCCGAAGCTCGCCGACTACTTCGTCAACCCGGCGCTCCAGTCGGAGAACACGTTGCTCGTCGGCGTGAAGATGGGCCAGCTGAACGGACCGACGACCTACAACCTCGGCCATCCGACGGTCTCCGCCCTGGCTGCTACTTCTGCCACAGTCACGGGTTGCATCTACGACTCTGGCACGACGACATCCTCAGGCCAACCCGGGTCCCTGGCGCTCGACGGTTATGACGCTGCCGAGCCATATGCGCAAGGTACCTGGGAACTCCAGCTGACAAGCGGGTCCTGGAAGGTCTCGAACATCCAGACCACGAGCGTGCCGAAGTGTTGAGCGGGTATGCAATTCGATTTGCGCTCGTCGTTGCCGCAGCGGCGATCTCCGTCGGCGTGATGTCTGGTGGCACCGCCTTTGCTGTTGCCACAACGGGCGGATGCAGCGATTCAGGTTCAACCGTGACCTGCGGCGCCGGTGTCGGAGGCCAGTCGGGCTCCGGTGGGGGGAACGGTGGCGGAGCGACTCTGACCGGCAGTGGCGGCGGGAGCACCCAGCCGCAGTGCCCCGACTTCGTGCCCTACTCGGTTGCCATTCCCGGCGGTGGTGATGGAGGCCCGCCCCCGGCCGGGGCACCGCAACCGGGGGCCTGGTACGTGGACCTGTGCGCCGTGGGGAGCGTTCAGGGTATGTCGACGGGCGTTCAGTGGTTCGCCACCGGCCAGGTGCCCGGCACCCCACCACCCGATCCGGCGACCGTCGGCGCCGAGGCAGCCAGTGGGCTCCGGTTGCCCGAGCCTTCGCTGACATTGAGCCCTGCGACCACGGCCTACGTGAACCTGGCCGAGTGGCTCCGGATCAACCCGTCCGTCTGGCATTCCTTCACCACCTCAGCCCAAGCCTGCACAGCCGGGGGTTGCACGACCGCGTCGGCGACGGCCACCCCGTCGTATGTGACGTGGAGCACCGGCGACGGGTCGACGGTCACGTGCAACGGCCCCGGCACCGCCTACAACGAGGCGATCCCCGCTGACGCTCAGTCGACGTCCTGCTCGCACACGTACACGACCACCTCGGCAGGCCAACCCACCCCGGACGGCAACCCGAACGACGCTGCCTTTCCGGTCACCGCCACGGTGACCTGGACGGTGGCCTGGTCCGGTCCGGACGGGTCGGCCGGCGCGCTACCCAGCCTCACCACCGAAGCAACGACCTCCTTGAAGGTCGCCCAGATCGAATCCGTGAACAACTGAGGAACTGGAGAACCGATGGTCACAACCACTGTCCCTGCCCGGCCCACCTTCGCGTCCCCGCCGGTCGTCGAAAACCGGAGCGGTCTCCGCCTGTCTTCTGGCACCCATCGACGCCGCCCGTTGCAGATCGGCCTCGGGATTGCCCTCGTCGTCGTCTGTGCGGCGGTCGCCGGAGCAGTGTTCCAGTCGTCGGCCAAACGGGTGTTGATCGTCGTCGCGGCGAAGAACCTGCCGGCTGGCACCGTCATCACTCCCGGCGACCTCGCCACCGCGACCATCCCCGCCTCGGGGAACATCACGGCGATGTCGGCAACTGGCTCTGCAGCGCTCGTCGGCCAGCAGCTCGACGCCCCGGCCTACGCCGGACAGGTGATGGTCCGCCAGATGATCTCGACCGCACCCCAGCTCGCCACCGGTGAACAGGTCGTCGGAATGCTGATGAAGGGTGACCAGATGCCCTCCGTGCCGCTCGTGGCCGGCGACACCGTCCAGGTCATAGCTGTTCCCCAGCCCGGACAGGGATCGACGGTTGGAGGAACGATCGGCTCGACCCTCGTGGCCTCAGCCACAGTGTTCGGCGTCGGACCGGCACCGGCGAACCAGACCCAGTACCTGGCATCCGTCTCGCTCGAAGTGCCGAGTGCGGATGCCGCGACCGTCACCGCCTACGCCGCAGCCGACCAGATCGGACTGTCGCTCGTCTCCGAGGGAGCAAAGTGA
Organism: Acidimicrobiales bacterium; assembly: GCA_050014755.1. Classification (GTDB taxonomy): domain Bacteria; phylum Actinomycetota; class Acidimicrobiia; order Acidimicrobiales; family RAAP-2; genus Bog-756. The sequence continues at coordinate 38,923 of JBEKCS010000014.1, forward strand.
CCGTTATCGCCTTCGCTTCCATCAAAGGGTCGCCGGGCGTCACGACCGCAGCGACCGCGATAGCTGCATCCTGGCCCACTGGACGGAGAGTCCTTCTCGTCGAAGCCGACCCGTTCGGCGGCGACCTGGCGCCGCGCCACGGTGTGAGCGTCACCGGCGGTCTCGCCTCGCTGTTCGCAGCGGCACGGCGGACCCTCACCCCCGATGCCGTGTGGGACCACGTCCACCAACTGCCCGGTGGCCTCCCGGTCCTGTTCGGCCTCACCAATGTCCACCAGGCCGTCGCCAACGAGAAGGCGTGGCCGGGGATCGCGAAAGCACTCTGTGACCTCGATGCCGACGTGGTCGTTGACGCTGGTCGGCTGCTTCCCCAGTTCGCCGGTGGCATTCGGGACGTTCTCGAACGAGCCGACGCCCTGGTCGTGCTGTGCGAACCGACACTCGAAGCGATCGTCCATCTCCGAGACGCCCTCCCGGGCCTGTTTGCCGAGATGCACAGCCGCCGACTCCTCGTCATCCCCGCAGGTTCGGTGGGCTACTCGAGAGAGGAGATCGGAAAGACCCTCCAGGTCGAGGTCGGCCCGCCCATGCCTGACGATCCGAACGCAGCTGCTGCGCTCGCCAACAAGCGCAACGTGAAGAAGCTCGAACGCACCCGTCTTCTCAAGTGGGCCGCCACCGTCGTCACGGCACTCGGCATCGAAGAGCCGTGCACAGATGAGCCAGACATTGGGGAGCTGACCCCGGTCGAGTCCAGCGCCACCGAAGTCGACACCGAGCCGCTCACCGAGCAGGTGCCGGAAGACATCGACACTCCGACGTTGTCGTACGACGCGACCGTCGGAGCGGAACCCGTAGGAGCCGGATCGAACTGGGAGGCAACACGATGAACGACACCGAACTCCGGGAGCTGGAGAGCTACGCGTCGGGGCACATAGCGAACGGGATCGTCCGCTACGGCATGGCCGCCATGAGCGAGGGCGAACGTCGCTCCTTCGTCGAGAAGCTCGCACGGGAAGCGATCGACGAGATCGCCCGCGACATGGTCCAAAGCGGCGTGACCACCCCGACGACCGAAGAAGAGGAACAGATCGTCCGCCATCTAGTTGCCACCCAGCTGGGACTCGGCCGCCTGCAACTCCTCCTCGACGAAGACGACATCGAGAACATCAACATCAACGGCGCGGACAACGTGTGGGTCAAGCGTGCCGACGGCACCAAGGAACAGGTCGAACCGATCGCGGACACAGACGAGGACCTGATCGAGCTGGTCCAGCGAGCTGCCCGGGCACACCACACCGGCGGCGAGCGAAGGATCGATTCCTCCAAGCCCATCGTCGACCTCCACCTGACCGGCGGCCACCGGCTCTCCGCCATGATCGAGGTGTCGAACCGGCCATGTGTCTCCATCCGCCGCCATCGTCTCGTCGACCCCGTCCTCGACGACCTCGCGGACTCCATGACCGACGAGCTGGCCCGGTTCCTCCGGGCCGCGGTGCGCGCCCGGCTGAACCTGATCGTCTCGGGCGGCACCGACGCCGGGAAGACCACCCTGCTGCGCGCGCTCGCCGCCGAAGCCGACCCACAAGACCGGATCGTCACCATCGAGCTGTCCTACGAGCTCGGTCTCCACGAGCTGCCGCACCGCCATCCTGACTGCGTGGCCTGGGAGACCCGTGAGGCGAACACCGAAGGCCAGGGTGCGGTCTCCATGGACTACCTGGTGCAGCGGGCCAACCGGCACGACGCCGACCGCGTGATCGTCGGCGAGGTCTTGGGCGACGAGATCGTCCCCATGTTGAACGCCATGACGGCGGGCAAGGCGGGGTCGATGTGCACCATCCACGCGGACTCCACCGAAGGCACGTTCGGGAAGATCAAGACGTACGCCTCGCAGTCCCCGAAGCACCTGACCGACAACGCGGCAGCCCAGCTCACCGCCCAGGCCCTCGACCTCGTGATCTTCGTCCGGAAACGCCCCGACGCCTCGGGACTGGCCCGCCGGTACGTGTCGTCGGTCCGGGTGGTCGAGGACTCCGATGGCCCGCACGTCGTCTCGACCGAGATATTCGCCGAACCCGAAGGCGGGGGACCGGCCGTCCACCACCTCGGCATGCCGCCGGGGCTCCGGGACCGTCTCGCCGACTCCGGCTACGAAGCTCCCCTCTCCGTCTTCGGCGCAGCCGGGTTCGGCGCTGCGGGCCATGACAGAGCGGGGTACGGGCGATGACCCCGGTCGTCGTCCTGTTCGGCGCCGGCATCGGCGTGGGCATCGCCCTCGTGATCGGCGGCATCCGGTCCACGGCTCGGCCGGCAGGACGCCTGGCCCTTATGAAGAAGGTCGACCCCGCCAACCGCCAAGCCGCTGCCTGCGCCGTGCTCCTGGCTGCCTTCGTGGGACTCGTCACCCATTGGCCGGTCGGCGCGGCGATCGGTGGGGCCGTCGGCTGGACGCTGCGATCCGCGCTCCAGCCGAACACCTCCCGGCGGGTCACGGACCGCCTCGAAGCCCTCGCCACATGGATCGAGGCGCTCAGGGACAGCGTCGCGGCCCATCGGGGCCTGCTCGCCGCCATCGAGTCGACGGTGGCGACCGCCCCTGCGACCATCAAGGGGAACGTCGCCGCACTTGTGGTGCGCATCAAGAGCGGCACCCCGCTCGACAAGGCCCTGTACGCCTTCGCATCGGAGCTCGGCGATGCCGCGGTCGACGAGGCCATCGCCCCACTCATCCTCGCGGCGCGCTTCGGCGGATCGGACCTCCAGAGCCTGCTCGCCACCGCGGCGGCGAGCACGCGCGACCAGATCGCCCTCTGGCAACGCACCGAGGTCGCCCGGGCCAAACCCCGGCGCGACATGCGCCTCGTGATCGCCATCACCCTGGTCTTCACGCTCGGCATCCTCATTGTCGGGCACGGCTACTTCCGGCCCTTCGGCACGCCTGCCGGCCAGATCGCCCTCCTCGCAGTGGCGGGACTGTTCGCCTGCGGGTTCGCATCCATGAACCGGCTCTCGCGCCCCCAGCCCATGCCCCGCCTCTTCAGCAGCGAGGGGAAGTAGATGGTTCTCGTCATCGTCGCGGGGCTCGGGCTTGGCATCGGTGTCGCCACGGCGCTCTGGGGTCTGTTCCCGCCGCCGCTCACGCTCCGAGCGGCCCTCGCCCGGCTTTCCGGCGACCACACCCCGGCTCCCACCGACGTGTTTGTCGACGGGGTCGGAGGCGCCAGACACATCTCGGGACAGCGCATCGCCGGGCGCCGCATCGCTGGACAGTTTGTCGACACCAACGTGCGGAAGGTGCCCCGCCTCGCAGACATCGTCCTTCCCGACCTGGCCATCACCGGCACCCCCACCGAGACGTTCGCCGTGAAGGTCGTCGGCTACGTAATCGGGCTCGGACTGCTCGGCCCGGTCCTGTGGGTCGCCATGGGCACCATGGGCATCCACTTGAGCTTCGAGGTTCCGACCCTCGGCGTCCTCGTCCTCGGCGGGGCTGGGGCCGTGAGCCCGTTTGTTGACCTCCACCAGGCAGCCGAACGTCGCCGACGCCACTTCTGCCACTCGCTGTCCACCTACGCGTCGCTCGTGTCCATGGCCATGGCCGGCGCGATGGGGTGGGCGAGCGCCCTGGAGGTCGCGGCTGGCGTGTCGTCGACCGACTGGGCGATGGACGAGATTGCCCAGTCGTTGCTTTGGGCCCAGGCGTACCGCAGGCAGCCGTGGGAAGGGTTGGAGCGACTCGCCACCCGGTTCAACCTGCCGGACCTCACCGATCTGGCCCGGGCGATGTCCCAGGCCGGTGACGGAGCCCGCATCCGCGACTCACTCGACGCCAAAGCCCAGTCGCTGCGCCTGAAGGAAACCGCCGCCCTAGAGGACGCGGCGGCGGCCGTCACCCAGAAGATGCTGCTGCCGGGCGTACTGCTCATGGCCGGCTACGGCATCCTCGTCTTCTACCCCGCGCTCGCTGCCTTCACCGGCAGCCACATCTGATCTTCCCCATACATCAACCACCGAAAGGAATCACCATGCCGCTGAGCAACAGAACCCTCCAGGACCACACACGGAAGGTCACGGCCATGGCGCACTCCGCCATCGAGTCGGTCCGGGACACCCTCAGCTTCCTGCGCGCCTACTTCAGCGCCCGGCTCACCCCGGTTCTCGGCGACGAACGAGGTGAGATCGCCTCGTGGGTGGTGGTCACCGCCCTCGTCGTGGTAGCGGCGATCGGCATCGTCGGCATTGTCGTCACCAAGCTCACGAACACGGCCAACAACATCCAGACGCCGTGACCCGAGCAGTCCGGCCGCAGCGGTGGTTATCACGGATCTGGCCGCTTCGGGTCGAGAGACGCGGGCGAGGAGAGGAAGGGTTCGCGGAGTTCGTCGTTTGCCTCCCCGTCTTCTTCCTCCTCGTCATCTGTGGAATCCAGTTCGCCCTGTGGTCCCATGCGAGCCACCTGGCCCGGGCTGCTGCCGAGCAGGGCAGCCAGGTGGCCTCCGCGTACGGTTCTTCGCAGTCCGCGGGCAGCCAGGCCGCCTACCAGTTCATCGACACCACCGGTCCCGGCACACTCACCGGCCCGCAGGTCGCGAGTACGACGCTGTCCGGTGGCGTGGCACAGGTCACCGTCACCGGGCGCGCCCAGGCGCTCATCCCCTGGTTCGACCTGACCGTCTCGGCAACGAGCGACGCCCCCATCCAGGAGTACCGACCAAATTGACTCGTGTTCGGAATTTCCGAGACCGGCGGATGCGGGGCGAGGATGGCCAAGCCATCGCCGAGCTGGTGATCGTCGCGCCCGTCCTCTTGATCGTCATCGTCCTCATGGTCGCGCTCGGACGGGTCGATTCCGCCCAGGGCGATGTCGAGTCGGCCGCCCGGGCGGGCGTCCAGGCCGCCGTCATCCAAGCCGATCCGTCAGAGGCACAGAGCCAGGCCGTCACCGCGGCCGACAGCACGCTCGCCGGTGCGGGGCTCACGTGCACCGCCCCGCAGATCACCGTCGACACGTCCAACTTCGTTGCTGGCGGTTGGGTATCGGTCACGGTGACGTGTGTCACCAGCCTGGCCGACGTGTCGGTGCCCGGGGTCCCGGGCATGAAGACCCTGACTGCCACGTCGTCGGCCCACATCGACCCGTACCGCACAGTGTCATGACCGGCCTCCGCCACCGACTGGCAACCCGTTGGAGAGCACGCAGCCGTTCCGAGGACGGACAGCTCCTCGCCATGACGTGCGTGTTCATGACCATGTTCTTGGCCCTCGCTGGCCTCGTCGCAGACGGCGGCCACTACTTCGACGCGAAACAGGCCGCTACTTCCGAAGCCGAACAGGCCGCCCGGGCGGGTGCGAGTTCCCTCGACGTCGGCCAGCTCCACGCCGGCAACCTCGCCCTCGACCCGGCCACCGCCGTCACCACAGCAGAGAACTACATGGCGTTCGCCGGCCAGCCCGGCACCGCCTGGGTTGTTGGGGACACCGTCTATGCCCAGATCAGCTACCGGCTGCCGACCCAGCTGCTCGGCATCATCGGCGTCGGGAGCTTCCAGATCACCGTCACGCAGTCCGCCACCAACGTGAGCGGCACGACCTCGGAGGGATGACCATGCCCACACGTACCCGACCCAGAAGTCGACCGACATTCGGTCAGCTCGCAGAAGGACTCGGCGCACTCGTCGTGCTCGCTGCCGGACTCGTCGGCATCCCTGCCGTCCTCGCCACCATCGTCGGCTGGCCGCTCCCACACCATCTCCCAACGGGAGCTCAGGTCGAAGGCGCCTTCCGGGCGCCGATCCCGGACTCGTTCTGGCCGCATTTCTTCGCCTCCCTCGGCTGGCTTGCCTGGGTCTACTTCGTCTTCTCTGTCGCTGCCAACGTGGTCGCCCACCTCCGTGGGCGCAGGAGCAACCGGCGCCCACGGCTTGGCACCAGTGGCGCGGTGGCCACGCTCATCACCGCCGTCATCGTGCTCAGCCAGTTCCGTGCCTCGCCGACTGCCAGTGCCCTCGCCCCCGTACCCGTACCCGTGGTGCAGCTCGTTGCGGACACGACGGCACCGGGCAACGCTCCGCTGTTCGCCGCCCAGCACTCCGCCATCCAACAATCTGCCGTCGTGACCCACACCGTGGTCGGCGGCGACACCCTCTGGGGCATCGCCGTCACCTACTACGGCGACGGCGAGAAGTGGCAGGCCATCTACCAGGCCAACGTCGGCGTACGGCAGCCCGGTGGTGGCATGCTCACCGACTCCCACTGGATCTACCCGGGGTGGACCCTCACGATCCCCGACGTCGCCCAGGCCGTGCCGGTGGCGCCCGCCGCTCCGGCCGAGCACCCGAACCCGCCCGAACCGGCACCCGCACCGGCACCGGCAACCCACACTACGAACGGCATCAGCCACCCGACCGTTGCTCAGCCAACGCCGGCAGCGCGAACGTCGGGAGTCCCGAGGTCTGAGGTCGACCCGATCCCCGCCGCCCGCCTCCGTCACATTGACCCCCCGGCCCCCGTGCCGGCGCCGAACGTGCACATCCCACCTGCCGCACAGCACCACGGGGTTGCTTCCCACGACCCGGTAGGCACACAGAAGGCCGGCAATGCGCCTCACTCATCGGCAGCCGCCCAAGGCGACGACATTGGGACCCTCGCCATCGGTGCCGGGGTATTCGGCCTGGCGGCCATCGGACTGGTCGGCACCCTCGACCGCCGACGGCGACGCCAGACCATCCGACGCGCCCCTGGAAGACGCATCCCCCTGCCCGCACAGCACAGCCCACTGGCCGACCTCGAGCTCCAGCTCCGCCACTACGCCCGGGCCGACGGCCTGCTCTGGCTCACCCGCCTCGCTGACCTCCTCGCCTTTGCTGCCGACCGGGCCGGCACGGCTCGGCCCGACGTTCTCGGTGTCCACGTCCGCCCTCACGGATTCGACGTCCTCGTCGTGGATGGAGCCGACGAGGCTCCGACACCGTTCGAGAGTCGGGCCGGGGAACCAGACATCTGGTACCTACCAGTCACCGCCGATCCGAGCGTCCTCGACGATACCGTTGTGGCAGAGCCGGTTCCCCTCACCTTGTTCAGCGTCGGCCAGGGTTCAGACGGCACCCTCCTTGTCAACTTGGAGCACTACCGCACCGTCCACATCGATGTGGATACCGAAGACGTGCCCGGCACCCTCGCCGCCATCGGCACGGAACTCGCGGCCGCGACAGGTGGCACGGCACCGACCGTCCTGGCGGTCGGATTCGGCCACGGCGTGATCGACCGCCTCGTTGGCGGCATCGTCACCGACGACCTCGACAGCGCCCTCGCACATCCCCGAACGGAGGGGAACACCATTGTCCTGGCCGGCGCCGCCGCGCTCACCGGCCAGCACGCCAACCTTGTCGCCGACACGACAGCCCCGCGGATGGTCACCGCCGGTCCGACCCCGCCTGCCGGCGTCGACCTCGTGATCGACCCGGCCAATCCGACCTTCGACGCCCACCACCTCAACCCGGTGGACCCGGCATTCGTCTGCGACGAAACCCTTGCCCACGTCGAAGCCCTGCTCGACCTTTCCGAAGCCCCCACAGAGACACGGTCCGATGACGAGTCGTACCGCCTGTTCGACGTGGCGCCCACACCGCTCGGCCCCGCAACGGCTGGCCCGGTGATCCTCGGGCTTCTCGGAGAACCCACCATCGCCATACGGGACGGCGAAGCCCGAGACCTTGTCGATGTGATCTCTCCAACCGCAGAAAGAAAGGCCCGGCGGGTCGCCGAGCTGCTCGTCTATCTGGCCGCTCACGACGGGACTGCAACCAGAGGTCAGTGGCTCACCGACGTCTCCCCTGAGAAGGCTCTGAGCGACGGCTACATCCGCAATCTCGTCCTCCTCACCCGACGCTCACTCGAAGCAGTCACCGGCATCCCCGATCTCCTCGCCTACGACCGTGGGACGCAACGGTTCACCCTCGCGGAGAGCATCCGCTCCGACTGGACCATGTTCCGTTCGCTCTCGGCAAGTCGTGAGCCCGAAGGGCTCCGCGCCGCCCTGTCGCTCGTGCGGGGGATCCCCTTCGGATGCAATCCCGAGGCGTGGACATCGGCCAGCGGCATCTCCTACGCGGTGGTTGGAGACGTCACCGACGCCGCTGCCAGTCTCGGGGAACACGCCCTGTCGGTGGGCGACCGCCAGCTCGCCGGATGGGCCGCCCGCCAGGGGCAGCTCGCCAGCCGCTACGAACAGTGCCTCTGGCGCGTCCTCCTCCGGGCCGCCGACGACAGTGCTGAGCGCCAGCGGGTCTGGCACGAGCTGAATGCCCTCCTCGCCGTCGACGGCGACACTGCCGCCGATCTCGATCCGACCACAGTCGACCTCTACAACTCTCTTGCGTCCGAGCGACCCCGTAGCGGCGACGTCGTTGTCCTCCAGGACGAGGACGAAGCCGTCATCCCCACACGCCAGGCGGTGTAACCGGCGGGGTCATCCCGCGGCCGAAAGCCCTATCCAGCGGACCCCGGCGTCAGCCACGATCTTGCGGTGCAGAGGCCGTCGGGACAGGTGGTGTCGTCACAGGGGCGCCGTAGCGTCACGCCACATCGGATCACGTTGGTGATCCCCTCCTGACTGCCAGCCCCTGATTCACCGGGGTGTCGGAGCGGTCCCTCGCCCCTCCGTGGGGCCTCTGCGTAGATGCCACCCTGGCAGACCTGCGGCTACGAGCTGCAAGCCCTGAAGTGCACTCCGCTTCGCTCCGGGGCTGTTCCGCCCGGCCTTGTCCTGCCGTGTCGGGTGCATCGCACCGGCACCACACGAAGGGAAGGGCAATGACCACCACGAAGAACCACCCTGAGCTCCTGGAGAAGCTGGCAGAGGGGATCAGCAATCTCACCTCGTCCGAGGAGTGGCAGCGCCACCTCGACGTCCAGAGCCGGTTCCACCGCTACAGCTTCGGGAATGTCCTCCTCATCGCGGCCCAGTGCCACGAGGCGACCCGGGTCGCCGGCTTCAACGCCTGGCGGAAGATGAACCGCTCCGTCCGCAAGGGGGAGAAGGCCATCTGGATTCTCGCCCCGATGGTCTACAAGAACGCCGACGCCGAGGACGGGCAGGATGACCGGGTCATCCGAGGCTTCAAGTTCGTCCCAGTGTTCGACGTCGCCCAGACCGATGGCGAAGAGCTGCCCTCGGTCTGCAGCCGGCTCGACGGCGACGACACCGACGGCCACTACGACCAGCTCTCCACGTTCGACCGCTCCATCGGGTTCAGCGTCGAGGACCACGAGTTCGGCGGTACCACGAACGGCGACTGCTGCCATACCGAGCACCGCATCCGGGTCGAGACCCGGAACACCCCTATCCAGCGGGTGAAGACGCTCGCCCATGAATCAGCCCACGCCCTGCTACACGAAAAGTACGACAGTCGGGCACTCGCCGAGCTGGAGGCCGAGTCGGTGGCGTACGTCGTCTGCCAGGCGCTCGGAATCGACAGCGGCGACTACTCCTTCGGGTACGTCGCATCGTGGGCCGGAGACGATGAGCAGGCCATCGCTGGAATCAAGGCGTCCGGCGAGCGCATCCAGAAGACAGCGGCAACGATTCTGCGGGCTTTCGAGCCCGGAACTCAAGGGGAGGCGGTATGAGCCGTCTCCCCTTGATGGCAACTACGAGAAGCACTCCTCGTAGTTGATCGCCTCACCATCGACTACCCGCTGCATCAACCCACGAAGCTTCTCCAAACGAACGGTGATTTCCTTGTCGGTCGGCTCCGTCCCAGAAAGGGATCGGTGGATCACGTCAGCGGGCGGGAAGATCACCTCCCACAGGGGCCACGCTCTCACCCAGGCGTGGCGAGCGAAGTACACACCGACTCGACGTAACTCGAACTCGTCGTCGTAGTCGAGGAGGCTATAGCCGAGCAGTTGCAGGAGTGTGTTGCGAACGGCGGCGGCATCGAGCGTCTTCGTCGTCTTCAACTCGAAGAGGGTGCTCGCAACGATGAAATCCGCATCGGCTCCACCGATTGCGCTGCTTCCGGCGAATACAGGATTTGGGTAGTACGGCAGGCTTCCGTTGGCGACGTACGGAATCAGCGGAGACATCGCGTCACTCGCAGAACGAGAGAGGTTCACTACTTCTTCGACCACCGCATCGGGAGCGAGTTGCAGAAGAGGCTCCGCCTCGGGACCGGCATCAACCGTGCTCTCCGATGGCAAATGTGGTACCCATTGTCCTCGTGTCCGGAACACCGACTCGAATTGGGCAAGGACCACGCAGTAGGTGCTCAGCAGCGCTTCGTCGTCGTCGGGGAGAACTTGCCCAGCGGGCGAGAGCCTCGACGTGAGTGTGTCCAGATGCGAGAAGAACCGTGACACTGCGTTCTCCGTGGACGGTTCGAGGCTGGTGAGCTGCGCCGCCCCCTTCCACGCCACGAACTCCCTTGATCGACACGGAGCAAGATGGAATCGCAGCCGGTAGTCGAACGCTGTGCCGACCATTCCGGCATCAGCTCCGGGCACCGCTGTGACCACCGCTGCCGAAGGGAGAGTATCCAAGCCGAGGAGTCGCTTACACGGTTCCGCCCACGGAGTTCCTCGGGTTGTATCGGCCACGATTGCGCCGACGAACTTCAGGTACTGAGTGATAGGAGAGGACGATTTCGCTAGCTCGGTCGTAAGCGACATGGGCTTCCTGGTTCCCTGAACCCTTACTGGCCCACGTCGTAGACCTGAAGGACTTCATCGCCGTAGTGGTTGATGACCTTCACGGCGATGCGTCCGGTAGTTGGCGGGGGGAAAGGCCGGGACTTCGTTGAGTAGAGCGAGGACCACGCCGTCTCGTCGATGTCTGTGTTCAGTGAACGCTGCAGCTTCTCGTACGGCGTGTCCGCTCCGGTGAAGTAGGCGTGGCGCACGAAGAACTGCTCGCCGTCGTAGTCCGTGTCGATGAACCAGCAGGCAATGTCGTCAGTGGATGAGGGACGGACAACTCCGGTCGTGGGGTCGTAGACATCCACTCCATGCACCTCGACGACGATCTCGCCGTCTGTGGCCGTGATCGTGACATCAGGTTCACCGAACACCGTGAACAGGTTTCCGGAGCCAGTCTTCTTGAGCAATTCGTTCGACATTGCCAGGTCAGGGTTCATGTGGGTGAGGAGCACCCGCAACCGTCCCATCTTGCGCTCGTCTTCAGCAGCAACGAAGCCATCGCCCGATGGAGCGAACTCCTTGGCAGTCTCCGATGCGTACGCCTCGAAGGCGAAACCACAGACGACGAGGATGTCGAATCCGGCCCCCTTGAGTGCTTCCCGAGCTGCATCCTTGACCATGTCCGGGCTGACCGTTCCATGCTCCGGCCCGATCATGACGACGACTGTTCGCTCGGCTCCGTCAGCATCCGTCATCGTTCCGTGAGCGTGAAGAAGACCGTCGCTCGCATACGGTTCGAGTGAGTCGAAGGTCAAACGCTCGCCACGAAATGTGTTTTGCACGCCCGACGTTCGGAGGTTCTCCAGGATTGTGGAAACAAAGGACCCATCGTCCTTCATGGCGGAACTTTCGGATTCTTCTAGATTTCGATGCGGCGAGAGTGACTCGACAGTAAAGCGCCCGCTGACCCGAACCTTTTTTGAGTCCTCATATGGCCGATCAACGAGAACCTCCTGTTCTCCGCTGTGCGCAATAACTCGGTCCGCATCCTCTCGACTCATGTCCGGGACGATGCGCTCGCACTGCGCGATGGACTTGAGAGTGATGTGCGGAATTCGTTCATAGACAAACCCTTGTCGTATGTCGGACCCGAAACTGCTGTTCCTAAGCTTCCCGACCTGGTCCTTCTCTTTGGCATACCCTTCAGCCGAGTCAATAAGCAGGTAGTACGGAAAGCGAGCGGACATAAGTCGGGTTCGGGCGAGCGCCAAGGCAACCCGACTCGTATCAATCGTTATCCATCTTCTCCCCCACTGTTCGCTAACAAATGCTGTTGTCCCAGAACCACATGTTGGATCAAGTACAAGATCGCCAGGATCGGTGGTCATTAGAATGCATCGCTCGATGACCTTCGTGTTTGTCTGGACGACGTACACTTTTTCCATTGAGCTACCTGATTGCGTATCGCTCCATAGGTTTGTAAGTGGGAACGCCGGGAAATCATCAAGGTAGCGTACGTAGGCCAAGGAGCGCCCAGAAGCCATCAATCGGTGCGCCGCTTTTAGTCGATCCATCCCCTCTCGGTTTGTCTTCCATCCTTTGTTACCCGGCAGGAATGTCCTGCCGTTTAGTTCGACCGGGAATACAGTCGTCCGATTCTCTCGGACCATGTCGGAAGTCATCGGGCTGGCCCGGAAGAACCTTCCTTCGCTTACTCCAGTAGTGCGCTCTTGGAGTGATGCTGGGCGTGTCTCCCCGGAAGGCAATTGGACCGACCGGTAGGCGGCACCTCCAGCACCTCCGAGGTCCTTGTCAAGATAGAGCTGACGGTATTTCACACGATCAATATCACGTGCGTACCAGAGGACGAAGTCGCTCGTGCCCGCCAAAACTGTTGTTCCGCCTGAGAAGCTTCCGACGGCACTAGTTTTCTTGAATGTGATTTGGCTGACAAAGTTCTCGTTGCCGAACACCTCATCTAGTAGGGAACGAACAAGGTGAACGTTCTCGTCACCGATCTGGACGAAGACCGATCCTGATTCAGTGAGAAGACCACGAGCAACAATGAGTCGATCTCTTAGGTACATCAGGTACGAGTGAATTCCGTCCTTCCAAGTGTCTCGGAATGCCTTGACTTGCTCGGGCTGACGACTAGCGTCTGTGCCGTCCCTAACGCTTGCCTTTCGTGTCGAGACCTGCCAGTTGGAGGCAAATTTGATTCCATAGGGTGGGTCCATAAAGATCGTCTGGACCCGGCCCCGCAGCTTCTCCTTCTCGGCCATACTGTTCATGACCAACAGTGCATCTCCGAGCACCATGCGGTTGGACCAGTTCGCTGCGTGCTCATAGAACTCGACTTGCTCGTACCCTTCGAGCCCATCGAAGTCGTCGAAGAGGAGAAGCTGTTCCTTCGGTTTGCCAGCCGTGCCAGCTCGGCGCAGGTCCTCAACAAGTGCCCGTGGGTCGATCTTCTCTTGGATGTATAGAGGGACAGCGGGAACCGTCAGCGGGCCAGCGTCCTGCTCGTCCTTCCCCCTCCAGACAAGCTGAGGATCGGCATCAGGGTCTCGTGGGTACAGCATCGGAAGTTCGTATGTGACCGGGGTCGGGTTTCGCTCGTCATCGGCAACGAAGTCCCGAAGCTCCTCCGTCGGGATGTTCGTTCGCTTATCTGCGTGGACCGTTGACTTGACCTGCTTCGGTGCAGTCGCTTTACGGGGTGGCATCAGGTAGCTCCTGCAGTTGTGGTCTCGGCAACGACGGAGCGGATGATGTCCGCACCTTCGTAGGGATCGGTGACTTCGACGAACCGCCATCGTCCGAAGCGTTCGGCATTGTTGACAGCAGGAATCCACAGCGTGCGAGCAGTATCCACCTTGATCTGCTTTGCCCGATCTCGTTCTCCGGACACTTCGATGATGAGGTGTAGGGGATCGTCGGACCCCCGGCCATCGTTGAGGTCGACGAGAAAGTCCGGGTAGTACGCCTTCGGCTGTCCGTCGAGGCTGTACGGGATGATGAAGCCGAGCCCCTGGTTCTTCACGTAGCGCAAGACCTCCGGAATCTCTTCGAGCGTGAGGTCCAGCACGTGCTCCCACCGGCTGTCCGCCACGGTGTAGTTCACATGGCACTTGTCGGGGTCAGTCTGTCGAACGGGCTTCGATGTGTCGAAGTCCACCCACTCTGTTGATCCCACCGTGTCATACGGTTTGAGCATCGCCAGCAGGCGGCGATCTCCACCGGCAGTCCGGACGATCGAGTGGTAGATGCGCTCAGCAGCATCACTCCGGTACTCGTGGAGAAGGAGAAGCTGGGGAAAGGCATGGTCCTGGCATGTCACGCACTCAGCCATCCATGACAGAGAAATCTCCACGAGCCTGGGGAAGAGCCATGGCCTCGGACCCTGGGCCATGCCGTCACCATCGGCAGAGTCCGGATACTGGAAGTACCGATCGAGCACCAGCTTCGCCAGCTCGAAGGCTACCGTCTTGGGACGTTGTGACTTCAGATCGTCGAGCGTGTGGACTTCTGTCTCTCCGACGATCCCTGCTACCTCCGTTGTCGTGGGAACGTGGTGGGCAGCGAGGAGCATCTTCGACTCGTCCGTCCAGTCAGCATGAAGGTTCTGGTCCGGGACTTCCCAGCGGTATCCGTCGAGTCGTGGGAATGTGATCCGAGCTGCTGCACGCTCAGGTAGCGACCGCACGTGAGTGATCGGTTGGCGTGGTGGCGGTTCCTTGGTCGCACCCGACGCCGGGATGAACGAGAATGGCACCCCGTACACCTCGGCGTACTCGGGAGAGAAACGTCCATCGTCGTCAAGGGCAAACGACCGACGACGAAGGCCCCGACCCACAACCTGCTCGCAGAGAAGCTGCGTTCCGAAAGCCCGGACACCAAGGATGTGCGTGACAGTCGTCGCATCCCAGCCCTCCGTCAGCATCGAGACAGAGACAACACAGCGAACGTTGCTTCCGAGCCTTCCCGGCTTGCCAACCGTGTTCATGACCTCACGGAGAACGTCCTCATCCGTCAGGCTCTCAACGTCTGCTCCAGGGAAACGCTCTCGGTACTCACGCTTGAATTGCTCAATCTCTGCCGAGGCGGCCCGCTTGAACTCTGGAGACAGCGCATCCCCTCGGTCGAGCTGTTCAGAGTCCACGAGGATGGTCACGGGTCGGTGCGTCCACCCCCCGGCGTGTTCGTTCGAGAAGAGCGGGAGAGCTCCGGGAACGATCGTCGTCGATCCATCCTGATTTGTCTTCTCGAACCCCGAGACGTAGTCGTAGACGAGCTTCGAGACGTTCGTGTTGTTGCACACCACGATGAAGACGGGGGGCGTCGAGCCATCAGACCCAGCATCGTCCCAGCGCTCAAACGACTTCTGGTAGTTGGCGTACAGACTGTGAAGCGCGCCCTGAAGCGGGGCAGGCAATTGTGGCGGACCTTCGATGGCGTCCGTTTTCCGCCCCTTCTTGGGGAGGTCATCCCGAATCCGTCCCCACAGGTTCCGGTAGGTCGGCGCACCGCCCTCCTGGAGCGTGTCGTCCTCGACCGGCACCCGAGGAATCTTGACGAGGCCCGCCTCGATGGCATCGACGAGGCCGAAGTCCGAAACAACCCACGGGAACAATGTTCCTTCGGAATAGCCTGAACCCTTCAGGAAGAACGGCGTCGCCGAAAGGTCGTACACCGTTCGGATGCCGATCTTGTTGGCGATGGCTTCCAGGCCGGAGAGCCAGACGCGAGCCTCTTCGTCACGCTGCTTCGCCTCGGCCCGGTCTTCCGCACCAACGAGGACCTCGTCCTCGTTGTCCGGCTTACGGCGGTAGCAATGGTGGGCTTCGTCATTCAGGACGACAATGTTCTTCTTCGTCCCCAGGTCTCGACACACTCGGCGGACCATCTGATCGGGTGTCTCCGTGAACGCTCCTCGCACATCAGCGCCGAGCAGCTCACGAGTTGCCTTCGGCATCGAGACCTTCTCTCGATGCAGGAAACCGTGGAAGTTCGTCACGACGATCCGGGCCTGGCCGAGCTGGTCCCTCAGATGTGACGGGACGATGTCGAGACCCCGGTAGTAGTTCTCTGCATCTGAGGGAAAGAGCACTCGGAGGCGGTCACGAATCGTGATGCCGGGGGCGACGACGAGGAACGCATCCGAAAAACGTCCGTCGTGAGGATTCGCGGCCTTATTCAGTGTCTGCCAGGCGATGATCATCGACATCACGGCTGTCTTTCCCGTGCCGGTCGCCATCTTGTGCGCGACACGGAACAGGCCCGGATTGGCATCGTCGTTGTACCGCTGAAGTTCGGACAAGAAGTACCGGCCTGCCCCCACCTTCCCTGCGATCTCGGAGAGCCACATGGCTGTTTGCACTGCCTCGACCTGGCAGAAGAAGAGACGGCGTTCCCGGTCTGGGGCGTTCCAGTGTTCGAGGAGAATGCGGGTCGTGGCCGTCGCCCCCGGCCAGCCCTCCAGACGCCAGCGGTCAACGGCAACTCGGACCTCGTTGACGAAGCGAGTCTCTTCGATCCGATCCTTCGTCCACTCGACGAACTCAAGCTGTGCCTGGACTGCCTGCCTCCGCTTGGTAGCAGGGATGGGCATGAAGTAAGCGGATGGCCTCCGGCCTTCCTGGACCTGGTCCGTGATGCCGTCGTCGTCGAACTTCCAGTAGCGGGTCGGAGCCTCGTAGGGCGAGTTGAGGATCGGATTCTCGATCACGTTGGCCACAGGTCAACCCTCCGAACGGCGGGATCGGTCCTGGTGCAGGCTCCGGAGGCCAGGTGAAGGGCTGGTTGACATGGACTGATGATACGAGAAGGGCGCTGGTCCTGACCGGGGCCACGTCATATCCCCCCAACGATCGCTCATCGTTGCCGCGTCCGGGGGCGTCGCTGTATCTCTTTGATGCCGTTGACGGGGGGGTCAACGAGGATCACCTCGTCACCCTCCAGTGCGGCCTTTCCGAAGGACGGCGGGACTTCCTCGGTCTCATCATCTTCATCTCGCCAATCTGTCAGGGCTCGCACCAAGAGTGCATCCGATGTCCAGGACGATTCGAAGTCCCAGAACTCGTAGCGGTACTTCCCGATGCTGTCCACCTGATGCCACGAACGCAGGCTGCAGATGAGGTACTCACTGTCCCTGAGCATTTCAGGAACCCACGTCGGCCATGACTTCGGCTTGGAGCCCTCCTTCACGATGAAGGGGCTCTCGATGACGATGCCGACGACCCACTCCTCGCCTCGAAACATGTCCGAATCGGGAGTTGCAACGATGAACGCGACCGGCGTCACCAAACGGCGCTTTGCATTCCTGGGGGGCCGGGAGCGGTCGACTGATTTTTCATTGCGTGGACGGAAGTGGATTCGCTCATGGATTCCGAACCGTTCGCATAGCTCTTGCAGCGGCTTGATATCGAGCGGAATGCCGACGAGCTGAAAGGAGAGCTCTGCCTGCCAGACGATGCGACGGCTGTCTGCTGAGATGGCAGCCGTGATGGTGTAGAAACCATCTTCAATCTCGTCGAAGTAGCACAGCTCTTCCGTGTGATGCGTATCGAGTCCGTCGTACCGCTGCTTCCATCCCTGAAGCGCCTCGCACAAGGTTCTGGAGCCGAAGCCGTGCCAGTTGCGTGTTGCCTGCTGAATGCTCCAATTGCCGTTCGCGCTGATCCACCCGGTTTCAGCCATGAGTTGAATCAGGCCGAGAAAGTCATTCTGTCCCTGGATGGGGACAGCAATGTCCACCGTGACCCCCCAGCCTCCGGAGGAATGCCAGTCGATATCTGACATCTCACTGACGAAGGTGAACTTTCCGAACCCGCCCCCAGACCAGAAGGTCGGGGAGCGGTGACCGTCCGGGAAGAGGAACACGGTTGGCGAGGATGGCAGGTCGGCCGGCTTGACCTTCTGCGCCCTCCCTTTTCCCTGCGGCTCGTTCTCGATGAGAACGGTACGGTGGACGAGCAGTGCCTCTCGTTTCCGTCGTAGAAGCCCGATGAAGTTGCCGCTCCAACCGAGTGCAGCCTCAAGCTCAACCCCGGACACGAGGAGCACCGGGCGATTTGATTTCTCCGTGACCCTCTGAAGCACCTCATCCGTGAACCCGGCGTAGCTGACCAGTAGTCCGATGACCGACGGGGGAACGGCTTCCAGTCGTGTGAAAAGAGAGTCGATGTCGTCGATGTTCGCCGGGTCCTTCCGCCACTTCGTTTCGATGAGGTACGCCTCGTCTCCACGTGTCGCAAAGAGATCGACCTGACGGGGTTTGGCAGCCCTGGCCTTCTTCTCCACGCGGAAGTGCTGCGCTTGGAACATCCGTCCGACGAACGGCTGAAAATCGAACCCTCTGCGATGAGCGTCAGTTCGTTGCTTGAGCGACTCAAACTCCTTGGGGAGCGCCGACGAGTCCCTCATGCCGTCGCCTTGGAAGGGTGGGTGGCGCGCACGTCACGAACCCTCGTAGTCGGTGAGCGCCTGCTGAAGGTCGGCCCAGTCCTGCTTCAATTCCGTCGCCGTCGCCCGAATGCCGAGGGTGTCCATCGGTTGCGAATGGCCGGTCATGTACCGGCATGCCTTCTCCCAGATCGGATAGATCGTTGTGATCGCCGTCCCCAGGCGATCCGCATGAATGTCATTGAGATTCTGCATGGCGACGTTCGGCTGGAAGCGCTGAGCCACCTTCTTGAGGAGGACGTGCTCGACGACCCGCTCGCACCACGTACGAACCAGGTCGTACGTCGAGTCAATACGCTCCTGGCGATCGTCGTCGTCGCCACTGGAAGCCTCCTGAATCTTGGCGTTGATGCGCCGTCCGATGCTCTGCACGGTGTCGGACCGGGGGTGCTTTTCTCCGGAGACCAGGCCCTTGACGCCACCCTCTTCACGAATGAGGTAGCTCGAACACTCTCCCGGCGTGTCATCGAACGCGACGAGTAGCTCCGTGGCGAGCCAGATGTCGTGAGTGAAGACGATGACCTGATGCTCGGCGCTCAGTTCGGCAATCCGCTTTGCAATCTCACGGACCCGACGATGGTCGAGACTGTTGACGGGATCGTCGAAGATGATCGGGGCTGAGCCGGTTCGCAGCGATGCCTCCGCCAAGAAGTCGGCGATGGCGATGACCTTTTGCTCGCCCTCCGACAGGATGTCGGCGAGGGAGTGATCCTGCGACACCTTCTTCCGACGAGCGGCCTGCCCTCGCCTCCCCGGAAAATCGAGCGTGACCGTTGGCGCCCGCAAGGCGAGGCACTCCTCGGTGAAGACCCTCTCGAAGTCCCGGTTCAGAGCATCCTCGCTGGCGAGGTTGCTCACGCCAGTGAGCCCGGCGAGCAAGCCTTGAAATCGACCGAGGAGCATTTTCAGGCTGTCTGCCCACGCTGCATTTGCCACGTGCACCCGGATATCCGGAAGAAGCTGAGCGAGTCGCAACCGTGCCTCGATGAGTGCGATCCGTGTCTTCTGTTCGGTCAGGAGTCGAGTGCGCTCACTGGCATCGCCCTCCAGTCCCTTGATCGAAGTCTCTGCCTCGGAGAGCGCAACGGTGAGGCGTGGAAGGAGCGTCTCCAGGATGAGGGTGTCCTCCGCAGCGTCGGGCTTCGTGCGAGAGTGCACCGCCTCGTGGACCTTCTCACCTTCGGCAAGCAGGAGCTGGCTGTCGGCAACCCAGTCCGGGACCTGCTCACCCTCGGCGAGATCAGGGAGCGTAGCCCGAAGACCCTCGATGGCGGACTCGACGGCTGGAGACGTGATCGTCCCCTGCAGGGTGGTGACCTGACCAGTAGCAGCCTGCAGAGCAGCCGCTGCGGCTCCACTCGCATACGTTCGGTAGGACGTAAGAAGAGTACCTGCTGCCTCATCGAGCTGTTGCTGGCAGTAGATACAGGCATCGTCGGCCTCCGGGTACGTGGCATGTCCCGAGGTGACCAGGTACTGCTCTCCTGCTTCTAGGAATCGCTGCCAGGCCGGTCGGAGTTCATCAGCGAGCTGGCCTCCGGCAAAGACGGCAGCAGCGGACTCGCTCCGGGCAGTGCGAGCCGATTCTTCCGCACTCACGGCTTCTGCGAAGGCCACTGCATCAAAGCCAGCGAGCGAGTTGCCCAATGCACTCAGATTCCGAAGCATGGTCGCCCGGTTCCGGAGCATCTCGGCCTGACTGCCGCTCGACGAACTGCCGAGCGCTTCAACGCTGATCTTCAGCGATTCGAGTTCCGTCTTCTCCGCATCGGTGACCACGGCAAGAGTCTCCAGCTCCGCAAGGTTCGTGCTGCCGCTGAGCGCTTCGATCTTCGGGTAGATCTCCGTTCCCCGAGTGAACGCTGTGAGGAACGGGTTCTGCTTCGGACGGCGCTTGTCCATCTCCTCTTGGAGGAGCGCTTTCACTCCTCCGATGGCTGCGTGGACGTACCCGAAGAGTGCCAAGTCCGCAGGCGTGTACACGTACGTGACGCTGTCCTCAAGATGAAGCGCTACAGCCGGGCTATCGAACACGGTCATCCGTGTGAACGGCGTGACTCCCTGTTCTCCGTGCCATCTCAGGTCATCGGGTGTTTCACCCAACGTGAAGTCGATGACAGCTTCGGGGACTGCCTTTGCACTGGGGCGATGGATGTCAGGAATGATCTTCTCGGCCGAGCGGACGTTGGCGAGGAGTTTGAGGATGCGCACGTACCCCGTCTTGCCCGCTGCGTTCTCGCCGAAGAGGACCGTCATCCGAGGGTTGAACGTGATCTGTTGTCCGGTTGCCAGGGCGTTGACGCCATCGCACTCTCGGAGCCTGGACAGACGCAGCACTTCTGCAGCATCGCCGTTCGTCCCGTCGTCTCCCAGGAGCGGAGCCTCCTGAGCTTCACCCCGTGAGAGCTGCTTTTCCAGCAAGTAGGAATCTCGGACAGCCGTAAGCGTCTCCGCCGACACCTCTCGTCGAGTTGAGATCACCTCTGCGGCGATCGACCGTGCCCACCCGTCTTGTTGGTTCGCCCACTCGACCAGGCGTTGTCTGGCCGATCGTTCCGCAGCGACAGCTTCGTCAGTGCTCTCGGGAGGAGACATCTGCCGCCACCTACCAGAGCTGTGCTGCGAGCATGCTCCGGCAGCCGAAGCACTCTGTAGGCACGGGCGTTGACATGCTCTGATGGTACGACAGAGCTGTGTCGGCGAGCGTTCTGAGCCCGATCGTGCCTCCAAGGTCCCCCTCGGTAGTCGGTCTGGCCGGTGCCCGACGTGTCGTGGTCCTCCCGACGTGTGTGGTGGTGCTGGACGGCCCCATCTTGCGCCCCGTCGCCTCGGCCGCAACGGCGTCTCGGAAACTGGACGGCGGCGCTCGCTTCGCTCACTGACCTGCGGTCCCGCCGCAACTTTCCGGCCGACCCTCCGGGCAACCGTTGCCCCCTCGTCTTCCCGGTTCGCGTGTCGTGCCCGTAAGCACCACACACGAAAGGAACCACGACATGAATACCGTCACCATCACAGGCAACCTGACCAGGGACCCGGAGATTCGGTACACCCGGGACGGGCAGGCGACCACCACGTTCGGCCTTGCGGTCAACCGCCGCTGGCAGAACCGTCAGAGCCAGGAGTGGGAAGAGTCCACCTCTTTCTTCGACGTGGTTGCCTGGCGAGACCTCGGCGAGAACGTCGCCCTGAGCCTCACCAAGGGGGCGCGGGTGATCGTCACTGCCCGCCTGGAGCAGCGCAGCTGGGAGACCGACGACGGCGAGCGCCGCTCGAAGGTCGAGCTGGTGGCCGACGACATCGGCCCGAGCCTCCGGTTCGCCACCGCCGAGGTCCAGCGGACCCAGCGCCAGCCGGCCGACGCCGAGACCCACGAGGTCGAGACCGTCTAGTCCAACGGAGCGGGCCGGGGGAGCGATCCCCCGGCCCCTTCGCCGCGTTCGCAAGTGCCGCAGCAGCCCGATGGTCGGCTGGCGTGTGCTCGACCGCACGGTTGGCTCCGGCGGTCCCGGCCATCGAGGCCGGTCCCGACGGCATCTGGCGGTTGTGGGGGGAGGGTGCCGGTTGTCTTCATCGTGCCGCCACCCCTTCCCCGTTCAAGGGACGCTGCGGGACGCCGCCACGGTCGCAGACGGCGATGCCGTCGGCGGTAAACCGCCTCTGCGACCGGGCTCCGTTTCCTCGCTCGTCCTCCGGCCGCCCTTGAGCGGGGCGGGGTCCCCGGCTGGCTCTTTCGATGGCGACCGGCGGGAGCAGCCCGCCCGAAATCAGGAGGTGCCAGTGATGGCCGACGTTGAACTCACGGACTGCCCGTTCGATTCCGAGCCAACGGTGTTCATGCCGATTGAGCTGAACGAGCTCGACCTACGGGACCACGATCCATTCGGGTTCTGGTCCGACCGAGACCGCTGAACAGCGAGGGCCGGGATGACCCGGCCTTCGCCGCGCCCCCTTATGGTCACCAGACCTGTGTCGGTGGGCCAAGACTCCGGTGAAGTCCCCATCGCTCCCTCATGCCTTCCTATCCGCTGGATGCTCTCGGCCCAGTGAACTGCACTTCCTCGGAACGAGATCGTGAGAAACCTCTATTGGTCTCCCAAAGAGGCGGGGTCACTCAGGGCCAAACTGCCAGTAGGCGCCCCGCCCACGGCCATCGAGACGCACCAGATCGTGATCCCGGAGCCGACCGAGCAGTGCTCTCGTCACATCATCTGAAAGCGCGAGCCGTTCGGCGAGATCCCCCCTTTGCAACTTCCTTCGGCAAGGACACGCAGCGCACGAGCCTCGATCTCAAAACAACGCTCCCTGCATCCTGCCGTTGTGTGAGTGCTGAGCGACCTTCGACGACAGGACAGGGTGTGGGCCAGCACCACCGTCCGGCGTCAAGGGTCGCTGCGGGGCGCCGCCACGGTGATGGCCGGCTCCGCCGTCGCCTCGCACGCTCGCCTCCACCACCGGGCTTCTCTCCTCGCTCGACCTGCGGCCGTCCCTTGACACTCGGCCGTCGGAACCGGCCCTTCGGCTTTCAGCGAAGCAAGGCCGGGCCTTGCTCCGCTCCGGGAGCAGGGCCGAGACGATCAGGAGGAAGCCATGACCGCAGTCATCACCGCCAGCCGGTGGAACGCCATCCACCCCGACTACAAAACGGGCAGCCCAACCGACGGCACCGCCGGGATACTCCGGCTCACCACCGACAAGGGCACCGTCCTCTTCCCTGCCAAGGTCGTGAACCGGCAGCGACTGTTCGCCCTCGGCCCGGTTGTTGCCACCCCCGGAGCGATCCGTGCCCTGGCAAGCGAAGGGACTGACGCCGCCCGCCTGCTCTCCCGCCACGCCGAAGGCGACTGGGGCGGGCTGTGCGAGGAGGACCACGACATGAACGACCAGGCGGTCCGAAGCGGTGAGCGCATCCTCAGCGCCTACGAGGTGGGCACCACCCGCCTATGGATCATCACCGACGCCGAGGTCGAAGGACCCGTCAGCCCTGCCGGGGTCCGTCCCCGCTACGCCACGACCCTCCTGCTCCCCTCCGAGTACTGAGCCGACCGGCGACCGAGCCCAACGGGGCCACACCACAGATCGCCGTCCCGGCAGCCCGAGCAGTCGGGCACCGGGGCGCAGAGGCAACACCAACCCGACCGGCACCCGCCGGTCACCAACCAGAAGGAGAACCACCAATGACAACCACCACCGCACCTGCCACCGACCAGAGCGCCGACACCGAGGGACACGTCCTCGTCTGGCGTCGCCCGGCCGACCTGGCCGCGCACCCCCTGAACGTCCGCCACGATCTCGGTGACCTGACCGGCATGGTCAAGACCATCCGCACCGTAGGGGTGATCCAACCGTTCGTGATCGTTCCCACCGCAGACGGCGAGAAAGTCCTCGCCGGGCACCGCCGACTCGCAGCCGCCGTCGAGGCGGGCACCGAGCTGGTGCCCTGCTACGTGCGGCCCGACCTGGCCGACGATGTCGCGCAGGTCACGGCCATGCTGGTCGAGAACGGCCAGCGTCGGGACCTGTCGGTCACCGAGGAAGCCCAGGGCTACCAGCAGCTCGCCGCCTTCGAGCTGTCCGCCGCGCAGATCGCGAAGGCCACCGGCCAGAAGCTCGGGCACGTCAAGACTGCTCTCACCGTCGCCGGGTCGGACGTGGCGCTGGCGGTCACCGACCGCTACGACCTCACGTTGGACCAGGCCGCCACGCTCGCCGAGTTCGCCGACGACGCGGACGCCGTGAAGGATCTCACCGTCACGGCCAAGCGCGACCCCCGTGGCTGGGACCACGTGGTCAGCCGCCTCCGCCAGGACCGAGCCGACGCCCAGGGAGCTGCCGAGCTGGTGGCCCAGCTCACCGAGGCCGGTGTCACCGTCGTCGACCGTCACGACCTCGCAGACGCCGCCGTGAGCATCTCCGACCTGTTGGACACGGACGGTAACCGGATCACCCCCGAGACCCACGCCGCCTGCCCCGGCCACATGGCCGCCGTCGTGAAGGACTGGTCCGGGGTGGGCGCCGCCTACTTCTGCACGGACCCGTTGGGTCACGGACATGCGGACCGGTTCAAGAACCGAGGGACCGCCAGCGCGCCGATGAGCGATGAGCAGAAGGAGGAGCGCCGAGAGGTCGTGGCGAACAACCGGGCGTGGCGAGCAGCCCAGCCCGTCCGCCACGAGTTCGTGAAGTCTCTCGTTGCCTGTCGCACCCCGCCGAAGGGGACACTTCGGTGGGTGACCGAGGCCGTCGTC
>JBEKCS010000015.1:0-61059 GCA_050014755.1 Acidimicrobiales bacterium
GGTGGCGGAGGCTCTTGTAGCTGGCCAGCCCGGTGGCCACGCTCTTGTGGCCGCCGTCCATGGCCACCAGGTTGATGTTCACGTAGACCAACAGGTCGCTCTCTGCCGCCCGCTTGTTGATCTCGACGTCCTCGCCGTGGTCGGTCGTGCCGAGGTGGACGAGGTTGAGCGGGTCCTCTGCGTCGTGCTGGGTGAGGAGACCGTTCGGGGCGAACGCGTCGTAGATCCGGTCACCGAGGGCATGGCGCAGCTCGGGCTCGGTCATCCGCCGGTGCAGGGCCAGGGCCACGATGAGCTCGACGTCGTCGACGCCGGCCTCGGCCGCCAGGTCGAGGACCTGCTCGATGACCAGCTGGCGGATGTCGGGGCGCTCCATCGGGGGCAGGGGCAGCGAGATGTCGTCGAAGGCGATGGTCAACTTCATGCCCGAGGACAAGAGGGCGGGCAGTGGCTCCCGGTCCCCCTCGGGATGGGCGAGCGCGTGGCGGATGGCGGCCTGGGGGTCGGTGAGGGGGTCGAGGGGCTCGGGCGCGTAGATCACCCGGCTGCCCTCGGGCAGTTTCTCGAGGGAGAACCGCTCGCCGTGCCAGAAGAGGGTGGGTGGCGTCGAGCTGTCGACGTCGAGCACGAATCCGGGCCTGGGGCTCATCGGGTGCGTCCTTTCGGTTTGCGTAGGTCGAAGGCCACCTTGACCGCGCCCCGGCGGCCGGCGGCCCCGGCGTGGGCCAGGGCCTCCTCGTAGCGCTCGAGCGGATAGAGGGCCGACACCAGCCGGCCGAGTGATGCCGTTCCCACCAGGTCCGTGGCCAGTTCGAAGGTTCGACGGTCGGGGCCACCCGGGTCCGGGGCGGTCTCATTGCCGTAGGCGTAGGCACCCACCAGGGTGAGCTCGCGGTGCCACAGCGGGGCGAGGTCGAGGGTCACCTTGGCCGGCATGCCGACCAGGACCACCGTGCCCCGAGCCCGCACCAGCGACAGCGCCTCGGTGATCGAGGCCGCGGAGCCGACGCAGTCGAAGACCACGTCGGCGCCGTCGGTGAGCCGACCCGACAGCACCAGCGATCCGGCCCGTCGCCGCACGGCCCGCGCCAGCTGGTCCGGGGGGACGACCTGGTCGGCCCCGAGCGACGAGGCCAGCTCGCGCTGGCGGGGGTGCTTGGCCCCGACGACCACGGTGCACGGACGCTGCGGTCTGACCAGTGCATGGAGCGCGGCGATGGTGGTGAGCCCCAGCGTGCCGGCCCCGACGACGGCCACCACGTCACCGGCGGCGACGGGTGCGGAGAGGGCGGCGTGCACCGCGCAGGCCGTCGGCTCGATCATGACGGCGTCCTGGTCGGACAAGGCGTCGGGGACGGCGTGGAGCTGGCTGGCGTGGGCCATGAGTGGAGCGGTGGACCACCCGCCGCCGGTGTCGGTACAGAAGCCGGTCTGGAGCCCAGGGGCCAGGGCGCCCGAGGCCAGGTTCCCGCACAACCCGGTGTGCCCGGTCCGGCACTGTGCGCACAGCGGGGCGATGTGTCGTGGCGCACACCCGAGCACCGGTTCGATGACCGCCCGGCTGCCCGGGGCAAGCTCGCGCCCGGACCAGTCGACGCCACCGTCGTCCAACACGCCGACCACCTCGTGCCCGGGAACGAACGGGAACGACACCATGTCCTCGAAGTACCGGGACGTCCGGCCGTCCACCGTGGCCAGATCGGATCCGCAGATGCCGGACAAGGTGGGCCGCAGCGGGTACCAGTCGTCGCCGGGGCGGTCGGGGGACTCGGCGTCGAGGAGCTGCAGCGGACCGAAGCCGGCGCCGCGACCGGAGCCGAACAGCGACGCCACCCGCGAGGCGGCAAAGCGGGGGAGATTCCGCTCGAGCACCAGTGCCTTCATCGGGCCCGCTCCCCGCCGGTGCGACGGGACTGTCCGGCCAGGGCGGCGGGGCTGGTGCGTCCCCGACGGGCCGACCCGCGATGGTCGAGCGGCCCGAGGGGCAGCACGGGCTGGCTCCCGCCGTCGGCCTTGTGCCACGTCTCGACGTGCCAGCCCCGGCGGCGGGCGATGGCGGCCAGTTTGGCCTCGGGGTTGACCGCCACCGGGAAGCCGACGGCTTCGAGCATGGGAAGGTCGCTGGCGGAGTCGGCGTAGGCCATGGACTCCTCGAGCGCGAGGCCTTCGGCCTCGGCGTAGTCGGCCAGCACCAGGGCGCGTGCCTCGCCGATCGGCGGGAGGAGCTCGAGCCGTCCGGTGAAGCGACCGTCGTGCTCGCCGAGGCGGGCGCACACGATCTCGTCGAACAGCGGCCGGAACGGCTCGACCACGAAGTCGAGGGCGCCGGTGATCAGGACGGTCCGGTGCCCGAGTGCCTGGTGGGCACGGACCCGGGCGATGCCCGACGGGAAGGACTTGGCCAACAGGAGGTGGTGGAAGAGGTCCCACCCGTCGTCGCGCAGCCGGGCCACCGGCGCTCCGTCGTAGCGCCGATAGAAGGAGCGCAGGAAGTCACCCCGGTCCCGGCGGTCGAGGGCCAGCAGCTGTGGTGCCTCGGCGACCAGATCGGCGACGAAGGCGGCCCGTTCGCCGGCCGGCAGGTGACGCGAGGCCAACCAGGCGTAGGAGTCGACCACGTTGGAGGCGATGAGGGTGTTCTCGAGGTCGAAGGCGGCGATGTGCCGATCGGGGGAGAGGATGTTCTTCCTCGCCCGGTCGGCCCGGTTGGTCTTGATCGACTTGCCCGGCGAGGTCCTGACCCGGGCATGCTCGATGATGGACGGCAGATGGATCTCGTTGACATAGCGGGTCCAGTCGATCGCCGCCGGATCCAGGCAGAACGTGGCCCGGTCGTCGTCGTCCATGCGGTCCCACAGGGCGAGGAGCCGGTCGACCCGGTACAGCGCGTCGGTCTCGGTGTAGGCGCCGTAGAGCTCGACGTAGCCGAGGGCCCGGTCGGCCAGGAGGTGCTGTTCCTCGAGTGCGGCCATCCACTCCGCCTGTCGGCCCCGGATGGGGAGTGACCCGACGACCCGCTCGGCCAGGGACATGGCCCGGGAGGCCCGGGTGAGCTGACGCTGGACCCGGCCCCGCCCGGGGAAGGACCACTCGGGCACCACGATGGGCTGCCCGTCCTGGTCGTAGAGGGGGTGCTCGGTGAACCAGGCGGTCACCAGCTCGACCAGCCGCCCGTAGCGGAACGGGTTCCGCACGCCGGAGGCCACGTGGTACACCGACGGGCCGGCATGGGCGCGGGCCGGGTCGCCGGAGGCCGCGTCGAGCAGCGCCTCGCCGGCCACGGCGATGATGGCCGCCACCACCAGGTCGACCGGGATGACGTCGGTGACGCCCTCGGGCACTCCCGGAAACTCGCGGAGGAGGCCCCGCGCGTAGGAGATGATGATCGGCTCGGCCATCCGGAACCCGCGGATCCACCCCGGACGTGGCTCGGCCAGGGCCGACTCGATGATCGAGGGACGGATGACGGTGATCGGGACGCTGTCGGCGAACTGGGCGACCAGCGCCCGTTCGCCCAGGGCCTTGGTGTAGGGGTAGGCGTCGGGCCAGCCGAGCGACTGGGCCCGGGCCTGGCCGATTTCGACCATCTGCTTCTTGACCCAGTCCTCGCGCAACCGCTCGGCCCGCTCGGCCAACAGGTGGAGGCCGGCGCCCCCGAGCTCCTCGCGGGCCTCCTTGTGGAACTGCTCGAGCCGTTCGGGCCGGCGGGACTCCGCCTCGCTGTCACCCCGCTGCCGGCGGGCCGCGGTGACCTCGTGGCGCCAGTCCACGTCGATGGTGAACGGGTTGGCGTCGAGCAGCTCCTCTCGTGCCTCGCCCTGGTGGGTGCTGGCCACGTAGGCGGTCGACACCGGGATGAAATGGACCGGACCGGTACGGCCGTCCGCCACGGCGAGCGCCCGCGCGGCCACGAACGCCTCGGCCACCCGGGACGGCCCGAGCAGGTTGACCTCGACAGCCGCGTCGAGCGGGGAGTCGAAGCTCACCGAGGCGGCCGAGTGGACCACGATGTCGCACCGCGACATGGCGTCGAGTCCGTCGGCGTCGAGGCCGAGGCCGTCGGTGGCCACGTCGCCGGCGACGGCCACCACCCGGGCCGCCATCTCGTCGTCGAATCGGTCGCCCAGCTCCTCGCGGAGACGGTCGAAGCAGTCGTTCCGGAGGATCTCCTTGGCCGCCCGTTGCTGGGGCGTCGCCCGCCGGCCGGGGCGGATCAGGAGGACGACCTGGCTGTCGGGGACACTGCGCAGGATGCGCTCGACCAGTGCTGTCCCGAGGAACCCGGTGGCGCCGGTGATGAAGAATCGCCTGCCGGCCAGGGCGTCGCGGACGCGGGTCACACGATCTGTCTACCATATGGTAAGTGAGCGGGTCGAACACTGCAGACGGCCGGCGGCCGATCCGGGACCGGAGCCGTCCGAGGCCGGTGCCGGCGGGAGGGCGGACCGACGCGGATGGCGTGACCACGTCGGATCGCATCCTCGACGCCGCACTGCTGTCGTTCGCCACCCGGGGCTACGAGGCCTCGTCGCTGGATGCCCTGGCCGTCGGCCTCGACATCCGCAAGCAGACCATCCTCTACTGGTTCCCCAGCAAGGAGATCCTGCTCGAGGCGGTCATCGACCGGAGTGCCATCGAGCTGTCGGCCGCACTCGAGGCGTCGTTGGCCACGGCCGGCAGCGGCTGGGCCCGGGTGGACGCGGTGGTGCGCTCGGTGTTCCGTCTGGCCGCCCGGCGACCCGAGCTGTTGGGCCTGGTGCGCGAGATGGGTCGGCTGGGGACGCCGGCCGCCACCCGGTTCGTCACCGCGGTGGAGCCGCTGGTTCGGCGGGCCACGGAGTTCCTCGAGGCCGAGATGGACGCCGGGCACATGCGCAGGCACGAGCCGCGCCTGCTGCTCCTGGCCATCTACTCGACGGTCATCGGCATGCTGACCGAGGTGGAGGTGCTCCGGGCCTTCGGCGAGGAGCCGACGGCCCGATCGCTGGTCCGGCGTCGCAACGAGATCCTGGAGCTGCTCCGCTCCGCCCTGGTGACGAACGAAGGGTGACCCTCGTGCGCCGGGCGGCTCGGGACTCAGTCGGAGGTCTTGGCCGCCCGACGCTCCCGCCACGACGGTTTGGGTGGCGGCGGAGTCCGGGGCGCCGGCTTCTTCGGTGTGTACCGCTTGTTGCCCTCGGGGGCAGGAGGCCCCTTCGTTCGAGCAGAACGCGCTTCGGCCGCCGTGCGACCGGATGCGGCGGCCGACCGGGGAGTCCGACCGGGCCGGTCGCCCGCCGTGGTGATGCCGGCCTCCCGGTCGGCACGGATCTTGGCGGAGGCCTCCTTCTGGACCTTGTAGGACCGGTAGAGCAGCCACGCGGCGAGCACCAGGAAGGGGAGGCCGGTGACGAAGTCGGAGTTCTCGAACCCGAGGAAGGTGAAGAGGGCGACGAAGCCGACCAGGGCCCGGCGCCCGATCCGGGTGGTGACGACGAGCAGGACGGCACTCACCAGTCCGACGATGAGGGCCGTTTCGGGGGTGATCTGCCCCTTCTTGAGTCTGAAGTGCTTCTCGTGGGTCTCGGCCACGTAGATGAGGACGGCGAAGAGCGCCGCGGCGATGCCGGACAGATAGCCGTAGAGACGCTCACGACCGTCGAGGCGGTCGATGGCCCACTTGGTGGGAACACCCTTGCTGTTGGTCGCCAGCTTCGGCGACGGCGTGGGGGACAAGAGCCGCTCGAGCCGGCTCAGCTTGGACGGTGCCGTCGTCGGGGTGTCGTCGCCGTTCCCCTCGTCGTCGTCGGTCGGTTCTGCCATCGTGATCAGGCTACCGGTCCGCCGGGAGTGGTCCCGGTGGCCCCTCCGAAGCCGGTCAGGACGATCCCGAGGCCGAAGTTGTCCTCGGCCGGGATCTCCCATGACCCGTCAGGGTCGGTCGCCGTCCCGATCGGGGCGGCCCCCGGCGTGGTCGGACGGGCGCCCGGCACCGCGGCGGGCTCCTCGGTCTCGACGGCGAGGTGGTGGACGTGCCCGGGTCGGGTGCCGAGCCAGGTGGTCACCGGGCCGGGCGTGCCGGGGTGGGTGGCCGCGACCAGGCGCAGGCCGAGCGGTCCGGCCCAGTGGACGTCGACCCAGCGGGTGGCGGCATCGGACCCTTCGGCGATCACCTCACCGGCCAGGAGGCCACAGAACAGCCCGAGGGCGTCCTCCAGGTCGGCGACCACATGGCAGACACGGACGAGGGTCGCCGGGGCCACCGGACCCGTTCCGTCCTGGCGCATCCGCAGGTCGGAGGGGTAATCGTCGGGGGGCGGGCTGCTCCACGGGTGGGGCGCCTCGGCCAGCTGCACGACGATCCCGGTGGCCACCTTCGGGTGGAGGAACGCCTCCATCCACTCCGGATCCGACCTGTCGACCCCGATCGGCTCCTTGCCGGTCCGGCGGACCTGGTCGAGGGCGTCCTCCAGATTCGGGACCTTGAAGGTGAGGTGGTGGGGCCCGGGTCCGTTGCGGGCGAGGAACCGTGCCAGGAAGTCGTTGACCTCCACGTTCGAAGGCATGAGCACTTCCACCCGCGCCCCGTTGGCGAACCGCAGCTGTGCAGGGGCGAAGCCGGGCCCGGGTCCCCCCGAGGCCCACACCGCCCCGAGGTCGGTGGCGTAGCGGCCCCAGACGGACTGCCATCGGGGGACGGCGTGAGCCACGTGATCGAGAACGGCGCCTGTGATGCGCGGCGTGTCATCCGGTGTCGTCGACATGGAGACAGACTGCTCTGACACGGACGGTCCTGTCGAGACGGGGTCCGGTCCGGCGTCTCCGGTCGGCATAGGCGCACCTTGTGGGGCGGGATCGCCCCCGGTACGGTCCATCCATGGACTTTCGCACGGCATCGGTGGTCGACCTGGCAGCGCAGGTCCGGAGCGGCTCGGTGACGGCGACCGAACTGGTGGACCACGCGTTGGCGCGGATCGCCGCCACCAACCCGACCATCAACGCCTTCGTGGCCGTCGACGAGTCCAGGGCCCGGGCCGCAGCCGAGGCGGTGGACGCCACGGTGGCCGCCGGGGGCGACCCGGGGTCGTTGGCCGGCATTCCGATCGGAGTGAAGGACCTGGAGGACACCGTCGGCTACGTCACGACCCACGGGTCGGTCGCCTACGCCGACAATCCTCCGGCGACCGAGGACTCGGCACTGGTGGCCCGGCTGGTGGCCGCAGGATGCGTCGTGGTGGGGAAGACCAACACGCCCGAGCTGGGCTGGAAGGCCGACTCGGAGAATCCGCTCTTCGGGGCCACGCTCAACCCGTGGAACCTGGAGCACACGCCGGGCGGCTCGTCCGGGGGCAGTGCCGCGGCCATCGCCGCCGGCATGGTCCCGCTGGCCACCGGTTCCGACGGTGGGGGCTCGCTGCGGATCCCGTCGTCGTGCTGCGGACTGTCGAGTGTGAAGCCCTCGCTCGGACGGGTCCCGACGGGAGGGCCGTTCGCTCCCGACTGGCACCACCTGTCCACCAAGGGGCCGATGGCCCGCCGAGTGGCCGACATCGTCGCCGCCCTCGATGTGGTGGTCGGGCCCGACCCGACCGACCTCCGGTCGCTGCCCCGGCCCGAGGCGTCGTGGCCCGCCGCGCTCGAGGACGCGCGTCCTCCGGCCACCGTGGCCTGGTCGCCCACGCTCGGCTACGCGGAGATCGACGAGGAGGTGCTGGCTCTGTGCCGGCGGGCCGTCGACGTCCTGGCCGACCTCGGCGCCGAGGTGGTCGAGACGGAGACCGTGTTCGACGAGGATCCACTCGATCCGTGGCTCACCTTGTCCGGCGCCTACAACCTGCGTACGCACGCGGAGCTGCTCGGGACGCCGGCCTACGAGTCGGTCGACCCGGTGCTGCGGATGGTCATCGACGGGGCGGCCGCCACGTCCGCGCTCGACCTCGTCCGTGCCGAGGACGCCTGCCACGCGCTCAACGTTCGACTGGTCGACCTGTTCCACGACGTTCGTCTGCTGGTGACCCCCACCATGGCGGCAGTGCCTCCACCCCGGGCGCTCGGGGGAGCGGGGACGATCAACGGGAGGTCGGACTACAACTGGGTCAAGATGACCTATCCGTTCAACATGACCCGGTCGCCGGCGGCCACGGTGTGCGTGGGGCTCTCGTCGGAGGGCCTTCCCGTGGGACTGCAGTTGGTCGGGCCCCAACACGCCGACCTGGTGGTGATCCGGGCGGCAGCCGCACTGGAGGCCGCCCTCGGATTCGACGCGGTGGCGCCGTTTCCGGCCTGACGGTCCGCGCTCCTCGGGCTCCGATGAGTCTGTGGCGGGCTAGGATGCTCGTTCCGCTGCGGTGCACCGTCCGCATCGTCCGGGCGCTTAGCTCAGTTGGTTAGAGCGCAGCCTTCACACGGCTGAGGTCGGAGGTTCGAGTCCTCTAGCGCCCACCCCGAAAGTCCTGGTCAGAGCGTTGCGACCTCCGGGCGTGCCGACCATCACGGCCCGGCGTGCGCGCCACGTGCGCGATGGAATTCGGTCACTCCGCGGTGATCGCGTGTTGAGCGTCCTCGGAAGCCAAGACCGCGGCTGCACGGGATTCGTCAGCCAGCGCGTCGAGGGCGTCGTTGAGCTTCTGTTCGGATCCCGGAAACAGGTGTCCGTAGCGGTCGAGTGCGAAGCTCACCGACGAGTGCCCTGCACGTGAGGCGACCTCTTTGGGATTGGCACCGGCGGCGATCCAGAGAGCGACGGCGGTGTGTCGAAGGTCGTGGGGACGCAAGTGGACCAGTCCGGCCTTCTTGACCGCCGGTGCCCAGAAGCGTTGACGCCACAGATTGAGTTGAACCGGTCCGCCACCGGGTGCGTTGAACACCAGATCGTCGGGGGAACGGCCATAGGCGGTGAGGTGCTCGGCGAGGGGATCGGCGGCCACCCGGGGAAGGGGAACTATCCGAGTGCCGGCTCGGGTCTTGGGTGGACCGAAGTGGAGATGTCCACCGACGTCAACGACCGTCTCCGAGATGGACACGGTGCGCCGCAGTAGATCGACCCGTTTGGCCCGCAGTCCGAAGAGCTCACCAGCCCGAAGTCCGCCGTATGCGGCGAGCAGAACCGTGGCCCGGTACCGCGGGTCGATTGCATCGGCGAGGGCGTCGACCTCGACTGTCGTGAGGAAGCGCATCTCGCTCCGTTCGATGCGAGGCAACCGGACCCCATCACAAGGTGACGATGGAATTACCCGAGCCCGCACGGCGAACCGGAGGATCTTCGCCAGGATGTGAACGGCCTTGGTGGTCGTTGAGGGGGCGAGGCCCGATCCGTCGAGCTCGGCGACCCAGGAGCGCACGATGACGTGGGTGATAGCTCGGACCTCGAGGTGGCCGAAGCGGGGGAGTACATACCGATTCAGATAGCCCAGGTCCCGTGCCTTCGTCGACGGCCGCAGGTCGACGATCGTGGTGGTCCATTCCTCCGCCAGATCGGCGAGCAGGATCCGGCCGTTCAGGGGGTCGATCCACTCGCCCCGCTGTAGTTCCGTCTCGATGGCGGAGAGGTACTCGCCAGCGTTCCGCTTGGTGCGGAAGGTGTTGGGCGCGAAGTGGCGGTTCCCATCGCACCAGTAGCTCGCCTGCCAGCGTCCCGACGGCAGCCTTCTTATCGTTCCGAACTCTCGACGTCCCATGGCGTGTCCTCGCCGCTCAGCAGTTCTTGGTGGTGGGCAGCACACGGGTGCTGCGATCGACTGCTGCTGGCGCACCGCCTGCGGCGGATTGCCGTCTGTGGAGGAACCAGGTCACGAGGAGTAGCGGTCCTCGTTCGCCAGGTGGATCTCCTCGAGGCGTTGCTGCCACCGGTCGTCGGCGAATTTGGCCTCACCTCGACTGGTCCAGCCGATGCCGACCACGTCCCACTCGGATGTGGACGCGTCAGGGAAGGGAGCTTGCTCGGGAGGTGCGACACCTCGAAGTCGTCGGGCTTCACGCCACTGGGCCCGTTCGGCTCGCAGATTGGCGAAGGTGGACGAGTACCGCTGTGATTTTGTCAGAAACTGACCGCCGTAGCCCAGAGCGTGGGCGTAGCGCCGGAGGTGGAGCTGGGCGAACTCCGGCTCGTCCCCGAGATCCCAGGCCGTTTCGACCATGCGGCGTAGGTGCGGGGGGAGTTGCCGGCTGTCCAGGTCCTCGGCTGTCTGGATCGGACGGTCGAGGACTCCGGAGGACTCGGCCGACTTGGTGGCGTACTTGGCCACATACGAGGCCACCTTGGCCGCCCGGCCATCATCGCGATCGAGGACCTGGACGTCGACCTCGGATCCCCAGGCCGCCTCGCCCATCGGATGGTTGACCCGGACCGCTCGGGCCACTCGGAGACAAGCCATGGTGAGCTCGTCGGCGCTGACCGGCGGAAGGGATGCGTCGGGACCGTCGGCCCGGATGATGGCGTGGAGGTGGACCACACCTCGGCGTTGGTATTCGGCCACTCGGCAGAACGACAGCCGCACCATCTTCCGGGTCTCGACCTGGGTGAGCCCCAGGACGGCCGCCAGTTGGCGATGGAGGTAGATGGTGGTCCGGCGCCACAGCTCGGGCGTGTGGGCGTTGTGGAGGACCGCTCCTCGGTAGTCGTAGCAGTCGGGACAGATCGGAGTCCCGACCACATCATCGTGTTCGTCGTGGCGCTTCGGACAGTTGACAAGCCGGCCGTGGGGACACCGAGGGCTGGGAGATCCCGGCCGACAGAGTCCTCCCTGGCGCACCGAGTGGATGGCTCCGAAGCCCGGGGCGGTGAGGGTGAGGAAGACGGCAGGGTGGAGGGCGACCGAGGCATCGATGCCCTTGCCGCCGATGAGCCCGGCTCGGACAAGGTGGCGAGCGTCAGCTCGGTAGGTGTGGGCACAGGCAGGACAGCGGGTCTCGCGCCTCGAGCCGCAGGCCTTCAGGAACACTCCATCAGGAAGTGAGTCCGTCGAGAACTTGAGGGACCGGTCGGCACCGGTTCCCTCGGTGACCACCCCTCGAATACGGACCGGGTATCGGCACCAGTTGCAGCCTTGGCCGGCATCGAGGAACTCCTCCCACCGGCCCGAGTTGAGCCTCGAAAGGAGGGATTCCAATAGTTCTCGATCGACGTGGTCCATGGCTGGCGAGCATGGGGGCGGGCCGTCACCCTGTCAACCATCGTCCCTGGTCAGAGGTGGTATCTGACGGATAGTGACGGACTCTGGCGGGTACTGACGGACATCAATGACGAAGGTTGGGAAGGACAATTTCCTTGAATTTCTTCGTCTGGTGACCACGCTCGGTGGGATTCGGCCACGCAGGGCGTTGTCAGAACCCGGGTCGAGGTCGTGATCGTCAGCGTCGTGCCCGTCAATGTCATGGCCGAGTGTCGGCCGGGAGCTGTGAGGGGTTTCTCTACCTAGTCAAGGACTCGATTCCGGATCCGGACATCGCCGCCTCGATTCCCACCGGATTGCCTCCTCGATCCGGCGCCCCCGTCATCTCCTGGCGGCTATTCGGAACCTGCTTCTAGACGTCGCCTGGTCTCGGATGGAATGACGACGAGTCGCCTCTCTATTGCCCCATCCGTTGGGCGGCCCGGTCCGGCACCGGTCACGACCGTGCCGGCCCCGGCCGCCATCGTTGGTGCTCGAGATGCTTCGTCGGATCTCCTACCGGTCCGCTGACACCAGTGCCGGGACCGTTGGCCTCCGCATCGACAGTGGTTCCGTCTGATGGGCATTCGTTGTGTCGTGGTCGGGTTTCGGGCTCGGCTCGGGTTCCTTTCTGGCGCCGAAATCTCGATCCATCCCAATAATGCGGACACACGGGAAAAGCGTCACTAAACGGCACCATGGGGACAGCCTCTGCAGGCGAGCCTGCATCATCGTGAGACCCAAACCAGTGAGATGATCGTGCTTGTGGACACATGGCTAATAGGCCTCGACGCCTGGATCATCCAGGATGGCAACTACCCGGACTTCTCTACCGGCCAGGTAGCCGAGTTCGCAGTTGAGTTCTACTCACGACAGGGCCTTGAAGTGATGACTTCGGCGAGCCGTCCGCTTGCCAGGCACCTACGAGACTCGCACTACTCGATTGAAGGTCAAGTCCGCTGCGACGATGAGGATGCTCTTGTAATCGACGTGGGGATCGGCGTCTTCCGTGAGACCACTCAGGAGCACTTTCCTGTAGGAACCATGGTCGCAGGAGAGGTGTACCTGGGGATCGACCCTTTCTTCTACTTCGAGCGATTGGCAAAGCTGCGCAAAGACCCCCCTCTGATCTACACATGGAAGATTCAGCGAATCCAGCGTCAGACCGCTCCCTTCATCCGTTCCGGAAACGGACTGATCCGTGACGTTTCGCAATCGAACTGGGCAGATATAGAGAGTACCGATGCGTGGAGCGACGACGAGGGGAATGGGTCGTACCTGTTGGAATGCCAACTGCAGCCGCTCGATCCGAAGTACTCGTCGGCAACCGCCACCTAGTAACCATTGGCTGGCGACCCCCTGGCAGCCCGCAGACTGCCCCAGAACACCGGGACCGGGTCACGCTCCAGCACGAGTTGGGCACGCTCGCCCCCCTCGAACGCAGTGAGTTGCAAGTAGAGTTTGCTCGACGTGGCGACCTACCCAGGTGGTGACATTGCAGGTCACCTGCGACAGATGAATGCCGCAAAGACCCTACTCTTTGACGACGTGATCGCCTTCACCGCCGAAGTCGACACCGACGTCATCGACATTGCGCTCCAGTGGACCCTGAACCCCGAGGAAGAGATCCACTCCTTTGTCAACGGGGTCGCCACTACCGGTGGGGGGATGCACGTCGAGGGCTTCAAGAAGGGCCTAACAGGTGCCGTCCACGGTGCGCTGAAGTCCCTCCATGGGTCCTCGATGCTAGGTGTCGAACTGTTCGGAGAAGACATCCGTGAGGGCCTCACCGCCATCGTCTGGGCTGACGTCGATGCCCCGCTCTTCGAGGGCTGGACGCACAGCAAACTGGCCAACCGAGAGGTGCGTTCGGCCGTAGAACTTGCAACCCGTCACTACCTCGGCGAGTGGTTCGAGGAGAACGTGGCCCTGGCTCGACAGGTGGTCGAGAAGGCCACTGTTGCCGCAGAATCACGGGTAGCCGCCCGGAAGGAATGGGATGAGAGGAGGCGGGGAGACCGCCCCTAAACGCCGGCTCGGGGTCGTACCCGACGAGTGTTCAGTACTGGATGTCGAGGGCGTAGCGCAGTGCTCGATCGAGTTCTGCGCGCTTTTCGAAATCCAAGTGTCCGACCGGGTCCTCGGTCAGCGTCGTTTTCGCAAGGGTCACGATGTTGTCGCACGTGATCACACTCACGTCGGGGAGTCCTTCGTCAGCTCCCACGCCGACTTCTGACCGAATCCCACGAATCGTGCGAGTGATCGGTGCACAGGTGACTGCGGAGAGGACTTCGATGGCGGCGTCGCGAGTGAGAACGCACACGGGCCGTCGACCTGCCGGAGCCCCGAGGTCCGCCCACAGAATGTCGCCTCGGACTACCACTCCGGCATGGTCGCGGTAGCTAGACGTGTCGCCATCTGGACGATGTCTGGATCCTGCGGGGTGCGGCGGTACGCGTCCTGCATCTCATCGTCAGCTCGACGCAGGTCTGCGGCCTCGAGGACGGCAATGGCTCCATTGCGGAGGAGCTCTGATCGGCTGGTTCCTCGTTCGGACGCCAGGTGATCCAGACGCGACACGAGGTCGTCATCCAACTGCACGAGCACTTCACGCCGAGCCATGGACCATATGGTACACCATATGGTCAGACGGAAGTACCCGATTTGTCTGTGCGATGTGATGACGTGTACGGAGTCAAAAAACCGCTCGGCGTGCGCGATCCGTGCGCGTAGCAACGGTAAAAGGTGGTGAAACGTGGTCCGTGACGGTAAGTGGAAAGATGCCCTGAGCTGGGAAAATAGCAATAGTCCCTGGTCCCCGAATTGCCCCCGAAGGGATTCACACGGCTGAGGTCGGAGGTTCGAGTCCTCTAGCGCCCACCAGGTCAGAGGTACAACGTATCGGCGCAGACAGCGTGGACTCCTTCCCGTCGACTGACGGCGGGCTTTCCGGTTTCTTTTCGGATCAGCGAGTGCCGCGCTGGCCGGGGCGACCCGCGCGTTCGACGAGCGGACCGGTCAGTGACGC
The DNA here is from genome assembly GCA_050014755.1 of Acidimicrobiales bacterium. Taxonomy (GTDB): domain Bacteria; phylum Actinomycetota; class Acidimicrobiia; order Acidimicrobiales; family RAAP-2; genus Bog-756. The sequence continues at coordinate 14,158 of JBEKCS010000015.1, forward strand.
CGCACCGGATCCGACCAGAGCGCCAACGATGACGTCGCTCGGGTAGTGGACCCCGGTGTGCACGCGCCCATAGCTGACCACCGCCGCCAGCGCGCTGACTGGCAGACCGAGGAGGGGGTACTCCTGCCGGAAGGCGGTGGCGAAGGCGGATGCGGTGGCCGCGTGCCCAGAGGGGAACGAGCTCGACGTGGGCCGGCGGGCGATGCGGTCGGCCGCCACCGGGTCGGCGTCAGGCCTCTCGCGCGGGAAGGCGAGCTTCCCCACCAGGTCGACGAGCACCGAGGTCGCGCCGATCGCGGCCAGGCACCGGACGGCCGCCCGCCGTCCGCGCCGACCGTCGAACATCGCGACGGCCGCCGATGTGGCGAACCAGAGGGCCTTGTAGTCGGAGGCACGGGAAAGATGCCGGATGACTGGATCGAGAACCGGGGTCGGCGTCCGGAGTACGGCCGAGGACATTGCCTGATCGAGGGCGTCCACCTCGGCGCGCAGGCGGATGACGGTCCCGCGCCCGCTTTCGGGGGGCACCGTCACTGTCGGTCGATCGGGGATCGTTCCGTCACCGGATGCAAACAATCTCACCGGGCAAGGATCTTCGCCTTCTGGGATTCGAACTCCGCGTCGGTCAGGAGACCCTTGTCGCGGAGGTCGGCCAACTTGGCCAGTTCGTCGGCCGGCCCGCTTCCCGCGACCTGGCGCACATAGTCATCGAATGCTTGCTGCGTGTCCTGGGCGTCCTGGATGTCGTGCTTCTGCATCTTGTCGCCTCTGGCGATGAGGTACACGAGGATGCCGAGCAAGGGCAGGACGATCACGAAGATCACCCAGAGCGCCTTCTCCCAGCCCTTCATGTCGTGGCTTCGGAAGATGTCCGAGAAGACGACGATCAGGAGCCAGATCCAGATGAATAGCAGGAAGATCTCCAGCATTGTCCAGAGCAGATCGGCCAGTGGATAGGTATAGGCAAGCATCAAGCCATCTCCTTCTCGTCGTCGGGAACCAGTACGCGCACCGTGCGGGACGGAGGTTCGTCCTGCCGAGGCGCACGTTCCCGCCCGCGACGCCGAACCACCGTCGTCCGTCGGCCAGCCACGGATCAAGTGTGCTGGGATGAACTGGGACGGGGAAGGGGCGTTGGACCCTTTTTGCCACCGATGCCTGACCGCCCGACGGGCGCACCGCGTGGCACGGGCCCGTGGGGAGGGCGTCACCGCTGCCGGTTCAATCCCGCGAGTTCGCACCCCGGCGCCAATCCGCGGCGGACGAGAGCGCCACCGCCACGGCATCCTCCGGAACCCCCATGGTGACGATCCCGGGATCGACCGCACCGTCTGGGCGCATAAGCGGCGAGGTGTCGATGCCGATGACGGAAACCGGCGTGGGAGGGCCTGGTTGTCGCTGTCAGCTGCACCCCGTCACTCCCCGGCACAGAGAATGCCTGAGTGTCATCCGATTCCATCGGGTGCCGAAAACGTCGCTGACGCGGATTGCCGGGTCGGCGGCAATTGCTGACGTCCAGGTGCGTGTCGTGTGCTAGCCGTCCATGACCGAATCCGCTGGGAGTGTGGACAACTGCCGGGAAGCGATTTGCGGATCGACGCACTCCACACGATCGCCGAACGACTGGCTTCGATGATGATCGAGTCGTGGCCGCCCCCATGCAGCCCGGCTCCGCAACGATTCCCGAGACGATCATGTCAGCCCAGCGGTCCGGACGGGAGGGTCAGGCTCCGAGACGTGATCCATGCCGTTCTGGGACTGGTGGTCTTCGCCGGACTGACGATGTACGACTTTCAGCGACTCCGCAGGTCCCGCGGCTTGGACTCGGCACCGACGATGGCGGCGTCGATCCTCCTGGACGTCCTGAACGTGCTCCTCTACTTCCTGAGTCTGTTCGACAGACGCAGAAGAGCGGCGGGCACCAGGGGTGGCGACATCCACGTGGGCACGCGAGCCTCGCGTGTCGGCGGACCGACCCACGGGTCGGGACGCACCGTCCGGCCCGTCGCAACATGCGGCAACATCACGTGCATCCGGCCTCCCTGCGTCCTGGGACGGCGGCAACGATGCCGCTGGGCCGACCACGCACAATGCGCCAGAGACCGAGCAGTGTGGAGGCACTTACCGGTGCCACGAAGAATGCCGGCGAGGCTCCTCGTTGCCCCGGTGCGATGCGGACCCGGAGCGCACCCGGGCGAATCGTGATGCGTAGCGGCGGCTCCCACGTGCGCGCTTCGCCATCGGCGGCGGCGGCCAACGTCGGTGGTCCCCCCACTTCGACCTCGCGGGCCGTCCACTCGCACCATCCGTCGTAGCGGTCGAGCCGACCGGCCGCTTCCAGTGCGAGGATCCGGTTGACGTCGGTCGGTCGATGGATGGTGAGTGTCGCCACTCCCAGCATCCCCGAATCCAGCGAGGGGCGCGATCCGAAGCCACTGAAGCTCGCCAGGCGGTATGGATTGTTGGATACCTGGATGACCTGCGCTGCGGCGATCGGACCGTCGGGTCCGTCCAGGTTGAGCCCAGTCGGCACAGCGTCCGGCCCGAGCAGGTCCGGCAACATCGCCGCCACTGTCCGACCTTTGGCCTCGCGGTACTCATGGGAGGCCACGACGTGCGCGTAGAGGCCGAGTGAAACGTTGTTGACGAATACCTCGCCGTTGACCTCCCCGAGGTCGATCGTCGCCTCCCGGGCCGGACCGAAGGCGTCGAGGGCAGCCACTGGAGCGTTACGATCGATCCCTAGATCCAGGGCGAAGTGATTGCGCGTGCCGGCCGGTACACAGACGAAGGGCAATCCGTGGGCGGCCGCCACTCCGGCGACGACCGCTTGGGAGCCGTCGCCGCCGGCCATTCCCAGTGAGTCCGCGCCTCGGCGGACCGCGGCCTCGGCGAGTTGGCTCAAGTCGTCACCGGGGCCGAGCACGACGGACTCGATTCCTCGGCGGCGGGCTTCCTCGGCCAGATCGAACCGGCCCACCTTTCCGCCTCCCGACGTGGGGTTCATGAGGACGACGCCATGCCGCGTCGCCTCAACTGAGTGCCACCGCTGAGCCAGGGCCCGATGGAACTCCCAATGCAGTGCCAGGAATCCGAACGCCCAGGCGGCGGAGATCTCGAGTAGGGCGACGGCCACGGCCGCCGTGCCCCGCCCGACGAGCGCCAGGATAAGAATCACCAGCCCGACGAAGACCACCCCTGCTGCCGCGGCCAGCCATCGGTACCGGCGGTTGGTGGCGGCGATCCACCACATCGAAATGCCCAGGGAGGCAGCGATAAGGGAGCTCGCGACGTAGAGCAGGTTCGTGGCCGTGAAGATGACCAGCGTCACCAGCGCACTGACCGACCAGACAAGCGCACACGCTGCTGCAATTCTCGAACCGATGGGCGGTGCTGCAGATCGAGGGCCTTTCACCGACCTGGGGCCTTGTCCCGGAATCCATGATGGATTCGCAGCCACGCAGTCAGTCTCGCGCCGAACCCTGCCGCGGCAGTTGAACCGGTGCCCGGCGACCCCGCGGTCGCTTCGGCGATCCCTTCCCGGAAGACGGCAACTGGGTCTCGCTCCGCCGAAGTTGCCCCTTGCGTACATCGAACTCGTAGAGCTCGCCGAACCGGGGCCACTCGATGGCCCGATCCAGCTGTCGATGCACGTCCTCCTCCCCATACTTGGTGCGCAGAATGTCGAGGCGGAACGCCTCGTCGCAATTCCGAACTGGACATCGCCGCCCCTGGACGCGGAACGCCTAGGTCCCTGAAGCTTCCTTCGCCTGCTTCGCCAGCTCAGTGGCTGTCGCGTCGACGACATGCTTCATGGTTTTCGTCGCATGAGTGACAGCCTTATCGAATGCCTTCTCGAGTGTCGGCTCTCCTACCATGATGAGGCCCGCCTCACTTGCGTTGAGCTCGGCAGCCGATTCATGCAGCTCGTCGTACGGCAGCCACGCAAAGTCGTCGCCGATGACATCTGGGATCACTCGCACCATCGGTCGGGCCATCCGCCTGACGATGTGCGGCTTGCCGTTCTCTTTGTCGACGATTGCTGCGTCGAACGTTCCGATGAGATCGTCTTTGTGCAGCTGCTCGATGGCGTCGAGATCTGTCTCAGCGGACTCAACGCTGTCGTAGACGGCAACGTAATAGGCAAGATCCCTTTCCCTGGCCATAGATACCTCCTCGTATCGAGCCGGACAGCCCGAATCAGCCACCGGAACCTTTCAAGCGACCGTACACTGCCGGGCCACAACCGGGCAGGGTCAAAGGTCCTGTCCGACTTGGCTGGATGAACCGCCCCGGGTTTCATAGAGACTCGCGGGTTTGAGATTGGCCATTGCGATGCCCAGAACCTCAGCAGCGGCAAGAAGGCCCCGGTCGCCCGCGGCCAGCACGACATCAGGGTCAGCGATTTCTTGTACCGAGGCGAGATGCACGACGTCGTAGCCTCGAAGGACGAACTGCTCGGCCTTTACGCCTGCGCTCCGCACGAGTCCCTCGGTGACTTCGACCACGTGGAGTTGGCCGTGGAGGATCCCGAAGGCGTCGATGGCGGTGCGTACTTCCTGCTCGTCAATGTTCCCCCTGCGAAGGGCCATGGCCAGAGCGGCCCGGCCCTCGGGATAGACCAGCCGTGAGGGGACCACACGTTCGGCCTGGTCCCACGGTCGGGATGTGATCTGGCTGCCGGGCTCCTCGATGACAAGGGGAAGCACGGCCCGCCTCGGGCGCGGCGGCAGATCCCGATGCACCCGCGACACCGCCACCGCGGGACGTCCGTTGCCCCCCGTGCAACCCGTGTGGGAAGCTCTATGGGATTCACCGTCGGCGGGGATCCGGTCCGGAGTCCATCCATCGTTGACTCGATGCAACAAGGAGCGACCGATGAGGATCCCCAAGGCCTGGAAAGTGGCGGTAGTGACCGCCGTTGCGGTGGCTACGGTCACCGTAGGAGCCACGGCAGCGGTCACCGCCGGGGCGAGTGGGCCGAGTACGACGTACTACGGCTGCGTGTCTGCCAAGGGCGCGATCAAGGACGTAGGGACGTCGAGCCCGCCCGCGTCGGCGTGCAAGTCTCCTTCGACGGTCATTTCGTGGAACTCGCAAGGGCCCCCGGGCACGAACGGCACGAACGGAGTCACCTACGACTGTTCGCTGACCCCCTATCCCGGCATCGACCTGGCCGGGTGCAACCTATCCGACGAGAACCTGTCCTACGACAACCTGAGCGGCGCCAATCTGGCCGGTGCCAATCTGAGCGATACGAACCTGAGCGCGGCCGACCTGAACCAGGCCAATCTGACCGGATCCACGCTCAATGGTGTGAACCTCATCAACACAACGTTGGTCGGTGCCGATCTGACCGACGCCAGTCTCTCGTACCCGACCGTCAATGAGCTGGGCGAGGTGGGAGCCGACTTGGCCGATGCCACGCTGACCGGCGTGTCGTCCAAAGGGATCGTCGGTCTCCCGAGTGCGCTCCCCACCGGCTGGGAGGATGTGGACGGCTTCCTTATCGGGCCGGGCGCCGACTTGGCCGGGGCGGACATCGGCGGCACCGCGATCGATCCCACACTGGCCAATCTCACCGGTGCGGACCTGGCAGGCGCGGACCTCCACGGTGCGTACCTCACCCAGGTGACCCTGAACGATACCGATCTGAGCGGTGCCGATCTGTCGGGTGACTTCATGGAGGATGGGGAACTGTTCGGGGCCAACCTGGTGAACGCCGACTTGGCCGGTACCCAGCTCTGCGGCTCCTACCTGGCGGGTGCCGACCTCATGGACGCCAACCTGACCGACGCGAGTCTCTCCCAGGTCGGCTGCGTAACCTCGCTGGCCGGTTCCAACCTGACCGGAGCCAACCTGACGGGCGCCAACGTGACGGCCGCCGACCTCACCGGCGCCGATCTGGCCTCGGCCATCCTCACTAGCGCGGACCTGGCCGGCGCCAATCTGACCAACGCCGTCCTGTACTACGTCGACCTGATCGGGGTGACCCTGACCAGCGTGGTCTGGAAGAATACCGCCTGCCCGGGGGAGTCGAACAGCAGTTCCTACTCGCCCCAGACCTGCGTCGGTCACTGACGATCCGGGGCACCGACACCGCACGGGTGGTTGAACGACGGAGCACCTATCGGATGCGGCGATCCACCGGTATCGAGGCCGTCGTAGAGGGAACGTTCTCGGCAACGTCGTCGACAAAGCAGAGGCGTTTGGTAGGAGTGCACCAGATATCCGGCTCCTCGGAGCATGGTCGGAGTTGGGTGCCCCCCCTTGCCGACCAGGAGGAACGGTCCGGCCTCGGCATCTCCGTTGCTGCTGCCCGAAACGACGACGCCGCAGACAGCGCGTTACGGTTCAGATGTCGAGATCCCGGGAAGGGCCCAACATTGGACATCATTGACCGCCACTTCGCCGCCGAGAACAGCCACGACATCCCGGGCGTCCTTGCCACCTACACCGAGGATGTCGTCTGGGACGACGTGGGTCACCCGGATTGCCCGGTGCATGGCAAGCCTGCGGCGGCCGAAATGTACCAGGCGATAGCTGCCGCCATACCTGACCTTCATCTCGGAGCTGTAAGCCGATTCAGTGCCGGGCCGTACGTGGTCGATGAGGCCGTCGCCACTGGCCACGTAGATGGATCGTTCTTGGGCGTGGACGGAGGTGGAGCGCCTGTGGAATTCCGGATCCTCCATGTATTTCAGCTCCGTGATGGACTCATCAGTCACGAGCAGGCATGGTTTGACACTGCTGGCGTGATTCGCCAAATCGAGGCGTTCGATCCCTCTGACCGTCCCTGATCAGATTGCGGCCGGCACCGTCGGTGAGCTCTGCACAAGGGGATACCTGGTGATGTCCGGATACCACGACATGCCCGAGGCCACCGCCCAGGCGATCGACGACGAGGGCTGGTACCACACGTGCGATCGCGCCTCGATGGACGAGCGCGGGTTCCTCCGGATCGAGGGCAGGGTCAAGGACATGATCATCCGTGGGGGCGAGAACATCTATCCCCGCGAGATCGAAGACGTGCTGTTCGCACATCCCTCGGTGGCCGACGTGGCCGTGGTCGGAATACCCGACGACCGTTGGGGTGAAGTGGTCGCCGCGTTCGTGCGTTCGCCGATGGTGCGGCCCTCGACGAAGTCGAGCTCCGAGCGCACTGTCGAGATCGCCTCGCCCCCTACAAGACGCCCCAGCACAGGGTCGAAGTGTCGGAGTTCCCGCTGACTGCGTCAGGCAAGGTCCAGAAGTTCAAGCTCCGCGACGGGTTCTCATCTCCTGGGACGTGAATCTCCCGAGACCGGGTAGATCGCAGACGCAACCGAGCTGTCTTCGCGGGGCCGAAACGGGGGCCGGACCGGTCGCCAGCATGGCGTTGCTCCATCTTCTACGATGCGTCCGGAGCCGGCTCGGCCGGTAGGACGCGGTGTTGGGGGACTGATGCGTATCCGGGGGATTCAGGTGTTCGTGGTGGTGGCCGTGTCCTGCGGGTCACTGTTGGCGGCGTGCTCGTCGGGGAGCACCTCGGCCTCGCCACCGACCGGCAACAGCGTGCCGCTGGTCAAGGGAGGTTCACCGGCCAAGGCCGGGTACCTCGTCTACTGGGACCAGAACGAGGAGGAGGATTTCCTTTCCATGCCATCGGGTGCACTGGGCCAGCTGGTGCCGGCGTGGGACCCGAACGGCCAGATGTGCGTCCTCCCCGACGGCCGATTCGTGGTGGGCTACGACCCCACGCTGCCGAACCAGGACGACGTGGGCAGCGCCAAGCCCTACAAGCAGCCGGCCGACGGAGAGGAGCTCGACGAGCCGAACGGTTCCTTCAGCGGCCAGGACCTCTACGTCCCCGGCCCCTACAAGATGCCGGGGCAGACGATCGGGAGCGACTCGCCGCCGACGGCGAACGGCGTCTTCAACAACAATCAGACCTACACGGGCTGTGTGGTCGACCGGTCCGGCAACGTGCTGGCCAACGACATCGCCACCGCCCAGGGCCAGTACCCACCACCAAGCAGCGGTCGCCTGGTGGAGTGGTTCGCCCCCTCCTACACGAGCTACTGCATCGTCTACGGGCCCACGACCGGTGGGTACGGGCCGCACCACACGGACGGGACCGGCGGGCTCGCCCAGCCAGGGATGATGGCCCTGGCCGACAACGGCGACGTGCTCGTCCCCAATGTCGGTACGTCCAATGTGCTCCGGTTCGCCCAGTCGTCCCTGCCTACCAGCGCCTCCCAGTGCCCGGGTGGGATCTATCCACGTAGCAAGGTGCACGTCACCGCGTTCGTGAAGAACGTGTCGTTCCCGTCCGGCGTAGCCAAGGACCCGACGTGTGACTGCTTCGCGGTCAGCAGCTACATCGGGAATCCGTCCATCCAGTGGTTCACCGCCACCGGCCAGCCGGAGTCCGGCCGCACCCCGGTGCCGGGAACCACGATCGCCGAGCTCGGAACGAACCCTGACCAGTACAACCCGTTCGGCATGGCGTTCGCGCCGGACGGCACGCTCTACTTCATCGACATCCACATCGCCTGTACCGGAGGTCTGACCAATTGCGGTCCGGCCAACTACGGGGGCCGGGTGATGCGGGTCACGTTCACCGGGGGGCAGCCCTCGACCCCGGTTGCCGTGGCCACGGGCTTCGATTTCCCGACGAGCGTGACGGTGTGCGTTCCTTCGGAGCAGACGTGTCCGTATCCCACCGGAAGGCTCGTGGCACCCTTGTCCGGACCATCCGAGAATTCGTCTCCTGATGCCGGGCCGAAGTCGGATGCTGCGGCCACAGCCGGGTTCGGGTAGACGTCGCAGGTGCCGGTGCACCGGTGAGGAGGAGCGGACCGACTGGCGATGACCGGTCCCGGTGGGCGGCCGCTTGGCGACGGCTGGCTGCGGGGGCTGCCGCGGCCCTCGTACTGGCCGGGTGCGGCGGCATCTCGGCTGCGCAGCGTGCCGGCCCCGTAGCGCCGCCGGGTCCGTGGGACTGGCCCACCTACGGCCATGACGCCCAGCACACCTTCCACGGACGGACCACCCTCACGCCTGCCACCGTGCAGGAGCTCAAGGTGGCGTGGTTCTATCCCACCGGGGACGCGGTCACCGCCACTCCGACCGTCGCCGACGGCACCGTCTATGTCGGATCCTGGGACGACTACTTCTACGCACTCGACCTCGAGACGGGAGTGCTCAAGTGGAAGGTGCGGCTCAGCGCGCAGGATGCCGTGACCCCGTACCCGGGGGAGACCCCACGCGACGACTCGTCGGACGGCGGACTCGTGACATCCTCGGCCTGGTACGAACAGGGGGAGGGGACCCGCCCGCCCCTGGTGATCTTCGGCGCCGGCTACACGTTGTACGCGCTCGACGCGGCGACCGGAGCCGTGTTCTGGCGCCATGACTACACGGGCGACCCCGAGAAACCGCCTGATCCCGACAAGGACGGCACGAGGATCTTCTCCTCACCGGTCGTCGTGGGGAACGACGTGCTCTTCGCCACCGACGCCGATGGTGAGGACGGGTATCGGGGTTACCTCGCGGCGGCGAACCTCGAGACAGGGGACCCGGTGTGGGAGTTCCAGGACGACAATGGCCCCTCGGGCGCACCGGAGGACAACGGATGCGGCAACGTCTGGTCGTCGGGCACGGTCCTCCCCGCGCTGGGACTCGTCGTCTACGGCACCGCCGATTGCGACTTCGTGAACACCCAGGCGCTGACCGAGTCGGTCCTGGCCCTGCACATCGCCACGGGCAAGCTGGCATGGGTCTACCGGCCGGACCTTCCGTCGCTGGCTTGCGACTGGGACTTCGGGGCCACGGCCAATGCCGGGGTCACGGCACAGGGGGTCACCACGTTCCTCGGAGAGGCCAACAAGAACGGGTCCTACTACTCGCTGGACCCGGCCACCGGCACCTTGCGGTGGACGACCAACGTGGTGTTCGGCGGCTTCGCCGGCGGGTTCATCGCATCCACTGCCTACGACGGCACACGTGTGTACGGCTCGACCGCGCTGGGCGACTACGGAGACTTCGAAAAGGACACCCAGATCCTGTGCGATCCCGGCAATCCGAAGGACACGTCGCTGGAGCAGCCGACGGTGCATGCCTTCGATGCCGCCAGCGGGGCGATCGCCTGGCAGGTCGAGCAGCCGCCGTCGTTCGCTCCGACCACGGTGGCCGGCGGCATGACGATCAACGGACCGGCCCTCCTCGGCAACGTCCTACAGGTGCGCAGCACGGCCACCGGCGCCCTGCTCGACACGGTCCCCGTGCCTGGCCCGGTCTGGTCCGGTGTGGCAACCGTGGGTGACGCACTGGTGACCGGGATCGGCTCCTCCTACGCGGCGCAGCCGGCGGGCATTGCCGTGGTCACGCCCGGTGGGAAGCGACCCGTGGTGCCATGACTACGAGCGTCTAGCCACTCCGAACGGGGCGCAGCAGCTGCGGTTGCGTCTCGACCTGCCAGACATGGGGCAACGGGACGATCGCTCGCCGTTCAACCGGTATCCGGCAGTGTCAAACGGTAAGGAGGCTGCCGCGACGACCCAGGCTGGCCCCTGTGGCGGGGCGGTCACCGTTGAGGCTGGTTCGGTACGGTGGTGGTGATGCGACGGAAATACCGACGACTGGTGTGGGACTACCAGGGGAGGGTCGCTGTCGTGACCGGGGCATCTGCAGGCCTTGGTCGCCGCCTCGCGTTGGACCTGGCCTCCGCCGGGGCGCTGGTGATCGGCGTGGCACGTCGTGAGGAGCGGCTTCAGGCCCTCGTCGACGAGATGCGGAGGCACAGTCCGGAGTCGTCCTACCGGATCTGCGATCTTTCCGATGCCGACTCGTTCGTCCGGCTGCTCGAACGCCTGGAGCAGGAACTCGGCCGGATCGACATCCTGGCCAACTTCGCCGGCGTCGGCGGGATCATTCGCACCGAACCGACAGCCGAAGGGTCACTTCGGTCCGTCATCGAGGTGAACTTCTTCGCTCCCGTCGCCGGGATGGTCACCGTCCTCCCCGGCATGCGAGAACGGGGGTTCGGGGCAATCGTCAACATGAGTTCGGACGACGGGCGGGCTCCCGGTCCCGGGGCAGCCGACTACGCCGCCAGCAAGGCGGCCCTGTCTGCGGCGACGGAGAGTCTGTCCTACGACGCGAGGCCGGACGGTGTGTTCCTCCATGCGGTCTACCCGGGTTGGGTGCCGACGGAGATGGGACTGACCGCGGTGCGCGACGGCGGACTTCCGATGCCGCCGAGGGCGGTCCGTCGTACCGAGGAGCAGGTCTCGTCGCTTGTGCTCCGTCGCATGTTCGACCCGCGGCTGGAGATCAATGTGGCCGTCCTACCCCTCGTCGCACCGATCCTTCGGACGCTGGCCCCACTGACCTATCAGCGGATGAGGGCTACTCGCTGAGCAACGGGGGAACCCCCGGGCCATGGGGTCAGGTCCTCCGCCCAGATCGACAGGCGGTCATCCGCCATCCGAAATGATCCGGCTCACGAGGACCGGTAGGCGACGCCGGATCGGACGGTGCTCCGTCCGTCACCTTCTGTCGCGATGCACGACCTTATCGAGGGGACGCCGGTCCAATTCCGCGATCGGCCTCAACGGTCGGTCTGCCGGGTAGCCGAGCGCGATCATGTGGGCGCATTCGTGGTCCGCCGGTGTGCCCAGAATGTGCCTGCACGCCCCTTGGTCGCCCACGGCGGAGTGCCCACTTCCGATGCCGAGGTCGGTAGCGGCCAACATCATCGCCATTGTGGCCTGTTCCAAGTCGTACTGATCGATCGTCCGATAGCGCTCGGGCCACCGGTCAACGGTGGTGGGGTGATCGCCACCCCTGGTGTATCCAGGCCCGTTGGACTGAACATGCGGTCAGCTGTTTCGCCTGCGCTGGGCTGCCGGCGTTCGGGAGTTCTGCCAATGAGGGTGCCCCGCTCCGTCGGTAGGTGACCCGGATCGCTGACCTGGGGAGTTACCATGCAATCCGGGGCGGCACCGGACATCGGAGCGAAGGTGAACACAGACGACGCGGTCCCTGGTGGCGATCCTGGAGATGGTCCCGGTCCACTCGATGACCAGACGGGTGGCGCAGTGGCCGGTTCGACACCCGTGGCCGAGGCGTCGTCCTGTGGACCTGCGCAACCAACACCCCCGAAGAGCTCCCGCCGATCCCTGATCTTCGGGATCGTCGGTGTCGTCATCGTCGTCGCGGTCGTCATCGTGGGCATCTTCATCTTCGACGAGACCTCGGCGGCCATCGCGGCGGGAAGCGGAACGGCCACGATCACCTGGACTCGAGCCCCGGGCAGCGTGGATACGTCCACCAACCCGCCTCAGTCCTTCACCGGCACAGTCGGCGGCCATTCGCTGGTCGGGGTCGCTACGTTCACGACGGCGAATCCGTCCCAGGGAACAACCCAGGTCGGCCACTACCGGGGCACGTTCGATGGGAAGCCGTACGCGCTCGACGTGCGCGTCGACCTGCGGGACCTGGCGTTCGTGGTCACCGGGACCTATGACGGCCAGGCAGTCCACGCCGTCATCCGTGCGCCCTCGAACCCGGACCTCAGCTCGTCGACGGCTTCGTTCTCCGGCACGATCGGAACATGGAAGGTGTCGGGGACGCTCGACATCCCGACGGGGACGGACCAGAAGCAGACGGCGACAGCGTCGTACACGGTCAGTTCCTAGCTGACCCCACGGCCGTGCCGACCGTCCCCGACCAATGAGGGTGTCGCACCCCGGCGCCTCTACACCGATCTGCACGGGTTGACACATACCGATATGGGAATATGATGTCGAGGTGGCTCGCCTGGCGACGACGACCGATGCATTCAACGCCGTCGCCGACAGCAGGCGCCGTGCACTGCTGGACGCCCTCGGTACCGACGAGGCCACTGTCGGCGATCTCGTCGACCGGCTCGGACTGAGCCAACCCCAGGTGTCGAAGCACCTCGCCGTGCTTCGGACGGTTGGGTTGGTATCCGTTCGAACCGACGGACGGCGTCGCTGGTACCGGGTCAACGGGCCCTTGTTGCAGCCCATCTACGAGTGGGCTCGCGGATTCGAGTCCACGTGGAACGCCCGACTGGACCGGCTCGACGATGTGCTGGTCGACCTTCAGACAAAGGAGAAGCAGACATGAACAACACGATCGGCAACCGCCACGGGTCCGCTGTCGTCACGTTGCCTTCCGATACCGAGATCCTGATCACGAGGGAGTTCGACGCTCCGGCAGACCTCGTCTTCGAGGCGTGGACGACCCCCGAGCTCGTGACGTGCTGGTGGGCCGGCGATCGAGGCGAGGTGACCGACGCCCAGATCGACTTCCGGGTCGGCGGGAGATGGCGTTGGGTCATGATCGCCAATGGCGGCTTCGAGGTGGCTTTCAGTGGCGAGTATCTGGAGATCGACCGGCCACATCGCATCGTCAGAACCGAGCTGTTCGAGCTGGTCCCCGATGCCGAATCCGTCAGCACGACCACCTTCGAGGAAGCCGATGGCGTGACCACTCTGAGGATTCTGGGCCGCTATCCGAGCCAGGAGCACCGCGACGCGACTCTGGCCTCAGGGATGGAAGGCGGCCTGCAGTCATCGCTCGACGAGCTGGAGGATCTGGTTGGGCGAAGGGCATAGACCCCCAGTCGTGATGAAGGTTCGACGAGGACCTCTGCCCTGCCGTTGCCGTCCGCGTCGGGGCGACCCCCAACGGACGGGTGCGCAGCGCGGCAAGCCGGACTCAGCCCGCTGTCGAGACCACGCTCGCACAGTGGCTGCATTTCAGTGCAGCCAAGGGCAGGTCATCGGAGAGACACTCGGGGCAGGTCTTCGTCTCTGCCGGAGGACCGAAGACCGTGGTGCCCCGCTTCGCCATGTACTTCCGGTAGGGAACGACCAGCACGTAATAGATCACGGCCATGAAGATGAGGAAGTACACGATGGCGGATAGGAACGCACCGAGTTCGATCCGCTGTCCGTTGATCGTCCACCCGAGGCCCATCGATCCCGCCCCTCCGCCTTCGGCCGCATTGACCAGTGGGGTGATGATCGAATCGGTGAAGGACTTGATGAGCGTGCTGAATGCCAGTGCGACGACCAGACCGACGGCGATGACGATGAGTTCCCCTTGCATCAGGAAGTTCCTGAAACCCTTCATGACCCGACCTCCCTTGCTCGAGCGCCCCTGACATGGCCAACCTAGCCAGAAGGCCGGTTGACGTCACTGCTTTGACCACTGAGTTGACCGGTCGCCCCAGATACGGATGTGTGGGTGGCAGGGCAGGCGTGCGGGACCCGGCAGCTTCGGTTTCCTTCCCGGCAGCCACGTGCTCGGTCGGTGCAGATCCCGTCAGCGGCTCACTGGCACGAGACCACGGCACACAGTAGGAATGCAGTCGTGGGATTACTGGAAGGCCAGCGTGCCGTCATCACCGGGGGTGGGTCGGGCATCGGACGTGCGACAGCGCGGCGTATGAGCGACGAGGGCGCATCGGTGGCTGTCATCGACATCAACGGCGATGCCGCCAACGAGATTGCCGAGGAGATCGGTGGATCCGCCCACGTGGCCGATGTCACCGACGCCGACGGACTGCGCGGCGCTGTTGACGCCGCCGCAACGATGATGGGCGGGATCACGATCATGTTCAACAACGCAGGAGTGGGCAGCCAGTCGCCGCTCCACGAGTGGGATCCCGAGGAGTGGGACCACTTGCTGGCGGTGAATCTGACTGGAGTGTTCTTGGGCTTCCGGGCTGCGATACCCCACATTCGTGCCTCCGGCGGGGGCAGCATCGTCTCGACGGCCTCGATCAGCGGCACCAGGCCGGCATCAGGGGAGGCACCCTATGCCGCAGCCAAAGCTGGAGTAGCTGCAATCACCGCGTCCGCCGCCCTCGAATACGGTCCGGAGATACGGGTGAACTCGGTGTCGCCCGGGATGATCCTTACTGCGCTCACGGCACCCCTCTTGCAGTTCCTTCCCCATGAGCGAGCTCGATTCGAGCGGACGACCCCACTCGGACGCATCGGAGAGCCCGACGACATCGCCGATGTGGTGGTCTTTCTGTGCTCGGACCTGGCACGTTTCATCACTGGACAGAACATCGTCGTCGACGGGGGCATGACGCTCCATGGATCGGGAGTCGACGGGATCTTCGAACAGGTCTTTCGACGCTGAGCACCCGGGGCCCACGCGGAGCCAGGTGGCTGCGTTCCGCCCCCGGGGCATCCCAGGAATTCTCCATCGGTAACTGCTGGTGCCCGTACACTGCGTGGCGTTCGATCGAATGGCCCGCCACCGTGTGTTCCGACGTTCGGGTCGCTCGGATGCCGGTTCGTAGCGATCAGCCCCATCCCCTAGGGATGCAGATCGTCTTCGTGGCTCGCATGTGACGCGGGCTCGAGCTGGAACGTGGCGTGGGCAACGTCGAAATGCTCGGCAAGGCATCCTTGTAGGGCGTCGAGGATCTGTGGGGCATGGCCTGTGTCGAAGCAGTGATCTTCGACCACGACGTGGGCGGCCAGAGTCGGCGATCCGGACGTAACGGTCCAGGCATGGAGATCGTGGACGCCGAGCACGTGGGGAACTTCAGCGAGATGCTGTCGCACGGAGACGAGATCGAGATCATCCGGTGCGGCCTGCAGGAGTATCTTGCCCGCATCGCGCAGCAATCCCCACGCCGTCCACACCATGAGGCCGACCACGACGAGTGAGGCAACTGCGTCGGCCCGGTTCCAGCCCGTCACGACGATGACCAGTCCGGCCACAGCCGTTCCAATGAACGCGGCCAAGTCGGTGACGATGTGGGCATAGGCACCCCGGACATTGAGGCTTGTCCGGTTGGCCTTGGACAGGACCCACGTTGCGGCCACATTGATGGTTGCACCGATGAGCGCGACGATCATGACCACGTAGCCGCTGACGTGTTGAGGAGCGAGCAATCGCTGGATGGCTTCGACCCCGATGAGAAGCGCGATGGCTACGAGCGTCACCCCGTTGATAGCGGCCATGAGGATTTCGGCGCGTTTCATCCCATAGGTCCACAGTCCCTCTGCCGGCCGCGAAGCAAGGCGAATTGCCCATGCGCTCATACCGAGCGCAGCCACGTCGGTGAGCATGTGGGCGGCATCGGCGAACAGAGCCAACGAATTGCCGACAACCGCAGCCACGATTTCCCCGATGAGGAAGCAACTGATGAGGGCCAACGCCACGAGGAGGTAGCGCATGTCTGCCTCTGGGGACATGGCATGGGTATGGCGATGACCGTCGTGATGGCCGTGGTGGTCAGACATGTCGGGAATCGGACCTTCCGTCCAATGAGCGTGTCATCTCTCCAACCACCTCTCGGGTTTGTCCAGCATCGCACCGATTGCCACGTCAGGAGTACCACCGAACTGCACCACTGAGGTGGCGACGGTCACGGTGCTGCTCCGACCAGAAACTCCAGGATCACGAGGCGGACGGTGTCCCGATCTCTGCCGGATCCGACGGTGGTGAGGATCAGGTCGGTGCGGCGCCGATGCGCAGCGGGACGTCACCGAACGGGTCGAGGTGGTACGCCAGGGATACCCGGTGGTACCCGTCGGCGATGTCACCACCATGATCGGTCGAGACGACGAGCACGGGACTGAGCTTCTTGCCGGAGACGGCCTTCAGCAGGTCGCGGCGAACACCTGGGTCGTCGAGAGGCAAGGGCACAAGGCTGCAGGCACGCAGGATGTCGTTTGCCCGGCGATGGGTGACCTCGGCCTTGCGAAGGCGTCCGACAGCCGCCTCCGCCTGCCTCTCGTCGAGTTTCAACGACAGATAGGCCTGTGCGGCGTCGAAATCATGGGCTGCCACGTCGTCGAGCCACTGCAAGCCGAGCGGTTCGCCGGGCTCGGGGCCCGAGCTTCCCTTTGCCTGCTTCGCCTCGTCCTTGACCATCTACCCCTCCCTCCACTGGTTGGAATCAGTCCGCGGTGGCGAGTCGTCGCGCATGGTACCCCGAATGATCTGTCGATCATCCGTAGGGATCATGGTGTCCTGCGTGCACGGTGTGCTGCACTGACGGGAGGACCGCTTCCGGTTGGTGCCTGATGGCACCGCGGCGCACCCTGGATCGCCTCGGGCGAGATCAGTAGAAACAGATTGCCAGTAATTAACCACTGAGGTAGGATTCGGTGAACACAACGCTGCACGAGAGCCCTCCTTGGTCACTCCCGCCCGGCCATCGGAGGCATACCCATGTCGCGCACGTCGCCGGTTTCGTCTCCAGGTACTTCCGCCTGCTCGTGGGGTGGGCATGACGCTCCCACACAACCGGAAGTGCCTGGGTGCGGCTGGCCCACGTGAAGCCGGGTACGGCCGACGGGGGATCCGGGAGGGCGTGGCCCGAATCGGCCATTGCGCAGCGCTGCTTCATCTGTTTGACCATTCTCCTCGTCATCGTCTGCGCCGTTACTTCGACACTGGGTGCACAGGCAGTCGCCCGATCTGATGCCAAGACCTCCCGCCAGATATTCGTGGCGACATCCACCCAGATCGCCTCGTCCCTCGGACTGTCCATCCAGCATGAGCAGGAGCTCGTCGTCATCGCTGGTGCCTTCGCCGTCAGAGATCCTGAGGCGTCGCAGGCAACCTTCACCGAATGGATCGACTCGGTCGGCGCCTTTGCCCGGTATCCCGAGCTCGAGGGTGTTGCCGAAATCGCGTTCGTACCTTTCGGTCAGCTGACTGCATTTGCCGCGCGATCTGTCGCCGATCCGGCGGGCCCGTTGGCTGCAAATGGAACGTTCCAGGTGATCCCGGCCGGAACCCGTCCCTTCTACTGTCTGATCTCGGCAACACAGACACGGGCCGGCGTGTTGACGACTCCGGCCGGTACCGACTTCTGTTCGAGCTCTCTCGGCCCGAAATTCCTGGCTTCACGCATCTCTGGACAGGGTGCCTATCTGCCGTACAAGGTGGGAAGCGAGGAGGAGCTGGTCGTGGGCTCGCCCGTCTATGCCGGCAATACGGCTCCGCCGACAGTCAGCCAACGCGCATCCAGTTTCATCGGCTGGACCGGGGTGCAGTTGCTACCGAGGGTTCTGCTCGCGAATGTTTTGGAGGGCCATCCCGATTCTTCCGTGGCCTTTCAGTACGACCACGGTTCGTCCAACGTCACGTTCCGTGCCGGCACCGCTCCGAGTGGAGCTGAATCCACGACGATCGACCTCGACAATGGATGGCGCGTCCGCATCTCCGGTGTCGTGAACACCGGTTCATTCCTCGTCGAAGGGAATTCCCAACTGTTGCTGTTGGGGGGTCTGCTGGTCTCATTTCTGCTGGGCCTGCTGGTCTACGTCCTGGGGACGAGCCGCTTCCGGGCCATGGTCATGGTTCGCAAGCGGACTGACCAGCTCCACCATCAGGCGTTCCACGATTCCCTCACGGGACTGCCCAACCGGGCGTTGATCCTCGATCGGCTCGATCAGATGATGGCTCGGTACAACCGTCATCGAGAGCCGATCGCGGCACTGTTCCTCGACTTGGACGACTTCAAGGACGTCAACGACACCCTCGGACACAAGGCCGGCGATCAGTTGCTGGTCAAGGTGGCGGACAGGTTGAGCCGAGCTCTGAGGGGTGGCGACACCATCGGGCGACTGGGTGGCGACGAGTTCGTGGTCCTGGTGGACGGCGGTTCGCTTGCTGCCGGGCCCGAAGTGGTGGCCGATCGAATCGGCGATGTCCTGGCAACCCCGTTCCAGATATCCGGTTCCGATGCCCAGTTCCTCGTGACGGCGAGCATCGGGATCGCCATTGCCGACGGAAGTCAAGCTGGCCCCGAGGAGCTCTTGCAGGAAGCTGACATGGCCCTCTACCGGGCCAAGGCCGCCGGGAAACACCGCGTGGTGGTCTTCTCCTCTGCGATGCAGGATGCCGCCAACTTCCATCGGAGCCTCGAGGTCGATCTGCGCCGTGCTCTGCAACGAGACGAGTTCTTTCTCCTCTACCAGCCGACAGTCGAACTGGCCACGGGGGAGTTCACCGGTGTCGAGGCGTTGTTGCGCTGGCACCACCCTGACAGGGGTGTGGTGGGTCCGGACGAGTTCATCCCGGCGCTCGAATCGACCGGACTGATCATTCCCGTCGGGCTGTGGGCACTTCGTACGGCGTGCCGTCAGGGTGCGCTCTGGGTTCGCCAAGGCCATCGACTGACGGTGTCGGTGAACGTCTCGGCCCGGCAATTCGAAGGCGGCCGCATCGTCGATGACCTCCACGGTGCCTTGGTCGACAGTGGGCTCGAGCCGGACATGTTGATCCTGGAATTGACCGAGACCACGCTGATGCACGACGTCGAAGCGACCGTCGATATGCTCAATCTCCTCAAGCTGGTCGGTGTGCGAATCGCCATCGACGACTTCGGCACCGGCTATTCGTCGCTGGCCTACCTCCGACAGTTTCCCATCGACCTCTTGAAGATCGATCAGTCATTTGTGTCCGGAATCGGAGAATCTCCTGAATCGGCAGCGATCGTCCACACGCTTGTGCAGTTGGGAAAGGTGCTCGGCCTGGAGACGATCGCCGAAGGGATCGAGACCGAGGATCAGAAGGCCCGGCTCATCGCCGAGAAAGTCGACACGGGACAGGGGTTCCTGTTCGCTCGACCGCTCGATGTCGAATCGGTCGACAAGCTGCTGGACGGTGGGAGCGTGATCGCCCAACCGCCCCAACCACCGGCGCCAGCCGTCCGCCGCTAGCCGGGACGTGATCGGGTCCACCAGGAGTCATGTCCGGGTTCAGGCCGCTCCTGCGAGGTGCCACGTCGCTCGTTGCCCAGCGGCAACCAGGTGGACCGCGTCGGTCAGCGCTTTGGCATCGCCGTCGGCTTCGACCGCTTCTTGTCGTCAGCCATGAGATCCAGTACCTCGCCGATGGCCCGCTGTCTGGCCTGGCTGTCCGGGATCGGGAGATGGACCTGGATCTGGTAGCGGTTTCGACGCCCCTCGCGTTCCTTGACGATGTAGCCGGCCTTGGTCAGGTCGTCGACGATGCTGTAGGCGCTCCGTTCAGTGATGCCGAGGGTGTCCGAGATGTCACGGAGGCGGACGTCCGGATCGTGGGCGATGCACAGGAGGGCCTTGCCGTGGTTGGTCAGAAAACTCCATTCGGACATGGACGGGCAATATAGCAGGCAATTCACGAAAGGAGTTGCTAGTGTTACAACACTAGAGTAAGGTTACAAAGGGTCCCCGGACGTCCGTCGCAGACGGTTATTGATTTCGAGGTTTCCCAGAGGAGTCGATGGTGCCATCAGCCTGCACTGCGTCATGTTCGTTCCGAGGTGTCCGTCACTGGACTGACACCCGGGGGTCGGGATATCCGCCGCACCGGGGGCACGCAGCGTGCCATCGTCGGCCACGGTGCCCGGTTCCAGCTGAGCCCCCCGTGTCATCCACGGCGGCAGGTTCCCCGCGGACCGGCACCTCGTCATGAGGGCGCTACGCCGGGTCACGCAGTCGGGAACTGGGCGTCGCAGCCTCGTGACGGTCGTGGCACTCGGGATGCTCCTTACCGCGACGACGTTGATGGGGATCGCCGCCGCTCCGTCGGCGTCGGCCGCGGCGACCGCCCCGGCGGCCGCCCAGTGCAATCCACCTGCCTACCCCACCGGGGCCGGCGAACAGGCTTCCTGCAACATCACGATCACGAACACGGTGACGGCAGCGGATGCCGCGAGCTCCACCATCAGTGCCACCGCGTGCCTGGCGGCCGCCGGCGTGCTCCCTCCCGCGGACTGCACGACGACGGTCACCGCCTCGGACACGCTGGTGACCTCGGTCAACCAGTGCAACGGCATCGTCGACGGCGGTGGGAGCAATGTGGTGTGCAATGTCACGTTGGTCAATGACGTCGCGGCCGGCACGTCGACGTCGGGTGCCACGGTCGACGAGTGCGTCGGTTCCGGAACGGGTGGCGGTACCCAGCCGACCGTTGTGTGCGAGCCGGTTGCCAGCACGACCAGCGCCACGGTCACACAGTGCAACGGATCGGGCAACGGTGGAGGTGGCGAGACGCGGGTCAAGTGTTCCGTCACCGGTACTGCGACGGCACTTCCCGTCACCATCAACCAGTGCAACGGGTCCGCCAATGGTGGCGGGAGCACGGTCACGTGCACGACCACGATCACCAACAGCTTCCTGTCGTCCACGCCGACCACCACCACGACGACAGCACCATCGGTCACCAGCGGGTCGGTGACCGCGGCCGTGACGGCAACGACCGTCGCCGGTGCCACCGGTGCGTCGACCACGACGACCGGCGCGTCGAACGGAACGACCGGAACGAGCGCTAGCGGCGTCGTGCCCGTCGGTGCTCCCTCGACAGGATTGGGTGGTGCCTCCCATTCCGCCGACGGTGGCTTCATCGCGCTGGGCGTCCTGGCGCTGATGGGAGCTGTCGGCTCCCTCCTCCTCGCCATGCGTCGGCGCGAGGTCCGCTCCTCTCGTGGCACCGATGAGGAGTGAGGAGCCCACCGGGACGATCCGAGGGCAACGGGACCCTTCGAGAATATGGTGGTCGCTGACCGCTGTTCTGGTGCTGGTCGGCATCGCCTGTCTGGTGGTCGGAGTTCGCGGCCACCAGCACGCGCTGGCCGGACCGGTGGCAGCCGATGTGGCACGGCCGGGGTCGGCCGACGCGACCACCAGTGCTCCGGCGGCGGTGGTGCCGCTGGCGACGGTGCGGTCAACCCCGGTCGAGCTCAGCATTCCGGCCATCAGCCTGTCGGTTTCGCTGTCCACGCTGGGCCTCAATGCCGACGGGACGGTTCAGGTGCCCACCGATATCCAACAGCCGGGGTGGTACCGGTTGGGCCCCACCCCGGGTCAGTTGGGTTCCGCCGTCATCCTGGGGCACGTCGACTCCTATCAGGGCCCTGCCGTGTTCTTCCAGCTACGGACCCTGGTGGCCGGTGACCAGATCGACGTGGGATTGGCCGATGGCGTCACCGCTGTGTTCCAGGTCACGTCGGTCGCGATGTACTCGAAGCTGGCCTTTCCGGACCAGCAGGTGTACGGGTCCCACCGTTACAGCGCCCTACAACTGGTCACGTGCGGAGGAGTCTTCGACAGCCAGACGGGCCACTATCTCTCCAACATCGTCGTCTATTCGTCTCTTGTCGACGTCATTTCGGCTCCTACCTCGACAGCCGCCACCTGAGCGCCACCTACAGTCCGCATCGAGGTGTGAACCTCATGTCGGCCCGCCGGAGGAGGACGTGGTGTTCCTCGATGCCCTCAGGGTGGGGGAGTGGAGAGGATTACGGTCGTATCCGATCGAAGTGGGGGTGAACCGCAACCAAGCTCTTCGCCGGGGCCGTCTTCTTCGTGCCGAGCATGTTCGGGGTGACCGCGATTCCGGCGGAGACCGTCGCCGACTCGCCTTCGAGCGCAACCTCGACGGGCACGGTGAGCGACGTCGACCGCCCGTGGATGGCGATGTCCCCGACCACCTCGAACCTGCCCGGGCCCGCGGGGCGAACCTCGGTGGCGGTGAAGGTGATAGTCGGATGGTTGGCGACGTCGAAGAAATCGTCCGAACGAAGGTGGTGGTCACGCTTGGTGATCTTGGTGTCGATGGACGCGGGTCGATGACGACCTCGCCGCTGACCCGTCCGTCGCCATCGACGAGCCCATCACCCCGGACCGCCTGGAGGGACCCCTTTACCGGGATGATCCGCATGGCTCGGGTACGGAAGCCCACCGACGTTCGCTCGGGGTTCAACTTCCATGTGCCGACGAAATCGGCGAGATTCGGATTGAGCTTGGTAGTCATTGTCTGACCCTCAGGCCGCCGGCTCGACGTTGGCGGCTTCGGCTGCCGCCATCGCCGCCCGAGCACGGAAGGTCCCTGGGACGAGCTCACCACCGGCGCGTGCGGCCTCGAGCGCCTGCGACCACCAGGCCAGGGTCGGCCGCAGGGCCGCCGAAGCTTCCACGCCAGGCGGCCTCCGGCCCCGGCAGCTGCATTCGCTCAGGATCCTGAGCGAATGGGGACCCCTCAGCCAACAGAGCTTCGGCGAGGTCCCGAGCCTCGATCCGAGCAACGTGGTCGGACTGTTGAACGAGCTCGAGGAGCGCGCCACATTGTACGACCTGCTCGTCCGGGCCGTGGGTACCGAGTCACCACCGTGCGGCACCTGTGACGACGAGCCCCCTCAGGCGACCTGTTGAGCACCGAGGTGCGCTAGCTGGCGCCCCGTCTTCCTGTTGACTTACTTGGAAAACTGAGGAATCGGGTCGGAGTCGATGGGGACGAACACATGGTCCGTCTGTCCGTTCGAGTGACGGTAGCGTGGTCGTCGACGTCCATCGGAAGACCGGTCCGCGACGGAGGTGCGTGCCATGACAACTGAGAGTCTCTTCTTCAACGCTCCGGACCACCGGACCATCGGTGCCGGCGAAGTGATCTATGCCGAAGGTGACGCCGGCGCGCACATGTTCGGCATCGTCTCCGGATCGGTCGCCCTCTACAAGGGCTCGATTGTCGTCGCGGCACTCGGGCCGGAGGACGTCTTCGGTGAGCGAGCCCTGATCGATCACCTGCCCCGGAATCTCACCGCGGTCGCGACCAGTGAGACCACCTTGGCCGAGATCGACCGACACCTCTTCCTCTTCCTCGTACACGAATCACCCACGTTCGCCCTGGGCGTCATGAACGCGCTGGCCAGTCGGTTGCGCGAGTACGACGAGCTGTTCGGCGACGGTTCGCGCATGGCGGCCGCGCTGGATTCGAGGGACATCACCGCGTCACGCTCCGGGCACTGATCCGCCCGGGTGACCGCCGCGGGTTACGCGAGGCTGGCGGTGTGCCGCATGCGCCCGAGGATCGTTCCGATGTCGTCCCGGGCCCGCTCGTCAGCGTGGACGACCCCGACGACCCGCGACTCGATCTCTACCGGAGCCTGAACGACCCTGCGGGCCGGACCCGGCTGGACGCCGACCGGTCGGTCTTCGTCGTCGAAGGGAGGCTTGCCGTCGAACGCCTCCTCTCGTCCGGGTACACCCTGCACTCACTGCTCGTCGACGATCATCAGGCGACCTCGGCCGGTCACCTCGTAGCGGCCACACGGGCCCGGGGGGCGCCGGTGTTCGTCGGGTCGCGTGCCGTGGTGGCAGACACGGTGGGCTTCGCCCTGCACCGGGGCGTGGTGGCGGTCGCCATCCGTCCATCGCCCCCCGATGCAGAACGTCTGCTGACCGGCGTCGCCCGGAGCGCGGCGTCCACGGGAATGCCGCAACTCGTCGCGGTGCTCGAGGGCCTCAACGACCACGAAAACATCGGAGGCCTGTTCCGTAACGCGGCCGCCTTCGCAGTGGCGGGTGTCCTCCTCGACCCGACGTGTGCCGACCCGCTCTACCGACGGTCGATCCGGGTATCGGTGGGACACGTCCTCCATGTGCCGTCGGCCCGGCTCACTCCGTGGCCGGCCGGGCTCGGCCTGGTGCGGTCCGCCGGATTCATCATCGCGGCACTGGCGCCCCGACCTGCCTCCGACTCCGGCGTCCCGGTCGTCGGTCTCGGACAGCTGAAGGCCCGGATGTCCGGGCCGGAGCACCCGGCCGGCGTGGCCCTGCTCTTCGGTGCGGAGGGGCCCGGCCTGACTCCGGCGGCACTGGCCGCTGCTGACGTGGTGGTCAGCATTCCCATGGCCGACGGCGTCGACTCGCTGAACGTCGCCACCGCGGCCGCGGTCGCCTTCCACGCCCTCACCGATCGCTGACGTCGGAGTCCGGTTCCCGGGGAGGTGTCGTCACCCAGCCCCGCGACCGTGCGGTCGGAGGGTACCCGGATTGATCGACGCCACCTGGAGTCGCTGGGAGCATGTCCGGAGCCGCACTCGGCGGCTCTCGCGTAGGGAGAGTTCCGTGCCCACGTCGCCAGAGCCTGACACCGGCCGTCTGCGCCGGCGGAGAGTCGTCCTTCTGTTGCTCGGCGTCGGGATCCTGGTCGGATCGGCCTTCGCTGCCGTGGGCGGGAGTGGACCGACCGGTGAGATCGAGCTGGCCGGCACACTCACCACCGGATGGACCTGGAACGCCGGGAGCGCGGTCCAGCAGGTCGAAACAGTGCCTCAGGGCATCTGCTCGGCGACGATCGCGGTCACGGGCGCCTATGGGGAACGGGCTACCCCCGATCCCGTGCACGATCACATCGGGGACGTAGGGATCCTGACGGCGCGGCCTCTTCGGGGTGCCGCGCCGCCACGGTCATGGTTGGCGGTGGCTCTCCGGTCAGATCGAGTAGTAGTGGCCCTGGTCGAGATCCTCGATGAGCCCGACGTGGGTCGGCTGCCAATCGAGCAGTTCGCGGGTCAGCTCGCACGAGGCAGGGCTGTCCAGTGACAGGAAATTGGCCAACCACGTGAAATGCGCAGCCGCGTCGGCAGGGGAGACGGTGGTGACCGGGACGTCGAGATGGCGCCCGATCACCTCGGCGATGTCGCGGATCGGCACGCCTACGTCGGCCACCGCGTGCAGTGTCGACCCGGCAGGGGCTTTCTCGACCGCCAGCCGGAACAGGTGTGCCGAATCGAGCCGGTGCACGGCCGGCCAACGGTTGGACCCGTCACCGATGTAGCCGGAGACGCCCTGGTCGCGGGCCATGCCGACCAGGGCGGCGATGAATCCGTGATCCCCGTCGCCGTGATTCGTCGGAGGCAGGCGCACGACGGACGAGCGGATGCCGCGCGAGGCGAAGCCGATCACCAGCTCGGCGGTCGCGTGTCGGGTCCGTGGGCCGCTTCCCGCCGAGGCCACCACCGGGACCTCGCCGTGCCCGTCGCGTTCGGTGGCCACCCGACCCGGGGTGAGCCCGAGTAGCCCGGATGCCAGGACGAACGGCTTGTCCGAGCCGGCGATCGCGTCGCCGAAGACCTCGACGGCACGTCGGTCGGCATCGGCGGCCCCCTGGAAGTCCCCGGAAAACGCCAGGTCGTGCTTGAAGGCGAGGTGGATCACACCATCCGCAGCGGCGGCCGCGCTGGCCAGGGCGTCGAGATCGTCGAGCGAACCGAGTCGGACCTCGACTCCGGCGGCGGCGAGAGCGGTGGCGGAGGCGTCCGATCGAGCCAGCCCGACCACCTCGTGGCCGGCCCCGATCAGTTGGGGAACGACGGCGGAACCGATCCAGCCGGATGCACCGGTGACGAAGACACGCATGAGGATCTCCTGTTGAGCAGCCGTTCTCGGCGGTGGAGGACGGCTTGATGTCAGTTACTGCCATCACCATACACCTCATGTCAGGAGCTGTCATCATCGAATGGCGGGGCGGGACCCAGAGGACGAAACAGAACGCGTTCGAAGGGTGGCCCACGGACGGCGTGGTCGGTTCAATGGACGAGCTCCCCCGACTCGGAGTGACGCCAATAATGCGGTCCGCTTGGCTAGTCTGCATGATCATGACCGGACGCGGCCACGACGGGCGCGACCCTGATGCTCCTCGCCGAAGCCATCGACACTCGACATCGAGCGAGGACAGGCTGCGTGCGCTCGGCGACCTCATGGACGGGCCGGGAGCCACTACCCGCACCAGAGGCGGCGGAGCCGGGCGGAGCGAGCGATCCCAGCCCGGTGGCACGTCGAAGTCCGCACCCCGTCACCGGGCCGCGGCGGCCGGCGGCACCCGCGAGGTGGCCAACCAGGAGGGCCTGGCGGCGTTGGGCGAGGCCATCAGTCGACAGGGCAAGACCAAAGGGCGTGGGTCCCGCCCACGTCGGACCCGTCGGCAACGGATCGTCCGGGCCACCGTCATCGGGCTGTCGATCCTGCTGGTCATCTTCGGCGGCGGCGTGGGATACCTCTACTACCTGACCAACGACCTCAACCGGGTCGACGTGAGGGGGCTCGACGGCGCGTTCGCCAGCGGGCAGGAGGCGGGCACGGAGAACATCCTGATGGTGGGGTCCACCTCGCGTTGCGCGCTCAAGGTGCAGAACCCGGCCTACGGGCTGTGCCAGGGTTCCGCCGACTCTGCTGCCGTCAACGGCGTCAACAGCGACGTGATCATGATCCTCCATGCCAATCCGGCCACCGGCCAGTTGGCATTGCTGTCGATCCCCCGCGACCTCTTCATCCCCAACGCCCGCAGCGAAGGCCCCAACAAGATCGACGCCGGGCTCTTCGAGGGCATGTCCCAGCTGGTCGCAGCGGTCCAGGAGGACTTCGGGATCCCCATCCAGCACGCCGTCTCCCTAAATTTCGACCAGTTCGCCAACATCGTGGACGCACTCGGGGGCATCAACATGTCGTTCCCGGAGTCGGTCTTCGATGCCGAGTCGGGGCTCAACGTCCAGGCCGCGTCCTGCGTCCATCTCAATGGCACCCAGGCGCTCGAGGTGGTGCGGGCCCGGCACCTGCAGTACCAGGACGGATCGACGAGCGACTATGCGCCGGACTGGCCCCAGGAGGCACAGAGCGACCTGGCCCGGATCCGGCGCGACCACGAATTCCTGCGGGTACTGGCCACCGCGGTGGCGAAGCGGGGACTGGCCAACCCGATCACCGACGTCAATCTCATCGACTCGGTCAAGAGCGACCTCACCTTCGACCAGTCGTGGTCGGTCAGCGACATGGCCAACCTGGTGCTCGACTTCCACTCCGTCAACGTCAACTCGGTGCCCCAGCTCACCCTGCCGGTGGCCGTGGTGGACGATCCGGACGGAGCGGGCGGAGGCCTCATGTACGAGGGAGCGAACTACAACGACGTGGAGTTCCCGGCCCAGTCGCAGGATCAGAGCGTGATCGACCAGGTCCTCGGGATCAGTTCGACCACCGATTCGATGACCGGTGAGCCGCTTCCGTCACCGTCATCGGTCACCGTGTCGGTGCTGAACGGCACGGGCGTCGCCAACCAGGCCGGCACCACGGCGACCTCCCTCGGCGCGCTCGGGTTCCACACGGTCGGCGTCGGCGACACCCCCGCAGTGGGCGACGTGTCCGAGACCTACGTCTACTACGGGTCCACGTCGACGACCACCGAGGCGGCGGCCGAGGCGGTGGCCCGCTCGATGACCGGTGCGGTGATCATGGCCTACGACCCGAGCCGGGTGGCCGACGGAGCACAGGTCACCGTGGTGACGGGGACGCAGTTCGCCGTCAACGCGCCCGCGGCCACCGGCGCCGCGGCATCGTCCACCTCGTCGTCCCCGTCCACGTCGGCGTCGACGGCCACGACGACCCCGGCCTCGTCCACGGGCTCCATCGCCACGCCGTCGTCGGCCACATCGAATCTCCAGCCGTGGGATCCCAAGGCATGTGCGGCGGGCGCCAACCCGACGGCACCGGTCCCCAACGAGACCTGACGGCCCTCGGGCCCGGGCTCGTTCAGCGGGGCACCGGTCCGGCCGCCGCCTCGAGGCGCCGGAGCAGCCATGTGGTGTCCAGGTGCTCCTCGACGGCATCGGCCAGACGATCGAGCGTCGCGTCGAGCGTGGTCGCGGTGGCGCCGGCGAAGTCGGCGAGCACACCCGGATCCTCGAACAAGCCGTGGAGGTAGAGGCCGAACACGTTGCCCCGGCCGAACCCGCGACCGTCCGGGGCGACGTCCAACGCCCCGGTCGCCCGGGTGACGCCGCGGCGGATCTCGTAACCCGACACCCGGCGCTCCCCGAGCCACGACCACGGGGACGCGAGCGGTCCGATGTCGATCGACGAGCGGACGGTCTGCTTGGTAGCCATGTAGCGGGTCGCGATGGGGAGCAGCCCGAGACCCTCCGCCTCGCCCTCCACGCCGTCGGGGTCCTCGACCCGCAGACCGAGCATCTGGAGTCCGCCGCAGATCCCGAGCACGGCGGTGCCCCCGGCCGCGGCGTGGATGACGGCGCCGCCCAGGCCCGTCTGGTCGAGCCAATCGAGGTCGTTGGCCACGTGCTTCGATCCGGGGAGGACGATGAGGTCGACCGGCCCGAGCTCGTCGACCGTCCGTACCCAGTCGACGCGGGCGACCTCCTGGAGCTGGACGAACTCGTCGAGGTTGGAGGCGTAGGGCCCGCAGACGATCGCCACCCGCGGGCCCGTGCCCGGGCGGCCACGGATGCTCGGGCCCTCCTCGTCAGGGAGCCCGTGGTCGAGCCAGGGAAGCACGCCGATGAGCGGGACCCCGGTGGCCGCCTCCAGATCGGCGGGTGCCGGTGCCAGGAGAGTGGGGTCGCCACGGAACTTGTTGAGGACGAATCCCTCGACCCGACGCCGCCATGGCGGGGGCAGGAGGGCCCAGGTGCCGAAGAGGTGGGCGAAGGCGCCACCCCGGTCGATGTCGGCCACCAGTGCCACCGGGGCGTCGGCGAATTCCGCCACGGCCATGTTGACGATGTCGTCGGCCCACAGGTTCGTCTCGGCCGGGCTACCCGCCCCCTCGATGAGGACGACGTCGAACTCGTCGGCCAGCGACCGGTAGGCGTCGGTGACGTGCGGCCACAGGCGGGCCGACCGGCCCCGCCACGGCGCGGCGGACAGTGCCCGGTCGACGACGCCGTCGACCACCACCTGGCTGCCCGTATCGCTCTCGGGCTTGAGAAGGATGGGATTCATGCGGACGTCGGGCCGCACCCGCGCGGCGACCGCCTGGAGCCACTGGGCCGTGCCGATTTCGCCTCCGTCCACGACCCGGGCGTTGTTCGACATGTTCTGGGCCTTGAACGGTGCGACGCGGATTCCCCTGCGACGCGACCAGCGGCACAGGGCGGTGACGACGAGGCTCTTGCCGGCGTCGCTCGACACTCCCTGGACCATGAGCGCGGGCACGGCCGCAGCTTACGAGTCGACGACGGGGCGGGAGCCGGCCCGACGGGCGGGACCGGTGGTGACCGGCCCCGCACCCCGCACGATCAGGGGCGGCCCACCAGGACGTCGCCGTGCTGGTCCACGGCGACGCAGTAGGACGCAGTCGGACAGGAGACGGCGCTGAGGGCCTCGGAACCGTCGACGTCGGTCCTGGTCCAGGTTCCATTGCTCCACTCGAGCACGCCGCCCGAATTGTCGACGGCCGCGCAGAACGTGGCGGTCGGACACGAGACGCCGGTGAGCGCGGGGCCGCTCGAGGTGGCCGTCGCCGGACCCGTTTCGATGCGTACCGCGGTCGACCAGGCCTGTCCATTCCACTGGAGGGCCTGGCCGCTCTGGTCGACGGCGGTGCAGAACGTGGCGGAGGCACAGGAGACGCCCGAAAGCGACGAGGTGCTGGTGAACGGATTGGGCTGGGTCCACTGGGACCCGTTCCACTGGGAGATCCCGCCGGAGACGGACATGCAGAACGATGCGGAGACACAGGAGATGGACGACACGGACCCCCAGTCCCCACTCGTCCCCTGCCAGGACTGACCTGCGAAGGCGAAGGCGTTGCCCTCGGAGTCCACCGACGCGCAGTAGCCGGTGGGGGCACAGCCGACGGCCTCCAGCCCGGTGGCCCCGTCGAGGGTGGTCGGGGAGGACCAGCTCTGACCGTTCCAGGCCACGATCTGGCTCGCTCCGGTGGTCACCGCCATGCACGCGGACGGTCCGGAGCACGACACCGACAGGGCGCCCGGTCCCAGTGTCTGACCGGTGGCCGGGACCGGTCCCGACCAGGTCGTCCCGTCGAAGTCGTACGCACGGCCCAAGGAGTCGAGGGCGATGCAGGAGGTGGCCGAACCACAGGACAGCGATACCAGGCCGGTCCCGGGGGAGAGGGGGTGCGGGGCTCCAAATCGCAACGGCATGCCGGCGTGGGGAACCGTGGTCGGGGATGCCCGGGTGGTCGGAACCACGGTCGTCGGGGTCGTCGAGGACCCGCCGCACCCGGCCAGGGACGCGGCCAGCACGATGCACCCGCCCACGACGATCCCCGATGGGTGGTGCACGTCAGTTCACCCCGTGGCGGGGGGTCGTCGCTCGATCCATCGGCACACTGTAAGCACTGGCGGACGTCGTCCAGGTGCACCGTTCGGTGCGATTCGGCGCACGCCCCGCCTTGCGGCCTAGGAGCCCGGTTTCGCCAGGGCCCGGGACGTGATCTGCTCGAGTGTCGCGGTGTCGGCGTCGTTGCCGACGTCGCTCCACCCCGTCCACGAACTCATCTGACCACACCGGTGGATGCCGGCGGCAGATGGGACCTTCGGCCCTGGTCCCCCGGTCGTTGCCGCCGCATTCTGATACGTGTGGGCACGAAGTGTCTCATGGCAGAGGAGGACGCAATGTCGAGCGATATCGAAACGGCGGGCCCGCCTGTCGGGGCGTCGGCATGGGAACGCGACCTGTGGGTCCATCTGACCGATCACGTGCGACTCGAGCGGGGACTGCTCGACGAATATGCCGCGGTGGCGCGGGGGACCCGTTCCAAGGCGCTCAGCTACCTGGTCGACCTCCTGATCGACGAGGAGATCCGTCACCACCGCATGTTCGAGGAACTCGCCGCCTCGCTGACCAGCTGGGACGATGGGGAGGGCGGGCCGGCCATTCCCCGGATGGACTTCGACGTGGTCGACAGCGACGCCGTGTCCGGACTCGTCCGGGACCTGCTTGACCGGGAGCGTGAGGACGCCAGGCAGCTGAAGAGCCTGCGACGCGAGTTGCGCGAAGTCAAGGACACCACCTTGTGGGACCTGCTGGTCGAACTGATGGAGCGCGATACCCAGAAGCACATCGCGCTGCTCCGGTTCGTCAAGCGCCACACCGGACGGCGTCGTCGCTGACGGGCACCCTCGGCCCGGGATGGTGGTCGCCCGGACTGTCTAGCGGGCTGTGATGTACTCCATCAGTTCGTTGCGGTCCTTCTCGAGTTCGCCCATGCGGCTCTTCACGACGTCGCCGATGCTGACGATCCCGCACAGACGGTCGTCCTCCATCACGGGGACGTGACGGATCCGTCGCTCGGTCATCAGGGCCATGAGGGAGTCGACGGTGTCCGCGGGTGAGCACACCACCACGTCGGTGGACATGATCGACGACACCGGCTCGGACAGCAGGTCCTCGCGGATCTGGCTGAGCCGATGGACCACGTCGCGCTCGGACACGATCCCGTCGATCGAGCCGTCGCCCGGCGAGACCACAAGTGCGCCGACCCGGTGGCGTACCAGCTCGCCCACCGCGGTTCCGACCGTCGCGGAGCGGGGGATCGTGGCCACACCCGCGCCCTTCGCATCGAGGATTGCGGAGACCAGCATGAGTTCCCCCTTCCGGAGCGATGGTCCGAATCCGCTCCTGGGATGGCCTCCGACGGAGACCGCCCTTCATCTTCGCGCCGACCTGGCAAAAAGGGAACTGGTTTCTCCACAGGGAACCTCGGGACGGGGACGATGGGCCCGATCGCGCCACTGGAGATTCGTCTGGTATTCCCAGCCCACGAGGGTAATTGAGTTGGGATGTCCTGTGGTTTAGTGTGCGGCATCGGGTGACGCGCGGCTGAACTTTCCATGAACGGTCGGTGACGAGGCAGCCGCCTTTGAGAATCGGGTTACGAATGAGGCCAGTCGGAAAGTTCACAAACGGCGTCCGAGTGGGAATGGTGGTCGCAGTCCTGGCCACCGGAGCTCTGGCCGCAGGGTGCAGTTCAGGGTCAAGCGGCACGGCCGCACCGACGGCGGGGCAGACGACCGCCACCTACGCTGAACAGCCGCAGACCCCACCGAATTACATCTTCCCGTTCATGAGCCTGTCCTTCTTCAGTGTGGCGAACTCGGAGCAGTTCCAGTACCTCATGTACCGGCCCCTCTACTGGTTCGGGCAGGGCAACACCCCCGATCTCAACTCGTCGCTCTCGTTGGCCAGCCCACCGACATACTCCAACGGTGACCAGACCGTCACCATCAACCTGAACCCCTACAAGTGGTCCAACGGCGAGACCCTGACCTCCGAGAACGTCATGTTCTGGATGAACATGCTCCACTCGGAGAAGGCCAACTGGGCCGGCTACGCCCCGGGGACGATGCCCGACGACATCTCGAGCATCACGGTCGACAGCCCGACCCAACTGACCATGGACCTGACCGCTCCGGTCAACACCTACTGGTTCACCTACAACGAGCTGTCCCAGATCACTCCGATGCCCAACGCCTGGGACATCACTGCCTCCGGCGGCGCACCGAACTCGGGCGGTTGTGCGGCCGCCGCGTACGGGACCGCCGACGCGGCCTGTGCCGCTGTGTACACGTTCCTGTCCAACCAGGCCGGGTACAACCCGAACAATCCGAAGGCGGCCAACAACTCGCTGTCGACCTATGCCACAAATCCGCTGTGGCAGGTCGTCGACGGACCGTTCAAGCTCACCCACTTCGATGCCAGCGGCGACGTGACCATGGTGTCCAATTCGAGCTACTCGGGTCCGGTCAAGGCGACTGTCAAGACCTTCAAGGAGCTTCCGTACACCTCGGACTCGGCCGAGTTCAATGCGCTGGTCGGCGGCAACATCGACGTCGGCTACCTGCCGTGGTCGGACGTCACCCAGCCCACGACCAACGCCCTGACCCCGGGTCCGAACAACCCGCGCCTCAGTAATTACTCAATCAGCCCGCTGTACACCTGGAGCATCGACTACTTTCCGTACAACTTCAACTCGTCGGGCGACAACGGCGTGGTCGGAAAGATCTTCAGCCAGCTGTACTTCCGTCAGGCATTCCAGCTTCTCGTCGACCAACCGCTGTACATCAAGAAGATCTACAAGGGCTACGCGGTGGGGACGTACGGCCCGGTCCCGAGCGAGCCGCCCAACTCCTTCGTGTCGGCCGAGGTGAAGTCCAATCCGTACCCGTACAACCCGACACAGGCGCTCTCCCTCCTGAAGAGCCACGGGTGGAAGGTCGTGCCCAACGGCACCAGCACCTGTGAGTCCCCGGGGACCGGGGCCAACCAGTGCGGTGCCGGCATTCCGGCCGGGGCCCAGCTTGCCTTCAATCTCCAGTACGTCAGCGGTACCGACGCCTACACCCAGATCATGACGGCCGAGAAGTCGTCCTGGGCGACGGCCGGCATCAACATCAACCTGTCACAGGCGTCCTTCAATACGGTGATCGGTAACGCGATCCCGTGTTCGGGGTCGTCGTGCACGTGGCAGCTGGCCAACTGGGGAGCGGGCTGGATCTTCTCGCCGGACTACTACCCGTCAGGTGAGGAGATCTTCCAGACCGGCGCCGGTTCCAACTCGGGAAGTTTCTCGGACCCGACGAACGATGCCAACATCAAGGCCACCAATGTGACCCAGGTGCCGCTCACCCAGTACGAGAACTACTTGGCCGAGCAGCTTCCGGTCGTCTTCCAGCCCAATCCGGCGAGCACCTTGACGGAGATCGCCAACGGTCTGAGCGGTGTCAACCCG
Organism: Acidimicrobiales bacterium; assembly: GCA_050014755.1. GTDB lineage: Bacteria > Actinomycetota > Acidimicrobiia > Acidimicrobiales > RAAP-2 > Bog-756. The sequence goes on from JBEKCS010000015.1 coordinate 48,463, forward strand.
CAGAGTCCCACCTGGACCATCAACCCGGAGAACTGGCGGTTCAACGGCTGATGTGGAGGCGACGGACGCAAGGCGCCCGTCGTGACGACCGCACGTTCATCGGTGGAGCAGAGCCCTCGGCTTCGGAGTGGATCCGGGCCGGGGGCTCTCCCACTCGGGGGCACGTCTCGATGACTGAGGGGCAATGACCGGGTACATCATCCGACGGATCGGGCAGGCGCTCGTCGTCATCCTCGGGGTGATCCTCCTGACCTTCTTCATGGCCCGACTGATCCCGGGCGGTGAGGCCAAGGCAGTCCTCGGGGTCAAGGCGACCCAGCGAACCATCGCCGAATTCAACCGTCGAAACGGCCTGAATCTCCCGATCTGGGACCAGTTCTGGCAGTACATCGAAGGCATCTTCGCCCACTTCGACCTGGGGTACTCCTACAAGTACAACCAGGGCGTCACCCAGGTGATCATGGAACGCCTTCCCAAGACCCTCACCCTGGTTACCGCCTCGGTCGTCCTGGCTCTGGTCGTGGCCGTCCCGATCGGGATTCTCCAGGTCGTTCGCCGCAACACTGTGGTCGACTACGCCATCACCGGAGGTTCCTTCTTCTTCTACGCCATGCCCGCCTTCCTTGTCGGGACCCTGCTGATCATCTACTTCTCGTTCGACCTCAAGTGGTTCCCGGTGTCTCCGCCGTCAGACGCGTCGGCGTGGGCGGTGTTCACCGATCCGAGGGCGTTCGTGCTTCCCATCGTGACATTGTGCGCGACAAGCATCGCCTCGTTCAGCAGGTATATGCGATCGTCGATGATGGACGCCATGGCCGAGGACTACATCCGCACGGCCCGGGCCAAGGGGGCCAGCAACCGGCGGGTCCTCTACGGACACGCCCTCCGCAACGCCCTCATCCCGCTCCTCACCCTGCTCGGCCTGTCGCTGCCCGCCATCGTGAGCGGTGCGCTCATCGTCGAGAACGTGTTCAACTACCCGGGCATGGGGCTGCTGACCGTGCAGTCGGCCTTCAACGACGACATCCCGGTCGTGCTCGGGACCACACTGGTGATCACCATCGCCACGGTCATCGGCTCATTGCTGGCCGACATCCTCTACGCGGTGGCCGATCCGCGCATTCGCCTGGGAGGTGAGTGACGTGACCGAACCACGGGACGACCGGTTCGACCCGGTGTTCAACGACTACGAATCCGAGGTGTCCCTGCCCATCGGCGGGGGAGAGATCATGCGGGTCGGGGAGATGGACGACATCGAGGGTCTGCTGCCCGAGGGGGGCGAGGTATCGTCAACCGGAGGCAACCTCCGCCAGATCGGCCGGGTCTTCGCCGAGAACAAGCTGGCAGTGGTTGGCCTCGGGGTCATCATCCTGATGATCCTGTTCTGCTTCGTCGGACCACACCTCTATGTCACCAACCAGACGAACACCCAGCTGGCGCTGCAGAACTCGACGCAGAGCGCACCGCCCGGCCACGGCCACCCGCTCGGAACCGACGAGTCCGGCTTCGACATCCTCGGCCGGCTGATGTTCGGTGGCCAGGCCTCGCTGATCGTCGGCCTAGCCTCCGCGTTCGTGGCGACCGTGTTCGGGACGTTGTACGGTGCCGTCTCCGGGTTCTTCGGCGGGTGGTTCGACGCCATCCTCATGCGCATCGTGGACGTCCTCCTGTCGATCCCCGTCCTGTTCTTGCTCATCGCCCTGGTGACCATCTACCACCAGTCCGAGGTACTGCTCATCGTGGTGATCGCCTTCGTGAGCTGGCTGGTTCCGGCACGACTCATCCGCGGGGAGACGCTGTCATTGCGCACCCGCGAGTACGTCCAGGCCGTGCGGGTGATGGGCGGTACCCGCAATCGGATCATCAACCGGCACATCATTCCGAACGCGGTCGGGACGATCGTGGTGTTCGCCACCTTCCAGGTGGCCGACTCGATCCTCCTTCTGGCGGCCCTCGGATTCCTCGGTCTCGGCGTCCCCGCTCCCCAGACCGACTGGGGCACGATGCTCTCCAACGGTGTCGACGCCGCAGCCAACGGCTACTGGTGGCAGATCTATCCGGTCGGGCTGTGCATCGTCCTAGTGGTCATCGCCTTCAACTACGTGGGCGATGCCCTGCGAGACTCGCTCGAGGTCCGGCTGCAGCGCCGCTGACCGAGCGGGTGGCGGGTCAGCCGGCTCCGGAAGTCCCGCGGGTGGCGGACAGAGCGACCGGGGTCTGCAGGGGGAAGTGGCAGGCCGCCAGGTGGCCGGCACCGAACTCCTTCAGCGGTGGCTCCTGCTCCCGGCACACCGGCTGGGCAGCCGGGCACCGGGTGTTGAACCGGCAGCCGGCCGGTGGCGACATGGCCGACGGGAGCTCGCCTTTCACCCGCACCCTGCCGGCCGCCATGGCCCGGGCAGCACCGACGTCAGCCACCGGCACCGCATTGAGGAGTCCGAGTGTGTAGTGGTGGGCCGAGCGCTCGTAGACGGCGTGGGCCGGCCCGAGCTCGACTAGCTTGCCGAGGTACATCACGCCGATCGTGTCCGCCATATAGCGGACCACCGCCAAATCGTGGGAGATCATCAGGTAGGTGAGGCCATGGCGCGCCTGAAGATCCTTCATGAGGTTGAGGATTTGCGCCTGGATCGACACGTCGAGGGCGGAGACCGGCTCGTCGGCGACGATCACCTTGGGGTCGAGGGCGAGGGCCCTGGCCAGCCCGATTCGCTGGCGCTGGCCACCGGAGAACTCATGCGGATAGCGGTCAACGGAGGACCGGCTGAGACCGACCTCGTCGAGGAGGGAGCGGACCTTTTCGACCTGCTCGGATCCCGAACCGACCTTATTGACCTTCAGTGGTTCGCGGATGATGGTGCCCACCCGCATGCGAGGGTCGAGCGACGCGTACGGGTCCTGGAACATGAGCTGCAGGTCGCGCCGGCGCCCCTGCAGGGTTCGCCCGCCCATCCGCGAGATCTCGACCTCGTCGAAGCGGATCGAACCGGAGTTCGCCCGGTCGAGGGCGACCAGCAGCCGGCCGATGGTGGTCTTCCCGCAGCCGGACTCACCGACCAGTCCGAAGGTCTCGCCCCGGCGGATCGCGAAGGTCACATCCGACACCGCCTTGACCGAGCCGACCTGGTGGCGGAACACGCCGCCGGCCATGACCGGGAACTCCTTCACCAGGTTGGTGACCTCGAGGATGTGGTCGGGGGCGCCGTCGTCCATGAGCACAGCGTCGGTAGCGGCCGGAGCGGCAACGGCCGCCCCTCCGACTGGAGCGACCTCGACGTCGGGGTCGACCGGATGGAAGCAGGCGAACCGGTGGGGGTGATCACCGGTGGTCGCGTCCTCGCCGAGGGCGGGCTCCTCGGTCCGGCAGTCGTCTCTGGCGAACTGGCACCGGGGTGCGAACCGGCACCCGACGATAGTCTTCGACAGGTCGGGGGGGAGGCCCGCGATCGACAGCAGGCGCTCATCCCTGCTCTGGTCGATCTTTGGTACCGAAGCGAGGAGCGCCTGGGAGTAGGGGTGGCGGATTCGCCCGAACAGTTCGCCCGTCTCGGCCTCCTCGGCCACCTTTCCGGCGTACATCACCACGACCCGGTCGGTGCGCCCGGCGATCACACCCATGTCGTGGGTGATCAGCAGCACCGCCATCGAGAGGCGTTTGCGGAGTTCGTCGATGAGGTCGAGGATCTGGGCCTGGATGGTGACGTCGAGGGCCGTGGTTGGCTCGTCGGCGATGAGCAGCTTCGGCTCGCAGGCCAGGGCCATGGCGATCATCACCCGCTGGCGTAGACCACCGGAGAGCTCGTGGGGGAACTGGTCGAGCCGCTCCTCCGGCTGGGGCATCTCCACCTGGCGGAGCACCTCGAGGGCCCGAGCCCGTGCCTCGGCGCGGCTCACGTCGCGATGGAGGAGAACCCCTTCGGAGATCTGGCGCCCGACGGTCATCGTCGGGTTGAGCGAGGTCATCGGGTCCTGGGGGATGAGGGCGACCTCGTCGCCCCGGACCCTGCGCATCTCCCTCTCGTCGAGTCCGGCCAGGTCACGCCCGAGGAGGGTGACCGACCCGCCGGTGAGATGCCCGTTGTTGGGCAACAGGCGCATGATGGACAGCCCCGTGGTGCTCTTGCCGCAGCCGGACTCACCGACGACGCCCACGGATTCGCCCTGTTCTACGTCGAAGGAGACTCCGTCCACCGCCACCACGGAGCCGGAGCGCATGTGGAATTCGGTGCGCAGCTCACTCAGACTGAGGACGGGCGCCATCGGCAGAGTGTAACCAGGCACCCCCGATGGCCAGGATGTTCGAGGGCGCCTGGCCGGTCAGACGGTGACTTCGGCCTGGAGGCGCTCGGTGGCCTCGAGGAACTCCTCGACCATGGAGAAGACGACGTCCTTGGCCTTGCGCACCGTGGTGGCCCGGCCGATGACCTGGCCGCACGGGTTGAAGTTCACGTCACGTGCCTGCTCGGGGTAGCGGTGCCCCCGTGACACGGCTTCGATGGCCACCATCATCTGCAGGGGCATGGGGAGGGGGTCCGGAGTGTCCTCGGCCTCCCAGGCGTCGGTCCAGTCGTTGCGCAGCATCCGGCAGGGCTTCCCGGTGAAGGACCGGGAGCGGACGGTGTCCCGGCTGGTGGCGGCCAGGTAGGTCTCCATCTGCTTGGGCGGGATGTCGGCCTCTTCGACGGTCAGCCACAAGGTGCCCGACCAGACACCCTGGGCGCCGAGGGCCAGGGCGGCGGCCATCTGACGGCCGCTCCCGACGCCGCCGGCGGCCAGGACCGGAATGGGGGACACCGCGTCGATCACCTCGGGCCACAGCACGATGCTGCCGACGTCGCCGGTGTGGCCGCCGCCCTCGGACCCTTGGCAGACGATGAAGTCCAAACCGGCCGCCTTGTGGTTGAGGGCGTGCTTGACCGACCCGGCCAGGGCGCCGATCATCAGGCCGGCCCCCTGGACCTTCTCCACGACATCGGGGGGCGGGGTGCCGAGGGCGTTGGCGATGAGCTTGACGTTGGGGTGCCGGAGGGCGACGTCGATCAGGCCGGCGGCGTGGGCCGCAGTCCATCCGATCATGCCGTTGGAGGTCCGCTCGTCCTCGGGGATCTCCGGCACGCCGTGATCGGCCAGGATCTTCATGGCGAACTCCTTGTGCTGGGGCGGTACGAGCCCCCGGATCTGGGCCTCGAGCTTGTCGGGGTCCATCTCGTCCATGCCCTCGTACTTGGCCGGGATCACGATGTCCACGCCGTAGGGCTTGTCACCCACGTGCTCGTCGATCCAGGTCAGCTCCACCTCCAGCTGGTCGGGGGTGAAGCCGATGGCGCCCAGCACGCCGATACCGCCGGCGTTGGTGACGGCAGCCACCACGTCGCGGCAGTGGGTGAAGGCGAAGATGGGGAATTCGATGCCGAGGCGGTCGCAGATCTCAGTGTGCATGGGTCGTCTCCTGTGCGTTGGGTGGTTGTTCGTTGTCGTGGTCAGTGGTCGACGCAGTGGTGCGTCCGAGTGCGCCGGCGGGAAGACCGACCAGGGCGGCGAGCCCTCGTAGGGCCAGGTCGTCCGGGACCGAGTCGGGATCGAGGCGCTTCTGCATGGCCAGACCGGTCAGTAGCGCCTTGACCAGGACGGCCAGCTCCTCGGGCCCGGCGGCCGGCTCGGCGCCGACCGAGGCGGTCCAGCCGTCGATCCGACGGGCGCTGTAGCGGAGGGCCTCGGCGTTGCGTACCCGGATGACGTCGGCGACCTCGGGGTCGCGGGCGGCCCGAAGCCACAGTTCGTGCTCGAGGAGTGGCCAGCCCGACGAGTCGCGGTCCGAGGTGTCGGTCAGGTTGGCCCACACTGCGCCGAGTTGGCCGGCGGGGGAGTCGGTCACGGCGACCTCGGCCAGCAGGACGGTCAGCACCGAGTCCTTCCAGGCGTCGAGGAGGGCGAGCAGGAGGCCCTGCTTGGAGCCGAAGTGGGCGTAGACGGCACCCGAGGTTCGTCCGGCCGCTTCGGCCACGGCGTCCACGGACACGGCGTCGACGCCCTGGGCGGCGAACAGTTCGGCGGCCGCGCCGAGCAGCCTCGACCGGGTCTCCGCCTTGCGCTCCCCCTGGGTCCTGGCCATCGCCCCCTGCTCCGTCATTCGATCGACGGAGCGAATGTACATATATCGGAAGCGTTATGCAATCCGCGGCACCCGGTTCGGGCCCCGGCGTCGGGGACACGACCGTTCCGGGATATGCGCACAATGTGCGTACACTCGGAAAAAATTAAGTACCGACCTCTTGCTCCTGTGGATCCCGACCTGTGGGCACCGTGCCGTGGGCACCGTGCCGGAGACACGCCTACACGCCTACCGGACCCCGCCACGAGCCCGGGCACCGCAGGGACGTCGCGCGTACAGTGGTCGTGTCCTCCGCAAACCTCACCTTAAAGGGAGCACCATGGCTACGCACGAGACCGCCCGCGACTCGCTCTACATCGACGGGGCGTGGGTCCCCTCGACCGGATCCGGCACCATCGACGTCATCGACTCGACCACCGAGGCGGTCATGGGGACCGTCCCCGAGGGCACGACCGAGGACGTCGACCGGGCGGTCGCGGCCGCCAAGGCCGCCTTCCCGGCCTGGTCGGCACGGCCCGTGGCGGAGCGGACCGCACTGCTGACCAAGGTGGCCGAGGCTCTGGGCGCGCAACTGGAGCCGCTGGCCGACCTGATCACCCACGAGGTCGGCATGCCGCTCGTGCTGTCCCAGCTGGTCCAGGTCGGTCTCCCGATCAACTCGTTCGCCACGGCCGCCCAGGTCGCCGCCGACTTCACCTGGGAGCAGACGGTGGGCAATTCGCTCGTCGTCCGCGAGCCCATCGGCGTGGTCGGCTGCATCACCCCGTGGAACTACCCGCTGCACCAGATCGCCGCCAAGGTGGCCCCGGCACTCGCCGCCGGATGCACGGTGGTGGTCAAGCCGAGCGAAGTGGCTCCTCTGAATGCGTTCGTCCTGGCCGACATCTTCGACGCCGTCGGCGTGCCCGCCGGGGTGTTCAACCTGGTGACCGGCTACGGGCCGGTCGTCGGCGAGGCCATCGCCGCCCACCCGGACGTGGACATGGTCTCGTTCACCGGGTCGACGAGGGCCGGCAAGCGGGTGAGCGAAGTGGCTGCGGGGACCGTCAAGCGGGTGGCACTGGAGCTCGGCGGCAAGTCGGCCAACGTGATCCTGCCCGACGCCGACCTGGCGAGCGCCGTCCCCGACGGCGTGGGCAAGTGCTTCCTCAATTCGGGCCAGACGTGCAGCGCACTGACCCGGATGCTGGTGCCGCGGGACAAGTTGTCCGAGGTGGAGGAGTTGGCCCGTACCGCGGCCGAGACGTACGCCCCGGGGGACCCGTTCGACGCGTCCAGCCGCATCGGCCCGCTTGTGTCGGCCACCCAGCGCGACCGGGTGCGCAGCTACATCGACAAGGGCGTCGGCGAGGGTGCCCGGCTGGTGGTCGGCGGGACCGAGCCCCCCGAGGGTCTCGACACGGGGTACTTCGTGGCACCGACCGTCTTCTCGGACGTGACCCGGGACATGACCATCGCCCGCGAGGAGATCTTCGGGCCGGTGCTCGTGATCATCCCCTACGACACCGAGGACGAGGCCGTCGAGATCGCCAACGACACCGACTACGGACTGGCCGGCGGCGTCTGGTCGGGGGACGCCGAGCACGCCAAGGCGGTGGCCCGCAGGCTGCGCACCGGCCAGGTGGAGGTCAACGGCGGCGGATTCAACCCGATGGCACCCTTCGGTGGCTACAAGCAGTCGGGCAACGGCCGCGAGTTCGGCTCCTTCGGCCTCGAGGAGTTCCTCGAGGTGAAGTCCCTGCAGCTGTGACCCGCGACCCGGTCCGTCAGAACCCGAACTGGTCCTCGGTGAGTCCGAGGTAGATGCGGGACGCGTCGGTGTAGGTCTTCTCGCCGATGAAGACGTGCTGGGTGCCGGTGTAGAGATCGCGGAATGCCCGCTCGAGCCGCGTGCCCTCCCGGATGGCCGAAGTACCGGCGGCCAGGTGGGCCCACTGGACGACCTCGCGGCTGGCCTCGGTGGCGAAGGTGGCGGCCACTCGAAGGTCGGCCCGCATCGTCGGGGTGAGTTCGCCGCCGCCCCCGACCGTGTGCTCTGCTCCGGCGAAGGTGTCGAGGACCAGGAGCCGTGCCGCCCTCCACATGGCGGTGTGGTGGGCGAGACCGCGTTGGAACGTCGCCCGGTTGGCCAGCGCCCCGTCGTCGCCCATCCGGACCTTGGTCATGGCCAGTTCGCTCACGTCGTCGAGCGTGCTCTTCGCCACCCCCAGAGCCCAGGAGGCGTGTCCTGCGGCGGTGATCGGGATCAGGCCCATCCGGAACGCGGCCGACGAGCCGCGCAGCGGTGTGCGGGTGAACAGCTCGTACGTGCGGGTGTCCGGGACGAACAGGTCGGTGACGTTGTAGTCGTAGCTCCCGGTGCCCTTGAGGCCCTGCACGTGCCACCCGTCGGTGAAGACGATCTCGTCACGCGGGATGACGGCCACCAGCAACGGCGGGATCCCGTCGCCGCCGACCACCATCTCCCCACCGGTGGTGGGGATGAATCCTGCCGCCACGTACTCGGAGTGGCCGGTGCCGGAGCCGAAGTTCCACGCCCCCGACACCCGGTAGCCGCCGTCGACCGTCTCGCCCAATCCATTCGGGAAGAACTGCCCGCCCATGGTCACCCGGTTGGCGTGTTCCGTGAATACCTCGGCGAATCCGTCGGGGGGGAGGTAGGCGGCGCAGGCGGCGGCCGAGGGGAAGTTGGCAATGCCGATCCAGCCGAGCGATCCGTCCTGCCAGGCCAGTTCGATCCAGGTCTCGATCATCTCGGCGAAGGTCGGCTCGGAACCGCCGGCCTCGGCCGGGTTGAACAGCTGCATGAGCCCGCTGTCCCACAGGGCGTCGACCGTGCGCGGCGTCAGGGTGCGCTCCCGCTCGCACGCGTCGGCCTCCTCGGCCGTCAGGTCGCGCAGGGACCGAGCTGCGTCGACCGGGGAACGTGTCTGGACGGTCACATCATTCCGATCTGCTCGAGGAGGCCCACCCGGAGCCCGGCGGTGAACCCACCGTCGACAACGAGAGCGTGGCCGGTGATGAACGAGGCGTCCTCCGACGCCAGGAAGGCGGCGGCCGCGGCGATCTCCTCGGGACGACCGAAGCGGCCGAGGAGGTGCTCGTCCCGCAGGCGCTCGCGGTAGAGCTCGAGCCCGTCGGCCTCGGTGACGTCGCGCAGGAGCGGTGTGTCGATCGCGCCCGGGCAGATGCAATTGACCCGGATTCCGCGGCGTCCGTAGTCGATGGCCATGCTCTTGGTCAGCATGACCACGCCGCCCTTGGAGGCGTTGTAGGCGCTCCCGCCCTCGGTGCCCTCGATCCCCTCGATGCTGGCGATGTTGACGATCGAACCGCTGCCCTGGGCCAGCATGTGCACCGATGCGTACTTGTCGACCAGGAAGGTGCCCTTCATGTTGACGTCGACCACCCGGTCCCACTCGTCGGCATCGAGCAGGTGCACCGGTCCGCCTCCGGCGACCCCGGCACAGTGCACCACCGAGTCGAGGCGGCCGCGTGTGGCCACCACGTCGGCGAACGCGTCGCGGACCGCCGGCTCGTCGCGAACGTCGAGGACGTAGTCGACGCCCTCGGAGATGTCGAAGGTGGCGACGGCCGCACCCTCGGCCGCCAGCCGCTCGGCGGTGGCCGCCCCGATGCCGGACGCCCCTCCGGTCACCACGGCGACAGTGCCGTCCAGTCGTCCCATCGGTTCTCCCCCTGATCGTCCGCTCCGGGGATTGTGACCCGGCGGCGGTGGGACCGAACGTAGGGGGACGCGGTCGAACGGGTCAAGGCTGGCGGCCACGGGCCGGTACCCGGCGCGACCCGCCGCAACCCGCCAACCGCCGCGGCCCGGGCCGGTCGGCTGCTCAGGCGTCGGGCAGCGCTGTCAGCAGGTGGTGGCTGAGGTCACCGACCAGGTCGATGAAGAACCGGCGCTCGGCGAAGCGCCACGTGCCGTCGTCGCGCGCGAAGCGGTCGTGGTACCGACCGGCGATGACCGGCTGCAGCGGCTGCCCTTCCACCTGCTGGAGGACGGTGAAGTAGGACCGGCAGGTGCCGGTGCCGGCCTCCTCGTCGGCCTCGACGATCAGGTTGGTGGTGACGTGCTTGGTCCGGGGTGTGCCGTCCGGGTAGCGGCGGGTCGTCGAGGTGAACATGGCCACCACGGCGTCGTGGCCGGTCAGGGATCCGGGGCTGTCCGCGGCACCGATGTCGGCACGGTCGAGCAGGTCGCCGAGTCCGTCGAAGTCGCCGAGGTCGATGAGTTCGGCGTAGCGGTGCACCAGATTCTGGATCGAAATGGCGGCGTCGGTCACAGGGACTCCTCGGGTCGGTCAGGGCGCAGAGTCGGGTGGCGGGAGGGTCGGTAGCCAGGGCGCACGGTCAACCGCGCCACTCAGGCGAAGGAGACGTCGGCGTCGTCCCAGTAGGCATGGGCCGACACCAGGAGACCGTCCTCGCCGACGTCGAAGACCTCGATGCCGGAGATCACCATCGAACCTTCGCCCAACTCCACGGTGATCCGGAAGTCGAAGGCCACGGTGGAGGCGCAGGTGTGGACGCCCGTGGCCTCGAACGACCAGTCCTGGCTGGCGGCGATGCCACCTTCGAAGAACGCGGCGATGGCCTCACGCCCGATGTTGGGGGGTTGGGAGGCCGGGTCGGCCTGTACGGCGTCCACCGCGAACAGGGCGGCGATGTCCTGTGGATCGCGTGCGTTGACCGTGGCCACATAGGTGGCGATGGTGGCTCGGAGCTCGTCGGGGGTGGGCATGGTGCCTCCGGGGATGGGTTCGGTGCGGTCGGGGCAGCGGGGTCAGGCGCCCACGGCGTGGACGCCGCCGTCGACGTGGAGGATCTCGCCGGTGGTCATGGGGAGCAGGTCGGAAAGGAGCGCCAGGCAGGCCTTCGCCACCACGTCGGCGTCGAGGACGTCCCAGCCGAGCGGTGCACGCTCGGCCCAGGTGTCCTCGAAGGCGGCGAACCCGGGGATCGACTTGGCCGCCATCGTCTTGACCGGACCGGCTGCCACCAGGTTGACCCGGACCCGGTCGGAGCCGAGATCCCGGGCCAGATAGCGGGCCAGCGACTCGAGGGCGGCCTTCGACACGCCCATCCAGTCGTAGGCCGGCCAGGCCACGGTGGCGTCGAAGTCGAGCCCCACGACCGAGGCCCCGGGCCGCCCGTCGGTGCCGGCGGCCGCCAGCATCGGTCGGAAGGCCCCGACCAGTGCCTTGAGCGAATAGGCGGACACGTGGAGGGCGACCTGCACCTGCTCCCAGTCGGCCCGGAAGATGTCACCCCCGAGGCACTCGGGCGGTGCATACCCGATGGCGTGCACCAGACCGTCGAGCCGGTCCCATCGGTCGGCGAGCTGGGCGGCGGCCGCGTCCACCTGGGCGGGGTCGGTGACGTCGATCTCCAGCACGTCGGCCTCGACCGGCAGCTTGCGGGACGTGCGTCGGGTGAGGGACAGGCCCCGTCCGGCCCCGCTGAGGACCACCTCGGCCCCCTCGCGCTGCGCGGCGCGGGCCACCGCGAACGCCAGCGAGGCATCGGTCAGTACGCCGGTGACGAGGATGCGCTTGGCGTCGAGTAGTCCCATGCGCCGAAAGGGTACTGCCGTACCCGGCACAGGACCTCCATCGGGCCGTTCGGAGTGTGGGGGGCAGAGGCTGGTGTGCAAGGGTGGTGGCCATGCGAATCGGAATTCTGGGGGGAACCGGCCCGGCCGGGCGGGGCCTGGCTGTGCGCCTGGCGGCCGCGGGAGACCAGGTCGTCCTGGGGTCGCGGGACGCCGACCGGGCCGCCGGGGTGGCCGCCGGTCTGATCGAGGCGTGGCCCGACCGTCCGCTCGCCGTCACCGGCGCGTCGAACGAGGACTGTGCCGGGGCCGAGGTGGTCGTCATGGCCACCCCGTGGGACGGTGCCGTGGCCACGGTCAAGCCGCTGGCCGACGCACTGGCCGGCAAGGTGGTGGTGTCGATGGCCAACGCGCTGGTCAAGGAGGGACGGGAGTTCCTCGCCCTGATGCCGCCACGGGGCTCGGTGGCCGCCGCCCTCCAGGCGGCGCTCCCCCGGTCGTTGGTGTCGGCCTCGTTCCACCACCTGCCCGCCTCCGAGATGGAGCAGCTGGACGTGCCACTGATGGCCGACGTCCTGGTGTGTTCGGACCACCGCGATGCATCCGAGGCCACGGTTGCGCTGGTCGACCGGATCGAGGGGCTGCGTGGGATCGACGCCGGGAGCCTGTCCCAGGCCGCCGCCATCGAGGCGTTCACCGCCGTCCTCATCACGGTGAACATCCGCCACAAGGTGCATGCCGCGGTGCAGTTGGCCGGCTTTCCCAGGTCATGAGCTGTCGGGTCGTTCCACGGTGATCCATCTCTACGACACGGCCCGACAGCGGGTCGTACCGTTCGAGCCCGGCGAGCTGGTCACGCTGTACTCGTGCGGGATCACGCCCTACGACTCGGCCCACCTCGGGCACGCCCAGGTCT